>JBEKAQ010000106.1:0-29600 GCA_050015835.1 Bryobacteraceae bacterium | reverse complement strand
ATTGGTGGGCGCGCAGGGACTCGAACCCCGGACCTCCTGCGTGTGAAGCAGGCGCTCTAACCAGCTGAGCTACGCGCCCCGAATGTGCGGGCGATCCTTAATTCTAATACAGGCGCGTGGGCGGTTCGTTAAGCTGACTTTGATGGGCATAAACGCCACGCCGCGTGAGATCTACGCCGAAAGACTGGCGGAACGCTCTCGCCAACTACAGGAACTCCTGGCCCGGCGCGATCGCTTCGGTTATATCCGGTTGCTGATCGCCCTTACCGCCATCGCACTCATCTGGCTCGCCATTCGCGGCGTCACTCCCGCCTGGCTGATCGCTCTGCCGGTTGCCGTGTTCATCGGCCTGGTATGGTGGCAGTCGCGCATCGAACGCGACGCCGAGTGCGTGCGGCGCGCCATCGCTTTTTACGAACGCGGCGTCGGGCGTCTGGAGCATCGCTGGCAGGGCGGCGGCGAGACCGGCGAGCGCTTCTCCGATCCCCATCACCCCTACGCGGCCGATCTCGATCTGTTCGGACGCGGCAGCCTGTTTGAGTTGCTCTCGACGGCCCGCACGCGCGGCGGCGAGGCGCTTCTCGCCGAATGGCTGAAGTCGGCGGCTCCGATCGACGATCTCCGCGCCCGTCATGAAGCGATCGGGGAACTGCGGCCCTTGCTCGAACTGCGCGAGCGCCTGGCCGTGCTGGGCGACGATTTTCGCACCGGCGTGAACCCGGAGAATCTGGCGGCCTGGGCCAGCGCGCCCGCCCATCCGTTCCCTGCGTCGCGGCGCGTTACCGCGTCCTTGCTTGCGCCGATCGCCGCGTTTGTCATCGGATGGTGGTTCGCCACCGGGTTCATCGGCATCCAGTCGACGCGGGCGCTGGTGGCGACGGCACTCGTCGAAGGAGCGTTCGCGTATTCGATTCGTGGAAGAATTCGTGAGATCGTCAAGGGGATCAACGAACCGGCCCACGATCTGGATTTACTGTCGCAGATTCTGGCAACGCTCGAAAGCTGCCGGTTTCAGTCGCCTCGCCTGGCTGCGCTGCGGGCCGCTATCGACGTGCGCGGGCGTTCTGCATCGTGGCGCATCGGCCGTCTGCGCCGCTGGATGGAGTTGTTCGATTCCCGCGATAATTTCATCGTTCGCGCTCTCGATGGACCGCTGATGTGGACGATCCAGATTGCCATGGCCATCGAGGCCTGGCGAGCGGAAAACGGCGCGCTGATTCCGGGCTGGCTCGATGCGGTCAGCGAGATTGAGGCGCTTTCCTCGCTGGCCAACTACGCCTGGGAACATCCTGGCGATCCGCTGCCGGAATTCGCCCCGGGCGCTGTCTTTGACGCAGAAGACCTGGGTCATCCCTTGCTCGCGGAGGAGCGCTGCGTTCGGAACAGCGTGGCGCTGGTCGCTCCCCGGCAGTTGCTGGTCGTGAGTGGATCGAATATGTCCGGAAAAAGCACGTTGTTGCGCGCGGCCGGCGTCAACGCGGTACTCGCGCTGGCCGGTGCGCCCGTGCGGGCGAGAAGGCTGGCCATTTCGCAATTGTCGCTGGGAGCTTCCATTCGCACCATGGATTCGCTCGAAGAAGGGCATTCGCGCTTCATGGCCGAAATTCTGCGCCTGAAACAGATTCTGGAGCTGGTGCCGCCAGCGTTCTTTCTGCTCGATGAATTGCTGCACGGAACGAATTCCCACGACCGGGCCATCGGGGCCGAAGGCCTGATCCGGGCTTTGTTGAAACGGGGCGCCATCGGGCTCGCCACCACGCACGACCTGTCGCTCGCCCGTGTAGCGGATGAACTGGCGCCGGCGGCGGAAAATGTGCACTTCGAAGACCGCATCGAGAACGGACAACTGGTATTCGATTACCGGATGCGGCCGGGCGTGGTGGCGCGCAGTAACGCGCTCGATCTGATGCGGGCCGTCGGACTGGATGTATAACAAGTGTATTCTGAGGATTGATGTCGACGTTCCCGGCAGCGTCCGCCGCGTTCATCTCGCCGGGGAAACTCCGCCAGATCGAAGGCGCCATTGAAATCAGCATCCGCGGCAAGACCGAAGCCGTGCGCATGGCGCTGGTGTGTCTGCTGGCGCGCGGCCATCTGCTGATTGAGGACGTGCCCGGCGTGGGCAAGACCACGCTCGCGCAATCGCTGGCCCGTGCCGTCAATGCGCGCTTCCACCGGCTGCAGTTCACCAGCGACATGCTGCCTTCGGATGTGCTGGGCGTCACCGTCTACAACGCGCACACGGAGCAATTCGAATTCAAGCCCGGGCCCATTTTCACCAATTTCCTGCTGGCGGATGAAATTAACCGGACCACGCCGAAAACACAATCCGCTCTGCTCGAGGCCATGAATGAGCAGCAGGTCACCGTGGAGGGCCGGTCTCTGCCGCTGCCCGATCCGTTCATGGTGATCGCTACCCAGAATCCCTCCGACCACCACGGCACATATCCGCTGCCCGAATCGCAGCTCGACCGCTTTCTGATGCGGTTGCGGATCGGTTACCCGGACATCCAGAGCGAGCGCGAAATTATCCGCCAGCCCGAAGTGCATCACGGCGAGACCACGCCGCATGTGCTTAATCCGGAAGAGCTCATCGAACTGCAGGAGATGGTAAAGCAGGTGTCGGTGGATGAGGTGATTGTCGATTACATGCTGGCCATCGTGGAGCGCACGCGCACGTATGAGAGCCTGGCGCTGGGCGTGAGTCCACGGGGGTCGCAGGCGTTCTATCGGGCGGTGCAGGCGCATGCCGTTGTGGAAGGACGCGCCTTCGCTTTGCCCGACGACGTGAAAGCTCTGGCGCCGAAGGTTTTCGGGCATCGCGTGGTACCGGCGGCGCGTGGCGCCCTGGCCTCCCGGCGTAATGCCAACGGCGCGGCGACGGGCGAGCGTATCATCGAAGAGATCCTTTCTCAAATCCCGGTTCCGTTGTAGGAATGTCCCCCTTTAAATGAAGACCGCAATTATCGGCCTGCCCATGACAGGCAAGACATCTCTGTTCACGATTCTCACCGGAGTCACTCAGGAGAGCCGCATCGGTTCCACCGCCGTGCGGACGGGTGTTTCGAAGGTGCCCGATCCCCGCGTGGATGCGCTCGCGGAGCTTTATCAGCCGCCCAAAATCACTTTCGCGACGGTCGAATATATCGATGTGCCGGCCATCTCGAAAGAGACTCTGCGCGACCCGGCGTATCTGGCCAGCCTGCGCGTGGTGGATGCCTTTGCGCATGTGCTGCGCGTGTTCCAGGATGAAACGGTGCCGCATGAGCACGGCACGGTCGACCCGGCCCGCGACTTCGACGACGTGGAGACGGAGCTCATCCTCAGCGACATGGTGGTCGTGGAAAAGCGTCTCGAACGCGTCGATAAAGACCGCAAGAAGGTCCGCAATCCGGATCTCGATAAAGAATGGGAATTGCTCACGCGGTGCAAGGAGGCGCTCGATGCCAATACGCCGCTGCGCAATCTGGAATTCGACAAGGAAGACGAAAAGCGCATTCGCGGTTTCCAGTTTCTATCGCAGAAGCCCATGCTGCTGGTGCTGAATCTGGGCGAAGAGGACGCAGCGCGCCTGCATGAAGTGGAGGAAAAATACCGCACCGGTCCGCTGGCCGGCAAGGCGCATACGGCGGTGACAGCGGTTTGCGGCAAGATCGAGGCTGAGTTGGCGGAACTGCCTGCCGAAGATGCGCGCGAGTATCTTTTGAGTTACGGGTTGAAGGAATCCGGCCTGCAGCGCATTATCTCGGCCACTTATGGATTGTTGGGGCTGATGAGCTTTCTGACGGCCGGCGACACGGAAGTGCGCGCCTGGACGATTCCCATCCACAGCACGGCGGTGGTCGCGGCTGGCGCCATCCATTCCGATTTCGAGAAAAAGTTCATCCGCGCGGAAGTGGTGAACTGGAAATCGCTGGTGGATCTGGGCGGCTATCCCGGAGTTCGCGAAAAGGGATTGCTGCGCCTTGAAGGCAAAGAGTACATCGTCAAGGACGGGGATGTTCTGGTGATAAGGCACTCCTGAGCCGGTCCATGATCTCATCCACCCAGGCTTCATGCTCGGGCTTCATCAGGACTGAGCGCAGGCTTAACACGAACTCCTGATCCCGGTCCAACTCCGGCCAGGCTGCCGCATAGAACGAAGCCGGCAATCGAGTCAGGGCCAGATGCAACTGGTGCCTGGCCGCTTCGTCGAAGATCCATTGCGACGCCGCCGAGGACGCGCTGGCGGAGCGTGCTCGCGGCGCCCATACCACGATATCGAGTTCAGGTTCGAAGGGAACCACGAAGCGGCGATCCGCCTTCAGAAGGCTTGCCAGCTTGAGTGCGGCGCGGCGCGAAGACGAGAGTCCTTTCGCAAACTCGCCGCCCGGCGCCAGCGGGAGAAGCCGTTGTGTAGCCCAAAGCGCGACGGCCGCGGCGCCGGGCCGGGAGCACTCGAGACTGATTTCTCCGAGGTGCAAATCCTTCGACGAAAAGTACGTGAACGGCGAATCGTGCCGGTAGAGTATGCCCACACGGCGATCTCGAAAGAGCACGCATCCGCAGCCGTACGGCTGCAGGCCGTGTTTGTGTGGATCGACGACAATCGAATCCGCTTCCTGGATGCGATCGAAGGCGGCGCGGGCCGAGTCGGCCAGGTTACCGGCCAGCCCGAAATAGCCGCCATACGCGCTGTCGACATGCACCCGGAAGCCGCAGCGCTCGCGCAAGCGGAGAATTTCCGGCAGCGGATCGACCGCGCCGACGCCGGTGGTCCCGAGGGTCGCCACTAAACAGCCGATCCCGCCTCGCGAGGCGAGCTCTTCGAGGGCGGCGCAATCCATCCGTCCGCGCCCGTCGACCGCGCATTTTTCAAACGGCAGGCCCAGCACCCGGCTGATGCGCTCATGCGTATAATGCGCCTGTTCGGACGCTACGATCTTCTTTCCCGGCTGGATCTGGCCGGCCACCCAGAGCGCTTCCAGATTCGCCATGGTGCCACCGCCTGTCAGGTGGCCCAGGTGCTCGTTCCAGCCGAACATGGCGGCAATCTCCGCCACCGCTTCCCTCTCCATCGCGGTGCTGGCGCGGCCACCATCGAGCGCGTGGTTATTCGGGTTGATCCAGGTGGCGAGTGCGTAAGCGGCGCGGGCGATTGGGTGCGGCGGCTTCAGCATCTGCCCCGCGTAAAGAGGGTGGAAGTACGGGTAGTTGTCGCGCAGACGGAGGGCAGCTTCGTTGAGCACCGCCTCGATCCGGTCCGCCGCGGGCGCCTCAGCTTCGAACTCGGGAAGATCCCGGAAGCCCTCGGCCAGCTGGTTCAGGGCCTTGGCAAGCAGGACCGGCGTGTGTCTCTCGAAGATCTTCACTGATCCCGAAACTGCTTCTCATCGCACGCGGGCGCGGGCACCTGAGCATCCGGCTCACGGGATGCCGGAGGCGTCGCGACGGGCATGCGATCCGCGATCGGCCCGGGCTTCACGGTGAGCAGCGGAATCGCACATACTGCGGGCTTGGTTCCGACGACCGGGAAGACGACTGGAAGTCGAATCGGCACAGGCCTTTGCGGATCGAACAGCT
Source organism: Bryobacteraceae bacterium (assembly GCA_050015835.1). Classification (GTDB taxonomy): domain Bacteria; phylum Acidobacteriota; class Terriglobia; order Bryobacterales; family Bryobacteraceae; genus BOG-234. The sequence goes on along the minus strand of JBEKAQ010000106.1, from coordinate 24,038 downwards.
TCAACGATCCGATATGCGTTTTCGCACCCTCGGCTGCGGTGTTACCATCGGGCGCAGTCTGGCTGAAGGCCGGAGCGCAGAGGAGCGGAAGAAGAAACCAGACGGCGTGCTTCATGCCAGTATGTTACCGCTTTTTCGGGAATGATTTCCGGCTTATGGTCTAGAGAAACGCGCCCCATCTGCCGATATTCGATATGTGGAAATGGTCGGGTGGAGCTTACGAGGAATGGCGCGGATCGTCGTAATTCTGCTGGGTATTTCCAGCGGATACTCCTTCGCCGGTCGGCAACCGGAGAAACCAAAGGAGATACTCCTCACTCTGAGCACGGCTGCCGCCGTACACGGGCTCTCCCCGTCCGAGGCGAAACGGCGCTATCCAGTGCGTCTCCGCGCAGTCTGTGTGGTTTGTTTTCCGGGCTGGCACGGCCTCTTTGTCAACGACGGATCGGCGGGAGTTTATGTGGAGACTAAGGATCAGGTCCTGCTGACCGATGCCATCCACACGGGATCGATGCTTGAAATCCAGGGCGTAACCGGCCCCGGCGAGTTTTCGCCCGTGATCGATCAAGCCGTACTGCGCGTGACCGGAGAAGGCGCGGTGCCGTTCGCGCCGCATGTCAGCCTCGACCGCCTCTCGACGGGCGTGGAAGACGGACAGTGGGTCGAGATCGATGGGACGGTGCGTTCGGCCGATACCAGCAACACCATGTTAACGCTTGTGGTGGCCTCCGGCCGGTTGCAACTGAAGGTTATGACGCCGCGGTACCGCAAGGAGCAATACCTTCGGCTGATCGACGCGAGAGTCAGTGTCCGGGGCACGGCGGGTCCCGTTTTCAATCAGCGGCGCCAGCTCATCGACGTCAATATGTATACGCCCGGCCTGAATGAAGTGAGGGTTCTTGAGCCGGCGCCCGAAGATCCCTTTGCACTACCCGTCAAGACAGTGCGGAACGTATTCGAGTACACGCCGGGATCGAGCCCCGACCACAGGATTCGGATCCGGGGGGTGGTGACCGCGCTTTGGCCCGGGGAGGAGTTCTTCATTACCGACGGCGTCCAGGGAGCCAGCGTGCTCAGCACGCAAATGACATCGCTCCAGCCGGGCGACCTGGTGGATGTAGCGGGATTCTCGGCGCTCGGCGACTACACGCCCAGCCTTCACGAGGCGATTTTCAGGAAACTTGGTTCCGGAGCACCGCCAGTCCCACGGTCCGTCACGGCGGCGGAAGCGCTATCCGGCAATTTTGCCGGCGACCTGGTCCGGATCGAAGGGCGTCTCATCAAGCAGGGGAGGACTACCGATCAGCACACGTTTCTGCTGGACGCGGGGCGCATCGTCTTTTCGGCCATCCTTCCGGCAGACCCTGGGGACGGCCAACGGGACCTGCGCGATGGCAGCCAGATTGAACTGACCGGAATCTGTGCCGTTACGGAAACCCAGGCCGCGCGGCATTATCAGTTGCCTACCGCATTTCAAATCCTGATCCGTTCGCCGAAGGACATCCGAGTGCTGCGGAAATCGTCCTGGTGGACGCCCGAGCACACGAGGTACGCCTTTGGCGTCACAGCAGTGATTGTGGCCTGCGTATTCGCCTGGTTCATGTCCCTCAGGCGGGAACTACGGCGGCTGGTCCAGCTGCGCACCGCGGAACTCGAGGAGTCCCACAGGAAACTCCACGTTATGGCCACCCGCGACGATCTGACCCAGCTCTGGAATCGGCGTGCCGTCATGGATATCCTGGCGCGCGAGCTGACACGGTGCGCGCGCGAGCATTCCGAGCTTGCCGTCGTGATGATCGATCTGGACCACTTTAAAGAGGTCAACGACATTCACGGCCACCTGGCTGGCGACGCAGTGCTGATCGCGGTATCCCAGCGCGTTCGTTCGGCGATCCGACCCTACGATTCCGTTGGCCGCTATGGCGGGGAAGAGTTTTTGCTGATCCTGCCCGGGATTCCCGTCCCTGAGGCCGACAGGCTGCTTCGGCGGGTGCATCAAAGCGTCTGTGCCGCCCCGATTCAGGTCGCTGAGGACAGGGCGATTCGATTAACCTGCAGTCTTGGCGTCGTCCGTGTGACCGCGGAAGTTCCCTCACTGCAACAGGCCATTTCACAAGCGGACACCGCCCTTTACCGGGCCAAGGCGCTGGGCCGAAACCGCATCGAGTACGCCGGCACCTGCCAGGCCGCGTAGACCCCGGCCGTCGGGACGTTACAATAAAGCTAGCTTACCTCCCCCAGTATGCTTGCCACCAGTACTGTCGCCGAAGAGATCCTCGACCTCAAACGCGAGCGCCGGGCCATCCTGTTAGCCCACCACTACCAGGAAGCGGAAATCCAGGAGGTTGCCGATTTCGTGGGCGACAGCCTCGAACTGGCTCGTAAGGCGCGGGAAGCGGAAGGCGACGCGATCGCATTCTGCGGCGTCTGGTTCATGGCGGAAACCGCCAAAGTCCTCAACCCCGGGCGTATTGTAGTGGTACCCGACAAGAACGCCAGTTGCAGCCTGGTGGAAGGCTGCCCGCCCGAACCGGTCCGCGAATACCGCCGCCGCAATCCCGATCACGTCATCGTCAGCTACATCAATACGTCGATCGAGGTGAAGGCGGAATCCGATCTTCTTTGCACCTCGCGCAATGCGGTCAAAGTGGTCAATTCGATCCCGCCCGAAAAGACCGTGCTCTTCCTGCCCGACCGCAACCTGGGCAACTACGTCCAGCAGCAAACCGGCCGCGCCAACATGAAGATATGGCAAGGTTCGTGCATCGTCCACAACACCTTTCCGGCGCGCCGCCTGCTGGATGCCAAAGCCGCCTTTCCCGCGGCCATCGTGGTAGCGCATCCGGAATGCCCGGAAGCGGTTCTGCGCCACGCCGATTTCATCGGCTCCACGTCGGCCATTATCGATTATTGCGGTGCGAGCCCGGCCCGCGAGTTCATCGTCATGACGGAGAGCGGCGTAAACTTCTCGCTCGAACGCGCCGCGCCGGGTAAGAAATTCCATTACGTCGCCAACGAGAATTGCAACTGCAGCGAATGTCCGTTCATGCGCATGAACACCATGGAAAAACTGCGCGACGCGCTGCTTAATCTGGAACCCCGTGTGGAACTGCCGGACGACCTGATCGCCCGCGCGCTGGTCCCTCTCGAACGAATGCTGGCAATCCGGTGAGTACTCAGATGCTCGTAGACAGCTTCGGTCGCGTCCACGATAACCTCCGCATCAGCGTTACCGACCGCTGCAATATTCGCTGCTTCTACTGCATGCCCGAAGAAGGCGTGGAGTTCATGGACCGGCGCGACATCCTCACCTACGAGGAAATCGAACGCTTCGTGCGCGCTGCCATCCCGCTGGGGATCAATAAAATCCGCATCACCGGAGGCGAACCGCTGGTGCGCCGCGATCTGCCACGCCTGATCGAAAAGCTGGTGGCGATTCCCGGCATCCGCGACATCGCCCTTACTACCAACGCGGTGCTTCTCGATAGATTGGCGCAGGATCTTTACAGCGCCGGATTGCGCCGCCTGAATATTCACCTCGACACGCTCAACCGCAAACGCTTCCAACAGATCACCCGCCGCGACGATTTGCCGCGCGTCCTGACGGGTATCGATGTCGCCGTGCGGGCGGGCTTCGAGCGCATCAAATTCAACATCGTCGCCGTCAAGGGGCTGGTGGAACCCGACATCGTTCCCATGGCGCTCTATTGCCGGGAGCGGGGCTTCGAGCCGCGCTATATCGAGTTCATGCCGCTCGATGCGCAATCGTTATGGGGACGCGGCAAGGTCCTGACGGCGGACGAAATCATCGCGACCATCGAGCGCGAGATCGGGCCGCTGGTCGAAGTGCCGGACAGCGATCCGCGCGCCCCCGCGACGGAATACCAGTATGCCGATGGCAGTGGACGCGTGGGCTTCATCGCGTCGGTGAGCAAGCCATTCTGCCTGAACTGCAATCGCATCCGGCTCACCTCGGACGGCAAGCTGCGCTACTGTCTTTTCGCCCTCGAAGAAACCGATGTGAAGCATCTGCTGCGATCGGATTCGAGCGACGACGAAATCCGCGCCCTGATCCGTCAAAATGTGTCGGAGAAGTGGATCGGCCACGAAATCAACTCGGCCAAATTCGTGCCGCCGCCCCGCCCCATGTACTCGATCGGCGGCTGATCCTGCCCGCCAATTTTTTGCCATACCGGGTGAGAAAGTTGCCGCTTTTCCGCACTATGGGTATTCGATGGCATTTGCAGCGGAAACACAATCGTCGGGCCGAGTCCTCTGGATCGGGCCGGACGAATCGGGCAACAGCGTAGAGGCCGGTCTCCTGCGGTTTCGCAATGCGCCGTTCGATGCGATCGCCGTGTCCGGGACCAGCGGCGAAGACTGCGAGTCTCTGGCGGAAGCGCTGCTGAGCGAAGGCCCTCCCGTCCCTCTGATCTTTCGTCTCGACAGCTGGGATGTCCGGTTATCCGCCCGGCTGGCCCATGCGGGCGCGACCGCGGTCTACGGGCCCGATGCGTCCCTCGAAGAGTTTCTCCATGAGGCGGATGCGCTGGCCGCGGAGCACCACCGCCAGGCGTGGCGGCGATTGCAGGAGTATGCGCCCTGGCGCAGGACGATCATCGGTCAAAGTGAGGCCATGCGCCGCGTCTGCGATGTGATCGATCGCGTGGCGGGGCGGAAATCGACCGTTCTGATTACGGGCGAGAGCGGCACCGGCAAGGAGGTTGCCGCGCGGGCCATCCACGTGGCCGGCGGCCGCTCGAAGCGCCCCCTGCTGGCGGTTAACTGCGGCGCGATTCCCGAGGGATTGCTCGAATCCGAGCTCTTCGGTCACGTGCGTGGAGCTTTCACGGGCGCCGTGCAGCAGCGCGCCGGATTGTTCGAGCAGGCCAGCGGCGGCACCGTGTTTCTCGATGAGATCGGGGACATGCCGCTCGCCCTGCAGGCCAAGCTGCTGCGTGTCTTACAGGAGCAACAGTTTCAACGGCTCGGCAGTTCTGAAACCATAAAAGTGGACGTGCGCATCGTGGCCGCCACCAATACGAAACTCGAGCAATTGATTCACGAAGGGCGTTTCCGCGAGGACCTGTATTACCGGCTCAATGTGGTGGGGATCGTCATGCCCCCGCTGCGCGAACGGGCCGAAGACATCGCGCCCCTTGCCACATACTTTGCCGAGAAGATCTGTCTGGCGGAAGGCCTGCCGGTCAAGACCATTACGCCCGCGGCGATGAGCCGGCTGCACCGGCATAGCTGGCCCGGCAACGTTCGCCAGCTACAGAACGCCATCGAAAAGGCGGTCGTATTGGGCGCCGCCGAACGCCTCGTGCTGCCCGGCGATATCGATGAATTCCCTATGTTGGCTGTTCCCGAACCGCCCGCCCCCTCACCCGGACGCGAGACCCGCCCCATCGACACCACCCATGGGCTGGACTACGAACGCACCGTGCAGGCCTTCGAGCGCAACATCCTCGAACAGGCCATGAAGCAAACCTCCGGCAACAAGACCCGGGCGGCTGAGCTTTTGCGTCTTGGGCGCACTACTCTGGCGGCGAAGCTGCGTGTTCTGAGCGCGGTGGCATAGACTCGCCGGATCGCGCCGCAGCCCACCCTACCAGCGCTCCCGCCAGGAGGCCGACGGCAAGACCGGCGCCGGCAAAGAGGCCCCGATTCGGGCTCGCTTCCCGGACATGCGGAGGATCGACGATGCGCGCTGCCTCAACCGTGGCCGACTCAACATTGCCGGCGCCGGCAGGCTTCACCTTGCCCGCGTTGTCGCTCATCCGCAAGAGCAATCCCCGCGTGGTATCGAGCGCCACATCACGATCTCCATCCCCGAATTCGATGGTGAAGCGGGTCACGCCGCCAGGCAGGTCGGCACTCGTCATGACGCTGCCGTCCCGGATCTGCCGCAGCAGATCTTCCATAGGGATCAAGTCCAGCTTCTCTTTCCACGACGAGCTTTCGAAGATCATGGGCACGAGCGACTCCTGCGAAAGAGTCTGGTTCCACGCATCCCGGAAAAGCTGCCGCGGAGAGGCTGCCGCGCGATTCCGGGTGACACTGAGCGTCGCCCAGGCGACATATCGCGGCGTCACCAGGTACGATGCCGCGAAGCCCATCATGGCGCCGCTCGCCATCAGAATCGCGACGGTTCCCAAAACAGCCCGGCGCATCAGGCGGTCTTGTCGCGCGCGTAGCACAGCGGGTTCAGTCCGCACGCCGCGCACTTCGGTTTGCGGGCCACGCAAAGCGCCCGGCCATGAAGAATAATCTGATGCGAGAAGAGTATCCAGCGGTCTCGCGGGACGATCTTCATCAGATCCCGCTCGATCTTTACCGGGTCTTCGTTCTTCGTCAGATCGAGCCGGCGCGACACCCGCTGCACATGGGTATCGACGAGGAACCTCGCCTCCGAACTCGTTGACAATCATCTTCGCCGCGCCGACGATCGACTTCGCCTTGTTATTGAAGAAGCCGGTGGATCGAATATCGTTGGCCAGCACCTCCGGGCGTACGGCGGCGAAATCTCGCGGCGTCGGATACTTTGCAAATAGCCCGGGCGTCACCTCGTTAACGCGCTTGTCGGTGCATTGCGCGGAAAGAATCGTCGCCACCAGCAGTTCCCAGGGGGTGCGATAAGTCAGCGCGCAGGTGGCGTTGGGATACATCTTGTCGAGAATCTCGAGGATGGCCGCCACGCGCGCCGTCCGTTCAACTTTGGTTTTTGGTTTGGCGGGCATCATTCGTATCGTAAGACCTCGACGGGTGTAATGCGGGTTGCGTTGCGCGCCGGATACAACGTCGCGAGCAAACTGACGCCCATGGCCGCGGCCGCGATCCAGACCCCATCCCAGGGACGCGCCTCGAACGGAACGAAGCTCAGCGCATAGACCGACTCATTCAACGGTACCCAATGGTACGTGCCCGCGAAATAGCAGAGCGTATAGCCCAGCACCAGGCCGATCGCCGTGCCCACCGCGCCGATCATGGCCCCCTGCACTACGAAGATGCGCCGGATCTGCGAACGCCGCGCGCCCATCGACATCAGCACGGCAATGTCCTTATACTTCGTCAGCACAATCATGGTCAGGGTAATCAGAATGTTCAGCGCCCCCACCATCTCGATCATGCCGATGGTAATCGCCGTCACCGCCCGCTCCAGTTCAAGCGCATGCAGAAGATCGCGATTCTGCTCCTCCCACGGAATGGCCGTGTATAGCGAACCGGCGATGCGCGCCACCTCTTTAGCGATCTGCGGCGCGAGATCCTGATTGTCCAGACGAATCTCGATGGAATTCACCACATTACCCACCCCCATCAGCTTCTGCACGGAAGCGATGGGCGCGTAAGCCCAGGTGTCGTCCACCTGATAGAAATCGGTCTCGAACGTGCCCGCCACGCGAAAACGCTGGGGATGGATCTGCGGCCCGAACGGCGTGAGCGTTCCCTCCGGACTGAGCACCGTAACAACCGCATTCACGCGCGCGCCGATCTCCTCCGCCAGATTCTTGCCGAGAATCAGACTGGGCAAGCCGCTATCGTCGGCGGATAACTGCGCGAGCGATCCGGTCTTCAGGTGCCGCAACGTATCGCTGGTGGCCAGTTCCCCCTGGACATCGACGCCCTTCAGAGTCTCATATTTGGGGCGGATCGGACCTGTGATCAGGTCCTCGTCATAGAGCACCGGAGCAACTGCAATCACGTGCGGAATGCGCCGGAATTTGGCGGCGAGATCGGGCCAGTTCTCAATGCCCTGCCCATCTTTTTCCAGTAAGTTGACATGCGCGGTGGCCGCCAGAAGATTATTTTGCAGCGTGCTGCGGAAGCCGTTGGTCACGGCCATGGAAATAATCAGCGCCATCACGCCCGCGGCCACGCCTGCCACGGAGATGACGGTAATCACCGAGATCACTTTCTCCTTGCGGCGCGCGCGCAGATAACGGCCCGCGACGAACAGTTCAAACCGGGCCATGGGTTGACTCGGAATGGAGATTGCCCAGGCGCCGTAGCTTATCCGCCATTCCGATCTCCCCTTCCGGCCGCAGCAGCGGAAAAAGAATCACATCGCGGATCGAAGGTGAATTGGTCAGCAGCATCACCAGCCGGTCGATCCCCAGTCCCTCGCCGCCGGTCGGAGGCAGCCCATAGGCCATGGCGCGCAGGTAGTCTTCATCCATATGATGCGCCTCGTCGTCGCCATGCTCGCGCATGGCGCGCTGCCCGTCAAAGCGGCGGCACTGCTCAATGGGGTTATTCAGCTCCGTATAGGCGTTGCCGATTTCCATGCCGGCGATAATGATTTCGAATCTGTCCACCATGGTTGGATCGTCGGGGTTGTTATTGGCGAGCGGCGAGACCTCCAGCGGGAACTCATAAACGATGGTGGGCTGGATCAGTTTCCTTTCCGCGTGGATCTCGAAAAGATGGGCCAGGGCTTCGCCTGGAGTCGCCTTGCCAGTCTCATTCCTGAGCCATGCGGGGTCGCGCACCTGATCGGTGGAAGGCCGCGCGCCGTCGTCCCAATACTCGATCACCGCCTCGCGCATGGCGAGACGCCGGACGTTGCCGAAATCCAGTTTCTCGCTGCCGTACTCGACCACGGTGCCGCCGGTCGCATCGATGGCCAGTTGCCGCAGAATCTGTTCGGTGAAATCCATCAGGCCGCGATAGTCGGTATAGGCCTGATAAAACTCGACCATGGTGAACTCCGGATTATGACGGGTCGAAATGCCCTCATTGCGAAAGTTGCGGTTGATCTCGTAAACGCGCTCGAGTCCGCCCACCACCAGGCGCTTGAGATACAGCTCGGGCGCGATCCGCAGATACAGATCGATATCGAGCGTATTGTGGTGCGTAACAAACGGACGCGCCGCTGCGCCGCCGTAGATCGGCTGCATCATGGGCGTTTCCACTTCGATGAAGCCGCGTTCTTCGAGCTGCCGGCGAATCGACGAAATAATCTTCGCCCGTGTCACGAAAATGTCGCGGACCTGGGGATTCGCAATCAGATCCAGATAGCGCTGCCGGTAGCGCGTCTCGACGTCCTCGAGCCCATGCCACTTCTCGGGCATGGCGAGCAGCGTTTTCGAGAGAAACTCGAGGCTCTCCACATGCACGCTGAGTTCACCCGTGCGGGTGCGAAACAGATATCCTTCGGCGCCGATCATATCGCCGAGATCGAGCAGCCCGAAGAGCTGATAATCGCGCTCGGGGACGGCGTCTTTCTTTACATAAAGCTGCAGACGCCCGCCGTTCTGCTGAATATGCATGAAGCCCGCCTTGCCCATCCGGCGCACGGTCTGGATGCGCCCGGCAACTTTAACGCGAGTCTCCGGGACCAGTTCCTCGGCGCTTTTGTCGCCGTACTCGCGCAGAATATCCGGAATCGTATGGGTGAAATCGAAGCGCTTGCCGAACGGCCGGTAGCCCAGCGCTTCGATCTCACGCACGCGTCCCGCGCGCTGCTCAAACATTTCGTCTTCCAGCGGCAAAAGTAAGTCTCCTGTGGGGTAATCGGTTATTATAAGGCTTCGTCGAAAATTCCCGGCCTTGACCCGTTCCCTCTCCATCATTGTCCCCGCCTATAACGAGCGGGCGCGATTGCCCGAAACGATTCGACGGATCGAAGAATACTTCTCGCAATCGGAATGGGCTTTCCATGAGATCCTGATCGTCGACGACGGCTCCTCCGACGGCACGGCGGCGGCGGCCGAGACCTTCGCGGCGGTGAATCCCAACATCCGCGTACTGCGCAATCCAGGCAATCGCGGCAAGGGCTTTTCCGTCCGCCACGGCATGCTCGAAGCTCGCGGCGACTGGCGTCTCTTCAGCGACGCCGATCTTTCGACGCCGATCGGGGAATTAGACAAGCTCTGGTGCGCCGCGCGCAGTCGGCCGGCCGAGATCGCCATCGGCTCCCGCGCGCTCGATCGCTCCCTGATCGGAGTGCACCAGCCGGGTTTCCGGGAGACCGCGGGAAAAGTCTTTAATGCGGTAATGCGCGTAACCATCGGGCTGCCCATCGCCGACACGCAATGCGGCTTCAAGCTGTTTCGCGGCGACGTGGCGAGGCAGGTCTTCTCGCTTCAAAAGCTCGAGCGTTTCGGCTTTGACGTGGAGATTCTTCTGATCGCCGCCCGCCATGGATACCGCATCGCCGAAGTGCCGGTGCGATGGAATCACATGGAGGGGAGCAAGGTCGGGATGCTGACGGGATTGCGGGCATTCGTCGAATTGGCGCAGGTGCGCATCAACGCCGCGCTCGGCCGCTACGGGTGATGTGGGACGGACGCCGCCGTATCGCGATCCTGTGGGCGCTGTTCCTTGTGCGCGGGGCTTTCTATTGCACGATGATGCCGCTGTGGGAAGGCTGGGATGAATACGCCCACTTCGCGGTCCTCCAACATTGGCTGGATCATGCCAGTCTGCCGCGTTTCGACGATCCCATCTCACGCGAGATCGATGAATCCATGCGGCTCGCCCCCCTCCCCGACGAACTGAGCTGGATCGGGCCCCCATACCTTACGCATCAACAGTGGTGGGCGCTGCCCGCCGCGGAGCGCGAAGATCGCGAGCGCCGCCTGGCCACATTGCCTCCCTCCTGGGCGCGCCAGCCCTCGGTGCATCCATTCCTGTCGTACGAAGCTCAGCAACCGCCGCTTTATTACTGGATCGCCTCACAGCCGTTGCGCCCGATCGCATCGCGGCCACTGCTTTCGCGGGTGCTCTGGATCCGCTTGTTCAGCCTCATAATCGCTTCCTTCGCGATCCCACTCACCTGGCTCGCCGCGCGGTCGGTGGTGGGGGAAGACGGGGCTCTTTTTTGCGCGGCCCTGCTGGCGGTGGCCCCCGGGTTCGCCATAGATACATCGAGAATTGCCAACGATTGTCTCGCCATCGCTCTGATGGCACTCCTGCTGTGGCTGCTGACGTCGCCCGCCGCCAGAGAGCGCTGGATACTCACTGGCGTGGCGCTGGGCGCCGCGTTGCTCGCCAAAGCCTACCTGCTCGCGCTGATTCCCGCTGTCGCCACCGTTGGGTTACGGCAAAAGCCTGGGCTCCGGAAAAAACGCCGGCTCGCCCTGGTGCTGGCGATGGCCTTTGCTGTCGCAGGCTGGTGGTACGTCGGGAACGTCGCGATGGGACATGGGCTTACCCACTGGCTGGATCGTGCGGATACCGGAGCGGTCTTACGCGCCGCGCCGCGCATCAATTGGCTTTCCGCCGCCGATATTGTCGCAAAATCGTTCGTCTGGTTTGGCGGATGGAGCTTCCTGACTCTGAAATCGTGGATGTATACAGCCATCGAAGCCATCGCTCTGATGGGCGTCGTCCTCGCCCTGGGTTCACGGAACCGGAAGTTGACGCCGCTCTGGGTGCTGAGCGCTTGCTACCTGCTCGCCATCGCTTACGGCGTGCTGGTCTACTTCACCGTTCACCGGATTCCCAACCTTCCCGGCTGGTATCTCTGGCCGATGGCCGGGACATTTTCCATGATTGTCGTGGCCGGTCTCCGGCGTGCCTCGATGCTGCTGATTTCCATGATGGCCGCATTGGATCTTTACGGCGTCATGGCCCTGCTGACGCCCTTTTACGCCGGCCTGGTGGAACATAATCGCGCCGACGCATCGCAGTTCCTGCGGGCTTTGGTTCGTCTGCGGGTTCCGCTCCCTATCGCCATCCTGTGGGTCGCCGCCACCATAGCCATCCCGATCGCCTCCGCTTGGCCAAAAACAAAACGGCGGCCCCGATTGGAATCGGAACCGCCGTCTGAATCGCCGCTCTGAACCGTAAAGATGAGGTGGAAGTCTACGGTGAGGAAGTGAACGCGCCGGCCGCTGCCGCAGCGCCCACACCGACCGCCGTTGCCGCAGCTACGCTGCCGACCACGATGGCCGTCGTGCCTACAGCCGCGCCGGCCGCCGCCGCACCACCTGCCGCCGCCGCCGTTCCCGCCGATGCAGCCGCGCCTAATCCCGCTGCCGCCGTGGATGCGGCGAGTGCCGCAGCCTTGTCGGAACAGCCACCCTTCCTGGTAACCGTAAACCCGGTCACGTGAATAACCTGTGTCGCACCCCCCGCAGGCGTTGCCGACGTGTCCACCGAGCCCACAACGTGGGTGGTGTTGCCGACCGCCTTACGAAGATCCGCGCCGCGCAGCTCGGATACCGTATTGGTCGTATCGCTGAAAATTGCCGCCCCGGACTTCTGCAGCACACACCCCGTGCTGTCGAACGCACCAGCGGCCCCGGCCTGGGGCAGGAACGAAAGCGGTAAACCCGGATTGACCCGCGCCACCAGCATGCCATCCCGATTCAAAACGTTAACCGGAGCGTTTAGTGCCGTCACGAAGACGCGGTTGCCGTCTTCGACCTTGATCCGCGCCACCGAATTGGCTCCCGCCGGCTGGATCTTAAGCAACTGGGTGTCAATCTCATAACCCGAGGCGCTTTGAACTTCCGTAGTTCCGATTTCGAGCGTCGCCCGTTTCGCAAAAACCTGCGCTTTCGAAGCAGCGCCCAGATCGAGCCGCGTGCCGTCGTTCAGGTGAATGCGCGAATAACTGCCGTCCCCAATGCTTGTCGTTTGCACGGTCGAACCGTCAAACAGAGTGGCGCCGCTGCCCACTTTCGAGTTGTCCAGCGTGGCAGCGGTCTGACCGGACGTCATCCCGATGACCGAAGCATTTTCGACAGCGGCCATGCCCGCGCCGAGCGCCAACAAGAACGATAAGGCGGTAGCGGAGAGTTTAGCGAGTTTCAATTTTCCTCCTGATACCTTCAGCCTCCTATTTTCGTGTAATTGAACCAGCGATGCAACCACTTTTCTCCTCTTTTATTTAAACCATGCGGATACATACATACTACCTAAGTAGAGTTACTGCGCCAATTGTGTCTTAATAACCCGCTGCGCACGTGTGCCCACGTGACGAACAAAGCGGGATCGCCCAACCAGACGAGCATCCACTGGGCCATTTCGGCCTTCAGGCGGCGCTTGTGCTCGTCTACCCGGGCGTTGCGCGAGGCATATTGCGCCCGAGTCCGAGCCTCGATCACCCGCTCCCGGCAGAATCGCCGCAGATCCGGGCGGGCCGCATAAACCTCGCTCATTTCCCGCAGCGAAGCTTCGAGTTCCTCCAGGCTGTGTTGCCGCACCCCGCACCACGGCGGATCGACCGGAATCTCCAGCGCCTGGAGGCTCCGGAGCGCAATGTCCGGGATCGTTGTCAGGATGTCGCTCCATTCCGTTTCCCCGATGCGCTGCCAGCCGCGCGCCGCAATCAACTCCCGCAATCTCCGCTGCCGGGCGACTGGCTTGGCCTCCTGGTCAACGGCGCGTGGCACGCTGGTACATCGCCACGGCCGCTTCATGCCGAGCCAGCGACTCCGAAAAGTTGTGTCCACCCGAACCATCCGCCCTGGCTACGAAGTAAAGATACGGGGTGTCGAGCGGCGTCAGGGCAGCCCGTAGGGAACTGAGCCCTGGATTGGCGATGGGCCCCGGCGGCAGACCGGGATGCCGGTACGTGTTGTACGGATTGCCGCTCTCCAGATCCGAACGGTGGATCGCGCCGCGATATCGGTCTTCGAGCAGCGCCGCGTAGATTGTCGTAGGATCGCAATCGAGCTTCATGCCGATGCGCAACCGGTTATGGAACACCGACGACACTTCCGGACGCTCTTCGGGACGTTTGGCCTCGCGCTCCACCATGGAAGCCAGCGTAACCGTGTCATGGACGTTGGCCGGTTTGTTCAAGGTTGTCTTCAGCGCTTGCCATTGTGCCCGGAACTCGTTCGTCATCTGGCGGCAAAGCTGTGGCGCCGTGGTGTGCCGGTAGATGCGGTACTTGCTCGGAAATAAATACCCCTCAAGCGTCTGCGCCTCGGGATCCAGATCGCGGATCGTCGCCGGATCGCGCGCGGCCGCCAGGAAGGCTTCCGGCTTAACCATGCCGAGCCTGGCCAGCGCACCGGCGATATCGAACATGTTGAAGCCCTCGGGCACCAGCAACTCCAGATAGAAGATGTCGCCACGAGCAATGCGCCCGTACACTTCGAGTGGGGAGGCAGGTTTGTCGAAACGGTATTCGCCCGCCTGCAGGTTGGTTCCCCGCCGCAGGGCGCGCGCCGCGAGGAACAGCCACCGATCCCGCAGCACCCCTTTCCTCGCCAGCACGGAAGCCATCTCGCCCGTGCCGGTTCCACGTGGAAACTCGACGAATACCGGCTGCGCAAAGCCCTTGTATGGCTGGCTGAGCCGGTACATAAAATAAGCGGCGCACAGTCCCGCGGCCAGCACTGCCAGCGCCAGGGCTTTTAACAAAAATCTCACGGGATTTTCTCCGAATCCAGATAACTTTGCAGCAGGATTACGGCCGAAAGCCGGTCGATGGCAGCCTTGCGCGCATCGTTGGGAACGCCCGCGCCCCGGATGGTGCGTTCGGCTTCGCGGCTGGTCCATCGCTCGTCGCGGAACTCCACCGGCAGGCCCGTCTTACGCTGCAGTTCGCCGGCGAATTCCCGCGTGTAGCCTCCCTGCCGGCTCGCCTCTCCGCTCATATGCAGCGGGTCGCCGATCAGGAATTGCGTGACCCCCTTGCCGGCCGCCAGCCTGCGCAGCGCTTCGATATCGTCGCGGCGCCCTTTCCGTTCCATGGTTTCGAGGCCCTGCGCGGTAATGCCTAACTCGTCGCTGATGGCGAGGCCGATGCGCTTCTTTCCCAAATCGAGCGCCAGGATGCGCCCCGCGGTGGCCATATGCGCTTATCTGAAGACGTCTTTGAGTTTACCGAAGAAGCTCTTCTTTTTCGGCGGCTCGGGCTGAGGGTTCGCCTGCCAGGTGGCCGGCGGCACGGGCGGTGCATTTCCAGAGACGCGGCGTGGAGCGGGGTTCTGCGGATAACCGCTCGCGGGCGTGGCCTGCGTGGTGCTCGCGGGAGCGTTCGAGGGAAGATCCCAGCCTGAAACGGTGGTCTGGCCGCTGTGGCCCCCGTGCAGCGTGCAGGCCGACACCGGCTCGGTTCCGGCGATGAAGACCTCGGGCGTCTGTTCCGGACAACCCGGCGTCGCCAGCATTCCCGAGAGCGGGTCCACGTTGATCGTCACCACTCCGTCGGGCGCCGCGAACGGCTTGGCGTCCGCATATTGCCGGATGGTCAGCGCGCGCTTCATGAACTCGGTCCAGATGGGCAGGGCGGAATGCGCGCCTTCGATATTGAGCTCGCGATTATCGTCGAAACCGACCCACACGATGCACAGCAGATCGGACGTAAAGCCCGCGAACCAGCCATCGTGGGAGGTGCCGGTCTTGCCCGCCGCCGGAGCCAGAAATCCACGCGAACGGACGCCCGCCGCCGTGCCGCTGCGCATCACTTCCTCAAGCATGCTGACCATCAGATAAGCCACCCGCGGATCGAGCACCGGCTTCGTGAGCGGCTTCTGATCGAGCAGAACCTTGCCTCCCGGTTCCTTGACCAGGGACAGGAAAGTGGGCTGGACGCGAACTCCTTTGTTGGCAAAAACGGTGTACGCACCCGCCATTTCGAGCGGCGTCGCGACATAAGAGCCGATCGCCATGGCGGGCGTGGCCTTTACATCCTCGCTGATCCCGGCCTTGTGGGCCAGCGCTACCACCGTGCCGTAGCCCACTGTCTCCGCCACTTTGATGGTCGCCACGTTGAGCGATTTCGCCATGGCCTTGCGCAGCGTCACCGGCCCGTAGAATTCGTGCTCGAAATTCTGCGGCGAGTAGGGCTCCTGGCCTTCGAATTGGAACGTGGTAGGCTCATCCACCACGATGGACGCCGGAGTCAGCGTGGTGGTGCCGCCCGCCACCGCCGTATTCAGCGCCGCCGCGTAAACGAACGGTTTGAAGATCGACCCCGGCTGACGCTCGGCGAGGATGCGGTTCAACTGGCTCTGGCCGTAGTTCCGTCCGCCCACCAGCGCCTTGATCTCTCCGGTATGCGGATTCAGCGCGATCAGCGCCACCTGCGGCTCGACAAACGGCGCGTTCCTGAAGCGCTTCTGCTTGTGCACCAAGTCGTCGACCTGCTTCATCCCGATGGCCACGGCTTCGTTGGCGGCGCGTTGCAGATCAAGATCGAGCGTGGAGTAAATCTTATCCGAATGCGCCTGGAAGTCGTATCCGGGAAAGCGCTTCTCCAGATCGTCGTTCAGCAGATCCACGAAGTAGGGCGCATCGCTCGACTCGGCGGCGCCGCTGAGGACTTTGAGCGGAGCTTCCTCGGCAACCGCATACTCCCGGTCGTCGATGTAGCCGTTCTGGCGCATCATACCGAGAACCCAGTTGCGCCGGTCGCGCACCCGGTCGGGATGCCGGTACGGATTATAAAAACTAGCGCCCCTCGCCATACCCGCCAAAGTCGCGGCTTCGGGCAGCGTGAGCGACTTCAAATCCTTGCCGAACAAGGCCTGCGAAGCTTCGCCGAACCCGCGAATCTCGAAACTGCCCCGGTAGCCGAGATCGATCTGATTGCAATACATCTCGAAGATCTGCTCTTTGGTCAGTTTCTGCTCGAGCTGCATGGTGATCATGATTTCAGCGGCCTTGCGGCGCCAGTTGCGGTCCGGCGTCAGGAACATGCTGCGCGCCAACTGCATGGTCAGGGTGGACGCGCCCTGTTCGTTGCGGCCGCGCTTCAGATCCACCCAGGCGGATCGCACCACGCCGATGGGGTCGAATCCCGGATGGCTGAAGAAGCGCTTGTCCTCGGCCGAGAGAACGGCGTTCCGGAGCGACAGGGGGATGTCCTCATAACGCACCACGCGCTGCTTCTCGCGTTTGCGGTCGTTGAGGTTGGTGATGAGCTGCGGTTCCAGCTCATACATGGGCCGGTCGCTGTTATCGCCCAGCGAGACGATACGCTGGATCTTGCCGCGCGCGAACTTCACCGCCGCGCCTTCCTGATCGAAATAGGATTCGGCGCCGGGGAAAATATCGATGGAATCGGGCCGAAGCGTATAGTAGCCGACCGGATTATTGCGGTTTTCGTTGTACCCCGCGTGCCGCAGCACCACCGCGATGTCGTTGGGGGAAATCGCGTCGCCCACCGCAATGGAACCGGGGGCCGCGTAGATCCGGGCCGTCGCCGTATAGGTGCCGCCGCGCAGGCGCTCGTCGATGAGTTTGGCGAAGACGTTGTAGTAGTGAACGAACAGGACGGCGCCGGCGATCGTCAGGCAGGCGATCGCAACGAGCAGCGCTCCGCCCACCGGATGAAGGAAAAAGCGGACCAGCCGGGCGTTCGGCGGAACGCGGACCGTTCGCTCTCTTCTTACCTTCGCCGGACGGTCTTCGACGGCCTTCATATATTAGTCAGGATAGCGAGAAAGGGATTACGGTTACCGGCTGGCCGCCCCTGGGTGGAAGTGAAGATCCACCGGATAGAGCGCCAGGTCCGTCTGTACACGATATTTAACCTGCAATTCGATTTTACCGCCCTTGTGGGTGATCTGAACGTCGCTCGGTTGAACCGGCAACCCGAGCCTGCTCGCCCGTTCGAGGATCTCGGAGCGCAGCGTCTCGTCCGGCGTGGCGGCCGCGCTCGGGGCTGCCGCCAGCGAGCGGATGTAGCTTCCGAGGCGAAGGTTCTCGACGTAGACCGGCGCGAGGGCGGCGATCACGCCGAGGAAACAGGCAAAAACCGCGAGGCCGGCGATCCAACGCCATAGCGGCAAGGTGGCACGGGCTTCAGCCTGTGTCTTCAAATCACCGGCTGTCGGATTCATCGCTGGTGGCGAACAATTCGGCCCAGATATCGCCGTGCTCGGTCCATTCCGGCTGCACTTTGCCGGAAATCTGCAGTTCTTCGACGTTCAGCTTCCCATGCCCGTACGGGCAGATGTATTCGATCCGCGGCCGGCCCAGTTGCAGCATATAGCCCCAGGAGCCGGTTTCGATGGGCATACGGAGCCGGCGCAGGCACGTCCGGCAGCGGTAGTGCTGATCCCAGAACGCCAGGTAGAAAAGGCCGTACGAGAACAGGAACCAGACACCGGCCAGCGTCGTGTAGAGCAGATCGTAGCAGAATTGGTAAGGATTCCAGCGGAACAGCGGCGTCGCCGGTTCCCAAAAGAGGTTCAGAAACCACAAGGCGGCCGTTGAGCCGAACGCCGCGCCAGCCAGCTTCAGGAGCAGGAAGCCCCAGTACCGCGCATGACCTCTGATCGACTGGAGCATACCAGTGCCCTCTCACTCCACTATACTGCGCGGCGCGCGACGGATCGCCAGCGCAAACCGGGAAAGCGGGCATAATCCCGATCCTCGGTGATCCACTCGCAGCCGTGTTCGATGGCGAGAGCCGCGAACCACGCATCCTGCACCAGGTTTCCGGAAGCGTTTGCGTTTCGGCACAGATCGCAAAAAATGGCCCAGTGGCGCGATCCCGGGCTTATGACCCGGCAATGTGGCTGAGCGAGAAGTGCATTCGCAAACTCCAGCGCGTCGCCGATTTTGTCCGGACGTTGGTACGCCTTGGGATTCGTCGCAATCCGAACCATGCCTGAAAGTGCCTGCAGCGATACTCCGAACGGCTCCGCGCCGTTCACAATGGCCGTCAGCCAGGGCCGGTAGACGGCGTGCAGGTCGGAATCGGCGCGCCAGGCGTGAAGAAGCACGTTCACGTCCGCCAGGATCAATGCCGCCCCTCCAGGATGTCCAGAAGGCCCGCGCTGTTATTGATGTCGACTCCTGCCCTGGTGCCGCCCGTCTGCCGGCTCACCGGCAGGGACGCTTTCTTCCGGCGGACCGGGGTGCGTGGGTTTACCAATGCCAGGCGCAGGCCTTCTTCAATCAGGGCTGTGAGTGTTTTGTTTCTGCGCGCGGCCTCGGCCTTAGCCTGCTCCAGCAGGCTCTCTTCCAGCCGTACCGTGGTTCTCAGTGGCATATGTCCTGACATATTTTATCAGACATACAGACATACCCGGCCACGTGAGAAACAGCGCACCCACGGTCATTGCCAGAACAGGCCACGCCGGATGCCCCAGAATCGCCGGCACGAATACGAACGGCGAGAGCAGCAGCAACAGCACCGTTCTCCGCCTTGCCAGGGGCCAGCAGAGAAACAACGCCGCCAGCAGGAATGCGCAATCGCTGAGGAAAGCGTGCCGGCCGGCCAGAATGCCGATCACCAGCGCTCCCGCGACGCCTTGTTTCCAATCCGGCGTCAGCCCGGCCAGTGCAATCAGAACCAGCACAATGGCGCCCTCGATCGCTCCGCCATACTTCACGCCCAGCAGCGCCGAGTGCAGAGTTGGCATCACACTCAGGTGCGCCTTCGTATCGACAAACCGCAGCAGATTGGTGAAACGGCCCGGCCATTCGAGGCCGCCGCTCAGGAATGACAGGGCTCCGAGCGCAGCCACCCCGATCGCCCCTCCGGCGCAGACTCGCCACATGCGATGAAAAACCAATATCGCCGCGAGAGGCCAGAACAAGTGCGGCTTAGCCATACAGAATGCGAGGCACAAACCTCCCGCCATAGGACGCCCGCGCTCCATGCAATGGAAACCGAGACCCAGCGCCGCTAGTACCACCGGCACGTCTTGCCCTATTATGAAGCCCATGAAAACCGGAATCGTCCAGCAGACGGCGAGCAGCCGCGCACTGACGGGTATAGCGGGCCAGCATGCGCCGAAGACCCCCAGCGCGAGCAGACAAATCCCTGTCCAGACTATGCGCGCCGTGGCAAAACTCATCGCCGTGAGCGGGGCGAACAGGACCGCTTGCCAGGGCAGCCGCGCAAACAGCAACTGATCGCTGATCCGGCCTGTCGCACGCCCCTGCGCCTGCATGAATGCGCCGACATCGTAAAGATTGCCGGTGAATGCCAGCGTGCCGCTGGTGTAGAAACCGATAAAATCGCTGTGGGCAACGTAGGTTTCGAAGATCGTCGCCGGCCCGAAGAGCGCTGCGCTGAGAGCGATACCGGCGGCGCAAAGCATCCCCAGGCCGCACGCCCGCAACACGTCTCTCATGCTCTCAGGCTACAGAAACCGGGGGATCTCGTCACCGCTCTCTTTGGTAAGCGGTCGCCAGAGCGCATAGAATAATGCTGATGCGAATTGCCTTGCTCGTGCCGGTTTTGACGGTTTGCGCGCTCCACGCCCAACCCCCCATCGAATATTCCCCCACCACCAGGGTCTGGGTCCTGCACACCGATGCGAGCGCCTATGCTTTGGGAGTCAACCAGCGCGGCGAACTGCAGCACCTCTACTGGGGCGGTCCGCTGTGGCGCGCCGAGGATGTCGCTGCGGCGCAGGCTGGGCGCGACGCCGATTCCTTCGATCCCGCGCAATCTCTTATCAACGAAGAGTTCCCCGGATGGGGTGGCACCCGGTACATGGAGCCCAGCGTGAAGATCGCGCGCGCCGATGGGGGGCGCGATCTGGTGCTACACTACGCGTCCCACTCGATCGATGGCGACACCCTGAAGATCGTACTCAAAGACGTGAAGGACGACATCTTCGTGGCCCTGAATTACAAGGTCTACGGGCGTGAGGGAATCATCCGGAAATCGGCTGTTCTCGAGAACCGCTCGAAGCAGGCCATCAACGTGGAGAGCATGCAGGCGGGCGTCTGGTACGTGCCGCATGGCGTCGGCTACCGGCTCTCTTACGTGAGTGGACGCTGGGCGGGCGAAGATCAGTTGACGCGCGAAACGATTCATACCGGCACCACGGTTCTCGAAAGTAAGAAGGGACATACCAGCCACAACTTCAATCCCTGGTTTGCCATCGACGACGGCTCGGCGACGGAAGAAAACGGGCGCGTATGGTTCGGCGCGCTCGGCTGGAGCGGGAACTGGCGCATGGCCGTGGAACAAACGCCGTATGAGCAGGTGCGCGTGACCGGAGGCTTGAATACCTTCGATTTCGCATACCAATTGAAGCCGGGTGAATCGCTCGAAGCGCCGCCCTTTTATGGAGGGTATTCGGACCAGGGATTCGGCGGGATGTCGCGCCGCATGCACCGGTTCGAATTGACCGATATTCTCCCCCATGGCTTACAGGCGCGGCCCCGCCCCGTGCTCTATAACTCCTGGGAGGCAACAACCTTCAAGGTCGACGACCCGGGGCAGCGCGCCCTCGCCGATAAGGCAGCGAAGCTGGGCGTCGAGCTCTTCGTGATGGACGACGGCTGGTTCGGTAAGCGCAACGACGATCACGCCGGCCTGGGCGACTGGACCGTCAATCCGCAGAAGTTCCCCACTGGCATCGAGCCGTTAATCGAATATGTGAACTCGTTGGGCATGGATTTCGGACTCTGGGTCGAGCCCGAAATGGTGAATCCGGACAGCGATCTTTATCGCGCACATCCCGATTGGGCCATGCATTCGGGCGACCGGCCGCGCAGCGAACTGCGCAATCAGCTGGTCCTCAACATGGCGCGCGACGATGTGAAGGAATATATCTTCGGCGTGCTCGATAAGCTGGCGTCGCAGTACACCATTCGCTATTTCAAGTGGGATATGAACCGGCCGTTCGCCGAGCCCGGCTGGGAGAATGTCGCGGAGCCGAAAGAGCTGTGGGTCCGGTATGTGAAGAACGTTTACGAGATCATCGACCGGCTGCGCACAAAGCATCCCAATCTGGAGATCGAATCCTGTTCGGGAGGCGGCGGGCGCATCGATCTGGGCATCCTCCAGCGCGTCGACGAAGTATGGACTTCGGATAATACGGAGGCCTTCGACCGCCTGGGGATTCAGTACGGATTCAGCCAGATTTATGCGCCGAAGATCATGTCCGCATGGGTGACCGACGTGCCCAACATGAATGGACGCAGCACTCCGCTGAAGTTCCGTTTCCTCGTGGCCATGCAGGGCGCGCTGGGGGTGGGCGCGAATCTGAATAAGTGGACGGCCGAGGATAACCGGCTTGCCACGGATATGATCGCTTACTACAAGAAGATTCGCGGGACCGTGCAGGAGGGCAACTTATATCGCTTGTTATCCCCGCAGGCGGGCGAACTGACGGCCAATGAGTATGTATCGCAGGACGGCAAACAAGCGGTCTTGTTTGCGTTCCTGCGCAGGCCTCGATCCGAAGGCGGCTTACCGTGTGCAGGTGCTGGGGCAGACGACTGCGCAGGAGTGGAGCGGAGCGTATCTGATGCAGAACGGCGTCAGTTTGCGCCTGGTGGGGGACTACGATAGCACCGCGGTACTATTGGAACGGGAGTAGGCTGCGCCGGTCCATTGGGCGAGGCTTGGATGTCTTTCTGCCCTAAATGCGGCGCCACAGTTTTCGCCGACGAGGCGAGATTCTGCAGCTTCTGTGGCGGCTCCGTCTCACTGGCTGCCAGAGGGTGCCTCACGGAACCCATCATCCATCGGGGATTTTCCAAGTCGGGATGGAGGAAGAACTGTGCCGCGGCCCACAGTGGCGACTCTCTCCCGACAGGAACAGTGCAGCGAACAGTATGAGCTACATATGTCCGTGCGGCACCAGCAACCCCGACGACCGCGAGTCGTGCAGGTCGTGCGGTCAAGTAACTTTCCACCGGCCTTCGCCGTCTGGCGCCCTCACCCAAGCGCGGGAAGTTCCGCCACCGTCGAATATTCCGAGATCTCCTAAAAAGTCGTTCTGCGGGAAGTGCGGCGCAATGCTCCCGCCTGAGCCAACGAGGTTCTGTGTCTCCTGTGGTGAAGCACTGTCGTCGGAAGCGAACCGTGCACCGGTATCCATGGACCTCGCTCGGCCGTCGGGAAATATGGGAAATATCCTTCCCACCCGGTCGCACGACCATACATTCCGCAACTGGGCGGTGGGAGTGGCCATCGTGGGTTCGGTGTTGGGCCTCTTAGTACTCACAAACAACGATAATGACAAAGCGTGCAATTGGCCGGGCACCGAGTGCTATCTGTACATAGAGTCAGATCCAACCGGTGGTGTGATCGTTGCTAGGTCCGAAAAGGATGCCAAACTCTTTGGAGAAGCAGTTGCTGACAACGATACCATTGGCGTCAATCGGCTTCGATCCTCTGGCGCTGTATGGATGGAGGAGCCAGGCACAAAAGTTCTTTTCCTTCACACGACTGTGACACTCAGAGGGGTCAGGTTATTGTCCGGACCGAACACCGGCACTATCGCTTGGGTCCCCTTTGAATGGGTTCACGGGGCGCCGCCAAAAGCTTCCGAGAAAGCCACTCCTGGCCCGGCACCCGCATTGTCGCCCGGGCCTGTCAGGTCCACGCCAGTGCCTGAGCCAGACGCGGACGTTTCTCATGTGGATCCTGCATATCGCAGTCTCGTCCAGAACTGGTTCAAACGACACCCTGAATTTCGCGGCCCGGCCCTTATGGCTGACTGTGCCCCGTGCAGAGACGGCCGTCTTCCCCAAGGATGGGACGCTGAAAACCAGCATCCTTACTACGCCATCGGCGACTTCAATCATGACGGCCAAAAGGATCTTGCTGTCGTCTCCAGGCGAGGCGATTTGATTATCTTCAACGGGCCGTTACGGAGCACTGGGGACGCGACTTTCATAGCGAGCATAAACAAGGACGACTGTCTCTTCCTCAAGCAAGGCGTATTGGTGGTAGGCCCGTGGGCCTCAGATTTTATCGCGGAGCTCAGGTGGGATGGTAGTCGCTATTCCTTGCACAACTGACGGCGAACCTCCGCGCGAGCCGGCTCGAAACCGTCCACGCGAAAGCTTGTCAGCGGGCTTAACCCACGGCCCGTGGAGATAGCATAAAAGATAGCTCCAAACCTGAGGGTTTAGAGGCACGGAGGCCTTATCAACGCTTAGTAGCCGGTCAGTTTGACACGGTGTTTTTCCAGCACGTTAATGCCGAATCCATCGAGTTGTTTTTCTCAAGACGTAGAGCGGCCACCTTTACCCTGCACCGCTCGACTATGGCAATATGTTGTTGTTCAGTCAGGTTCGGGCCACCGGCGCGTGTCAACGTGTTTGAGACACCTCGAAGCATAATTTACTGAGTTTTATTCTCTGGAGTTGGTTGTGGTTTGTTGATCCAGACCTCCTTCGGCGCGGGCAGGGGTTGTGGCGGC
>JBEKAQ010000105.1:0-16371 GCA_050015835.1 Bryobacteraceae bacterium | reverse complement strand
GCTGCGCAGGATTAAGGGTACCCGATAGCCGAACTGGCTTTCGATACGTGCCCCGACGACCTTCGGCAGAGTCTTCAGAACCGCCGCAGGCGCCGTGAAGATGACGTTTCCGCTCTGGATATAGGTCTCGACATCCCCGCACCCGGCTTTCAGAAACATTTGCGTCAGGTCTTTCATGGGTAGCTTATTCTTCCCGCCCACGTTTATGCCCCGCAGCAAAGCAACGTGTTTCATCAGATCCTTTATACAGCCGGAGCCCTTATCTAGAAAGCCGCGCGCATTCACCACCCGCGCCCCGGCCCACCCCGATGGGTAGTGGCGCAAATTCCCGGTCACAAGATATTCCGCGCCCGCCGCCTCCGCGCATTCAAGGAACCGGTTGTCGTCTTCATCGGCCGCGGCTGACACGGTCTCTCCCCGCTCGACCCGCACCACGCTTGTTGCGAGCGCCGTCAGCATCGCCTCGGCACGCTCACGAAAGGCGCGGAATTTATCCCGCAGGAGCACCTCCCGGTATTCGGCCCAGACCTCTTCGGTGACGCACGCAACAATACGCCCATCCCGCGCGCGTGCCACCATCTCGGCTTCCAGACCTTCCGGCTTCAGACACGCGGAAATCAGCACATTGGTATCGAGGACTACGCGCACCTGCAACAATTATGATGCGTATGAAAGACGACCTGGGGCGCCGCATGAAGCGCGACTACGAAGACGCCCTGCGCCTCTTACTGCCGCGCCGCGCCTACTTCGTGATCCGTATCGACGGGCGCGGCTTCCACCACTTCACGACCGGTCTCGAGCGCCCGTATTGCCGGCCGCTCGCCGATGCGCTCGACCAGGCGGCGCTCTATCTTTGCCAGGAGATGATCGGCTGCCGTTTCGCCTACGGGCAGAGCGACGAATACTCCTTCCTGCTCACCGATTTCGAGAAGGAAGAGGCCCCGTTGTGGTTCGATGGCAATGTGCAGAAAATCGTCTCCGTCTCCGCCAGCCTGTTCACGGCGGCGTTCAACCGATCGTTTTCGTCGCAGAAAATCGCCGCTTTCGACTCCCGTGCGATGGTGATTGCGCAGCGCGCCGAGGTGGAAAATTACTTCGTCTGGCGGCAGTTGGACGCTTCGGCGAATAGCCTCAACATGCTTACGGCGGCGTACTATTCCCATGCGGAGCTGCAGAACAAATCGACTGCGGAGAAGCATGAGATGCTGCACGCGAAAGGCGTCAACTGGGCGAAGCACCCGGCGGATTTCAAGCGCGGCCGCGTGGTGAAACGGCTAAGCGAGGACACCGGTTGGGAGATCGATTTGACGATTCCGATCTTCAATCGCGACCGCCAGTATCTGGGCGGGATGATCCCGTAAGCGTGTAAAGCCGGATCTCGGTATAATTTAAACGTTCATGGATGTTTTTGACGAACTCGTCCGGCTGCGTAACCTCGGGCAGAAATGCGCCCTCGCTACCATCGTGAGCGTGCGCGGCTCGATTCCCAGCTTCCAGACGGCGAAACTTCTGGTGCGCGAAGACGGCTCAATGGCCGGCACCATTGGCGGCGGCTGCGTGGAAGCGGAAGTTTGGAACGCCGCCCGCGAGGTGATTCAGACGGAGAAGCCGCGCAATATGTCGTTCAGCCTGGGGCAGGACGCCGCCTACGATAACGGCCTCATCTGCGGGGGGCAGCTGGAAGTGTTTGTGGAATGCATTACGCCTCAGCCAGCCGCGCTGATTTTCGGCGGCGGCCATATTTCGAAGAGCCTGGCGAAGGTGCTCGATCTGGCGGGATTCCGCGTTTCGGTAATCGATAATCGCGAAGCTTACGCCAATCGCGAGCGCTTTCCGGAGGCCGCGGAAGTCTACGCCGACGAGTATGAAGACGTCTATCCGAAACTCCCGGTGAACGAATCGAGTTACATCGTAATCGTGACGCGCGGCCATCGGGACGATATGCGCGTGCTGCGCTGGGCGGTGGATACGCGCGCCCGATACATCGCCATGATCGGGAGCAAGCGGAAGACCATCGGCGTCATCAGGGAGCTCGAAAAAGAAGGCATCCCCCGCTCGGCGTTCGATCGCGTGTATGCGCCCATGGGCCTCGAAATCGGCGCGGTTTCGCCGGAGGAGATCGCCATTTCAGTGGGAGCGGAAATGATTGCGATACGCCGCGATCCGGAAGGAAACTGGCGCTCGCTCTCGAAGTCGATCTTCGCCGACGAACATCTGCGCGCGCTCCTGAAGTGAGGATTGCCGCCATCATCCTGGCCGCCGGCGAATCCCGCAGAATGGGCCGCGCCAAGGCACTGCTGCCGTTTCGCGGGGGAACGTTTCTTTCGGTATTGTTCGACACGCTGTTGCCGTACTGTTCGCCCGTGGTGGCCGTCTTCGGATTCAATGGCGAAATCGTGGCGGAGGGGACCCCTGCGGGCATGGTCGCGGCGATTAATCGCGATTACCGGCTGGGCATGCTGAGTTCGCTGCAGACCGGGTTGCGCGCTCTTGCGGATCCGGTGGATCGCGTCATGTTTACTCTGGTGGATCATCCCGCCATCTCGCGTGCGACGGTGGCGAAACTGATTGCCACGCGTGCCGATATTGCGATTCCCCGTATCGACGGAAAGCGCGGGCATCCTGTGCTCGTGAGCCGCGAGATTGCCCGCGAGTTTCTGGCCGAGCCCGCGACTTCGAAAGTCCGCGACGTGATCGATCGCCATGCCGGCGCCATCCGCTACCTCGAAGTGGACGACCCCGGCATCTGCGACGATGTGGATAATCCGGCGCTCTACGAAGCCCTGCTGGCGCGCGAAGCCGCCCGGGCTCAACCCGAGGACTCAACGGTATGAAGCGCTGGTTCACATGGCCGCGCCTGATTCTCGGCTCCATCCTGCTGCTCCTGTTTACCGCCTGGTATATCCCGCGCATCAGCGCTCAACGTTTTGAGGCGCCCATTCACGCCGCACTCGAAAACGCTCTGGGCCGCAAGGTTCACATGGGCCAGGTGAAGTTTCAGTTGCTGCCCATGCCTGGCTTCACCATAGCCAACGTTTATATCGCGGACGACCCCGCGATCGGCCCGGAATTCACGGCCTATATCGACACCCTCCGTGCCCGGCCGAAGCTTTCAGCCTTGTTCGGCGGACCGCTCGAGTTCGCTTCCATCGATCTCGAAGACGCCTCCATCAATCTGACTCGCGTAGACAAGGTGGAGAACGGCGTGCGCTGGAATTTTTCGTCATTGCTGCGCGAGGGATCGCATCCCGGCGGATCGCCCCCGCAATCCCTCGCCGCGTTTCCCAGCGTCCACATGATTGAAGGCCGCGTCAACTTCAAATTCGGCGACACCAAGTCCATCTTCTATTTGCTCGGCACGGACGTGGATCTGTGGCCCCCCGCGGGAGCCAACGGTCCCTGGACGTTCTCCATGCGCGCGCAACCGGCGCGAACCGACCGGCCGGCCCGGGGCTTCGGCTGGTTTACGGCGCGCGGCGAATGGCGTCCGGCAGACGGCGCCGTCACGCTCGACGTGAAACTCGAAAAAAGCGAGCTGGGCGACATGATCACGTTGTTCGAGGGTCGTGAATCCGGCCTGCACGGCCACATCCGGGGCGATGCGCACCTGGCGGGTCCCATGACCCGCGTGGGAATTGCCGGACGCGTCATGGTGGATGACGTCCACGGCTGGAACCAGCCGCCGCCCGGTGGGAGCCCATGGCCGCTGGCGGTGGGCGGGGCGATCGATGCGCGCGGCCAGGTGATCGAGATCCGCGCCACAACCGGGGGCCGGCAACCGCCCATCGATCTGCGCTACCGCGTGCAGGACTATCTGGCGCGCCCGCGTTGGGCCGTGACCGCCATCTTCAGCACGCTGCCGATGGCGCCGGTCGTGACGCTCGCGCGCAACCTCGGCCTGAGCGTTCCCGCCGACCTCACCTTCGACGGCACGGCCCAGGGCGCGGTGGGCTATTCCTTGCCCGAGGGTGTGCCGCGCATGGATGGAGCGGTGCGCATCGCCGATTCGACCCTGGCCGTGGCCGGCACTCCGCCGCTCAAAATTCCCAACGCCGATCTGCAGTTTTCCGGTTCGAAAATCACCATGGCGCCGGCGGTCATTGCCAATGACATCAATGAGACCGCGTTTCTCGAAGCCGCCTACGATACCACTTCGCAGAAATTCGAGGCATCGCTCTCAAGCGCGGGCATGTCAATCGCATCGCTGCGCCGCCAGACATCGGTGGCGGGCGTGCCGCTGCTGGGCCAGGCGACGGAAGGACAGTGGAGCGGAAATCTCCACTATGCAAGCCCGCTTCCCGCCTGGTCGGGCACGATCCAGTTGAAGAACGCCGTCATTCCTTTTGAAGCGTTCGCCGAGCCGCTGCACCTCATCTCGGCCGAGGCGGCGATCGATGGCGCCGGAGTAGCGATTCGGCGTCTGAGTCTCACCGTCGGGGGGATTGCCGCTCAGGGGGAATATCGTTATGACGCCGCCGCCGCGCGTCCGCATCGGTTCAGAATCAACGTGACGCGCGCCGATGGCCCAACCCTCGAAAAGCTGCTGGCGCCTACCTTGCGGCACGGCAACTTCCTCAACTACGCGCTCAATCTGGGGTCGGTGCCGGAGCCGGACTGGATGCGGGCCATGCGGGCGGATGGAACCATGCAGGTCGCCGCGCTCGATGTGGCCGGCGCGGCGTTTACGAATCTGAAGACGCGCGTGGTGTGGGACGGCGATGAGGTGCGCTTTTCCGGGCTGCAGGGGCGGGTGCGGGATGCCGCCTTCGCCGGGGTTGCGGCGGTGAATCTAGCGCAGAAAGAACCGCGGTATGAGGTCGCCGGGAGGGTCGCTGGATTGCCCTGGCGCGACGGCAGTATGGATGCCGAGGGAACCCTGCATACCTCCGGGACCGGCGCGGATTTACTGGCGAACATGACTGCGGCAGGATCCTTTCGCGGACGCGATATCGATCTTACGCCGCTCGATACCTACGATGCGGTGGACGGGTGCTTCGAGTGGTCCTGGGATGCGCGGAATCCCAAACTAAAGCTCACGCAACTGGTCATGACGGCGGGCGGGGCCACGTGGCTGGGCAGCGCCGAGATGCAGGACGGAGGGCAGTTGGTATTGCGCGTCAGCGACGGAACGAAGCAGATCCAGGCGTCGGGCGCACTGCTGCGCGGGGATGCGATGAAGCCGGTCGCGCCGTAGTTACCACAGTGCCCTGACATCGTCCCGGAAGAGACAAAAGCCGGGAGAAGCGTTGTCCTCGACACTCATCCTGGGACATATCGCCTCTGCCCATCGGAATTTTTCCGCGCCGACGGCTTGTGGGCCCTTCCTGGAAAGCGCCCTTGCTCCTCCGTGATCAACTGCGTCCGCCAGCTTCTCCCACGTTCCGCAAATGCTGTCATTTACATACGAAGTGAGGACGTCCCGACGGGCATCTGGATAGGCGGATCTTACTGCGGCCAGGTCGCCTAAGAGCCAGGCTTCTCCCTCCTCAATCGCGATGCGGAAGCGGGCCTCCGGCTTTGGGTGGCAGGAGTCCAGGACTTCGTTCAGTTCATCCAGAAAGGTCCGAAGATTCTTGTCGTCGAGGTCGCATACCACTACTACGGCCACCTTATAATCTGCCGGATATCCGTCAAAGGTTTGCCCGTATCCCTTGAGCAGCTTCGGCAGATTCGTTAGCAATATTCCCTTACTCGGATCGCGAGCATCTTTCATATTCTTCGGGATTCGCCCGATCGCCTTATAAGATAGAACGCGGAAGGTGTATTCAGCGAGGAGGATTACGATCCGGTTTTGCGGGCGCATTGCCGGTTGTGAGATCAAAAGGCGCTGCGTTCCCGCCAAACCCCGAAGACTTCGCGGAGGACTTCGCAGATCTCTCCGAGGGTGGCTTGGGCTCGGACGGCATCGAGCAGGGGCGGCATGAGATTCTCGGTGGTTTCGGCGGCTCGGCGCAGCGCCTGGAGAGTGCGGTCTACCTGGGCGGCGCTTCTCGATTTGCGGAGTGCCCTGAGTTTTTGGATCTGAAGATCTTCGGCGGATCGATCGATTTTCAAGATGTTAAGAGGAACTGGCGATAGCGCCTGTTCTACAAAACGATTGACTCCCACAACTACTGCCTCTTTGGCGTACTCGTAACTGGCTTTCGAGATTTCCGCTTGCGGAAAACCGTTCTCGATGGCCTTGATCATGCCTCCCATTTCGTCGATGTGCCGGATGATTTCGGTGGCTCCCGATGCGAGATCGAGGGTGAGTCGTTCGAGGTAATAGCTGCCTCCGAAGGGATCGGGAATGGCTGTCACTCCGCTCTCGTATGCGATCACCTGCTGGGTGCGGAGGGCGAGCGTGGCGGCGTGCTCGCTGGGGAGGGCCCAGGCTTCGTCGAGGGCGTTGGTGTGGAGGGATTGGGCGCCTCCGAGGACGGCGGCGAGGGCCTGGAGGGCGGTTCTGGCAACGTTGTTATACGGCTGCTGCCAAGTGAGGGAACTGCCCGCGGTCTGCGCGTGGAAGCGGAGTTTCATGCTGCGGGCATCCTTCGCTCCGTAGCGATCCTTCACGAGCAGAGCCCAGAGGGTGCGGGCGGCGCGGAATTTGGCGATCTCCTCGAAAAAATCGTTGTGGGCGTTGAAGAAGAAGCTGAGGCGGGGGGCGAAATCGTCGATGGCCAGGCCGCGCTCAAGGGCCCAATCGACGTATTCGATGCCGTCGCGCAGGGTGAAGGCGAGTTCCTGAAGGGCGGTGGAGCCGGCTTCGCGGATGTGATAACCGCTGATGGAGATGGGGTTGAAGCGGGGGGTGTGGCGGACGCCGAATTCGAGGGTGTCGGTGACGATGCGCATGGAAGGGCGCGGGGGAAAGATGTATTCCTTCTGGGCGATGTATTCCTTGAGGATGTCGTTCTGGAGGGTGCCGGAGATGCGGGAAAGATCGACGCCCTGGTTTTCGGCGACGACGAGATACATGGCCCAGACGACGGCGGCGGGCGAGTTGATGGTCATCGAGACCGACACGTCCTCGAGCGGGATCGTATGGAAGAGGGCTTCCATGTCGTCGAGGGAGGAGATGGGGGCGCCGCACTTGCCGACTTCGCCTTGGGCGAGCGGATGATCGGCGTCGTAGCCCATGAGGGTGGGCAGGTCGAAGGCGACGGAGAGGCCGGTTTGTCCCTGGGCGAGGAGGTAGCGGAAGCGGCGGTTGGTTTCCTCCGGGGTGGAGAAGCCGGAGAACTGGCGCATGGTCCAGAGGCGGCCGCGGTACATGGATTCGTGGATGCCGCGGGTGAAGGGGAATTGGCCGGGGGGCGGAAGTTGTGTAGTGGGGAGGTCGGCGGGAGTGTAGAAGGGCTGGGCCGGGATTCCGGGCATGAGTCGATTGTACGGGGCGGTCTTTCCGCTAACGCGATTTCGAGGGCTCCATGCCGCTCTGGCGGATGGCGGCAGCGGCGTTTTCGGAGACGAGGAAAGCGATGAGACGCTGGGCAGTTGCAGGTTCCTTCGCGCCTTTGACCAGGGCGGCAGAGAAGACGGAGATGAACTGGATGGGCGCGGGGATCGTGCCGACGAAATCGACGCCCGTGGTCTGGAGCAGCTCACTCACGGGCTGGATGGCGATCTCGGCTTCCCCCGCGGCTACGGCCGCGACGCCGGTGTGGGTAATTTTCCCCGAGATTTGGGCGGCGATGCCGAGTTGCGGGAAGAGTCTGGTGGTCATGTAAATTCCGGTGGTGCTGCTGGGGAAGGTGATGGATTGGGCGCGGAGCAGGGTTTGCCTGAAGGCGCCGACGGTCGAGATATCCGGTTTCGACGCTCCGGCGCGCACGGACATGCCGAGGGGCGTTTGGGCGAGGTTGACGGCGGTTGCGGGAACGATGCGGCCTTGAGCGATCAGGTCGTCGAGCCCTTCTCTCGACATGATGACGACGTCCGCCGGCACGCCTCGAGCAAGCTGAGCGCCGATGGTGGTGGGGCCGGTTCCCTGCGATTGTCCGCGAGCGACGTCGACGGTGATGCCGGTGGTCTTCGAGAACTCGGGCTGGAGGGCTTTAAAGGCGGCGGAAAAGCCACCGGAGATGAGGACGTGGAGCTGGGCGAACGAGGCGACCGGCGAGGCGAGAAGCGCCGTTATGAAAACCCAGCGGAGGGGCTTATGCATGCGGTCCTATCGTCTCAGACGCGGCCGACCCAAGCAAGGGAGACCAGGAGGGATGAAAAGGGATTAGAATGTTGCGAAGCGAGGTCCACTTCTATGAGTATTGGGCGCAGCGTTTGGATCATTATCCCGATATGGTGTTTTGCGCCGGTTGGGGGATGGGCGCAGCAGGACCGCCACATCACACTCGATGTAGTGGTGAGCGATAAATCCGGGAAGGCCGTAGCCGGATTGCAGGAGCAGGACTTCACGCTGCTGGATAATAAACAGCCGCAGAGGATTCTCTCTTTTCAGGCAGTCGGGGGCGCGAGCGCGGCGGCCGATCCGCCCGTGGAGACGCTTCTGGTCATCGACGAAGTGAATCTCCCTTTCACGAAGATGGCGGACGAGCGGGAGCAGATCGAGAAATTTCTGGAGCGCGACGGCGGGGCACTGGCGCATCCGATGTCGGTCGCCTTCCTTACCGACTCGGGAGCCACCATGGGAAACAAGTCTTCGCGGGATGGAAAGGCTCTGGCGGAATTTGTGAACAAGCAATTTTCGGGTCTGCGCACGGTGGGCAAGGCACAGGGAGTTTACGGCGCCGAGGAACGGCTGCGGATCTCGCTGCGGGGAATGCAGGATCTGGTGAATTATGAAGGGTCGAGGGCGGGGCGCAAGCTGGTGGTGTGGGTGAGTCCGGGATGGGCGCTGCTGGCGGGCCCGCAGGTGCAGCTGACGCCAAAGCAGGAAGCGGGAATTTTCAACAGCATCGTGGGGATTTCGGACGGGCTGCGCAGGGCGCGCATGACGATTTACGCGGTGGATCCGCTGGGGGTGATGAACGCGCTGCAGGCGCAGCGCTATAGG
The DNA here is from genome assembly GCA_050015835.1 of Bryobacteraceae bacterium. GTDB lineage: Bacteria > Acidobacteriota > Terriglobia > Bryobacterales > Bryobacteraceae > BOG-234. The sequence goes on along the minus strand of JBEKAQ010000105.1, from coordinate 7,376 downwards.
GAATTTTTAAAGGGCGTGAAGGTGGCCAGACAAGCTCAGATGGCGCACCTGGGACTGCAGGTTCTGGCGGAACAGAGCGGAGGCCGGGTGCTGAATACGTCCAACGATTTAGCGGCGGAGATCGCCGAGTGCGTGGCGGACGCGAATGGTTTCTATGTGCTGTCTTTCGACGGGATCGAGGGGGATGGCCCCAACGAGTACCATGGGCTCGAGGTCAGGATCGACAAGCCTGGCCTGAGGGCGCGTACGCGAAGCGGATACTACGCCCAGCCCTGACAGGAGAAGCCCACGTTCAGTCCTTCTGGATCATGACTTCGGTGGATTTGACGACCACCTTTACGGAATCGCCCTTCTTGAGTCCGAGGTCCTCGGCGCTGGTGCGGGTGATGACGCTTTCGACGAGATTGTCACCGACGCGGACGACGACGTGAGCCATGATGGTCCCGATCTGAATGTCTTCGATGGTGCCGGGAAGTTGGTTTCTTGCGGAGAGTGGCATACCTCAAGTTGTATCAGGCGCGGTCACGCGCTGGCGCACATTCGTACCAGGAGCGGATTTTTCTTGCGGCGGAACGACCCACACGGCGCGCCAGGTCCTCTTCAGAGGCTTCGCGGACTAACGCCGAGCTTCCGAATTCTTTCAGTAACTTTCGCACGGTAATTTCGCCTATGCCGGGAATCTGGTCCAGTTCCGAGGTCAGCGTGCGGGCATTGCGGCGCGTGCGGTGGAAGGTTACGGCGAAGCGATGAGCCTCGTCGCGCACCGTCTGGATCAGGTGCAGCATGGGCGAGAAGCGGTCGAGAACTACCGGCTCGTTCTCCTGCCCCAGCACATAGATAATCTCCTCGCGCTTGGCAATGGAGGCGAGGGGCTGGTTGATAACTCCTATGGCATCGAGTGCGTCGGCGGCGGCGTGCAATTGGCCGAGGCCCCCGTCGATCAGGATCAGACCGGGCAGCGGCGTGCCCTCCGCCTGCAGACGGGCGTAACGGCGCGTGACCACTTCGGCCATACTGGCGAAATCGTCATTGCCTTCGACGGTGCGGATGATGAATTTGCGGTAATCCGCTTTCTTCATGCGGCCTTCTTCCCACACAACCATGCTGGCGACTTTGTCGGTGCCCTGAATGTGCGAGATGTCGAAACATTCAATGCGTTTCGGAGGCTCGGGCAGGCTGAGGGCGTCCTGCAATGCTTCCTGAATGGCCAGCGAAGACGGCTTGAGAATGCGAAAGCGCGCATCGAAGCTGTGTTTGGCATTGGTCTGCGCCAGCGTGAGCATGGCTTTCTTCTGGCCGCGCTGCGGCGTGTGGATCTCGACTTTGCGATTCTTCTTCTCGCTAAGCAGTTCCTCCATCACCTCAAGATCTTCGAACTCGAGCGGGACGTGAATGATCGATGGCACGTATTGCTGATCGAGATAAATCTGCAGCAGCAGCGATGAGAAGAATTCCGGCGCGTTGAACTCCTGTTGATCCTCCCAGAAAAATTCGCGGCGATCCACGATGGCGCCGTTGCGCAGGTGGAACAGGTTGACCGCGACCAGAGGCGGCTCCGCGTAGTAGCCGAAGATATCGACATCGTCTCCCGAAGCGGCGGCCATTTTCTGGCGCTGATCGAGTTCCTCGACGGTGCCGAGAAGATCGCGAATGGCCCCGGCTTCTTCAAACCGCTCGGCTTCGGACGCGGCTTCCATGCGTTCGCGCAGTTCGCTGGCCAGCGCGGCATGGCGTCCTTCGAGAAACAGGCGGACCTGGCGTACCGACTGCGCGTAGGCTTCGGGCGTGGTGAGGCCCTCCACGCAAGGCCCCTGGCAGCGATGAATGTGGTATTGGAGGCAGGGCTTGGGGTGATAGCGGGTCAGATCGACCTTGCAGGACGGCACCAGAAAATGCCGGTGGATGAAGTGCACCAGGCGATGCGCCAAGTTGCCGGGGAAGTACGGTCCGAAGTAGGTTGCGCCGTCTTTGCGCAGGCGGCGCGTGACGTAAACACGGGGAAAACGCTCGCTGGTCAGCTTGACGTAGGGATAAGTTTTGTCGTCGCGCAGCAGCACGTTATAGCGCGGCTTGTACTGCTTGATGAGATTGTTCTCGAGGGCCAGCGCTTCTTTTTCGTTATCGACCAGGATGTAATCGATGTCGCGCGCTTCGCCGATGAGCGAGCCGGTCTTGGCTTCGGCGAGCCGGTCCTCATTGAAGTAGCCGCGGACACGGGCGCGCAGGCTCTTGGCTTTGCCGACGTAGATGACCTTGCCGGCACCATCTTTATAGAGATACACTCCCGGGGCGAGGGGCAGTTGCGCGACCTTCTCCCGGAGGGACAATATACTGAAATTATGTCACGTTGGTCCATTCTTCTGTTGCTCGCGGCCACGGCCGCCGCCCAGCAATCGGATACCAAAAAGCCGGATTCGAAGGGGCAGGATTCGAAAGAGAATGTGCAACTGCCTCCCGAGGAAGATGCGGCTGCGATTCCGGAACAGTACAGTTTTAATCCGGTGAAGTCGAAGCGCGATGTTTCGGTGGGCGAGTTTTATTTCAAGAAGGGCGATTACAAAGGCGCGGCGCAAAGGTTTACGAGCGCCACGAAATGGAACGATGGGAACGCCGAGGCCTGGCTTCGCCTGGGCGAGACCAAAGAGAAGCAGCAGGATGCGGACGGGGCGCGGGAAGCTTATGAACGGTATTTGCAGTTGGCTCCGAATGCCAAGAATACCGGGGAAGTGAAGAAGAGACTGGAGAAGTTGAAGTGACAGCCTGGAAATCGTGGACAGGCGGAAGCGTCTGTCCCACATTGGTCTTGTTTCTGGTTTGCTCGGTTGGTTACGCGGCTCCGAAGACTCGGCTGGCGGAGGTACAGAATATCGCGCCCACGAGCTATCGGGTCGATCTGACGCTCGATCCGGAGAAGAGCACGTTCTCGGGATCGATCCTGATCCAGATGGACATCAAACAGGCTGTCGATACGATCTGGCTGAATCAGGAGCGGATTCAGATTCAGAGCGCGGTGGTGACCTCGGGCGGCAGAGCAGTCACGGCTCAGACGGTTCCGGGCGGCGACGATTTTGTGGGTCTGAAACTGGCGTCGGCGGTTGCGAGCGGACAGGCCACGCTGACGATTCGATACACGGGGGCGGTGAACGAGAAGAACACGGCAGGGATTTTCCGGCAGCAGGAGAGCGGCAACTGGTACATCATTACGCAGTTCGAGGCCACGGATGCGCGCGCGGCATTTCCCTGCTTCGACGAGCCCGTGTACAAAACGCCGTGGCAGGTGACGCTGCATGTTCCTGAGAGAGACTCGGCGATTAGTAATACGCCCATCGCGTCCGAAACGCGCGCGGGTGGAATGAAGACGGTGGTGTTCGAAGAGACCAAGCCGCTGCCGAGTTATCTCGTCGCGTTCGGGGTGGGGCCGTTCGAGTACGTAGCGGCGGGAACAGCGGGCAGGAATAAAGTACCGGTGCGGATTGTGGTGCCGAAGGGCCGGACGGGGGAGGCGAAGTACGCGGCGGAAGTTACGGCGACGATCCTGACGCGGCTCGAAGATTACTTCGGAATTCCGTATCCGTACGAGAAGGCGGATCAGGTGGCGATTCCGAATGCGGCGGGGTTCGGCGCTATGGAGAATCCGGGGATGGTGACGTATGAGCAGACCATCCTGCTGGCGGATCCGAAGGTGGATCGCATCGACCGGCAGCGCGAGTTTGCGGCCACCGCCGCGCATGAGCTCGCGCACCAATGGTTCGGCGATCTGGTGACGACGGCGTGGTGGGACGATATCTGGCTGAACGAAGCTTTTGCGACCTGGATGGAAAGGAAGTTGATTGCCGAGTGGAAGCCGGAGTGGAACACGCGCGTTTCCAATGTGGCCGACAAGCTGGACGCCGAGGAGGACGACAGCCTGATTTCGGCGCGCATGATCCGGCAGAAGATTCTGACGAAGGACGACATCAATAACGCGTTCGATTCGATCACCTATCAGAAGGGCGCGACGGTGATCGGGATGTTCGAGAACTGGATGGGGCCGGAGGAGTTTCGCAAGGCGGTGCAGAGTTATCTGAAGCAGTACGAGTATCGGGCTACGACGGCCGGTGAGTTTCTGGATGCGCTGAGCACTTCGAGTAAGAAGAATGTGACGGCGGCTTTCTCCACGTTTTTGAATCAGGCGGGCGTGCCGGTGGTTTCAGTGGGGATCGAGTGCGCGGGGGGTAAGGCGGCGCTGCATCTGAAGCAGCAGCGATTTTTCCCTTTGGGATCGAAGGGGTCGACAGATCGAACAGTGAGCGCTCAGGTGTGGCAGATTCCTTTGTGCGTTCGCTATGGCACGGGCGCCGCGGGGCAGAGCCAGTGCACTTTGATGACGCAGGCGACGGAGACGGTGGCGCTCACGGGGGCGAAGGGATGCCCGGCGTGGGTCCAGGCCAACGATCGGGCGATCGGATATTATCGCGCGGAATACGAAGGCGGTTTGCTGGGGGCGCTGACGAGCGGCGATGTGCAGACGCGGCTGCCGGCGGCGGAACGCGCGGACCTGATGGGGAATGCGGAAGCGCTCGCAACCGGGGGCAAGCTGGCGGCGGCCGATGCGCTGGGTTTGGTGGATACGTTTCATGCGGATCCCGAAAGGTATGTAGTGCAGACGGCGATGACGGTGGCTCTGGAGCCGCTCTGGTCTTTGGTTCCGGATAACCTGATGCCGAATTACCAGCGCTTCCTGCTGAAGAATTTTCAGGCGCGGGCGCATCTGCTGGGATGGACGGCGAAGGCAGACGAGGCGGAGGATACGCGATTGCTGCGTCCGCAGCTGGTGCGTCCGGTGGCGACGTGGGGCGGCGATCGGGAGTTGGCGGCGCAGGGGCAGGCGCTGGCGGGGAAGTGGCTGGCCGACCATGGCGCGGTGGATCCGAACATGTTGCCGGCTGTGCTGGGGACGGCGGCCTTCTATGGCGACAAGCCCTTTTTCGACCGGCTGCTGAGTGAGTTGAAAAAGACGGAAGACAAGCAGACGCGGCGGGCGCTGCTGGCGGCGATGAACTCGTTTCGCGATCCGGCGGCGATCGAGGCGGGGATGAATGCGGTGGTCAACGGCGATGTGCCGTTTATCGAAGGGTCGCGGCTGCTTTTCAGTGGGCAGCAGGTGGCCTCGACCCGCAAACTGGCGTTCACGTTTCTGAAGACGCATTGGGATCAGGTGGTGGCGAAGATGCCAACAGGCGGGGGATTCGATTTCGGGTCGATTCTGCCGGAGGTCGGGAGGTCGTACTGCGATGCGGCTTCGCGGGATGAATTGAAGAGTTATTTTGCGCCGAAGGTAGATAAGTTTGTGGGCGCTCCGCGGGCTTTGGATCAGGTGATCGAGGGGATTGATTTGTGTATTGCGAATCAGGCGGCGCAGGGTCCAAGTGTAGCGGGGTTTCTGGGCAGGTATTGAGGGATAGTTATGCGCGGTTGGTTTTTTCGATCCAGATGCGGACCATGGTGGCGCAGTCGCTGGCTTCCGGTACGGTGGACAGCTCTTCGATGGTCCAGCGCATTTTGCGGCTCCAGTTGGGATATTCGGCGGTGGTTCCGGGAAGGTTTTGCTGATCGAGCTCGCGGGTGATATCTTCCTGATTCACCAGCCAAAGAACCGAGGGCGCGCTTGCGAGGAAGCCCATGATGGCGTAATGCAGTTCGGGCGTCAGGAGCGGAATGCGGGCGGCGGCGCGCTCGTAGCCGGGCGGCAGAAGGTTCATGGCGAATAGGGCGTTGAGGAGATGCTGGCGGTCGAGAAGCCGGTCGGCCTTCTGCGATTCGCCGGATTTGTAGTCGACCATGCCGGTGCGGATGCGGGCCTTGATGTCTTCGCCGGTCCAGAATCCCGCGATGGTGGGCAGGTCGGGCGTGGTGGTGGAAGTGAGCGCCTGCGCGGGATATTCGCCGGGGAGTTTGAAGCCTGTGTCGTTCTTTTCGAAGATCAATAATCGATAGCTGAGAATGCCGAAGCCGGCGAGGGTTTGGCGCACGGCGTCTTCCACGGTGCCCAGATCTTCACCGATTATGACGGCGTTGTTGCGAACGCTTTCGAGCGCGAGGATGCGCACCAGATCCTCGGGGCGATCCTTGACGTAAGCGCCCTGGGCGGCGGTGCGGCCTTCGGGAATCCAGTAGAGGCGGAAGAGGCGCATCACGTGGTCGATGCGCAGCGCGCCTCCGTGACGCATGGTTTTGCGGATGGATTCGGTGTAGAGGCGATAGCCGTTTTCGCGGTGGCGGCGCTCGTCGGGCGGGGGGAAGGACCAGTCCTGGCCGGTGGGGGAGAATCCATCGGGTGGCGCGCCGACGCGTGCGCCGTTGATGAAGTACGGGCGGTGCGCCCAGAGGTCCGAGCCGTGGCGGTCAGTGGCGAGCGCGAGGTCGTGATAGAGCCCGATGCGCATGCCGGAAGCGCGCGCGTGCTGCTGGATCTGGGCGATCTGCCGGTCGATGAGCCACTGGAGCCAGCCATGGAAGAGGATCTCGCGGGGATGAGTCTGGGTGAAAGCCTGAACCTCCGGGCTGTTGGGATTCCGATAGGGCGCGGGCCAGGCGGTCCAGACCCAGAGAGTGGGGTCGGCGGCGTGGAGGTGCTCGTCGAGCGCGCAGTAGGTGGCGTAGAGGCGGAGCAGATCGCCCTCGGCGGCAATCCAGTCGTGACAGGCCCGGGGGGGTGGGGCGGCATCGAAGATCAGGTTGAGGGCGCGGCGTTTGAGGGCGGCCACTTTTTCATATTCGACAGTTTCGGTGGCGCGCAGGCGTTGGAGTTCGGCCTGCGTCTCGGGCGTTTCGAAGGCGGCCCGGATGGTTGGATAGCCCTCGACGGATTCGACATCGAGGTAGAGGAAATTGCGGTAGAAGATGCTATTGGGGAGGTAGGGGCTGGTGTTGTAGGGGGCGCGGTTGTGGATGGCGTGGAGGGGGTTGAGGGCGATGAAATCGGCGTGGAGCGCGGGGATGGCCCAATCGATTAAATCGCGGAGATCGCGGAAGTCGCCGGCGCCCCAGTTGCGGGCGGAGCGGAGACCGTAGAGGGAGATGCCGAGGCCGGCGTGTTTGCCGGGTTGGGGGCGGTGCGCGCACTCGGGGGCGACGATCAGGCGCATGGCGCATCCGTCGGTGCGGACTTCGTGATAGCCGAGGGGGATTTTGACGGGGAGGTCGATGAGGCGCTCGATATATTTCAGGCCGGCGATTTCGGTGGCGCTCTTTTCGGGCGCATGAGTCAAGTCGATGAGGAAATTGTGGCGATCCCCGTTTTCGGCGTGGATTTCGATCCGGATGGTTTCGAAGGTGTGGGGTGAGCGCACGGGGATTTGCACGGGGCCGTTTTCGCCAGCCACCAGGACCGGGGG
>JBEKAQ010000104.1:0-16475 GCA_050015835.1 Bryobacteraceae bacterium | reverse complement strand
TGACATAAGCGAAGCCGTTGATGGCGAAGATCCAAGCAAAACAGAAATGCAGCGCCATGCCGAGCGAAAGTTTGTGGTCGATGTGCGTGGCGTCGTAGAAGCGGTCGGGAAAGAAATGGAAGAGCGTAACGCCGCCGAGGCCGATGCGATAGGGGTCGTAAGCCCAGTAGACGAGCAATCCGCTGAAGATCATCGCCGAAAGGATCGGGAAGTTGATCCAATGGAACCAGCGTGTGGCCAGCTTGTGTTTTTCTTCGAGCACCTTCACAAAAACGATTATCCCGCGTGACGGGGACTTTATTCCACGGGGTTCGCGCTATGCTGCTCTGAGTGGACGCCATCCCCAGAGTTGCTTTCTTTACAGATACGTTTCAGGAAATTAACGGCGTAGCGCTGACGAGCCGGGAGTTGACAGGCTACGCGCGCCGCCATGACCGCCCGTTTCTCTGCGTGCGGGGAGCGACGGAGACCCGCGATCATCAGGACGGTTCCGTCACCCATGTGGAACTCGCGCGAGGCCCACTCGCTTTCGAACTCGACCGCGGGCTGCGCCACGATCCCGCGTTGTGGCGCCTGCAGGGATACGTCTCCGGCATGGTCGAGCAGTTCAGGCCGGACATCATCCATGTAGTGAGCCCCGGCGACGTCAGCGAGATCGGCGTTTTTATTGCGCGGAAGTTGAGATTGCCGCTCGCCATTTCGTGGCATACCAACCTGCACGAGTTCGGCGCCATGCGGCTCGACAAATTGCTCTGGTGGATGCCGGACGAGACGCGCAAAGGAGTAGTGGCCTTCAGCGAAGAGCAGATGCTGAATCTGGTGCTGGCGTTCTACTCGCTTGGGAACGTCCTTTACGCGCCTAACGACGAACTGGTGCGGATGTTGCGCGAGCGCACCGGAAAGCCGGTGTTTCTGATGAAGCGCGGTATCGACACTGGGCTTTTCTCACCGGAGCGGCGGACGGCCGACGATGGCGTTCTGCGCCTTGGTTACGTGGGCCGGATCACGCCGGAGAAGAGCGTGCGCTTTCTGCGCGATCTGGAAGTGGCCCTGCTCGCGGCCGGCGTCCCCGCGTTCCGTTTCCGCGTGATCGGCGACGGCAGCGAAAGAGAATGGCTGATGGAGAATCTGGCCGCCGCCGACATTCCAGGCATCGAGCGCGGAGAGGATCTGGCGCGGTCTTACGCCAATATGGACGTGTTCGTTTTCCCCTCGCGCACCGATACGTTCGGCAATGTGGTGCTGGAAGCTTTCGCGTCGGGGGTGCCCGCGGTGGTGACCGATGCGGGCGGCCCGAAGTTTATCGTGAATCACGGGGTGTCGGGATTTGTCGCCCATTCGGACGGCGAATTCATCGAACATACGGCGAATCTTCTGCGCGATGCCGGGCTGCGCGCGGCGATGGGAGTGGCGGCCCGGCAGCAGGCGGCGCTTGAATCGTGGGACACCGTCTTCGACAAAGTTTACGAAGGCTATGGGGCGGGTTTATAAAATGAACGAGGCATGAAACTCGCGCTTCTCCTGCTGGCGGCCGCGGCGGCGTTCGCCCAGCAACAACCCGTTCCTTACAGCCATAAATTACATGCGGGCGATTTGAAGCTGAAGTGCGCCACGTGCCATCCGAATCCCGATCCCGGGGAAGCCATGACGCTGCCCGCGCCCGCGGTGTGCGGCGGCTGCCATAAGGGCAAATACGATCGCGAGATCGCGTGGGCGCGGGTGTATGAGATCCCGAGCTTCGTTTTCTTCAGCCACCGCACGCATCTGCAGGCGGGCAATACATGCGAGGAATGCCACGGGCCGGTCGCCACGCGCACCCAGCTCACGCGCGAGAAAGACCTCACGATGGGCGCGTGCATGGAGTGCCATCGCGAGAAGAAGGCCAGCACCGAGTGCACCTTCTGCCACGACCAGCAGTAAGGGGCCAGCGGAAGGCGTCGAGATGAGTCTCGACGCGGCACGCACGAGTGCGCGCGCTACATCAGGGGACTCGGCCGACGTGCAGTGCCACAATTCCGAACGTCAGATATTCCCACTCGACGGGCGCGAACCCGGCATCGCTCATTATCGCCGCCAGCGCATCGGCCTCAGGGAACCTGCGCACGGATTCCGGCAGATACTGATACGCTTCCACAGCGCCCGACAATGCTCCTCCGACCAGTGGCAGCACGCGCCGCGAATACCAGTTATAAAAGGCGGCGAACGCTCTATTTGGCGGCTGGCTGAATTCCAGAATCGCCAGCGCCCCGCCGGGACGCAACAAGCGCCGCATCTCGCGCAATCCGGCCCGGTAATTCGCCAGGTTGCGAAAACCGAAGGCGATGGTGATCAGATCGACGCTGGCGTCGCCGAGCGGAAGGGATAGAGCATCCGCTTCAACCAGCAGGGAGCGCAGCGCCGCGCGTTTGAGCTTGGCGCGCGCTCCCGTGAGCATGGGATGGCAGAAATCGCTGCCGATCAGGCTGCGCCCAGCCGCACGTTCGAGCGCAATCAGCAGATCGCCGGTGCCGCAGGCCAGATCGAGCACGCGCGCATCGGGACGCATCAGCGCATCGCGAACGCGCCTTACGGTATGGGCGCGCCAGTGACGATCGATATTGGCCGACAGCAGATGATTGGCGAGATCGTAACGGTGCGCCACGCGTCCGAACATGGCACGCACCCAGCGCGATGCCTCCTGCTCCGACTGAGCGCCCTCGGGCGTAGTTCCGGAAACACTCATTGCCGGGCCGGACGGCAATCCGCCAGCGCGCGCTCGATGGCCTGGCCGACCTGGACCGGCGGCACGTCCGCGCGCACCACCACCTCGCCGATTTTCACCGGCAGCACGAAATGAATCCGGCTTTGGATGGTCTTCTTATCCTTCACGAGACGGCTTTGCAGAGCGGCCGCACCGATGCCATCCACATCCGGGATGGGTCCATAGCGATCAAGCACCTGCAGGATGGATGCGCAGTCTTCAACTGCCAGCATCCCGAGATCGCGGGCCAGATAAGTAGCCGCGCGCATGCCCCAGGAGACCGCCTCGCCGTGGAGAAAACCGCGGTACCCGGTCTCCGCTTCGAGGGCGTGGCCGAAGGTATGCCCGAAATTCAGAATTTTTCTGAGGCCGGTTTCGCGCTCGTCGGAGGAAACCACTTCAGCTTTGATGCGCACCGATTCCGCCACAATATGATCCACCACGTGATGCCGGCGCGCGAGGACGTCATCGCGACGATCCGCCAACAACCGGAATAAGGGCTCGCTGGCAATGATGCCGGTCTTGACGATCTCGCATAAGCCGGCGCGGTACTCGCGATCAGGCAGGGTTTCGAGCACGGCGGGATCGATGAGAACCGCGAGCGGCTGATGGAATGCGCCCACGAGGTTCTTGCCTGCAATGAGGTTGGCGCCGGTCTTGCCACCCACCGAAGCATCCACCTGGGCGAGCAGGGTAGTGGGAATCTGGATGACCGGAACGCCGCGCATGAAGATGGCGGCGAGGAATCCGCCGAGGTCGTTGACGATGCCGCCGCCGAATGCGACCACCACGCTCGATCGGTCGGCGCCGCGCTCGGCCATTTCTTCGGCCAATTGCTCCACGTGCGACATGCGCTTGTTTTCCTCGCCGCCCGCGAAGAAGAGCGTTTCGAAGGGAAGCGAGAGAGCGTCGCGCACCCGGTGGCCGTGCAGTTCCCACACGTCGGCTGTCGTCAGCACAAACGTTTTACCGGCGGCCGCGGGCAGGAAGGCGGGCAGTTGCGCGATGCCGCCTCGCTCGACCAGCGCGGTATACGTGCGCTGCGGCGTTGACACCTGAAAATGGGGCATTTACCCCAATTGTGTCATTTCATTCTTCGCGGAAGCTTTTCACTTCGGCGAGTAAGGCGTGGGCTTCCCTGGCGCGATGCATGGACTCGAGAACATGGGCGTAACGCTCCATCACGGTGATACGCAACCTATGGGCGTCCCGGCCGGCTGTGCGCAGAATGGCCAATGCCCTTTGGTATTCCTCCGCGGCGCGTGCGGCGTCGCCCGCGCGCTGCTCGGCCATGGCCCAGTTAGCGAGAACGGCTCCGGCCACCATAGAATTTTCGCCGAATTTTTCCGCCATGATGCGCAGCGCCCGCCCGTAGTAGCCGCGCGCCGATTGCGCATGGTTGCGCAGGGCGGCGGCATCGCCCATCATCTCCAGCAAAAGGGCGACCTGCGGATGCATGCAGCCGAGGGTACGTTCTTCGTTGGCGAGCGCGCGTGCCAGGGCGTCTTCCGCCAGCGCCGGCTTGTCTTCGTCCAGGTAGAGTTGGGCCATATAACTCCGGGTCGAGGCGGCCTGATTGGCGGAACCCGGATCGCTCTCAAACGCAGCCAGGGCGCGGCGCAGCAGGGGCTCGGCGCGCGCCGTATTGCCCTGCTCGAGCCATGTCGCGCCGAGTCCGCGCCAGGCCACGGCTTCGAGCGTCGGCGCATGATGATCGAGTGCCATCCGCGCCACTCGGTTCCACTCCACCACGCTGTCATCCCAGAGCCTGTTGTCGCGGTCGAGATCGGCCAGACCGATGTGCGACTCGGCCAGCCTCTTCCAGGACACGCCGGGGATGCGCAACGCGTCTTCGAAAAATTGCCGCGACTGCGCGCCCTTGCCTTCTTCGCGCATCAGGTCACCGAGCAGGTTGAGCACGATCGCTCTTTCTTCCGCTTCCACGGCGACGCCGGCGAGAGTGGCACGCAGCAGTTGCTCGGCGGTGGAGTATTCGCCCCGCTCGCGCAAAGCGACGGCAAGCGTTTCGGGTGAGGATGCGGCACGACGATCCGATTGGGCGTCGCCGAGAGACACGCAGAGTATAAGCGCCAGGAGTGCGCGCATGATGAGTTTTCTCCTTGTCGGTCGTATTACCCGAGCCGCAGCCCGGGATCAGGCAACGTGGGATACAGCGGACAGGGAGTCGCAGAAGCAGGGAGAGGACGCCGTGGGGACCATCCCGCGCGTCGCACTCGTCTGCAAACTCTGAATCTATTGTGACATGCGAGTATTTATTTCGCATGAACGGAATTTAACGCACCCGCGGCGGCTTCCGATGGGACATACGGTGTAACGCGGTTGTTAGAATCGCAAAGGCAATGGACTGCGACTTTCTCGTTATCGGCGCCGGGGTGGCCGGGTTGCGTGCGGCGATCGAGCTGGCGCAGTGCGGGCGTGTGCTGGTAATCGCGAAGGATTCGCTGCGCGAGTCCTCTTCCGAATACGCGCAGGGCGGAGTCGCGGTGGCTCTCAGCGACGACGATGAGGTGGCGTTGCATGAGCAGGATACGCTCTACGCGGGCGATGGGCTATGCGACCGGAACGCGGTGCGGACGCTGGTGGAAGAGGGGCCGGCCGCCATCCAGGACCTGATCGACTGGGGCGCCGATTTCGATCGCGAAGGCCAGAAGCTTTCCTTCACCCGCGAGGGCGCGCACAGCCGCAACCGCATCCTGCACGCGCATGGCGATTCCACGGGCCGCGAGATTGCGCGTACGCTCCATCTGAAAGCCTCATCGCTCCCCAATGTTTGTTTTGAAAGTTATTCGGCGATTACGGATTTACTGCTTGTCGACGGGCGTGTGGCAGGGGCCGTGGCCTTCGATGAAAAACGCCGCGTACTGCGCGATGTTCGTGCCCGCGCCGTGATGTTAGCGACGGGTGGCCTGGGACGCGTCTTCAAAGAGACCACTAATCCGGATGTGGCAACCGGCGATGGCGTGGCCATGGCCTGGCGGGCCGGCGCGACGATCGCCAATATCGAATTCGTACAGTTTCACCCCACCGCGCTGCATGTGGAAGGGGCGCCCCGTTTCCTGCTGTCCGAAGCGCTGCGCGGCGAGGGCGCGGTGTTGCGCAATAACGTGGGCGAGGCTTTCATGGATCGGTACCATCCTATGAAAGACCTGGCGCCGCGCGACGTGGTGTCGCGATCCATTATTACCGAAATGCGTCGCACCGGTTCAACGCATGTGTGGCTCGACCTGACGGCGCGCGATGCGGATTTCATTCGGGGCCGGTTCCCACGGATTTATGAAACATGCCTGGCGCACGGCGTGGATATTGCGCGCCAGGCTGCGCCGGTTCATCCTGCCGCGCATTATGCGATGGGTGGAGTGTGGACGGATCTGGATGGCCGCAGCACGGTGCCCGGTCTCTACGCCGCCGGTGAAGTGGCCTGTACCGGAGTGCATGGGGCGAATCGTCTGGCCAGCAATTCGCTGCTGGAAGCGCTGGTGTTTGGCGCGCGCGCGGGCCGGGCGATGAGCGCGCATGCGGACGAGGTGGTGGAAGGCAGCGCGGAACGTCCTCCGCTGCTGGCGCCCGAGACTACCGAAAAGGAGCTGCGGGAGCTTACCTGGGAATATTGTGGGATCACGCGGGATCGTAACGGTCTGGAAGCGGCGGTTAACGCGCTCGATCGGGCTATCTGGGAAGCCGTGGGCGAGCCGTCTTTGCGTGTGGTGGAACTACGCAACATGCATGAGGTGGCGGGGCTGATTGCGCGCTGCGCGTTGTGGCGGGAGGAGAGCCGGGGCGCGCATTACCGCACCGATTTTCCGGAAAAGCGCGAGGAGTTTCAGCGGGCGTCGGCGATTTCAAATTCCGCCACACGCGAATGATAAGGCTCACGCTGTACGCGCGATCCGAACGAAGGAAGACAGAGCAACCACACCACTGTGACCGCCGCCCCACGGCGCGCTTGAACTCCGTCAGGAATCCGGCTGGCAAAGTGTGTGAAGTTCTGCATCGGAGATGCACCCTGACGGCGAAGTCGGGTATAATCATTACATGCGGATCTGGTGGGTCATCGCAACGGCTGTGGCCATGACGGCCTGCAATGGGCCGTACCCGTCCGGCGTTTCCCAGTCGTCCTCCAGATATCAGCAAATCACGAATCCACCCGCAATTTTCTGCCCTCCACTCGAGCACAATACAATGCCAGAGCCTGGCTGTGGAATAGTCATCCTCGATACCGAAACCGGAACGATCTTTATCCATCGAGCAACGGATTGGCAGGAAGAGAATCCACACACTGGAAAAATTCAGGTGCATGATCTCAACTGAAGAGGGGATGAAGGATAAAGTGAATTCACTGTCTGACAGAATCACCCACAAAGAGCGGGATATCGGCCTCTACCGCCAGCAGGCACAGGGCCACAATTCGAAGGTCGATCAGGAACTGAGAGTTGCTCTTGAATCGATAGCGAGAGCGAAAGACGAAAATCTGTCCCCGCATAAATTGGAATTTGCCGAGGTAGCACTTGAAGATGCAGGGCGTCATCTACAAGCGGCCAGAGATTCGTGGGGTTCATTGTAACGTGCTACGAGATCGGGGATGCTGGTCGGCCGGGTGGGTCACCGCTTTCGGCTGGGGTTGAATGGGCGGTTACTTGGAATCCATGAAGAAAACAGAGCAATACGTTCCGAGGATTAAGAACGGGTTCCCGCCTTCTCGGGCAAAGACGAACTACCCAACAAAAATTGTTGAGGGCGAGTTGATTCGGATTGCAGAACGGATTGGGCACGGCCAGTATGTCGAACTGTCAGCCGGATCGGCTGGGAAGTTCAGAAACATCGTACACGCACGTGGCCTGAAAACGATTCAACGTCGAGGACAAGGGGATCCGATTGCAACTGTCTACGTGGTTACTCCTGAATGGCTCGTTGCTAACCCAGACGTATGACCTCCTATTCGAGTGGAAGGTTCGGTGAGCATCCTCGAAGGGGAAGTACCCAAGCGACTCATGGGTCAATTCGGTCGGGAAACGGGCATCATCAAGCCGTCGGAACGCCTCCAATCGACGTTTTGCTGGCACTGGGAGCCGTCCAGGAAGGACAGATTTTGGGGCACCCCGGGTAGTATGTAGGTAGCACGATTGGCGCTAAACCCTT
Source organism: Bryobacteraceae bacterium (assembly GCA_050015835.1). Lineage (GTDB taxonomy): Bacteria > Acidobacteriota > Terriglobia > Bryobacterales > Bryobacteraceae > BOG-234. The sequence goes on along the minus strand of JBEKAQ010000104.1, from coordinate 8,578 downwards.
GCAAAGTGGTGGGCGCGCTGGGACTCGAACCCTGGGACCTCCTGCGTGTGGTCGAACTGCGTAACATGCATAGGTGGCGGGGCTGATTGCGCGCTGCGCGTTGTGGCGGGAGGAGAGCCGGGGCGCGCATTACCGCACCGATTTTCCGGAGAAGCGCGAGGAGTTTCAGCGGGCATCGACTATTTCACGGTCCAGCACAGATGGATGATACAGAACCGTGGTGCGGACATCCCTTCAGGGGTGAGGCGCAGATTCGGGTTTTCAAGGTGCCCTGAAATAGTTCGGCTCGATGTCCGTCCAGTGCTCCGCCGAGATGAACGGTGACAGATGTTTCTTATTGGTCCTTGCAATCAACGGCCTCCCTCCGATCCGAAGAGCCTGGGCGGCGAGCAGCACGTCGATATCGAGAGCCATGGCATCCGCCGTGGGCCGGCCCACTTGTCGCGAATGACCCCATAACTCGCCGCAAAGCGAAGGGCATCGTCAGTAAGTGGCACGTAGCGGTCCGGGGTGGCGTTCCCGAACGCGTCAAGGCGGGCGATTCCAATAGTCTTGTCAGCCCTCAGAAGTTCGCGCTTGATCTCGTAATAAACGATTGCTGGCACCAGAACGCGGGCGCCCGCGAGAAGACAATCTTTGAGCCAGTCCGTTATCGCGATTATTTCATGACTGCGCTGTGGCTGCGTTATCAGGCCGAGGGGACCAGAATTCGAGGAAAAGAACGTCGCTCACGGGTAGACGAGCGGTTCACCTGACGCTGTGCGAGCCTCGTTGAGGCCTTTCATGAACAAGGCGATTTCCTCTTCCGCCGCCTTCAATTGCGCCGGGTCCGATGTCGCGTCCTCGCGCTGCCAAACGGACAGCAGGTCGAGCGTTGCCGTGTCGATTGATCGAGGAACAGACGCGGCGCTGCCGGGCAAGCGGGGTGCAGGTCCGATTTGCACGGGTTCCGACTGGAGAGGCTGCCTCATTAGTTTTTCCTGGTCTTTCCGAATTTTACCAGCCGCCGCGCCGATGCGGGAAAACCGAACCGGCATCGGCTGTTTTCACGATCTGATATTTCCGTTAGACTTGTACGGTGAATCCCACTCGCCGCCAGGTACTTGCGGCAGCGGCCAGTCCGCTGGTGCTTTTGAAATCCGCCCCGGCAGCCCAGGCACCGCCGAATATTCTGTTCATCCTGGCTGACGACTTCGGATACGCCGATTTGTCCTGCTACGGCCGCCCGGACTACACGACTCCCAATATCGACAGGCTGTCCGCCGAGGGCATGAAGTTCATGCAGGCTTACGCCAATTCGGCGGTATGCACGGCTTCGCGCGTCGCGCTGATCACCGGGCGCTATCAATATCGCCTGCCCATCGGGCTCGAAGAACCGCTGGGACTAACCCGCAATGTGGGCCTGCCGCCAAGCCACCCTACCCTCCCATCGCTGCTCAGGAAGGCAGGTTACGGCACCACTCTCATCGGCAAATGGCACCTCGGGGCTTTGCCTGACTTTGGTCCTCTGAAAAGCGGATACGACCATTTCTGGGGCTTTCGCGGCGGCGCGCTCGATTACTTCACCCACAGGCGGAGCGGCGCGGCTGCCGACTCGGACGATCTCTGGGATAACGATGTCAAGATCCATCAGAATGGCTATCTGACGGATCTGCTCGGCCAGCAAGCCATCTCCTCGATCGAGAATTACGCAAAGGCGAAAACTCCGTTCCTGATCAGCCTGCATTTCAACGCGCCGCACTGGCCCTGGGAAGGCCCGGAGGACGAGGGTGAGTCGCAGCGCCTGGTAGCCGCGGCCAGCAGCCTGGGCAGTTTCGATGCCGGCACCATCAAGACCTATGCGCGCATGGTTGCGGAGATGGACATGCAGGTGGGGCGCATTCTGAAATCTCTCGATAACGCCCGGATCGCGCGCAACACGATCGTGGTTTTCACCAGCGACAACGGCGGCGAACGCTTCTCCGATACCTGGCCGTTCACCGGAAAAAAGACGGAGCTGCTGGAGGGCGGGTTAAGGATTCCGGCGCTGGTGCGCTGGCCGGGGCGCGTCAAGCCCGGGAGTGTGACTCAACAGGTGGCCATGGGGATGGACTGGCTCCCTACTTTGCTGGCGGCGGCGGGTACACGGCCGGATCCGGACTTTCCTTCGGATGGCATGAATCTGCTGCCCGCGCTTACGCAGAACGCGGCGCCGGTCCCTCGCAGGGTGTACTGGCGCTACCGGTCGAATGCGCAGCGCGCGGTGCGCGACGGCGATATGAAATGGCTGAAGATTAACGACAACGACTTTCTGTTCAACGTCGTCGCCGATCCGCTGGAGCGCGCCAATCTGAAGAACCGGCAGCCGGATGTCTATAAGAGACTGGTCCAGGACTACGACGAGTGGGAACGCACCATGCTGCCGATAGATCCGGCCGCCAGTTCCACCAACTTCCGTGGCAACCAACTGGCGGATCACTACAGTCCGCAGGCATCGCCGCCGGTTCGATAGACTGTTACCCATATGACTTTGCCTGGCTTCATTGCAGTGGACAGGCGGAAGCTCCTGTCCCACTTTTTAGCGTTCGGGCTCTGCGCTTTTTCTCTGATGGCAGCCGACAGCGCGCCTTCGGCCAGCCAGGTTTTCGACCGGCAATTGAAGAGCACCGAGCGGGAATTTGTCTCGCTTGTGGAAGCGATGCCGGCGGATAAGTTCAGCTTCGCGCCCACGGCGGGCGAATTCAAAGGCGTGCGCACGTTCGCGCAGGAATCGAAGCACGCGGCTTTCGTCCTCTATGTAGTCTCGTCGGCGCTGCTCGGGGAGAAGAATCCCTCCACCAGCGACGCCAATGAAAACGGCCCCGCAAACCTCGTTACCAAAGACCAGATCGTTCAGTACGTGAAGGACGCGTTCGCCTATGCGCACCGGGCCGTGGCTACGCTGACCAATCAGAATCTGATGCAGGAGGCGACGGATCCGTTCGACCCCAAAGGCAAGCGGACGCGCGTCGATTCGGCCGGCATCCTTTTCTGGCATACTTTCGACCACTACGGCCAGATGGTGGAATACGCGCGCATGAACGGGATCGTACCGCCCGCCAGCCGCCCGTGAACCGGTAAACCGGATTGTAGTACCATAGAAGATCAGCCCACCGACTAAGGCTCCCGAAATGCAGAATGCGTTGTTAAACAAGTACATCGATAAGAACCGGCGCACGGATACGCCCGAGTTCCGTCCCGGCGACACCATCCGCGTGCACGTCAAAATCAAGGAAGGCGAAAAGGAACGCCTGCAGGCTTTCGAAGGCGTTGTGCTCGCCCGTAAGAACACCGGCATGGGCGAGACCATCACCGTCCGCAAGGTCAGCTTCGGCCATGGAGTGGAGCGCATTTTTCCGCTGAACGCACGACTCATCGACCATATCGATGTGGTTCGCACCGGCAAAGTCCGTCGCGCGAAGCTTTACTACCTGCGCCAACTCAAGGGCAAAGCCGCTCGTCTCAAGGAACGCACGTAGCCTCAGCGGGCCCGGAACAAAGAGCCGCTCTTGATGGCCCTCAAAACGTCGGCCCTGAAAATGCCGGCCCTCGGAACGCCGGTCAAATCCAAAACCTGGAAGTGCCAGGGAACGCTGGAGCGGGAACTGCGTGCGCGCGGATTCCATTTCATTGCCGGAGCCGATGAAGTAGGGCGCGGCTCACTGTTCGGCGCTGTTGTCGCGGGAGCCGTAATTCTCTCGCCCGATAAGCCGGTCCGCGGCCTCAACGACAGCAAACAGATCGATCCGGAGCGCCGCGAGGTTCTCGCCGAACGCATCCGCGAGCGCGCCGTGGCATGGGCGGTGGCCGCCGTGGACGCGCTTACGATCGATCGCATCAACATCTACGAAGCCTCCCGGCTGGCCATGAAAACCGCCGTGGGGCAATTGCATCCAGCGGCCGATTATGTGTTGGTGGATGCTGTGGGTCTGGACGTTTCCGTGCCCCAACAGCCGCTCATTCAGGGGGACGAACGGTGCCATGCGATCGCCGCCGCTTCCATCCTCGCCAAGGTTTATCGCGACCGGATGATGCGGGAATGGGACAAGTTCTATCCCGAGTACGGTTTGGCGAGCCATAAGGGTTACCATTCGCCCGAGCATATGGCGGCGATCCGGCGGCTGGGGCCGACGCCGCTGCATCGCTTCAGTTTCGAACCGGTGCGCCGGTATGCGGTTTACTCGCCTCTGGCGCGGGACCGGCAGATGGAGATGTTTGCGGCCGTTTGAGCGCGACATGCCCATGAGCGGCCCTCCCGAGCCCGTCAGCGGCGAGACCCCGGCCGATCGGGCAGCGCCGCGGCAGAACGACGTTCTTCCGAGCCCCGGCGGACCCACCTGGTTCCGGCGTCTTTCGTCCGTGCTGTTCGTTATTTTCTGCTTCGAACTCGGCCTGTTCCTGATCATTTATCCGTGGACCGATGCGTGGACGGACAATTACTTCTCCGTCGCGGTTCCTGACACTATGGCGCGCGCGTGGCGCGATCTCTGGAACAACAGCTATGTGCGGGGCGCCGTGAGCGGACTGGGGCTGGTCAACGTCTGGATCGCGATGACGGAAGTGTTTCAGATGTTTGCGCGGCGAAGCCCCTGACCCGACCCACATAGCGCGCAACCCAGGCGGCCGCAGAATCATCTAAAAGAGGAATGCGTTTCGCTATTCTTATTTGCGCGGTGGCAGCCGTTGCGGCGGCGCAGACCGATCCTTACGAGCACGCATGGGATCTTTACACCCGTGCCGACTATGACAGAGCGATCGCCGTGTTGAAGCAGGCGAATCCTCAGGATTCGCGTTCGCTCGAGTTATTGGGCCGCTGTTACATGATGGAAGCGGATTATCGCAGGGCGGCGGAAGTGCTGGAACGCACGGTCGCACTCGATCCGGGAAGTTCCATGGCCAACTTGTGGCTGGGCCGCGCTTATGGGCGCCGCGCCGAGACTTCTTTCGCATTCAGCGCGCTCAGCCTCGCCGGCAAAGCGCGGCAATCGTTCCAGAAAGCCGTGCAGCTGGACCCGAACAACCGCGAGGCTCTGGACGATCTGTTCGCGTATTACCTCGATGCTCCCGGCTTTGCGGGCGGCGGTATCGATAAGGCGCGCAGCCTGCTTCCGCTGATCGAGCGCTCCGATCCGACGCAATACGATTTCGACATTGCGCGGATCGCCTTGGCGAGCAAACAGTACAGCGCGGCTGAGGCCGCGATGCGGCGCGCCATCGCCGCCGCTCCGCGTCAGATCGGACATTTGCTCGAACTGGCGAAATTTCTTTCAGGCCAGGGACGCTTCGAGGAGAGCGAAGCGACGTTCCGGCGGGCTGAAAGCGTCGCGCCGGGGTCGCCCCGCATTCTCTACGCACGCGCCGAGGCCGATGTGCAATCAAAAAGGAATCTCGTCGAGGCCAGAGATCTTCTGAAGAAATATCTGGCGGAATCGAAGCTTACGCCGGACGATCCCTCGCGCGCGGACGCTCTCAGCCTTCTTAAGAAGGCGGAAGGCGGTTAGCGCACTTGCAATTCGGCGAAGCTCTCAGCTTCAGCTTCCAGGCGCTGATGCAGAGTCCCGTCCGGTCGATGCTGACGGGCCTCGGCATGGTCATCGGCACGGCTTCGGTGATTCTGGTCGTGACTATTTCGCTGACCAGCCGGGATTACATCCTCGAGCAGATTGAAGGCGTGGGGTCGAACATGATCTTCGCGTCGGCCGAGGTGGGGACGCAGCCTTCCACCGGCACGGTCAATTCCGACTTCATCAAGATCGGCGATATTCAGGCGGTACGGGACCAACTGTCCGACCGCATCGTCGCCGCCACTGGCATCGAGAGCAACTACGACGAGATGTTTCTGAACGGTAAAGTGGAGCGCCTGCTGGTGATCGGCTCCGACGAATATTACAAGCCAGTGCGCAATCTGGTGGTGGTGGCGGGACGCTTCATGGATGCCGGCGACGTGAATCTGCGCCAGAAGGTGGCCATGCTGACCGATAAACTGGCGCGCCGTCTCTATGGCAGCCAGGAGGCCGGGCTGGGGCAGAATATTAAAATACACGGGCTGCAATTTACCGTAATCGGGACGTTTCGCGAGAAGGTGGAAAGCTTCGGGCAGTCCGAGCTCAACGCCGAAACGGTGGTAATTCCGATTACCGTGCAACAGTACTTCATGCGCGTGGAACGCATCGACCCTCTTTATGTGCAGGTGCGATCGCCCGAGCGGGTGAACGCGGTGACCGGCCAGGTGAAGAGCATTCTGCTCAACCGGCACAGGGCGGGCAGCGGCTACAAGGTGGAAAACCTGACCGGCATCCTCGACGCGGCGAAGAGCATTTCGCGGGTGCTCAGCCTGGTGCTGGTGCTGGTTTCGGCCATCGCGCTGGTGATCTCAGGCATCGGCATTATGAACATCATGCTGGTGACCGTGACGGAGCGGACGCGCGAGATCGGCGTGCGCATGGCGGTGGGAGCGTCGCGGCGGGAGATTCTGCTGCAGTTCCTGACCGAGGCGGTGCTGATCAGCGTGGGCGGCGCCATTCTGGGGATCGTTGCAGGCGTGGCGCTGCCGTTCAGCGTGCAGTTTTTTGTGGACAATCTGCGGATTCCCATCTCGATCTGGTCGGTGGTAATCGCCTTCACCGTATCGAGCCTGGTGGGGCTGGTTTTCGGCATTCTCCCCGCCAGCCGGGCTTCGAAGTTGAATCCGACCGAAGCGCTGCGCTACGAATAGGTAATGCGCAGATTTCTGTTTTTCGCCGCACTCGCCGGCTTCCAGACCATGGGGTTCCAGAGCATGGCGTGCGCCGAGACTTATACCCTTACGTTGAAGCAAGCCATTGACCGGGCGCTCACGCAGAATCCGGATGTCGTGCTGGCGCGGCTGGAAGAACTGAGGTCCACGCTGGCGGTCAAGGTGGCGCAGATCCCGTTCAATCCACGAATCGGCGTGGGCAGCGGCGCGGCTTACAGCAATGGCTTCCCTCTGAGCATCGAGGGATCCGCCCCCGCGGCCTTCGACATCAAGGCCAATCAATATCTTTTTAACCGGCCGCAGACCTATGCGGTTGCGCAGGCGAAAGAAAATGCCCGCGGCGCCGGTATCGCGGCTGGCGAGCGCCGCGACGACGTGGTCTACCGCACGGCTGCGCTGTTCATCGACGCAGACCGCGCGGGGCGTCTCGCGGAGGCCGCCCGGAAGCAGGTGGATAGCCTGCGCCAGGTGCTGAATTCGGTGGATGCGCGCGTCGAGCTGGGCCGCGAACTGCCGGTCGCGAAGGACGAGGCGAACGTCAATCTCCTGCGCGCGCAGCAGCGGCTGGCGGGGCTCGAAACCGATCTCGAGTACTCGGAGCGAAGCCTGGCCGTGGCGCTTGGTTATTCGGCCAACGATATCGTCCGGCCGGCCGCCGAAGAGCGCGTTCCGCCGCCCGTGCCGGAGACCGAGGAGATAGCGCAGCGGACGGCTCTCGATGGCAATAAAGAACTGCGGCGCCTGGAATCCAATTACCAGGCTAAGGTGCTCGAGATCAAAGGATACAAGGCACAGCGCCTTCCGCAGGTGGACCTGGTGGCACAGTACGCGCTGCTCACGAAGTACAGCCACTATCAGGAATATTTCAATAAGTTCCAGTACAACAACGGCCAGATCGGAGCGTCGTTTCAGATCCCGCTCCTGATTGGGCCGGGCGTGCATGCGCAGGTGGCGCAGGGCGAAGTGGACGAGCAGCATATCCGTGCGGAGATCGACGCGGCGCGAAACAAGATTATTCTGGACGTGCATCAGAGCTACCAGGAAGTGGCCAGGGCGAATCTGGCCAATCAGCTGGCGAAAGCGGAAGTGGATCTGGCGCATTCGCAGCTTTCCATTCTGCTGGCGCAGATGAATGAGGGGCGGGCTTCGCTCAGGCAGGTGGAGGAAGCGCGCTTCAACGAAGACGAGAAATGGATCGCGTTTTACGACGCGCAGTTCGCCTCGGAAAAAGCCCGGCTCAATGTGCTGAAACAGACGGGGGAGTTGACGGCCGCACTACAGTAGGCGGAGGTTCAGCGGACGCGGCCGATTTTGTCGAGGGGCCAATAAACGAAGACCGCCTTGCCGTAGATGTCGGTACGGTCCACGAAACCCCAGACCCGGCTGTCGTTCGAAGAACTGCGGTGGTCGCCCAACACGAAGTACTTGTTCGCCGGCACGGATTCTCGGAGCACCGTGACGTGGTCGCGATATTCTTCGGGAACGTAGCTCTCATCCAGCTTGTTGCCGTTCACGTAGACGGTTCCCTCGTCGATTTCAATGGAATCGCCGGGCAGGCCGATGACCCGCTTGATGTAGGATTGCGCGCGGTCGAGGGGAAAATGAAAGACTACCAGGTCGCCGCGCGCGATGGCCCCTACGCCCAGCTTGTATTCGTATTTGTTAATAAAAATACGCTCCTGGTCGGTAAGACCCGGCATCATGCTGGTGCCTTCGACTTTGACCGGCTGATAAATAAATACGATCAGGACGACCGCGAGGACCACGGAAATCGCCACATCGCGCAGCAGGGACAGAGCGCCCAACCCGGGGAGCGCCACGGCT
>JBEKAQ010000103.1:0-16684 GCA_050015835.1 Bryobacteraceae bacterium | reverse complement strand
GCTGGCGTTTGGCCGCGTTCTCGGGCTCCATCCAGTCCGGCCCACCCCGGTGCGGCGGGATGTTCCAGCCGGAAATGATCCCCTTGTCCCCGCTGAAGGCGATCTCCCCGAACGTCGTGAAGGCGACGCTGCCCTGAACTTCCTTCAGGATGTCCAGCAGCGTCCAGGTCTCCCCGCCGTCCGTCGTTTCAAAAACGCGCTTTTCGAGGCCTGCCGCAAACCCGTGCTGCCGGTCGAGGAACCACACCCGCAGCATGCCCGCCGGCGCTTTCGGCAACCTGACCCAGCTGTGTCCCGATTCCGTGGTCGCCCAGATGCTTTTGTCCGTGATCATCCAGCCTGTCGAGTCGTCGAGAAAGAACATCGAAACGCAGGTCTCTTTCACCGGGGATTCGGCCCAGTTCTTCCCGCCGTCGCTGGTGAGCAGAACCAGCGGATGATCCTTGTCTTTGATGTTGGTGGTGTAGCCGCAGGCGATGCCGCGCTTTTCGCTGGGAAAAGCCAGGTCGTTGATGGTCAGCGTGGCATCGATCTGGCGATAGCGGTACTGGATGTCCCAGTGCGGGTCCGCGGCGGCGGCCATCATGCCGAAAACAAGAAATACCATTAACAAACGAAACATGGTTTCAGGCCCGGGGGCGAACGCCCACAGACGATAAGACGAGTTCAGCATGGTTAATCGATTCAACCGTGTGCGGCGCCATGCGAGCCAGCGCGAGAGCGCACCCCACCTGCTCGCCCAGGGTGGTCAGGACTTCCATTTCTCCGCCATTATGCTGGTGCGACTGCCGGTGCTGCACGTTGATGACGCCCACGACCTTATTGCGGGCAATCACCGGAGCTGACAGAAAAGCCTCGAAAGTATCTTCGGGAAGTTCGCCGAAGTACTTGAATCGCGGATCTTTATAAGCCTCGCGGGAGATCGCGAGCAAACGCCTCTCGCGCGCCACCCAGCCGGTGAGACCTTCGTTCAGTTTGAGCCGGACGCGCCCGATCTGGGCCTCATGATGCGAATTCGAGGCGCAAAGCACCAGATCGTCGCGGTCGCAAAGGTAGACGAGACAGGAATCGCACTGCGTGAACTCGACGACCAGCGACACGATGCCCTGCAGCACTTCCTGCAGGCTCATATCGCGTACCATAAAGCGGCTCACCTTCTGAAAAAGCCTCAGCTGCTGCTCGATCCGCTGCAAACGGCTCTCCAGCTCTTTTGCCTTCGCCACCGTTTCATTATAGTCTGGGATTAAGTTGCCATCCTGCACCGCCTGGGAAGATCCCGGCTGCCCGATCCCCGTAGAATACTCGCGCGAGGCGCTGGAACAGATCCGCAGCCTCGCGGTGGACGGCCTGTTGGCCCTGCCGCGCATAGGGCTCGGCATTGGCGGCCTGCTGTTGGGCACCCACGAGGGAGGCAAAACCACTATTCTCGATTCCGTGACGATCCCCTGCAACCACGCGGAAGGGCCGTCGTTTCTCCTCACGCCGGAAGAGTGCAAACAGGCGCTCGATCTGATCCGCAACGCGGCTCCCCTGACGGTGGTCGGATGGTACTCGACGAAGACCCGCGGGCTGGTCGCGATGAGCGAACGGGATCTCATTCTGTTCGACATTTTGTGTCCCGAGCCCTGGCAGATGACGCTGCTGATCCGGCCGAGCACAGTCGAGGCATCGCGCGCGGCGCTGTGCTTTCGCGATGCCGCCGGTGTAGTCCGGCGGGGCGGAGAAGTCGCACTGGAGCCGTTTCAACCTGCCCCGGTTGAAAGGGAGACCGAGCCGGAAGCATCCGAAGCACCGGACCCTCGTGCCGCGGTGATGGCCAAGTTGGCGGCGGCGAACTCGGTAGAAACCAGTGAACCGGTCGACGCCCCTGCCGTGGCTAACCCGGCTTTCGTGAGTCCGGTGTTCTTCAGCCCGGAGGATGCCCGTCCCCAGACCGTTACTCAGTCGGTGACCAGTCATTCCAACAGGAAACTCGATATACCCCCGGTTTCCTCAGAGCCCGATGTCCCCCCGGCCGCGCCCTCGTTCAAATTTTCCGCCCCCCTGGGAAGACAGATCGTTACTCGCAAGCCCGCGGTGAATCGATCTGCCCTCGATTTGCCGGCTGTTCCGCCGGTCAGAGGGCCTCGGGCCGAGACGCCGCAGTTCGCGCCCTTATTTCAATTCGCCATGCCACCGGCACGAAAACCCCGGTCGCGGATGGTGCGCCTCAGTTGGGTGCTGCTGGCATCCGCCGTGGTGGCGGGCACGGGCGCCGCTTTCTTCACGCGTCACGACTGGATGCCGCTGCCGCCGCTTCACCTGAGCGCCGCGGATGCCAACGGGCATCTTAGGTTTCGATGGAACCGCGACGCCATCCCGGACATCGACCACGCCACCCTGACGGTGAACGATGGTGGCACCCCCCACACCATTTCGCTCGATAGACGGCAGCTCGACGCCGGCAGCGTGCAGTATGACCGAACATCCACGCGCGTCGACGCGTTGCTGCAGGCCGGCGGGTCCACGGCTCAGGCCAGTTATCCGGAATAGGGAACAAGAACAGGCGAACGCGCCTGTTCTACATCAGAATGTCGCGGACTACTTCTCCGTAGACGTCGGTCAGGCGGAAATCGCGGCCCGCGTAGCGATACGTCAGCCTGGTGTGGTCGATCCCCATCTGATTCAGCATGGTGGCGTGCAGATCGTGGATGGAAACGCTTTTCTCCACTGCCTTGAAACCGAATTCGTCGGTTTCGCCGTACGCCATGCCGCCTTTCACCCCGCCGCCCGCCATCCACATGGTGAAGCCGTAGGGGTTGTGATCGCGGCCATCGCCGCTTTCGGAAACCGGCGTGCGTCCGAACTCGCCGCCCCAGACTACCAGCGTTTCGCCGAGCAATCCGCGCTGCTTCAGGTCATTAATCAGCGCCGCCGATGCCTTATCCATATCGGGGCAGCGCTCGGTCAGATTCTTGTTGATGTGCGAATGGTCGTCCCAGGGCTGGCCGGGGCCGTAGTAAACGTGCACGGTGCGGACGCCGCGTTCCACTAAGCGCCGGGCGAGGAGGCAGCCGTGCGCGAAGGGCGTATCGCCGTATTGGTTGCGCACCGCTTCAGGTTCCCTGCGGACATCGAAAACGTCGGTGGCCTCGAACTGCATGCTGTACGCCGTCTCCATCGACTGAATGCGGCCTTCCAGATAATCGTCCTGCCCGAACTGCCGCTCGTGGCCTTTGTTCAGCGCCTGGATCAGATCGAGCTGGCGGCGCTGCGCGTCCTTATCGAGCTCCTTATTCTGCAGGTAGCGGATCATTTGATCGGGCTCGGTGACGGAATCGTCGAAGTGCGTCCCCTGATGTTTGGCGGGCAGGAAGCCGGCGCGCGCCAGGCCGTCGCCTCCGCTTTGCCCGGGGCTCAGCACGACGAACCCGGGCAGATCTTTGTTCTCGCTGCCGAGTCCGTAGGAAAGCCATGCGCCCATGGATGGCCGCGTGGCCGCGATGTTGCCGGTATGGAACAGGCTGCGCGCGGGCGTGTGCGTGGGGTTGAACGTGTACATCGACTTGATGACGCAGATGTCGTCGATGGTCGAGGCGAGGTTCGGCAGCAGAGTGCTGACGTGAACGCCGCCCCGTCCATGCTGTTTGAACTCGAACGGCGATGGCAAGAGGCCGCCGGTGGTGCGTTCGGTGCGCAGGTCGACTGAACTCGGCCGCTGCCCTTGATATTTCAGAAGCGCCGGCTTCGGATCGAACATGTCGAGCTGCGAAGGTCCGCCCACCATGAAGAGGACGATGTTGTGTTTGGCTCTGGGCGGGAAGTTGGGGAACTTCGGAGGTGCGGCGCCCAGGGTTGTGGCGGCGCGGATCTGATCCTCCGACAGCATCGAGAGAAGACCGACGGAGCCGAGGCCACCCGACAGAGAAGCGATCCATTCGCGGCGCGATTGTTTAGCTCTATTGGGGAACATCATGGCCAGAAAATTACCTCGTTGGTTGCCAGCAGCGCTTGTGCATATTGGGTGAGCGTTGCCTTATTCAGATAGCTGTATGCCAGGTCCAGTTCGGACGGCGTAGGGTCGCGATCGAAGGCCGCGCGGTACATATCGCGAATCTTGAACGAGACGTCGGATTCGGGTTCGACGCGCTTGACCAGATCCTCGGCGCGCTGCTGCATGAAGGGGCTGTTCATGACGAATAACTGCTGGAGCGGGGACGTCGTGAGATCGCGCTGCGGCGCGGTCATGGTGGGATCGGGAAAATCGTAGAGCGCGAGAATGGTGTTCAATTGACCGCGGCTGACGCGTCCGTAGACGGTGCGCAGGTGGTTGTCGGGCGCGTTCAGATCGAACGAGAGCTCGGGCTTCGTTTCATCGAGATCGCCCGATGCTTCGAGCAGATTGTCGCGATAGGCCTCGACATCGAGGCGGCGCGGATTCATGCGCCAGAGCAGGCTGTTGATGGCGTCGGCCGCGAGACCCTCGGGGCGCGGATGGCTCGATTGGCGATACGCCGCCGAGAGCATGATCTCGCGATGCAGCCATTTGAGGGACCAGCCGTTGGCCATGAAGCGCGCCGCCAGATCGTCGAGCAATTCGGGATGAGTGGGCTTGTCACCCTGAACGCCGAAATCGCTTTCGGTCGCGACCAGTGGCTTGCCGAAGTGCCAGCCCCAAACGCGATTCACGATCACGCGCGCGGCCAGCGGACCGCCCTGGTTGAAGATATCGTCGGCGAGTTCGAGACGGCCCGAGCCTTGTTTGAACGTGGTATCGCCTTTTGAAAGCACGGTCAGAAATTGGCGCGGCGCGAGAGCTCCGGGCGCGGCCACGTTGGCATGCGGGAGGATGTGCATGTCATGCGGGACGCCGGGCTTGATATCGATCATGGTGAGATCGGGATCGGCGCCGTCTATCCAGATTCCGGCGTCGAAGACCGACTGGGTGAAGGGGAGGTCCGAAGATAACCGGCGCTGCCTTGGGGTTGCGGGCGGCGGCGTAGGGGCCGGCGGTGGTTCTACGACCTTCACTTCGGCGGCTTGCGCGATTACCGGACCGGCCGGTTTGATCTTCGGCGCTTTGGCGAGGTTATCGAGATACGCCCACAGCTCCGCATGGCTGTCCTTGAGAAACGCCATGGAGTCGCGAACCTTCAGCATCTCCTGGGTGTACTGGATGGATTTCTTCGCCGCTTCTTCCGGTTTGCTGCCTGGCTCGTTGTTCATCAGGTTCGCCACATAGCTCAGATAGAAAAGCTGCAGCGATGCGTACATGAACTTCTGTTCCGTGTCGCTATCCACAGTGGTCGCAGGGCGGGGCGCGGCGGCGGTGGAGGCGAATACGCCCGCGAGCGCGTAATAATCCTTCGTCAGAATGGGATCGAATTTGTGGTCGTGGCAGCGCGCGCAACCCACCGTCAGGCCGAGCAAGCCGCGCCCGACGGCATCCACACGCTCATCCCAGTCGTCGGTGAACAGCGTTTCAATTACGTCTTTCGAGAGGCGCAGATCGGTGTGGTAAACGGGCGCGGCGCCGAGATATCCCAGCGCGCGCAGATCGTCGCGCGGCGTATCGGGCATCAGATCGGCGGCCATCTGCAGTTTGACGAACTTGTTGTAAGGAACGTCCTTGTTGATGGATTCGATCACCCAATCGCGATAGCGCCAGGCGAAGGGGTAGGGTGGATTGGTGGCTTCGGAAGTGGGATTATCTTCGCCGTAGCGCGCCACGTCAAGCCAGTAACGTCCCCAACGCTCTCCATAGTGCGGCGAGGCGAGGAGGCGGTCGACGAGCTTCTCATAGGCCGCGGGATCTTTGTCGGCGACGAACGCCTGGACCTCGTCATAGGTGGGGCGCAGGCCGGTGAGATCGAGCGAGGCGCGTTCGATGAGGGTGGCGCGGTCGGCCTCGGGCGAGGGCTGCAGCTTCTTCTGCTCGAGTTTGGCGAGGATGAACCAATCGATCTTTTCTTTGCTCCAGCGTTTGGCGAAGGCGGCGTTTTTTAGTTTGGGCTGCGGCAGCGGCGCGACGGGTTGGAAGGCCCACCATTTGCGGCCGGTCTCGATGTCCATGCCCTTCTTTGCAGTCGCGGTGGCTGCGGTGGCGGATGCCGGAGTGTCTTCGCGCGGGTCGGGTGCGCCGGCTGCGATCCACTTTTCGAAGGCCGCGATTTTTTCGTCGGGCAGCTTGCCGGTGGGCGGCATGCGGAGGTCGGTCTCGTTATAGCTGAGCGCTTTCAGAAGGCGGCTGGCGGCGGGATTTCCGGGAACGATCACGGGTCCGCCATTGCCACCGGTGCGGACGCCCGCATTAGTGTCGAGGACCAGGCCGCCCATGGGCGATTTCAGTTTGGAGGAATGGCAGCCATAGCATTTGTCGGCCAGTACCGGGCGGATTTCCTTTTCGAAAAACTCGGTACCGGGGGATTGCGCGCAGAGTGGTGCGGCGAGGACCATCCACAGGGCACAGCGGCACAGGGCCCAGCGGCACAGGGCCCAGCGGCACAAGGCAGGGCGTGCTGGGGATAGTGGCTGGACCATCCCCTCCATCATAAATCAATAGCCACCGATGAACACCCATGGACACCGATAAAGCCCAAAAAAACCACAAAAAATTGGCTTCAGAGAATCTTCCGATGCCGGCCTTCGGTGTTTCTTTTAAGTTTCGCAAGTTTTTGAAAATTGTTATCGTTATCGGCGCGACTCCGACCCTTTCGGGCCGGTGGAAAATGGCTTCGGACATCACCCGCTGGATCGCTTATTTCATCAAGGGCATGGCCACTTCGTTTGTGAATGTGCGCAATCAGGCTGTGCGCGAGGCTGAAAGAGGGGGGTAAGGACCGATCCAAATTACTGCGCGATCCCGATTCCAGGCAGCATCGGGCACTGACGTTGTTTGGGATGTCGCGCGAGATTACAGCCCCCCTCCCGCCCATCGGAATCCATGCCGCCGGGCACGCCTTCCCCAAAACCCTACCGGCCCCAATCGCCAACACTAAGGAGTAACACCGCCGTGGCAACACCAGCCCGGATCGCCCCCAATCGCACCAACGCCCAGGCCTCCACCGGACCCCGCACGCCCGAAGGCAAAGCAAGATCGTCGGCGCCATGGAAGAGCCTTTCGCACTGAGATCATTCGCGGCGTCTGGCGTCTGCGCCGTTGCGCCATGGTCGAAGCCGCCCTCGCCGTCTACGCCGGTCGGGAGAACCGGCGCTGTCACGAGGAGCACCACCCACCGATCGACGGCAAGGACGTCCCCTGCCGAGGCACCTGCGATCCCATGATTTACGATTGCTCCCGCGACAGTCAGGCCGCCGTCGATCGCGCCCGCACACAGGCCACCGGCGGCGTGCGCCGAGCCACCGCCGACCTGCGCCGCCTCCAGACCGAGCGCTTGTTCCGCGCCGCCGCGCTCCCCGAAAGCGCCGACCCGTCCAGCTTCGGCATAGCCAGTTTTGCCGCAGTTCTTCCCAGTCTCGAAGACGAAGCGAAGGCCCGGCCGATCGCCGCAGTAGTTGCCGTAACTGAGGGATATGCGGCTACCAGCCGCGTTGCCGAAATCGCAAATCAAACCGAATCGCCCGCCCCCACAGCCTCCAGCCATCGAGCCGAAGTCGTCGAAATCGGGAAATTCACAGCCTGAAAACTCGTAATCTGTCAACTTTTCCGCCCAAATCGAGGCCGTAAACCCAAGCCGGCCGACAGTTCTTTCTCAACTGAATATACTTACGGCCGCCCTGCGCCTCGGCTCCGCCCCTCAGAAGATCAGCTTCAACCCAAACTGAAGCTGCCGCGATGTCGTCACCGTGCCCGAAATCAGGCCTGCCGTCGGACTGACCGCGCCATTGGCGAACACCGTCGTATTCGGCGACGCGAAATTCGCGCGATTCATCACGTTGAAGATCTCCGTCCGGAACTGCAGACTCGCCTTCTCCGCTACCGCGAAGCTCTTGAAGAGCGACATATCCAGTTCCGCCAGTCCAGGGCCAATCAGCGCTCCCCGGCCCAGATTCCCGTACGTTCCGGCAGTCGGCAAGGCGAATGCCAACGGATTGAACCACTGATTCGGGTTTCCGGTGACGATCGGCCCGCTGAACCCAGGAACCAGCGACGGCCGGTCGGGATTTCTGGTATCGCCATCGCCCGAAACGTTTGAGCCGTCGAGCGGCGTAAATGGGAACCCGCTGAGCAGCGTCGCGATACCGTTCAGCTGCCAGCCGCCCAGCAGCCTCTCCTCCCATCCGCCGGCATTGCCCAAAAACTGCCTGCCATGCCCGAAAGGCAACTCATAGCGCGCCGAGATGCTCCCTTGCGCGGTCACGTTCAGAGCGGATGGACCCCAATCCCTGTGCAGATCGTTGATGTCCATCACCATCTGCGCCTGGTTGCTCGCCTGTGCGCCGGTCGGAGCCGAATTGATGTCCAGATTCTTCGACCATGTGAAATTGGCCCTCAGCTGCAAACCATGGCTCAGCCGGTGCGTTACGTCCACCTGCAGCGCGTTGTAACTGCTGTTGCCCTCCGTGTACCAGAAAAAAGCGGCCGAGAGGTTGGGATTGGGCAGCTTCCCGATCGGAATGTATTGCATGCCCTCCGTCACTGTGCTGGTGGTTTTTGCGTTCCCGCCCGACGGGCATGTCGCGCTGGCGCAAATCTCCGCCGGAATGCTGTTCGGATCCACGCTCACCAGGCCGTGAAACCCGAACGACCCCACATAGGCGACCCGCAGCGCCGTGTTACCGCCCAGTTGTTGCTCGATCCTGAAATTCCACTCTTCCACGGTCGGCGTTTTCGCATTTGCCTGGATACCCTGCGGAGCGAACACCGTCGTGGATGGCGGCTGCACTCCCGGCGTAATGGGCAGGAACGACGAGAGTGCGCCCGAATAAGTGGCCGCGCCGTTATAAGGCGGCAGCGCGTTCTGCAGAAACGCCAGATCGTCGATCAGCGAATAGTAAGTTCCGAATCCGGCCCGAACCGCCGTCTTGCCGTTGCCGAATACATCCCACGCCAGCCCCGCGCGCGGCCCGAAGAGCCTGGTCGCATTATTCTGCGTAAACACCGAATTGCCCACCAGCGGAGCCGTTTCGAGCACGCCCGCCGAATTCGCGATGTAGTTCGATGCCCGCCCCTCCACCTCGTTCCACCCTGTGGTGAATTCCTGCCGGATACCCAGCTGGATGGTCAGATTGCGCCGCGCCTTGATGGTGTCTTCGATGAACCAGGCCCCAAATAGACTTCTCCAGCCCAGCTCCGTGGGGTCGGGAACCACCTGAAAGGTGCTGGCGGTGCCCTGCAGGAAAGTCGTCAGGGTAGAGAACGTCGCCTGCCCCAGCGCCCGCGAGGCCGTGTCCTCGTTGTCCTGCATGCGCTGCATCCAGACCCCCGCGCTGATCTGATGGATGCCCTTGTTGATCTGGAACGTGTCCGATTCCGTGTACAGGTTGCGCCGATTCCACACATTTGCGGCATTGTTCGGACCGGCCGAAGTGATCGCCGCTATGCCCGTCGTCGAAGTGCCGCCGCCGATCACGATTCCCCCCGGCCCTTCGCCCGTCACGAAATCGAGACTCGCCGGGAAGCTCGCATAATCCAGCGCGCCGTAATTGAAGGCCCCGCGCGAAAAGCCGAACCGGAACGTATTCAGCATCTCCGGCGAGAAGATGTGCACCTCCTGCAGGCTGGCCACCTGGTTCCGCAAACCCAGCGCCGCGCCGAACAGAGGATCGGCCTGGGGGATCTGGCTATCCCCGTCGTCGATCGTGTAAGCTGCCGAGAAAATATCCCGATCGCCGATATCGTAATCGAACCGCGTGGTGCCGAAATCTTCCCGCTCCGGCTGCCGCGGGTGGTTGTAGGACAATGCGGTTCCACTCGGCAGGTTGCTGCCCGGGATCAACAGCTCCGGCCCATTCGGATCCGGCCAGAACGGCATGTAATTCAGCATCGCCGCATCCAGATTGACCACTTTGGTGTAAACCCCCGCGGAATTAGGCAGGAGCCCCAGCCGCGCCTGCGCGTCCGGCGCCACGGTCACATTGCTCAGGGCCTGCACATAGCGGAATCCTTCGTAGTTCCCGAACAGGAACAGGCGATTCTTCCTGAGCGGTCCACCCAGCGCCCCGCCGAACTGATTCCGGCGCAGCGGAGGAATCGAGCCCTGATCGAAATAATTCTTCGCATCGAGCGCGCTGTTCCTGAAAAACTCGAACAGCGACCCGTGCAGTTCGTTTGTCCCCGATTGCGTCACCACGCTGACCTGGGCCCCGGAGCGCTTCCCGTAATCGGCCGGATAGGTATCGGTCAGGACGTTGAATTCCCGCACCGCGTCGATGCCCAGCAAGTATCCGCTCACGCCGCCCGGCGTAATGGCAAGCTGGCTCGACCCCGTATATTCGATGCCGTTCAGCAGCACCAGGTTATCCGATGGACGCCGGCCCGACACCGTGAACGTCAGGCCATTGCTGGTGCTCGTGTTGGCGCTCTTCAGGTTGTATTCGACCGCGCCCGGATTCAAAGCGATCAGACTGTCGAAGCTGCGCCCGTTCAAGGGCAGGTCTTTCACCTCGCGTGCCCCCACCACGCCCGACACCGCGGACGTCGTGGTGTTGACTACCGGAGCCTCTTCGGTCACCGTTACCTCTTGGTTCATTGTGCCGATCTCCAGCGTCAGGTTGACCACCGCCTCCTGCCCCACCGTGAGATTGATTCCCTTGCGCACCGCTTCGTTGAAGCCCGGCGCCACCGCCCGCACTTCTTGCGCGCCCAGAGGCAGCGAGAGCACGGAATAGTTGCCCGATTCGTCGGTCTTCGTGGTCCGCACCGCCCCGGTCTCGATGCTCTTCACCGTAACGGTCACGTTCCTCACACCACCCCCGGTCACATCCGTGACCCGGCCGGATATGGATGCGTTCACCTGCGCCAAGGCCGTGCCCGCGGCAAGTACCAAAACAAGGATGAACTCTCTTATCGTCATCACCAACTCAAGACAGCAGTCTACTACCATTACCATCAGACTTGTGCTTGTGGAGTCTTCGTTACAGGATCGGCTCGCGGAAGTGCGCGAAAGGATCGCCCACGCCTGCGCCCAGGCCCATCGCGACCCGTCCTCCGTGCGCCTGCTGGCCGTCACCAAACTCTTCGGGCCCGAGGTAATCCGCGACGCCTGGGCGCTCGGCCTGCGCGAATTCGGCGAAAACTACGTCCAGGAAATGGAACGTAAAGCTCCCGCCGTCGCCGACCTCCCGGGTACCCGCTTCCACCTGATCGGACATCTGCAATCGAACAAGACCAAAAAGGCCGCGCAGCTCTTTTCCGCCATCGATTCGCTCGATGCCGCCAAACTCGCCATCCGTCTCAACGCCGAGGCCACGCCGCTCGACGTAATGATCGAAGTCAAGCTCTCCCACGAAGAATCAAAAAGCGGAGCGCCCGGATTCGACCTGCCCGAAATCGTGGATGCCGTGCGCTCTTCCGAAAATCTGACCCTCCGCGGATTCATGACCGTGCCGCCCTGGTCGGAAGACGCCGAACTTTCCCGCCCGTACTTCGCCAGGCTCCGTGAACTCGCCCAGCAGTATCGGGTGCCGGAACTCTCCATGGGCATGTCGAACGATCTCGAAGTCGCCATCGAGGAAGGCGCCACCTGGGTGCGCATCGGCACCGCCCTCTTCGGGCGCAGGAAAAAGCCTTGACAGGCGGCTGGTACGCACCCGCGAAAGGCGCCCGCAGCGGTGTAGCCGATTACGCCGATACGCTTCTCCAGGCCCTGCGCCCACTCGGAACCTGGGACCCTCCCGTCTATCACATCGGCAACAACCGGCTGCATGAGGCCATCTACGCTCAGGCCCTGCAAACGCCCGGGGTCGCGATCCTTCACGACGCCGTCCTGCACCACTTCCTGCTCGGTACGCTCTCGCGCCAACAGTACATCGAAGAGTTCGTCTATAACTACGGCGAGTGGCGTCGTCACATGGCGGAGGAACTCTGGGAAGAACGCGCCAGTTCGGGCGTCGATCCCAGGTACTTCGAGTACCCCATGCTGCGGCGCATAGCCGGGCGATCGCGCGCCGTCATAGTCCACAATCCCGGCGCGGCCTCGATGGCCCGTCAACACGGCGCATCGAAAGTCTTCGCCATCCCGCACTTCTTCGATCCCGTAGATTCCCCCGATGGAGCCGCCACCGCGTACTTCCGCCAACGCATCGGCGTCGCACAGGGCGTCACCCTCTTCGGCATCTTTGGCTATCTCCGCGAGACCAAACGCATCCTCCCCTGCATCCGCGCCTTTCGCCGCTTACACGCCCACAGGCCCGCCACAGCGCTCCTCCTCGCCGGCGACGCGGTCTCGCCGGATCTCAACCGGCTGCTCCGGACCGAAGCGGCGCATCCCGCCATTCACCGCCCCGGTCACCTCGCCGATCGCGACTTCCTCACCGCCGCGACGGCCATCGATTGCTGCCTCAACCTCCGCTGGCCGGCTGCCGGGGAGACCTCCGGGATCGCCGTCCGCATGATGGGAGCGGGCAAGCCGGTCATCGTCACCGACGGCCCGGAAAACGCCGATCTTGCCCCGGCCGCCTGCCTCCGCGTCAACTCCGGCGTTGCCGAAGCCGAAGAATTGTTCGACCATATGGTATTAGTGTCTGAATTCCCACAAATCGCGAGGCAGATCGGCAGCGCCGCCCGGCGCCATATTCTTGATCGCCATGCGCTCTCCGTGGTGGCGCGGGAATACTGGCAGGTTTTGTGCGCAGTCTGATCCTCGTTCTGCTGACCGCGATCGCCGCCGCCGCACCGCCGGTGCGCGAATTCAACACCCGAGTCACCATGCGCGACGGCGTTCGCCTCAGCGCCAATGTCTTTCGCCCCGCCGGACCGGGCCGCTACCCCACGATCCTTCTCCGCACCCCTTACAACAAGGGCACCGACTTTACGCCGAACTTCCAGTCGTTCCTCGATCACGGCTACGCATTCGTCATTCAGGACGTACGCGGCCGTTATAAATCGGAGGGCCGCTTCGAGCCCATCAATCAGGAAATCAATGACGGCGACGACACCCTCACCTGGATCGCCCGCCAGCCCTGGTCCGACGGCAATGTGGGCATGTACGGCGGGTCATATCTCGGGATCGCCCAGTGGAAGGCGGCCCTCGCGCACAATCCGCACCTGAAGGCCATTTTCCCGTACGTCTCGGGAGACGACGATTATCGCGACCGCTTCTACTCCCCCGGCGGCGCTATGAAACTGGGGCACCGGCTGCTCTGGCTGGCGGAGAATATGCGCGAGCCCGGCTACGATCCCCCGGCTTTCGCCAAATACATCCTGACGCTGCCGGTTCGCCAGTCGGATGTGCCGGTGATCGGCCGTGCGCTCCCTTTGTGGCAGATCGTGGCCAACCATCCCTCTTATGATCGGTTCTGGAAGGACGCGAGCGTTCGCGAACACCTGAAAGACATCCACGTGCCCGTCTACTCGGTGGGCGGATGGTACGACAACTACGTCGAAAGCGACCTCGACGCCTTTTCGACGCTGAGCAAATCGAACCACGAAGACCGCATCATGATCGGGCCCTGGCCGCACACGTTCAACACGCCGTTCACGCACCCAAGCTTCGGCAAGGACGCCACCGTGCCGCTGCGTCCCGAGCAGCTGAAGTGGTTTGACCGCTGGGTCAAAGGAAAAGACCTGCCCGATGATTCAAACACAGGTGCCGCCACTCACCCGGTGCGCCTCTTCGTCATGGGAATTAACCGGTGGCGAGACGAAGACGAGTGGCCTCTGGCGCGCGCCCGCAGTGTCAAGTTCTATCTCGGCGGCAATGGCGCCCTGGGCGATGAGCCTGGCAAAGCCGCGCCCCCCGATACGTTTGTGTACGACCCGAAGAACCCCGTCCCCACCCTCGGCGGAGCGGTCTGCTGCGACCCGAGAGTTTTCCCGTGGGGGCCGATCGATCAGCGCCCCATCGAAAAGCGCCCCGACGTGCTCGTCTATACAGGCCCGCCGCTGGGCTCCGCCATGGAGGTGACCGGGCCGATTCAAGTCGTGCTCTACGTGTCATCCTCCGCGCCCGACACGGACTTCACGGCCAAGCTGGTGGACGTTTTCCCCGACGGCGAGGCGAGGAATCTGACCGACGGCGTCCTGCGCGTGCGCTATCGCGAATCGCTCGAGAACCCGAAGTTGATGGTTCCCGGCGAGGTCTACAAGCTGTCGATCGACGCCGGAGTCACCAGCAACGTCTTCCTCGCCGGGCACCGCATCAGGCTGGAGATCTCGAGCAGCAACTTCCCGCGCTTCGACCGTAATCCGAATACAGGGCGGCCGGTAGAGGACGAAAAGAGCCTGCGCAAGGCCAGCCAGACCGTGTTTCACGACCGCGACCGGCATTCTTATCTGCTGCTCCCGGTGGTCCCCGCCGCCCCCTCGCAATTGACTTCCACGCACCCATCGCGCTACGGTACGAAGAGAGTCCCCGATCAGGCGCGGTAGCCAAGTGGTAAGGCAAGGGTCTGCAAAACCCTTATTCGTCGGTTCGATCCCGACCCGCGCCTCCAGTTTAAATTCAGCAAGTTACCTGTAAAATCAGTCATTTGCAAGTCTCCTTCAGTTTTCACTCGAATTCACCCGTTTCACTTCCTGTTCGCCATCTCCAGAGGGGGTATCCGGCAAAAATCCGGCAAAAGATTTGGCCTGTTCGGTTAGCCTCCGGCTGGCCCTGATCTGCTCCATCCTAATCATTTCCAAGTCCATGCTTCCGGCATCCACATGGACATACTTCATCACGCAGCGAAGGCTGTTTCGGGAGTGGCCAAGGATAGCGGCCAGTGTCGCAAGGGGCATACCATCCCCAGCGGCCCGCGTGGCGAAAGTGTGGCGGAAATCATAGATCACAAACGAAAGTGGGTTCTCGCTATCGGTGGCCGCAAGGACTTCGTTATGAACGCGCCACGTGGGACCCCGATGACACTGGGGGTCTTTGGGGGACGGAAAGACGAAAGGCCCAGGTACCGACTGGAGACGGCTCGAAAGGATGGTAGTGGATTCGGTCGTCAGCTTCAGCCGACGCCTTGCCGCCTTTGTCTTGCCGTTCGCAACGTAAACCCAGCGATTCATCAGGTCCACGTTCCGCTTTTCAAGCTCCAGAAGTTCTTCCGGGCGGCATCCTTGCTGGATCATCAGCCGCCCAAAATCGTAAAGATCGCGGTAGCTGCTTTCACAGACGCCGTTCATTGACGCCTGGAATCGTGAAGCCCTGTCCATCCACAGGCAGGTTGCAAAGTAAAGCTTCTCCTGCTCGGCAGTCAACACGTTCATTCTCACGGCGTCGGCGTCTGATGGAATCTCCACTTTCCGAATGACGTTCTCCCTTGCCCAGTGCTTCTTCACCGCATACTGATAGAACAAGCTCAACGCATGGAGATCATGACGGATCGAAATCTCCTTGACGCCCATCTTCCGCCGTTGCGCCTTGAAGTCCTCAATGTCGCCCTCGGTGATCCCGCTCACGATGGCCCGGTCGAAATACTTGCGGGCGAAAGCGAAGGAGCTTCGAATTCGCAGGTACGTCCCGCGCTTGTCGGCGGGGTACTCGCCCTCAGCCCATTGCAGGAATCCGGCAGCGCCTTCATTGAACGGGATGGACTTGATTTTCAGGTAGTGGGATTTTCCTTCGATCACCAGTTGCCGGGCCTGCGCCTCCATCTGCTCGGCCTTGCGCCGATTTCGTTCGGTGGCCTCCAAACCGGTTGGTTTCGAATACTCTACGCCGTCCACCTCGAACCGCACGTACCACTTTCCGTTGCTCTTCCGCATGCTGTGAAATCTCCTGATTCGTGAAGATCGTCTGATTTTCAATGTACGCGGCGAAGAGGTCGTCTGGGTACCGGATTACGCCACCCGCCTTTACATACGGCGGACCTTTGCGTTTTGATCGCCAGTTGTCCAACGTCGAAGGGGAGACGCCAAGACGCCTCGCAACCTCGTCCCTTGTCAACAGTTCCGGTATTTTGCTCATCCGTTGTTCCCGCGTTTAAGGCAGAATTTCGCCGTTTTCACCCGCGCCGTGTTCACTTATTGAACTCTTCCCGCGCCGGTGACGCAGTGACGCTGTGACGCAGTGACGGACCGTTTCCATAGAGTCTCTTCCCCTTTCTCTTTCCTTTCTTCTTTTTTTCAGGAAAGAGAGAACAGTGCGTCACTGCGTCACACATTTCCCCAACCCCCTTGCATATCAGCTACTTATCGAGTGACGCAGTGTGTGACGCAGTATTTTCGACTGCGTCATCTGCGTCACGCCGAATGACAATAGAGCGGCGCTCTCCGCTGCGGGGGAAGTCGATCCGAATGCCACGATGACCCAGATCCGATGCCAGCCGCCTCAATTCGGCGCTAAGCACTTGCGGGTTCTTCGGCCAATTCTTTTCATCGAATCGGACTCGGTCGCGCGCCACGTCACGGAGCGCGTCGAACAATACGGTGGGCGTAGCGGACACTTCGGGGCGTGTCTTCATGAGTTCTACGACCGCCTGCGCCACCCATGAGCTTTCGATAACGCTTTCCGCCGCGTTCGCCCGGTTGTCCGAAAGCATCTGATCGAGCAGGCCGTCTTCAAAGCCCATGGCCGGGAATGCGGCAATCATGAACTTGTGCCAGTCGGCCAGACGGTGGAGCCGTTCGGGTTTCACCGATTCGATATTGGCAAGT
>JBEKAQ010000102.1:0-16760 GCA_050015835.1 Bryobacteraceae bacterium | reverse complement strand
CCCCTTGAAGGACTGGGGCAAGTAGACAAAGTATCAGTCCATGCGGATTACTTCCGGAATGCCGGTCGTCCGGGAGTTTTATCCGCCCAGAAGGGATCGTCCGGTTCGCTTCCCCTCCATAGGGTTGCAAATCCGTATTCAGCAGCCTCACCCGGCGTTGGAAATTGCCGCCGATCCGGATCGCCCTCTGCTATCCAATTCGAGCCGTTGTAGAGAACATCTCCAATGATGGCTACGGGTCGCCGGCTCTCGGACTAAAGGCCACGTGGTTTGGATTCCCTGTCCCCCACGAGCCGAGTTTGTGAGCGCCTTCCAAACTCTCATGGTAACGCTTCAGTGTCAGTTTCATGTCCCCGAGATTGCCTTCGTCGGGTTCGCCCTTGGGCGCCGCACTGGGTAAGTTCGATCACGCGGACTACGCGGCTAATTCTCTAAGAATCTTCGGCGCACCAGCTGCGGGCGTCCGCCAACTCGGCCGTGCTTCAGCGCCCGCTCCAGTAGATAATCGCCTTTGGCCTCTGCCCGATTGAAAACGGCGCCGCGAATGTGTTCTACTGCAGCACGTGCCGTTCAGACCTCTGGGCTTGCGCCTTGGGCGCATCGAAGATGAGTTAATTGATGTGCAGCGCCACTTCCCGGCGATCAATGCCGTACTTAACTTGCGGCGAGATGACTTCACTGACGTAGTACGGCAGAACATGATCGCGGCCTACGAGTTTCTCGACGCTGTAGTCCAGCAAAGTGTCGACTTGTTCAGCGACGAAGGACTCGAGGCGCTGTTGCAGCTCAATCACCTCGTGCTGCTCGGCCGCGGATATGACGCCCGCGCCTACGGTCGACACATCTCCACGACGCGCAAGCAGTTCTTCGCCAATTTTAGCCAATACGTCAAGCCCATCCGCCAATGGTATCGCAAGCACGGGACTGAAAACCCCTACAAGGTCGCGGCGCAAGTTTATGTCGGTGTGCTCAGCCAGCCGCAGCTGTATCAGGAAGGGAATCACCGCACTGGATCCTTGATCGCGAGCGGTATCCTGTTGCAGAACGGTTGTGCACCCTTCGTCCTGACGCGGCAGAACGCCGTCGCGTACTTCAATCCCTCGTCGGAGATCAAGTTTACCGACAAGCGCACGGTTCGCGGCAAACTCCGACTTCCAAAGTACCGGCGCGAATTCCGAACCTTTCTTTCACAAAACGTGGACCCCAAATATGTTCGTCGGCCATAGAAACTCGGGGCTCGATAATATTTATCGGTAGCGAACGAGACGCCCCCCCCAAGGCTATCCTGTGCGCGGCCTGGCAACTCGAAAGCGGATAGTTTCCGTAGGAATCCGTGCGGAACGCGGGCCCTTTCACTTCCGCACGTCGGCAGCTGCCAGCGAGCCAGAGCTCCTAAAAACCGGAGCTGCATGTGAAATTCGCTGCGTCGTCCGAGCTTCCGGTTCCCTTGTACCTGGCGACGAGTGGATACTGGCACAGCGGCCTTGATCGGGTGATTGCGCCAGTCTGGTCGCGGCGGGCGGCCGTTAATGTCGCGGGGGCTTTGCCTCTTTCCACCCACGAAAGCAGGGCGTCCAGCTGACCGTAGGGATTCGGTCCGGCACCCCCGCCGCAATGAGCCACGCCGGGGGCCATGTACAGCCGTGCAAACTGCGAGACCTTGTCCGCGCCTCCCATCTGCTGCTGCACCCTCTTGTAGTAATCGATCGTGCCGTCGGCGGAAATCAGCTGGTCTGCCCAGCCGTGCCAGATGATTGTCTTGCCGCCGTGATCGCGGAAGGCGGAGAGATCGGGGTTATCTGTTCCGATGACCATGCCGTATTGCTCTCCGGATTGATCCCAGTAGCGCTCATAGGCCGCGGGGGTCATCGTAGTCCAGTCCAACTGCGGATCTTGAGTGATCCAGTATCTCAGCCAGTCCACCGTGAATGGGAATCCCACGGGCTTCAAAGGCGTGCCGCGGCTGGCTGACAACGCGCCGAGGTCGGCCCCACGTAGCTGGCCGTACCAAAGAAAGCTCCCATCATCCTCGCGCCGCGGACCATCCCAAATTTTGCGGATCAATTCCGCATCGGCGGCTGTGAATGAGCCGCACTCGCCCGCAGGCGTTCCGATCAGCGACTTCGGGTCAAAGTTGCATCGTTTGGGATCTTCGATGACGCCGTCCTTCACGCCGTCAATCGCATCGCAGGCATCGATCGCCGCTGTGGTGGCAGCGGCAAGCTTGCAGGCGGGCACCACGGTACCGGTGGCGTTCATCAGCATCCCACCCCAGATCGACTGCATTATGAGCTTTGGCCAGTTGATGGCGGGTGCGCCCGCGACGACACCGTTGTAGTCCAGGGGATAACGCTGCGCTTCCATGAGTCCCTGCCGTCCGCCGGTCGAACACCCGTACCAATAGGAATACCTGGGATCCGCCCCGTACATCGCCTTCGTGAGCGCCTTGCCGGTAACCGTCATCTCGTGAATCCCGACATGTGCGTTGTCCCGGATGGCCTGCCAGTTGAGCCGACCATTCGCGTCCACAGCAAAGCTGCCGCTGCCGCCTTCGTGTCCAGTGTCGGTGGAGCCCGAAGCGTAACCGAGAGACACCGGCTCATTCACGCCGGTCGCGCTGCCGCCAACAAAGCCGCCACCTCCGATCCCGACAAACCTGCCGTTCCAGTTTGACGTGGGTAGGCCAATCCAGATCCTGACCTTGTCCCCCATCGGCGGATGCGTCGTGACCGCTGTGATTTTGCATATGCCGGGATTATTCGGGTCGACTGCGGCTGACTCGATCATCGTGTTCGGCAGGTCGATCGTCGCAAGGCTCGCGCAGGACCGCACTGCCTGGGCGTTCGGGATGGCAGGCTTCGGAGTTGCGCCCATCGGAACTCGCGGAGGAAGAGCGCCGCGGCCCGCGGGCGTGCCCTGAGGTGTTCCGCCCTGGGGCGGCCCGGCCTGCTGCGCAGGCATCTGCGTAATCGCGACAGCAGTCAGTACCGAAGTGATCAGCATGCGACTCAAAATGGGCAGTCCAATTTTATTCATCGATTCATCTTCCGCCTGAGATATCCAAGCACGATCCACAGCGGCGATTGTAACGGAGGCGCGTGCCACTGAGCAAGCAACGTCACACGCCGAATCGCGGTGGAAATCTCAGATAGCGCTCTCATTCGAAACGTGTTGGCCGGATTGTTTTCCGGAATGCCGGTCGCTCGGGAGCAATCTTTCCCGAATACCGGGAATCGACTGCAAGGAGGCCGAGCGCAATTTCCGCAAGGATGCGAAGGTTAACCCACAAGCAGGCTGCGAATTGAAAGAGCGGGTGAGCACATACGGCTTACCCGCCCCGGAGTATGACCTCCTCACGCCGTGATCCTCCGACAGATCAGGTGTGTCTTGTCTCAGTAAAACGGATTCCCGGCCGCGGTTCCAGCCCCCGAGTACGGGTACTACCGCTATCTACGTAAGGCTGCGGGCGACCCACGGGCCGTGGAATATGCGTCCACCTGGGCCGTCGTGATGGAGGGTTTGCGGTCTGTTGGTTCCTAATAATCCGTAGCCTGATTAAAAGGCTTCGTCGGAAACGTCGCCGGAACCGCGGGCGGCATGATCACCGGATTCGACCGGCCGGCCTGAGTTGGGTCAAACACGACGAATCCCACTCCGGGCGATCCCTTCGGCAGCGAATAATCGTCCGCCGGGTAAGCCGGATTGTTAAAGCCGGGGTTCTGCACCACGCTTTGCGCATCCTCTCCGGTTTTCTGCCAGCCGCCAAACGTATAAAACGTCCACTTAGCCGTATTACTCGTGCAGGGCGACGAACCGGCGCCGGCACTCGGCTGAACGTGAAATGCCTGGCTATCGGTGGCAAACGCCCCGTCAGTCCGCCAATACAGGTTGCTGCTCCAATCCTGGTACTGCGTATATGCGAATCCGCCGCTGTAAGTGCAACCGCCCTGGACATAGTACACAGGAGATGATGCGGAATTGCGGTCGAAGTAGAACAGATTGTTGCTGGCGACAAAGGTCTGGATGGCAGTGGGCGGCACACTTCCCGTCGGATAGGGATTGCCATCATTGATCGCGGACAGGCGAGCGAACGCGAAAATATTGTTCCTGACGGTGTTCGCCTCATTCGGAGCCGGCGGAGTCATGGGGAAGTTCAGATCGGAGCCCGAGACCCGGTAGACAAGGTTATTCGCCACATCCACCAGGCCCGTCTGGGTATCGAGATAGATCCCGTGGCCGCCGTACCCGTCCGCGTCCAGAGCGGATGCGTCGCTGACGTCATGTACTTTGTTGTTGAGGATCTTATTGCCGGGTGCCGTGAAGGCGGCGTTGCCGCCCGCGAGGTACACCGATCCGGCGTCGTTCATGATTCCCTGAAACAGGTTGTAAACGTGGTTGTACGAGATAGTATTGTTAAACGCGCCGCCGGAGGGTGGCTCGGTAGCTATGCATTGGCAGATGCCGATGGCAGTGTGATAACCGTCATACACGTCGTTGTGCGTGTAGGTATTGTCGTGTCCGTCGCCCTGCGAGATGCCCCACGCATTCGGGTATACGCGCCCGTAGCCTTCCACCACGTTGTTCTCGACGGTAGTGAACTGCGGGACGTTGGTCATCGTGTCGATTGAGAGGGCCTGTATCCCAAGGCGCACGCCATCTTCGCCCAGATCGTAGAATGCGCTGTTCTCAACCACGTTGTTTGCGTTAACCGCGCTGAGGCTGTTGTCAATGCATCGGGAAATAAACGTATTGAGACAGGAAAGGAATTCCAGTCCCGCGCCGGATGTCTGCGTTACCATGCCGGAGTCGAAAGTGATGTGCTGGGAATTCTGGAAGGATACCGCCGCGCTCACGTCGGGGGGAATTTCGATGTCGGCGTGCCCTAATGCGGGAACGGTGTAGTTGTCGTGTTCAAAGGTCAGACCCTGGAACGTAACGTATTGCAGATTCGACGCCACCAGAACCTGCGTGAGCTGAGGAATAACCACCGTATCGCTGTTGGGATTCTCGCCGGGATTGGCCAGATAGGTCAGTGTCCACGGAGTCGTCGAGCGATCCAGGAACCATTGGCCGGGCTGCGTGAGTTCGTCCTGAACGTTCTCCACCAGATACCGATGGGCGGGAATAAAGCCCTGCACGTCGTACAGACTCGCATCCACCAGCGCCTGACCGGTCAGGTAAATAATCTGGTTGACGGTATCCACGCAACTGATCCGCATCTTGGAAGCGTCGTACTTCTCAAAGTCCACCAGTTCGATGTCACCGATCAGTGCCTTTGGCCCGGCGGGCTGGCCACAGGGATTGCCCGCGGGCGGAGAGAGGTTCTTCCACGTGCTCGCGATCGGGTCCGTCGAGGTGTACTGGAACCGGTCGAAACATTCCCATCCGCTGCCAGTGACATACACCGCGCAGTTGGCATTTGGCGCTGCGGCCGGCGGCGCAGGCGAATTCAGATAGATCGTATTGGCGACCCGGTAATAGGTGCCAAGGTTATTGCCGGCCGACACTCCCAGCCGCGGCCGAAGGCGCCGCACGCCGTTGTAAAACAGATTCTCGAAATATTGCGCGGATGCGGGCAGCGTAGTCTTCCATGTGTTGCCGCCGGTATTGGTCCAGTTCTGTACCCGCGCACCCCCGCTGATCACCGGCGCTTCGCCAGGATAGCTCTGGTAGACAATCGGCATCGCCGCCGTGCCGGAATCGGCCGCCGTAAACATCTCGGTCGCGGGAAGGTAGTAAGTCCCCGCGCGGAACTGCACGTTCACCTGGCTCAGCCCCGCTTTGTCCGTCACCCGAACCAGCAAACGAGCGCGGTCGAACGTTGCGAATGGACCATCGGTGCCCGCGGCATTAGGAACGGGAAGCCGCCCGCTCCAGAAATCGTTGCCGTTCGGCGCCACGTAAAACGTCAGCGATGTCGGCGCGGCCGCGGAACCCTGCACCGCGATCGTAGCTACCGGCAGCGTCGATCCGCCGTTGCACGTTAACGTCACGGTGTTATCGCCGCTCGGTGCATTCGACGGCACCGCCACGTTGAACTGAAACTCCCCGGGCGCCACCAGCCCCGCGAACTGCACCTGCGCCGCTGTGCCACCGATCGTCACCACGGGCAACGGCGAGAGCACCCCTGTTTGCGTGGCCGATCCGCTCACCACCGGCGGCGTTGTCGCGCCGCAGCCGGTGCCGTACAACACCACAATCTCGCCCGGTTTCGCTGGCGTCGTCACTCCAGGAATCAGCGTCGTCGGGCCCAGAAAACTCCCGTCCACGTGCGTCGCGGCAACATACGGCCCGCTGAACAAAAAAAACGACGGCGAAACCGGCTGCGCCGGAACCTGCACCACCGCGCTCACAACGCCGTTATTGGTGACCTGTATCGGGACGGTCGAAGGCATCGTATCGGGCGGGGTCAGGATATTGATCTGCGTCGGACTGATGTACTCCACAAAGGCGCTCTTGCTGTTCACCGTCACGCTGATGCCATCGAGCGCCGTCGGCATTTGATTATTGATGAAATCAGACGCAAGCCAGGTGCGTGAATCGCCCGGCTGCGACAGGTTCAGCCCTTTGACAGCGACAAAAGTATTCGGAGCGATAGTCGGCGAGCCGCCCGCGGCATTCGCCACCGACGTGATCGACGGCGTGCTCTGCGCCCACACCGGAACGAACGGCAGGCAAATAAGAATCAGCGTCGTGCCGAATATTTTCATCGTCACCTGAAAACATCTTTCCACAAGTCGATTGTGCCTGGAAGGTCGGGCCGCTCGTCAGTTATTATTGGGTTCTATTTGAATTTTCGGCGCTGTCGCCGGATTACTGACGGAATCTCGGTCGGGAGCTATCGTTTCAACTCCCAATACTGTCGCATGAGCTCATGCGACCAAGCTGGCTGGTGAACCTCTTGTCGCGGGAGGAACTCGACCATCACCGGCTTTATGTCGAGCACGGGCGTTCCGTTTATCGCGTCGAGTTCGGAGACATACAGCGTGGTGCCCTCGACTCGGATCACCCGACAAATAGTGCTCCCGATGCGATTGGGTCGGTTCTTGCCTCGCTGGGCGAAGATGCCGACTGCTGGCCATTCCTTATTGTTTCTCGGGTGCCGCGCACCAGTGACCGTTTTGGACGGCTCAACCTCATGGAGGAGGTATAGAACCTCGACGTGCGAGAAGTCCGTGAGGCCCTGAAGCGCTTGAGCGGTAAACTGCCCGGTGAGCGAAATGCATGCTTCCTCACCACCCCAGAAATCGTCTTCCGCGTGCGTTGCGAATGGCTTCGACGAAGCCAATAGCTTGAACCTGATCGATCAATTCTACCCTCATGAAATGAT
Source organism: Bryobacteraceae bacterium (assembly GCA_050015835.1). Taxonomy (GTDB): domain Bacteria; phylum Acidobacteriota; class Terriglobia; order Bryobacterales; family Bryobacteraceae; genus BOG-234. The sequence goes on along the minus strand of JBEKAQ010000102.1, from coordinate 9,430 downwards.
ATAGGACTTTCAGACCAGCCGGGCAGAATGAGGTAATTTCGCGTGTTCAACTCCCGGTTGGCCGCCTTCCGTCCCGAATCGGATGGTGGACGGAAGGCACGTCGTTCGGTCCGCATCGTCGAGAAGGAGAAGATGAACTCCCGCTCCGGTCAGGGTGCCGGACAGGCGAGACGTTTCTCTTCAAGGAATTTACTGGCGTTTCTTCTGGTTGGCGTTGGATGTTTCGGCCGCCTGCTTAAGTTCGTTGTTTGCCTGATCCAACAGAGTCTTGGCTTTGGCCGCGTGGCCGGCCAAATCGAATTCGTTGGCTTCCTGGGCGGCCGTAATCTTCGCAAATGCCTGCGCGGTCAGCCGTTGTGCGGCTGCGAGGTTCGGATGATTGGCTGCGGAAATATTTTTCTTGGGGGCCGGCTGCTGGGCGACGGCATAACCGCCGATGAGCAGGGCGGCACCAACGGCGGTGGTGAGAATTCGATTCTTAAGCATGGTACTTACTCTTACATATGAAAATTAACGTCGCGGAAAAAACCCGTGATCGTGGGCGAAAGCCGCGTCTTACAACAGCCCGCATGGCCCGGCGCTCGCGGCATGATAGGGATGAAGGTGTTCTGAGCAACCGGAGCGAACAAGATAAGACCGCGTCGGCGAAAAACCGCTCATCGAAGATCCTTCAGCCCAAAGCGCGACCTGAAAACGGCATAATTCCCTGTTAAGAAGCTCTTTTTCATGCGGTTGGCCGGATCGTTCCAGGATGGTCGGGCACTCTTACCTTATTGATGTTTTGTTTAGATTTCGGCGCACTCACTGGATTACTTCCGAGCAGCCGGTCGTTCGGGACTTTTGCGAGGAGAGCCATATTCCCGACATCTCGCACGCCGAGATTAAGCGGCCGGTCATTGCGGCAGATCCTTCATCCGGATATTGCCGGTTTGCTCCATCATGCTGAAGACGATCTTGTCGGCAGCCACCGACATCCCCGTCTGAATGGGATCCCCGACGATCCCGGCTTCGGTTCCTGCAAGGAGGGCGAAACCCCTCTGTAGCTCATGGCTCTCTTTCATCAGGGCCTGGGTTGTCGTTGCGCTGGCCGGTTGTGAGAAGTAATAGCCCTGAACGTACCCGCACCCGAGCTCAATCACCTTCTGCAGCTGATCTTCGGTCTCCACGCCTTCTGCCACGACCTTCATGTCCAGAGAGCGTGCCAGTTCGGCAATGGTCCTGACGATTTCCGCACTCTCCGCGCTGATGCCGAGTTCGCTGATAAACGACCGATCCACCTTTACGGTGTCGAACGGAAGCTTCTGCAGGTAGCTCAGTGAGGAGTATCCGGTTCCGAAATCGTCGATCTCCAGCCCGATACCCATGAGTTTCAGCCGGCGGAGGGTGGCAATCGACTTCTCCGGGTCGTGCATAATGGAGCTTTCGGTCACCTCCAGCTTCAGATATCTCGCCTCGAGGCCGGTATCGTAAAGGGCGCGCTCCACATCCTCAACCAGCCCCGCGTCGTTCAGATGTTTGGGAGAAATATTGACGCTGACCGTAAGCGGTGGGTCGAATGTGAATTTCTTATGCCACTCCGCCATCTGCCGGCAAGCTTCTTTGAGGACCCACCTTCCGAGCAGAATAATCAGATCGCTTTCTTCCGCGAGCGCAATGAATCTGCTCGGTGGAAGGATACTGAACGCCGGGTGATTCCACCGAATCAGCGCCTCGTAGCCTGTGATGCGCCGGTTGTTGACGGACACCTCAGGTTGGTAGTAGAGCAGCATTTGCCGTTCGTCGATGGCCTTCCTTAGTCCTGCTTCGATTTCGAGGCGCGCCACGGCCTGCCTGCGCATTCCCGCGTCGAAAACTGCAAAACGCGCCTTGCCTGCCGCCTTGGCGTGGTACATGGCGGTGTCCGCATTGCGCAACAGATCTTCCGGCGTTTCGCCCGAGGAACTGAGCGCGATCCCGATACTGACGGTAGCAAATACCTGGTGTCCCTCCACACAAAAGGGCGCTTCGAATTCGTTGAGAACACGCTGCGCGACCATTCCGGCGTCCGCCGGGTCGTCCTGTGTATCGCCGAGCAGAATCGCGAACTCATCGCCGCCGAGGCGGGCGACCACCGACTGCCGGGTTTCCCATCCGTTCCTTACGCTCGACCGCAATCGCCCGGCCACTTCGATCAGTAACTCGTCGCCCGCTGCGTGCCCTAAGCTGTCGTTGATCAGTTTGAAGCGGTCCAGATCGAGGAAAAGCACCGCGAAGCGACGCCCGCTTTGGCAAGCCGCGTCGAATGAGCATTCCAGCTTATCCAGGAAATAAAGACGATTGGGGAGTGCCGTCAGTGTGTCGGCAACCTTGCCCTCGGTGATGTCTGTTTGGGACCCGGCTATACGGATGGCGATTCCATCGCCGTTCCTCACGGCTATACCGCGGCTCAGCACCCAGATATACGCGCCGTTCTTGTGACGCATTCGGTATTCGCTGGTAAATTCCGAGGTCCTTCCTTCGCGGTGAGCCGCGATCTCAGCCATCACCCGTTCTCGATCGGCCGGGTGAATCAGGCGGAACCATTCTTCCGGATCGGACCGGTGTTCGCGATCCGGGTATCCCAGCATCTGATTCCAGCGTGAGGAAAAATAGACTTTGCCGCTTGAAAGCTTCCAGTCCCACAGCCCGTCCCTGGCGCCACGTGCCGCCAGCGCGTAGCGCTCCTCGCTCTCACGCAGCAATTCCTCCGCCGCCTTGCGTGCCAGTTCGCGAATTTCGATTTGCGACAGCATGTGATTGAAAGAGTCGATCAGCATCCCGATCTCCCCCTTTGCGTACCGGTTGGCCCGGATGGCGTAATTCTTGTCGGATGAAACGGTGCGCGCCACTCGCGAAAGTTCGATGATCGGCGCTGTAATCGTCCTCTGCATACGGGAACTGAGTGTCAGAGCCAACGCTTGAGAAAACAACAGCACGAGACAGACAATTCCGATGTACTGTCGGAGCCGCGCCCGGACGTCGTTGTTCGATTTAAGCAAGATCGTCCCGATTTCCTCTCCTCCCAGGCGGATCGGCTGGAATACGAGTACCGTCCCGTTCTCGAAGTAGATGCCGGCGTTCCGCAATGGCGGCGCGGAACTGCCGGCCGGGGATGGCGCCCGCAGATACCGCGAAAAAGGACGTTGGTTACCGTCGTAGATGACACCTTCCGCCACACTCGAATCGCCGCGCAGGGCTGCCAGCGTTTGGGCGGCTGCACGTTCGTCGCCGAAGCTCAGCGCCGCGGTGCTGCTTTCGGCAATAATACCTGCCTGAGCGGATAACTGGCGCGACGCCGCGCCCCGCTGCAGAAAGCTTTCGTAGCCGAACAGCGCGAATCCCGCCAACATCAGGGCAAGACTGCTGTTCAGGACAATCAGCAGCGATAGCCTCACGCCAATGGACCTGTTCGCAAACGCCGTGGCTACGGCCGTGTTTCCGAACCATCTCATGAGCTACTTTCTTACCCTCGTAGCGAGGCTCAAAAGCCGCGAACTCAACCGGAGCTTTTCTCGTTCCGCCGCCGCCACGTTGATAGCAAAACGAACTTTGCCGTTTTCGAGAGTGAAGCTGATGATCATGCCCTCTGAGGTCGCACTATCCGATTCGCCGACCGTCAGAACGCCCGGCTCCCCCAGCGAGTCGAGAACGGACAGCACGCGCTTGTGCTCCGAAGAGCTCACAAACAGCATCCGGCACCCCTTGGCTAAGTGGGCATCGGAGATCCGGCGTATCGCGAGTACCCGTCCTTCAATCCTCTTACCCATCGCCAATTCGTCGAGCGCGTGGCCGAACGGGTCCTCCCCGAGTACGCACACTACCAGAGCTTCATTGGGGTCCGCAAACGCTTCCGGAGGCCACTCGACGAATTTGGCGAAGTTGAACAGAAACGCTGCCTTGACCCGATATTCGTCCGGCGGACGCTCGTTCCCGGCGGCGGTGAGCCCCAGTGTCAGAATCAGCGCGGGAATCAGGCGCAGACACATGGCGTTCCCTCGTAACTCACCACCGCCATATGATTCTCCCGCGGCATATCCGGTCTATTGTTTCTCCCTTGCCGAGAACTCAAAACCCGCGTAAACGACGCGCCCTTGCTCCACCGGAATAGTGTCTATGCTGGTAAATCCCCAGCCTGGCAGCCATACCGTGTGGTTGGTCAGATTCGTCCCGTTCACCACAAGAGCCGCGCTATAGCCGGCGTTAAAGGGAAAATACTTCGTAAGGTCGTAGCGCAGGTGCCCGTTGAGAACGTTATGCGACCCCTGCTGCAGGTTCACGGCATTGGTGTAACCGGTGATGGCGCCGTCCGAAACTTCGAACAGGCTTACGCTCAGTCCCCGCCTGCGCTCGTAGCTAACCCCCCCTTTAAAGCTGAGGTTGGGGATCGGCGTCACATCCGTCGTCCCGTTCCCATTCATGTTGGTCTGGTAGAGTACCGACCCCTGCGCGAAGAAGTCTTTGCGGAAATAATACTTTCCCTCCGCTTCGAAGCCATCGAAAGTGATTTCACCAAGATTGGCGTAATGAGCCGGCTTCCCGCCGACGGTAACGATAGTGTTGGTCTGTCTGCTGTGGAAATAATCCACGCCCGCCTGGATGCGGTTGCGCTGAAAACCGATGCCGAGATCGAAAGTTCCCACCTTCTCCGGAAGCAGATTGGGGTAGTGGGTCAGTTTGAAAAAGAGGGGGATTGACAGGATGGAAAACACCCCGCGTCCGGTCCCAAGTCTCATCCTTCGGAACTTACCGCTAAGAAAAAGAGTCAGGTACAATCCTGGTATGACGATTGCGGCGGCCTTTCGATGCTCGGATGGGATCATTTTGGGTGCCGATACCGCCGTCAGCGGAGACGATACAAAACACGACTGCAAGCTTTTCATTTGCACTCCGCCAGGGAACGCCCCGTCGTGCCTCGTGATGGCCGGGTCGGGACTCTTCTATAAGATCAAGGAATTCGCAGATCGCTTATTGGTATCTAAGACGTTCGATGACTTGATGTCTATCGATGACGTGAAAGATGCAATCCGCCAGGTTGCCAGATGGGAATGGTACAGGGAACTGGTAAATGAGACAAACGACTCAAGTCAACGCGCGGACTTTCTTTTCGCCGTCAAGGACTGGGGCGGAAATACCGCGATCTTGCACCTTTGCAACTATGACCTTTATCCCGTCCCTAAATTTAAGTGTATCGGAAGCGGCGGATCAATCGCTACATGCCTGTCAACCCACCTTCACAAGGTAAACGCTCCGGTTGAAGTGTTCGCTCCGTTGGCGCTTCACATTTTCAAAGAAACCAAGGATTACGCAGAGGGATGCGGAGGGGATACCAATATGCACCTGCTGATAAATGGGTTCGGTGAGGCCTCTCCGGTAACGGTCGCAGACGGACCGTTCCTATGGGGTCTTTATGATCTTATAACGCCATTGGTATACGGGTGCATCAATCGCGGTATGCCTGATGAAGTGTTCGATGTGATGCTGGAAAAACTTGGGGCCGGAATCAAGGCAGCTCGGAAGTCCATCATGGTTAACCCAGAAGGTTAACCATGTCCTCAACCGACCAAAGGACAGGGGTTACTCCAGCGGCCATCGCGGGCGTAACCCGCAACGTCTGGTGAATCCTTACGAAGTTGTAGTGCATGTAGAAGATTGCCAGTGCGGCGGCGTGGCTCTCGACCTTCTTTGAAAACGCGTTGGTCAAGCGGGTGAACCGGCGCAGAGACATGCGCACAGTGAGGTTCTGGCGTTCGACATAGGACGTGCTGATGTGCTTTGGGTCTGGGTTGCCCTTGATGCGCTTCGTTTCGCGGCCGATGCACTTTGCAGGGCTGTACCGGCGCTGGCCTTCAGTATCGATCTCGCCGTAAATCTTGATGAGCATGGCATAGTCAATATCGTTGCCAAAGGCGTTCTTGACGGCGCTAAGGTAGCACTTCAGTCCATCGGTCGTAAGCTGAACCCGGTTAGCAAGACGGCCCGCAAGGTCTTCCATGAATAGATTGGCCGTTATCGGATCGCGCATCCCGAGCATGAAGCACGGAACGAGCTTGGTATCTGCGTCGATTGCGATCCATGCCCACACGTCGCCGCAAATGCCATCTTTCTCTACTTTGGCGGCGGTCGCGTTCTTCTGCTTGCAGCCCACGAAACTCCACATCTCATCAACCTGAAGACGTTCACACGCCAGATTGGTCAGATGTTCGTTCATGTAATTCGAGCAGGCGTTTCCGAGTTCCACCAGGAGCTTGGCCACGGTGTTCTTGGATGCGCCCGTCATACGAACGATGGAGCGAATCGAGCAGCCCTCAACGATAGCGGAAACGATCTGTGAGCGACGGGCCGTATCAAGCTTGTTCATGAATCCAGTATAGCTTAGCGCTAAGCAAAAGGTCAATACCAAACACGTTAAATTGACTGATTGCTTACCGGCTTGATAGACTGCCGGGATGCCGCAATTGACCCAAGAAGATCAGATCATCAAACTGCTCGGACAGATCCTCTCTGCCTTGGGCGATATCGAGAACGCGATTCTTGAACTTCCGTCACGCTTTCCTTCGATTCCACCAGAGGTCCCAGCGAAGCCCCGGCGGAAAAAAGTATAGAAGCTATGTCGAGGGCAGCAGCGGATTCAGTCCTCCGCTTGGGATCGAGGGCTAATAGAATCTTGTCCGTCATGCCGCTTATGGCTTTTCGGTTTACGCCAATCGTCACTTTCACGCAGTTCTCCTGTAGAATTGGATTGTGCGCGAAGATCAACGTTCCGCATAGCCTCCGGTTTCGCAGTGGTTCAGACCGCGAACACCCAATCCGCTATGGGAGGGGGGCAGTGTACCCCGTGAAGACACTTTACCATTACCCCTTGGCAATTGTCGCAGCATCTCTGATAGCCTCATGCGGCCAACAGAAGCCGACGCCGGATCATCTCTTCGAAATCCGAAGCCAGTGCTCGGTCCTTGCGAATGCTTTTGAGGACCGAATCCTCCGTAGTGACCGCCCTGCCGGTGCCGTCCTCGCGCCGCCATCAAAGGGAGTCAATGAAAACCTTGAATTCTTGAATCACTACGATGCCGCAAACAACCGTTGCTACGTAGAAATGGTTGGCGTCGATAAAGATTCTGTTTCTGTTCGTGAGGTTTTTGATGCGCAGGAGCACAGGCTAATCGTTCGGTGCACTCTGTACGTAGGCGTTTCGGGCGATCATCCTACTTGTGACAAGTCTTCCGGGGTGGGGATCACCCCGGAAGAGGCCACCAAAACAGCAAATACATTGATGGATGAGTCGTTGCGATGGCCCTGAATTCAGGGCTTGGGATTCCATCGCGCTTTAGCGCCTTTGGCTGCGATCTGCGCCCGCTTCTTTGCTGGCAGCGCAGCGGCCCGAGCGATTCCGCCCTTGCGCCCCAGTGCCACGGCAGCCGGGTCTTTCTTGGTGGGCGGTTCGGTTCGAGGGGCTTCCCCGATGGACTCCAGAAACACTTGGCGGGCAAGCTGAATCGGATCGCGTGGGCGGGTTTTCGGGCGGTCTGGCATGGCTGGTCCCATTATCCCAACGTGCGCGGACGGGTCAAGAGCGCTAAAATTCAAACTGACCCACTACCCAGATTGGGGTTGCCCACCACTCCGGGACGGTTCAGCAGCAATTCATCGAGAGCCGGCGCGCGAAAAGCCTCGCCGTACAGCGCTTTGACGCTGGCCCAGGACGATGGGGTCCAGATGACTCCGCCTCGCGGAACTGTGTCGAGCGGAATATTGCCGATCTTGTTGGTCTGAAAACCGCCGATCAGCTTCCAATCGTCCCACAATTGATGGTCGATCTGGGCGTAAACTGCGCCGCTGTCCCGGCTTCCCTCCGCCGCGATCGCGCTTGGCGTGCCGGTAAATAACTCAATGCCGTCTATGTGGCTGAACAACGCCCCGGCCGTCAACCGGTCTCTTTGGGTAAGCGTGATCAGATTTGTCCATTCGGCAATCAGTTCACTCGAATCCCTGTTGGCGTTGGGATACGGAACTTCGTTGAACGTCGTTCGCGTGAAAGTCAGGTTGAAGGTCATATCCCAGTCTTGAGTGACTTTATGGTCATAGCCGAGATTTCCGAAGACTCTCGTCATCCGTGTTTCGCCAACCGTTCCCTGGACAAAAGCCGTGGACTGCCATTCCGTGAACGCCGACATGAAACTGAAGTCCTTATAATTCATCCCCAGGTAACCGCCCGAACCGCGGTCCTCCACGGTCACGTCCTGCGTAGCCGGCACATGCGGCGCAAAAGAAAGGTTCCTTTCGGAAGGAGGAACGTTGTAGGTAACTGGCCAATCCGGCGCGTCGTGAATCTGGCCGGCCGCAACGGCGCTCAGGTCGCCGCGTTTGTACGTGCCGCTCATCGAAGACGACAGCGCTCCGCCGGCTCCGCCCATAGCCTGCACCGAACCCCGGCTCTTTTCCGCCTTCAGCGTGATCAGATTGATCACGGCCGCGAAGGCATTCGACCCATAGAGGACCGAGCCCGGGCCCTCGATAATTTCGATCCGTTCCAAAGCCGCCACGGGGAACGATTCCAGCAGGTCGGAAATAATTCCTCCCTCCATTACCTCCCGCGTCGGGCGTCCATTGATCAGGAAGAGGATATGACCCCCGGTGGTTCCCGTCTGATCGCCGCGAGCCGCGATGAGGCTGCGGTCGGTGAAGTACTGGCTCGATACGGTCAATCCCGGCACCCGTTGCAGGATCTCGCCGAGTGTCACTCCGCCAAACCGGCGCAATTCGTCATTGGTCACGACTGACATAATTCCCGGCGCATTCGACAGCTTGTCCGTGAACCGGGACGCGGTGGTCACATCGAGATTCAATAGCTCTTCGATGTCCATCGAAGCGAGATCCGAGGCTGGCGCGCCCGGATCGGTTGGAGGAGCTGTGGTCTGCGCGGGCAGCATAACCGAAAAGACCAGCCAAACGATTCCCGCGCCGTGCCAGGAACTCGCGTGGCGATTCGCAAAAGGTGCCGGGGAAAAGGTCGCTGATTGATTCACGTATTGTTATCGGTGGAATTAGGGATTGTTCTAGCGCAGTGTCCACAAAATAAAGGCCGACGCGACCTTTTTAAGTCAACAATAGCCATACCTGAAGGCGGCCAAAATCCTTATTAAGGCGCTCGTTTTCAAGCGGTTAGCCGGATTGCGCCCGTAAGGTCGGGTGTTCGGAAGTAATTTACGTTACTTTGCATTTTGGCCCGAAGCGTTGATCGCCGTGTGGCAGATTTCTTGAAAGCAGTTCGACGGGCGATATGCCCACATATCGGTCAGCAGTTGGGTGCGCGAGCACCGTTTGCGCACCACCACGTTGCCCTTTGCATCCACCGCGACCGGATGAAACAACGTCTTGCCCAAATCAATTCCTATTGCATGTATTTCCATGTGAG
>JBEKAQ010000101.1:0-21831 GCA_050015835.1 Bryobacteraceae bacterium | reverse complement strand
CATGCTCCCGCCTGACGATGAGATCGCACATCTGGCGTATTCGATGGGATACCTTGCGCTGCTGACTCGTAGCACGCCAGCGCTGGTTGCCGAGGAAAGGGCGAAGTTGACGGCACTGTTCCAGCGGCATGGCGACGAGATGACTGGTGCGGTGAAAGCCACCGCGGACTATCTTCAGGAGCTCAGCGACCGATTGAAGAAGTTACCTGCCGAGATCGCCCAGGGCCTTAGCCCGAAAGCGCTCGCCACTGAAATCGCGGATGGCGTACGGGAGCAGTTCCTGCAATCGGGAATTCCCGAGGCGGGGCGACTGCTCAAGGAACAAGGCGACCGCCTCGGGCAAGTGTTGGCGCAACAGGCTTACGTTATTGCCGAATTGCGCCAGCAACTGATTGAGTCGCGAAGCCAGGCCACGTGCGCGCTGGATCGTGTGGTGAGCGGAGCGGACGCCGCGAAGAAATCGATTGACCAATGGAACCACGAAATGCGCCAGGTGCAGTGGCTCTACCTTGGATCGGTGTTGTTGGCCGGCGTACTTCTGGGTGCACTCTTGTATTGGTGGGCGCTCGACCCTCAGGAATTCCATTCGCCGCTGGAAGCGTCAAGGAATCAGCAGGGGCAGCACGCGGCTGCTGTTACAGGAAAGACCAGCAGGCAGGCTCCGAAATGATCACGAACCCGAAGAACAACGCGGAAGGATTCCGGCAGGGCTGAAAATCGCCCCCGTCACGTGTTCGCAGCAAGTCCTTCAACGAACTGGTACAGACGCCGTTTTGCCGAGAGGTTAATTATGACGAATTTGATTGCACCACCGCGAGTCCTGATCGATATCGACGAATTAGCCGCGCGATTATCGATAGCCAAAGGCACGCTCTATAACTGGGTGTACCTGAAGCGAATTCCCTATATCAAGGCCGGACGTTGCCTTCGGTTCGATGCGGACGAGGTGCTCGCTTCGTTAGCCCACTCCATTACAATGGGTATGGCTGGCAAGGGGTAGAAGGAGCCATTGATGGCGATCTACCAACGAAGAGAAGCCGGTGTCTGGTACGCGGATTATTACGCGGACGGAAAGCGGGTGCAGGAATCGACCGGCACCGCAAACAGACGTGAGGCGGAGAAGTTTCTGTCCTTGCGAGTATCAGAGGTGCAGCGTGGCGTGTACGTGAAACCCGTGCGTGTTCCGCTGTCGGAATTGTGGGAGCGATATTTGGCTTACGCCAGGATGCATAAACGGTCCTGGAAACGGGACGAGCAGATGTACGGAAACCTTCAGAGCTTTCTTGGTACGCCGAATCTGGATTCGATCACTCCGCTGAGGGTGGAGGAATTCCAGCAGCAGCGCGCCAGGGAGGTGTCTCCGGCGACCGTCAACCGTGAAACCGCATTGCTCAAGCACATGTTCAACATGGCCGAGCGGTGGGGCATGCATCACGGCGCGAATCCCGTCCGGCTGGTGAAATTCCTGCCGGAAAACAACCTGCAATACCGGACGCTCAGCGAGGACGACGAGCGGCGGTTGCTCGAAGCGTCACCGCCGTACCTCAGGGATCTGATCCTGTTCGCGCTCAACATCGGACTCCGAACGAATGAAATCTTCAATCTCAAATGGGAGGAAGTCGATATCGAGGAAAAACGCCTCAAAATGATCGTCAAAAAAAACCGCAAGATGCTCAGCCTGCCGCTCAACGATTCGGCCTGTGCCGTGATCGTGGCCCGGAATGCCGTCCGGCACGGACCGTATGTGTTCTACAATCCGATGACCGGCGATCGCTTCAAGAGCGTCCGCGGAGCCCTCGATGCAGCAATTAATCGCGCCGGGTTGAAGAAAGTCACGTGGCACATGTTCCGCCATTCTTTCGCTTCCCGGCTCACGCGATGCGGCGTGGACATAGTAACCGTGAAGGACCTGCTCGGCCATTCGAATATCAGCACGACCCTGCGCTACGCTCATTCCAATGACGATGCCAAGCGCCGGGCCGTCGAGCGGTTGGGTACCAGTGACAAAATAGTGACAATCGTGCCGCGTCGGGTAAAAAGGGCGAATATGGTATAGTGACAAGGACCGCAAGTAGTTGAATTCAGGCCCCAAAAACAACGGAGAGGTGGCTGAGTGGTCGAAAGCAGCGGTTTGCTAAACCGTCGTAGGGTCTAAAGCTCTACCGGGGGTTCGAATCCCCCCCTCTCCGCCAGATTCAAATATCCAAAATAGTCACGGGCGCTGTACCGGCAAGTCATTCTGGCGGGTCGCTTCCACGGGCCGGATTCGGAAGGCGCAGTCATGAGATACAATGTATCTCAGAGAGACCGATCATGTCGACCACTATGGTTCACGTTCGCGTGGATGAAAAGACCAAACAGCGAGCTGCGAAAACCCTGGCCGCGATGGGAATCTCCGTGTCCGACGCCGTACGCATGCTGCTGGTCCGTGTGGCCGCGGAGAAGGCTCTTCCATTCGATGTGAAAATCCCGAACGCGACGACCGTGAAGGCCATGCGCGCCGCCGACGCCGGCAAGGGAAAGCGTCTCCCTTCCGCCGCCGCGTTGTTCAAAGACCTGGGCATCTGATCCGGTGTTGAGCCCGGTAGAAGGCGCGAAGTTCCGGCGCGACGTGAAACTCGCGCAAAAACGCGGCAAGGACATGGCGAAGTTGCGGGAGGCGATCCTGCTGCTGGTCGAGGGAACCCCGTTGCCTCCGCGCTATAAGGACCATTCGCTCGCAGGCGACTGGAAGCACTTCCGCGACTGCCACGTTGAACCGGACTGGCTGCTGATCTACAAGATCGACGGTGACGAACGGCACCTCGTCCGCACCGGAACGCACTCGGATCTGTTCTGAAATCCGGGGTCGCGGCTACAGCAGCTGCATCCCCGAATCCACATAAATCACATTCCCGGTAATCCCGCGGCTCAGATCGCTCGCGAGGAACGCCGCCGCATCCCCCACCTCGCCGGCCTCCGTCACATGCCGCAGAGGCGAATGCTCTTTCGTGGCATCGAGCATCACCGAAAGATCCTTCACCGCGCGCGCCGACGCCGTCTTCACCGCGCCCGCCGAAATCGCGTTGACGCGAATCTTCCGCGGCCCCAGATCGTTCGCCAGATACCGCATCGACGCTTCGAGCGCCGCCTTCGCCACCCCCATCACGTTATAATTCGGCCGCACCCGCACCGACCCCAGATAAGTCAGCGTCATCATCGACCCGCCGTTCGTCATCACCGGCGCCACCGCCCGCGCCATGGCAACAAATGAATACGCGCTCACGTTCTGCGCCAGCAGGAAGCCCTCGCGCTCCGTCTCGACAAACGGACGGCTCAGATCGTCGCGATTGGCGAAAGCCAGGCTGTGAACCAGCGCGTCGACCGGCTTGCCCAACTCGCGCAAGGAATCCGTCAGAGCCGCGATTTCTTCATCTTTCGTCACGTCGCACGGCAGCAATTTCGCCACCGGCATTTCTCCGGTAATGAACGCGATGGTGTCGCGCTGCTTCTCGTTCAGATACGTCAGCACCAGCGAAGCCCCTTCGCGCGCGAACGATTCGGCGATCCCGTACGCAAGGCTCCACTTATTGGCGATGCCCGCAACCACCGCCGTTTTCCCCTCAAGAATTCCTGGCATGAATTAACAGGTTACTTCAGGAACGAATTCACGCGCAGCCAGTTCGCCAGCAGCCGCGGCCATTCAGCCAGCGCGAAATCGCCCTCGCCGAGGCCCATGCCGTGCGGTCCCCTCTGGAACACGTGCATCTCCGCCGCCACGCCCGCTTTACGCAGCGCAAGGAAATAATACAGGCTGTTCTCGGCCGGAACCGTCGTGTCGGCGTCGGTTTGAAAAATGAAAGTGGGCGGAGTCTGCGCCGTCACCGCCAACTCGCCCGACAGGCTCTTCGCCAGCTCGGGATCCGGATTATCGCCCAGCAGAGCTTTCTTCGATCCCTGATGCGTCCACGAAGCGACCATGGAGATCACCGGGTAGCCGAGCACCGCGAAGTCGGGACGGCAATTAACGCGATCAATGGCATCCGCCGCGCCTGCATTCCCCGCATCGAAGTGCGTCGATAGCGACGATGCCAGGTGCCCACCCGCCGAGAACCCCATAATCCCGATCCGATCCGGAGCAATATGCCAATCGGCCGCCTTCGAACGCACCATGCGCAGCGCCCTCTGCGCATCCCCGAGTTCCACCGGATGGTGATAACGCGGACCCAGCCTGTATTTCAGAACGAAGGCTGCGATACCCAGCGAGTTCAGATAATTCGCCACCTGCCGTCCCTCGTGATTCATCGCCAGATTCACATACCCACCACCGGGGCAAACAATAACCGCCGTCATCCCGGGAGCGCCAATTCGGGGCACATTGCGCGGAAGATAAACCGTTATGGTGGGGATGTCGCGATCCTCATTACCCTGCGCGCCCGGCGCCTGGCCGGACCAGAGCGGAATCGTCTGCGTGTCCTGCGGCATAGTCTGGGGCTGCTGCGCCATTACCGCCGCGGCCATACTCATCGCTGCAACCAGAAGCTTCATATCGCTGCCGATCATATCAACTGCCTATGCCGGAACTCGCTACTATGAGGATTCTGCCCGGCATCCTTTTCCTCTTTCACTCCTGGGACGGCAAGCTCAACATCCGCGGAATCGAAGATATCGTCGTCAACATCGCCTTGTATGTTCCTCTCGGCCTCTCCGCGCATCTCGCCTTTCGGCGCTATCGCGTTTCTCTGGCGGCCTTCCCGGGGCCGGTGCTTCTCGGGGGCCTGCTTTCCGCCTTGATCGGGATGACGCAACTTTTCGTGCGGGGTAGGCACTGCAGCACCATGGATCTTCTCGATAACGTCGTCGGGTCGGCCCTCGGCGTATTGGCGGGCGTAATGTTTGAACGGATCGCGGGGCCGAAGCGACCCGCCTTAAATCGTCGCCGAATTCTGGAGGCAAGGCCGCGCTCGACCGTGCGCCTCCGGGCAGGCGGCCCGCCTCAGTCCACGCGTCGACGGAATCCGCTGCACGCCGCGTTAAACTGAAGATTCCCCATGCAATTAGACAAGGTTTACGAGCCCCAGCGGTTCGAACCGCACTGGGCTCAATGGTGGGTCCAAAGCAACATCTACCACGCCGCATTCGATCCTGGCAAGCCGGTTTTTTCGCTCGTCATCCCGCCCCCCAACGTCACTGGCTCGCTCCACATGGGCCACATGCTGGAGCACACCGAGATCGACGTCACCGTCCGCTGGCATCGCATGCGCGGCTACACCACTCTCTGGCTGCCCGGCACCGATCACGCCGGCATCGCCACCCAGATGGTCGTATCCCGCCAACTCGCCGAGCAGGGCATCGACTACCGCGACCTCGGCCGCGAAGCTTTCGAAGCCCGCGTCTGGCAGTGGAAGGCCGAATCCGGCGGCACCATCAAGCGCCAGATGACCCGCATCGGCGCCTCCTGCGATTGGTCGCGCGAACGCTTCACTCTCGATCCCGGCCTCTCGCGCGCCGTCCGCGAAACCTTCGTCAGCCTCTACGAGCGCGGCCTCATCTACCGCGGCGAGTACATGGTCAACTGGTGCCCCGGCTGCAAGACCGCCATCTCGGATCTTGAGACCGTCCACGAGGAAACCGCCAGCCACCTCTGGCACATCCGCTACGGTCCTTTCGTTGTGGCCACGACGCGCCCTGAAACCATGCTGGGCGACACCGCCATCGCCATCAACCCCCGCGACGAACGCTACCTGAGCCTCCACGGCACCACCGTCACGCTGCCCCTGATGAACCGGGAAATTCCAGTCATCCTCGACGACATCGCCAATCCCGAATTCGGCACCGGCGTGGTCAAGATCACTCCCGCCCACGACCCCAACGACTTCGAAGCCGGCAAGCGCCACAACCTGCCGCTGATCCAGGTCATCGACGAAGACGGGAAAATTACTCAGGCCGGAGGCAAATACGCCGGACTCGATCGCTACGAAGCCCGCAAGCGCGTAGTCGAAGATCTCGAGGCGCTGGGCCTCATCGAAAAGATTGAAGACTACGTGCTGAGCATCGGCAAATGCTCGCGCAGCAAGACCGTGGTCGAGCCGCTTGTCTCCAAACAATGGTTCGTCCGCACCAAACCCCTGGCCGCCAAAGCCATCGCCGCCGTCGACGAAAAGCGTATCGAGATCGTCCCCGAGAACTGGGTCAAAACCTGGAACGAGTGGATGCACAACATCCGCGACTGGTGCGTCTCCCGCCAGCTCTGGTGGGGTCACCGCATCCCCGCCTGGTACTGCGACGCCTGCAACCAAACCATCGTCTCCCGCACCGACGTTACGGCCTGCCCGAAATGCGCTGGCCCGGTCCGTCAGGACACCGATGTTCTCGACACCTGGTTCAGCTCCGGCCTCTGGCCTTTCTCGACGCTCGGCTGGCCCGACCAGACCGAGGACCTGAAGCACTTCTACCCCACGTCGCTCCTCATCACCGGCTTCGACATTCTCTTCTTCTGGGTCGCCCGCATGGCCATGCTCGGCATCGAGTTTATGGGCGACGTCCCCTTCCGCAAGGTCTACATCCACGGCCTCGTGCGCGATGCCGAAAAGCAGAAGATGTCGAAGACCAAAGGCAATGTCATCGATCCGCTCGTCGTGACCGAAGAATATGGAACCGACGCGGTCCGTATGGCGCTGCTGACCGGAGCCGCCCCGGGCACTGACATCGTCTTCTCGCCCGAGCGCCTCGATAGTTCCCGCGCCTTCGCCAACAAAATCTGGAACGCCGCCCGCTTCATCTTCATGAACGTGGGGCAGGTTTCCGACCTGCCCGCTTCCTCTCTCGAAGATCGCTGGATCTGGTCACGCCTCAACAACGCAGCCCGAGACATGAACAAGGCCATCGAAACCTATCGCTATCACGACGCCGCCCAAACCATCTGGCACTTCATCTACGACGACTTCTGCGATTGGTACATCGAACTGACCAAGATAGGAGGAAATTGGGCGACTATCCCGGTAGTCTTCGAAGCCACTCTGCGTCTGCTGCATCCCGTAATGCCCTTCATCACCGAAGAACTCTGGCACCGCCTGGGCAACGAAGGATCTATCTCCCTCCAACCCTACCCCCAATACGACCCAAAGCTCGACGACCCAGCCGCCGAAGCTGAAATAGGACTCCTCCAGGAGATCGTGCGAGCTGCACGAAATCTAAGAGCGGACCTTGGCCTCGATCCGAAACAACCGCTCCACGGCCACATCTCGATCGAGGTCCCGGTCGAAACCATTCGCCGCCTGTCCGGAATTACCTTCACCAAAGGAGACGTGCCAAAGACCGGAGCCATCCGCTCCACCACCGATTTCGATCTCTCCATCGACGTGCCCACCGGCCAGATCGAAGCGCAAAAGAAACGCATCGAGAAAGAAAAAGACCAGCTCGAAAAGAACATCGCGAATTCGCGGCGTCAGCTAAGCGACGAAACCTTTATGAGCAAGGCCCCCGCGAAGGTAATCGATTCCATCAAAGCCAAGCTGACCGATTACGAAACGCAACTGGCGAAGCTCAATGCCCTCTAAGATTGTTGACATTGTCCGCCAGGCCCTTGACGAAGACATCGGCTCCGGAGACATAACTTCCCAGGCGTGCATACCCGAAGACCGTCAAGCCGCAGGGCATTTCCTCGCCCGCGAAACCTTAGTCCTCGCGGGAACCGAACTCCTCCCTATCATCTACGAACTTCGAGGGGGCGTAACCGATTTGGAAATCCTCCACCAGGACGGAGACCACCTTCTTGAGGGAGATCGCATAGCCAACGTGGCCGGCCCGGCCCGAACCCTGCTCGAATGCGAACGAGTAGCCCTCAACTTCCTCCAGCGCCTCTCTGGCGTAGCCACTCTGGCCAGGCAATTCAGCGCCCTCGTGGAAGGAACGAATTGCAAGGTGCTCGATACCCGCAAGACCACGCCGGGCCTGCGAATCCTTGAAAAGGCCGCAGCCAAAGCGGGCGGAGTTACCAACCATCGCATGGGTCTCTACGACGCGATCCTCATCAAGAACAATCACATCGCGGCCGCCGGGGGAGTTCGCCACGCTATCGAGAACGCCCGCCAATCCGGCCTGCCTATCGAGATTGAACTCCGCACCATCGAGGAACTTAACCAGGCACTGGACGCGGGAGCCAACCACCTGCTCCTCGACAATCTCTCGCCTCAACAAGCCGAGGAATGGGTTCGCTTAATCGACGGCCGCACCAAAGTGGAACTCTCCGGCGGCATCAATCTCGATAACGTTCGCACCTACGCGGAAACCGGCGCCGACTTCGTCTCGGTCGGAGCCATCACCCACTCCGCCCGCGCCGTAGACATCAGTTTCCGCCTCGAACTCCTGTGATCTTCCGCCTCCACACCACAACGTCAACGATGAAAGACGCGGCGGTTCTGGCCGCCAATGGCGAGCCCCACGGAACGGCGATCGTAGCTGAGCGCCAGACCGGAGGCGTCGGCCGTCACGGACATTCCTGGCATTCCGATTCGCCCGGCGGACTCTACTTGTCGATGGTCCTGCGCCTTCAGACCGCCGCATCTCCGGCACTTACGATGGCCCTCGGCCTGGCTGTGCAACGCAGCGTGAACGATCTTGCCGGAGTTACCACCGACCTCCGTTGGCCCAACGACGTAATGCTCAACGAACGAAAGCTTGCCGGCATACTCGTCCAATCGGCCGAAGCGGGAGCCTTAATAGCGGGCATCGGAGTCAACGTAAACCAACCGGCTTTCCCGGATGACCTGAAGTCAATCGCAACCTCGCTAAGAATTGAAACCGGAAAAGACCACGACAAAGAAGCCCTGCTGAATCGGATCATAGCGGAGTCGCTGCGCTACGCTGCCTTGTCCAAACCGGACATCCTGAAGCAGTTTGAAAACAGGTCCACCTATGTAAGAGGAAAGGCTGTCACCGTCGATGGCCGCATCAAAGGAGTAACCGCAGGCCTCGATCAAAACGGTTTCCTCTTACTGCGAACCGGCAGTGAGATTCAAACCATCCTGACCGGAGGCCTCCGAGCCTGGATCTCTCAATAAGGCATCTGCCGGTTAGTCAGCTCGCGGCCCTTGTTAGTCAAGGCTTCGCTCGTACCATGAGTTACGCTGGTTGCTTCCTTGAACAGCCGTTCCATGTCATCCATGCGCACGGTTTCAAGGAAGGCCACATGGTTGGCTTTAAGCGCCGCCATCACGCGGGCCCGCGCCGCCGCCATGGGCGCGACACGCCCCAGTTTTCGCCGCGAAAGCCTCGCTGCCCTCGCCGCGCCAGCCTTCTTCCGGATCGTTCTTCTGTATGTTGGCCCGCTCCATCGGATAGCGGCATGCGGCCACTAACAACTTGACTGCCTTGGGACTGCGCGCGTGGCAAAGCTGAATCCCATGTACGCCGGCCGCCAGAACCTGATGGATCATCCAGTAGTTAGCGCGAATGCTGGTTTCGTCATAACCAAGCACCGGCAGCGTGACGATAACCGCGGGCGTCCGATGTCCGCTTTTAGTAGGCCCCCGGCAGCCAACCCCACCATGAACTGTCGCAGCGCCTCCAGATCGAAAGTGCCATGCTCCATTTCGTAGATGATGAAATCGTTGTAAGTCTGAGACAGTCGCAAGCCGGCTTCATAGCCATCGCCACCCTGCGCGCTGGCGTTGTAAATGGGTTGGCCATCCGCGAGCAGTTCGATAGCTTTGTTCAGGCGCCTGGGCTTGTAGTGCGCGTCGCCGCCCTGCGCCAAAAGTAGCGAGGCACACGCGATCCCGGCCAGCGAAACCAAAATCACAGCCTTTTTCATGTTGCTCTCCTCAGACGGCGGGTTAAGTTCACTTTCGTCTCCTTTGATCACATTTATTCTATGCGAATGCGTCCGCCCCCTTACGTGCCGGCACCACTAAAAGGGATGTCCGGGCCGCGGTCCGGTAAGACAGGCGGAGGCGCCTGTCCCACTGGGACCAGAGCCAATTGTGGGACCCCAGGTCCCAGTTATGTCGTTTGGAATCATTCCAAATGGGTCTGTTCGGCAGGAATTCGGTTTCGCCTGATGCGATCGAGCGGGGGATTCGATGGCTGCGCATTCGCCGGTCTGCCGGGTATATTCGAAATCAAGACCGGCGCTTTCGGTGTTCCGAGGGCGATCGGGAGGCGGAGGGCGCTCCCGGTGGATTTCAGTGCGTTGAGCCGGTTGGCGGTGATTTGTCTGTCGGTTGCCATGGTGAGTAGCCTCAGCTTCTCTTATCAGAGGGGCACATTTTGATGGCGTTTTTGTAAGTCGATGAGTCTAAGCGCAAAAATGCGGTGATTTTTCTGTTAATGATCCATGGGCACCACTTCGCTTTGCCCACAACGAGGGATGAAAAAGCGCTGCACGCGCATGGGTGGCCAGACGTGACCGGTCGAGGGGCTATTTTATTAAACTGCTGGATACAGGCCACTGATCAGATCGTTCGTGTACATGGCTAATACCTCTCCGGCAACCGCTGGGCTGCCGGGCGATGCGACTTCTCCAGTTCCGTGCCAGATTGCACCTTGCATCCCACGCGGGAGCGAATAAAAAACCGGCGACGGCACCAACACGACCGGCTGGTAAATTTCGGCGCGGGGAAAAATTCATATACACACGGACAGAGGGATGAAGATCCCCGGCTGACTCGAAGCGCCGCCCGCCGAAATCGCAATCGAAAAGTTGCAATCCTGCCCGGGCTGAATCGGAAATGTGATCTGTGTAATGCCCTCTACTCCTCCCGGCACACTTCCGTAAGAGATAGGCCCGACTGCCCAACCGTCTAAAAGGACGGTGGGCGCCATCTGCCCCAGTCCGGTAGTGAACACCGTGAGGGTATCACCCGGGCGCGCGATGGTGTCGATCGCTCCGTTCTGATTGATTGTGATGGGGATTCCAATCCCCGAGGAATCGGCCGTGAAAATACCGGGCGCGGCGGCAGCCAGCGGAATCGAAATCGGGGCGGTGGTTTGGCCCTGGTAAGTGACCGTAAACTGCGCGGTCGCGCCGGTAACAGATGCCGGAACGATCGCTGCGATCTGAGTCACCCACGTATAGACCAAAGGCGCAGGTATGCCGTTGATCTGAACCATGGTCCCCGCAAGTGTGGTCGCAAAGTTTCCATCATTCTCCGGAACTGCGGTGACCAGTTGATTCGGACCGAGCCCGAAGCCGAAGAGAACCACCATTTCTCCCGGCGCTACAGGGCCCGCGAGGCCGCTTGCTGCGTTCTCGACGGCGCTCACATTCATGCCACTAACCGGCTGAAGTAAACGAACCGCTCCGTTCGGAGAGTCGGCGACATAGACGTTCCCTCCGCTGTCCGCCGTCAGCCCAGTGGGGTTCAGCTTTGCATTTGTGGCCAGCCCGCCGTCCCCGGTGTAGCCGCCGCCCCCGTAGCCGTAGGACGCATAAGTGGCGCCGCTGCCGGCAACCGTGGTGATGATTCCGTTCGGCGATACCACGCGAACTCGGTCATTGACCGAGTCGGCGATGAACAGGTTTCCGCTGCTGTCAACTGTAAGGCCTTCCACGGCGAGTCCCGCGGCAATCGCGGGTCCACCGTCGCCTGAGAAGGTGTCAGGCGCCGTGGGCGAACCGGCAACAGTCGTAATGATCCCATCCGGCGAAACTTTTCGGACGACTTGCCCGCCTCCTGTATAGAGGTTGCCTGCCGTGTCGACGGCCAGAAACCCGGGTATCAGCGGGGCATCGATCGCCGGACCTCCATCGCCAACAGTGCCACCGTTGGGGGGGTGCCCATTGCCGGCGACCGTCGTAATGGTTCCGTCGGGCGACACCTTGCGGACGCGGAAATTGTACGCGTCTGAGACGTAGAGATTGCCGGCATTGTCAATCGCGAGCGCCCTGCACGATAACTGTGCGTTGATCGCCGGGCCGCCGTCGCCTGAAAATCCGACGTTGCCATTGCCGGCTACAGTCGTAATCGTACCGTCCGCTGAAATCTTTCGTACTCGTGCCGTCTCAGCGATGTAAACGTTCCCGGCGGCATCGACCGTGACGGCCTGGGGATCGATCTGCGCGCTTGTTGCCAGGCCGCCGTCACCCGAGTAGCCACTGGTCCCGTTTCCGGCGATTGTGGCGATGGTTCCCCCGCGAGAGATCTTGCGGATGCGTGAAGCGGTAGTGTCGGCGATGTAAAGGTTGCCGCCATTGTCGAGCGCTACACCGTTGGGCGTGAACTGCGCGCTGGTCGCCAGCCTCCCGTCGCCCGAATCGGAGTAGGTTCCGTTCCCTGCCACTGCCGTGATCGTGCCGTCCGGCGTCATCCTGCGAACCCGGCCGCCGCCCCCGGCGATGAGCAGATTGCCCGCGCTGTCCACCGCCACGCCCCAGGGCTGGAACCCGGAGCAGGGGATATAACTGGCGCACGAATTCGACCCCAATGTCGTAACAGTGCCGTCCGCAGTCACTTTGAAAAGGTAACTGTCGACACCCGCAACGCCGCTGCCATCGACATCGCCCGCGTAGATATTTCCCGCGCTGTCGATTGCGAGCGACTCAACCAGTCCTACAAAAGCGACGCTGGTAATTACTCCGTCCGGGGTGACTTTGCGAATCCGGCCATTGAAAGCGTCTGCGATGTAGAGATTGCCATGCCCATCCGTGGCGAGACCCGCCGGATTGTTAAACTGCGCGGCGGTGGCGGGTCCGCCGTCGCCGGAAAATCCGAAAGAACCATTTCCCGCAAACGTGCTGATGATCCCGTTTGGGTTTACCTTGCGCACCACCCGATTAATATCCGAAATGAAAAGATTGCCTGTTGAATCGACAGCCAGGCCGGTCGGAGAAATCCAAACGCTGGTGGCGAGCGCACCCTCCGTGTAAACGGTCCCGCCACCGGCTACGGTGGTGATGATTCCGTCCGCGCCAATCATCCGAACCCGGCCGTTCCCCTGGTCCGCGACATAAACATTGTCGCTATAGTCGACGGCCAGTCCACCCGGAAACATATAGTCGAATTGATCGCCATAGTACGGCTCGGGCAGGAAAAGCTGAGCGTTCAGGGCTGGCCCGCCGTCGCCGAAGAAACCCGCCCGGGAGTTGCCTGCGATGCGGGTCAGAGTGCCGGACGAATCCAGCTTAAAAACGCAGTTCAGGCTCGTGAAAAACACGTTCCCATACCGATCCGCCGCAACGCTCTGTGGGTAACCGAGCGATGACTTTAAGGCGCTGGCCGGCGTTGGCGGGGGCGCGCCGCCCGCGTAGGTCGAAATAATATACTGCTGCGCGAGTGCGCTGCCGCCCGTCAGCAGAAACCACAGTACAAGTTGTCGCATGATTTCGGTCCTGTGAAGATTTGAAGAGAGCGATTCATCGCAGCGCGATCGTGACAGCGTTGCTCGCTCTGCCGAAATACATCAGGCGAACGGGCACGTCACTCCCGGTTGGCGCGCCGCTGGGGAGTTGAAAGTTTACCTGGAAGTATCCGGGGTAGCCTGGTGCGTCGCCGAAAAACAAAACTTTGGCGAGAACTCCGCCGACGCTGACGTACGGTGGCACAGCGCCTCCTTCAATCAGGCTGGTGGTGTACATCGACAGAACATCACCGGCCGCCGCCGGATTTTGTCCGGAAGCAACCTGGCCGGTCGAGGCATTCCAGATCGCGCCTTGTCCAGTTCCGTCACCCGAAAGCGCAAATAGCGCCGGAGCTGGCACCAACTTGTTGGGATGATAAATCGAGTTCGGAGGTGGACCGCTTCCGCCCCCGTATCCCCCAGCCATCAGGACCGTGCCGTCCAGCAGCACCGTTGCCGTCTGACCGAATGCTCCGGCCAGCATATTCCCGGTTGGATTGAAAGTCCCACTAGTCGGATCGAAGAGTTCGGCGCTGGATACGCCTCGGTTTGCCACGTTCAGTCCTAAAACCTGACCGCCCGCTACTAACACGGTCCCGTCAGGCAGCAGGACCATAGTTTGGTCCGTACGGGCGGTGTTCATGTTTCCGGTCGGAGTGACCAGACCCGAGTTGGGATCGTAAAGCCCAGCAAGCGTGCTTGCGCCAAGCCCGTCGTTTCCGCCCGTAAACAACACGAGACCGCTCGCAAGCTGCACACCCGGAACCTGGGGCAGATACTGAAACGACGGAGTCGGGAGCGCGGAGAAAGTATTGGTCGCCGGATCGAAAACTTCACTGACGCCGTCCACGCCCTCACCCTGCCAGAGGATGGCTACTTTTCCATCGGGACGCAAAAAAGCATTCGGGCACCATCCTTGGTTAGAGTCTATTAGGCGCCCGTCTGGCGATGGCGACGAGGCGTAAGGCCCCGCCACTGTAAACGTAGCCGAAACCGGATCGTAAGCTTCCGCGCTTGCCTCGCCAAACGGTTCAGTGTATGCGGACCCACCGGCAATCAGCACTTTTCCGTTGTTCAGCAGAACGGCGCTCGGGCAAGCCTTGGCGAAATACATGAACTGAGGAGGCGCAAAGCTGTTGGTCGATGGATCGAAAATCTCAGATTGGGTTGTGTAGAGTTGGAAGGGCCCCGTTTCCGAGATCCATCCACCGGCGAGCAGGACCCGGCCATCAGGCAGCAGGGTCGCGCTTGGCCCTATGCCGGAGTATTGGCCCTGACCGGCAATGGCAGTAAACGCGCTCGTCTCAGGATCGTAAATAGCCGCGCTCCCCCCGCCGGCCAGCAGCACTCTGCCATCCATTAAGAGCGTGGCCGTGTTACCAAATCCGGAGAGCCCGCCAGCCCCTGACGGCGTGAACGTCCCAGGACTTTGTGCAAGGGCCGTCCCGGACACGGCGAGCGATAAGATCGTGAAGAGTCGAGGTGTCAATTGTCGGCGCATGAGCGTACAAGAGGACACAGAGGGAACCGTTACAGCGAGAAAGGATGTCTTGAGCGGGACTTTAATCGGCATAGGTTGAAAGTCTGCGCATGAAGTCAGCCTGCACCAGCGCACTCAATCCTCACAAGGGAGCAGGGGCAGCGGAGGGGAATAACACCCCTTGCACGCCCTTGAAAACAATAGCTATTCTCAAAACGATGTCCCCAGGCAAATCAGGACGCCCCAGCTGCTTCAAAAGAACTGGAGCGCGTACTTGCCAGCCCGGAATTTGCGAGAAACGAACGACTGTCGAAGTTCTTCGCTACATCGTCGAACTGGAGGGTCGCGGACGACGGAATCGCCGATCGGCATTCACGTGTTTCGATGCGCGCCCTGGGATCGCCACGATTCGACTCCGACTGTCGAAGCGCGATATCACTGGATCGGTATGCTGACGGTGTTGCCCGGTATCCAGGCTGCGGATACCTGAATGGTTGCCAACCCTTTGGCCGTGTCGGGGGGCACCTGGAAATTCACTTGATATCCATCACTTGCGCCTGCGTAGCCGACTGCAGCCAGGACCTGCGCGGATTCTCCATTGACGAGCACTTTGACGGGCGAGTTCACCACTTGGAGTGGATTCGCGGTAAATGGCTGCCCAGGGTCGACTCCGGGGTTCGTCGGCCCGAGGCCGGTTGCAAAAAGCGACAGGTTCTCGCCCGCAGTGGCAGGGTTGGCGGCGCTAACGATGGTAAAGTCGGCGGAACGGGTGATAGCCGGTCCGGCCGCGGTCGTGACGATCTGCGGTGTCGACATCGGGAACAAAGTGAAGACCCACTGGAGCGTTCCACCCCCATTGATGCGCCGGTTCCCGGGATCTTCTACTGCGGAGGCGGCACGGGCCGCGACAGTCTGGACGCTTCGTCCCATCTGCCCCCGAACACCCAGGAACGCCCCGGTACCGCCGACAATCGCCCAGTCTCCGTTATGGATTGCGGCCGGAGACCCAGGGGCTACATCCCCGTTCAGTCCCATAGCGATGATTGTGCCTACCGCGGTTCCGTCAGACTTGAGGATGTGAAAGATTTGTTGCCGAATCGAACCGGCAGTGCTGTCGGCGATTGCGCCCCCCTCACTTGCGTCAGGAGTTGGGCTGGCGAGAATCGATGTCACCACAGAGGTGTATAGCCCTTTTGCGGTTTCACCGTTGACAGCAACGATATCTCCCAGCGGGGTGGCTACAGTGAAGTTTCTGATTGGTGCAGCCGGCACGACGTTAGGGTTGGTAGCATATTGCGGTACATTGCCCGTGTCGGCCTGGTATTCAACAACGTTTTGTGTATCGATCGTCATGATCACGGGACCTTGCCCTGGCATAGGATTGCAGCATATGCCCGCGCTCAGAATCGCGCTTGCAAATGTCCTTAGATTCCGAAGATTCCGATTCATTCTCGCTCCTGTTATTGCCGTCATTCTTTTTCCAAGACCGGACCGCGGGTTCAGCAACTCCCTTGAATTTTTGGCGAATCGGCGGAGAAGCCGTATGCTCGCCAGAGCCGCATGTCCGCAGAGCGCACGCATGGAGGGCAGGTTATACCAGCGCACTCAATCCTCACAAGGGAGAAGGGGCAGCGGAGGGGAATAACGCCCTTGCACGTCCTTGAAAACAACAGCTATCCTCAAAACGAATGACACCCAACGAATCGGACGCCCGGGCTGCTTCAAAAGAGCTGGAGCGAGTGCTTGCCAGCCCGGGATTTGCGCGCAACGAACGGCTGTCGAAGTTTCTTCGGTACATTGTCGAACGTCATCTGGAGGGTCGCGGCGGCGAATTGAAGGAATCGCTGATCGGCATTCACGTGTTTGGGCGCGCGCCCGGTTACGACCCGAAGAAAGATCCGATCGTGCGGACGGAGGCTACCCGGCTTCGCGCGAGGTTAAGCGAATACTATTTTCGAGAGGGCAAGGGCAGCCCGTTAGCGATCGATCTCCCCAGGGGCGGGTACGTTCCAGTCTTTCTGGGATTCCAGACCGATTTGGATAAGCCCGTAACCCGGCGTTTTCAGAATCGCTGGGTGCTGCCGGCGACGGCCTGACGGATGAATTGATCCGCAATTTGTCGCTCATCGAGGGCCTCGCGCCCCGCTCCCGGACCTCCTCGTTCGCCTTCAAGAACAAACCGCATAACGTTCACGAGGTGGCCAGGGAACTCCATGTCGATTACATTCTGGAAGGTTCAGTACTGCGCGCCGGCCAGCGTTTACGGATCGATGCGCAGTTGATCCGAGCGCGCGACGACTTTCCGGTCTGGTCAGACAGGTTCGACCGCGAACTGACCGACGTGCTTGCCATCCAGGACGAGATCGCGCGCGGTATTGTCAACAGTTTGCGGCTGAAGCTGGACCGTGGCCGCCGCCGCTATGAAACCAGCGTCGAGGCCTACGACGCCTATCTGCGCGCCCAGGCCCTGGTGACCGGCGAAGGCTTAGCCGCTTACGAACGAAGTGTCAGCCTATACGAAGCGGCGATTGAAAAAGACCCCACGTTTGCGCCGGCTTGGGCGGGGGAAGCCGACGCGTACATGGCCCTGTCCGGGACCTTTCCGCGACTGACAGAGCAAAAGGGCCGGCTGGAGAAGATGCGGGCCGCGGCCGAAAAAGCCATTCAGCTCGATCCTCTTTCCCCCGAGGCAAACGACGCTGCCGCCAGCGTGTATGCCCGCGACGGGAAATGGCAGGAATCCGAACGCAGCTTTCGCCGCGCGATCGAGCTGAATCCCAACAGATCGGCCACACGCGGTAACTTCGCCATGTATCTGCTGATGCCGCTGGGGAGACTTGATGAGGCGATTGGCGAACTGCGCATCGCTGAGAGATCCGACCCCCTTTCGGCTGAGGTGCAGTATTTCCTCGCCTTCGGGCTCACGCTGGAACGGCGCTATGGCGAAGCCGCCTCTCATTGCGCAAACCTGCCGGACGATTTTCGCGCCAAACAGGAGTGCATGGGTCGCGTCCTGTTGGCGCAGGGGCGAGCCACGGAGGCTATCCAGGTCATGGCGGAACTTTGTTGTCGCGGAAATCGGGGCTATCTCGGTTATGCATACGCTCGCTCGGGCCGTACCGAGGAGGCCCAGAAATTACTTGCGCAGCTTACGCCGAACCCTTTCAATGAGGCTTTGGTTTACGCGGGCCTGGGCGACAAACAACGCACGCTTGAGGCGCTCGAACGCATGGCTATCCTGGGCCCCGTGCGGGTTGGCCGGGAGCTCGAATTTCCCGAATTTGCGTTCGTTCGAGACGATCCGCGTATTAACGCTCTGCGCAAAAGAGTCGGATTACCGAATTGATTGCCGCTCGGTTGCAGCCAGCGCGGCGCCGTTGAAAAAATGCCCGGCCAATTTGGGCTAACCATAGCGACTTGCCAACTCCGGTCGTGAATGATAAATGACGTTGTCATCCGTATAGGCGGCGTTCGCTGAGACGCTGCCTGCACCTCCGAGCGGATTGTCGCCACTCGGAGAATGGTTGCCGTTCCGCCACGCTCTCAGGAAGTCCCGAATCCGGGAAGCGTGCCGTTGCGCCGAATCGATCCGTGGAATACCGCTCACTGACACCACATGAGTGAGAAGCCGGCATGTCGCGGAGTTCCTGAAGGCGGTTCGGTTCGCGATGGCGAACAGGCGCGTGAATGTTGCACCATCGCGATAAGGCAAACGGCAGCCAGATTGCAGCCGCTTCCATGGGAGTCCGGCATCAGGTCGACCGCCTGGATAAAACACATCACGGCAACGCAAACACATACAGCGCCTGCCCGCTCTGCGGGATCCTGATCTCCGGAGCGACCGCCGCCGGAACCTGCCGCGGGCTCCCCCCACCCAACCCCGTCATCACCGCAATATACTGCTTCCCATCCACGCTGTAAGTCACCGGGAAACCCTGCACCGACGTGCCAAGCCGCGTTTCCCACAAAATCTGCCCCGTCTTGACATCGAAAATATGCAGCCCGCGATTGACGTCCCCCACCAGCACCCATCCGCCCGCAGTCGACAACGCAGCAGTCAAAAACGGTGCGCGCTGCTCATACTCCCAGACCTCATTCAAGGTCTTCACGTCATAGGCCGCCAGCTTGCCCATCTTGCCATCCGTGCCCGGCATCGGCAGAAACTTGCGGTCGCCCGCATTATTCCCGCCCGGGCCGTTCAGATCCACTTCCCGCGCCGTAAACTCCATGCACGATTGACTCAGTGGAGCCACAATCAACCCCGTGGGCTGGTTATAACTCATCGCCTGCCAGTTCTTCCCGCCCTCCGTGCTGGGGCAAACTGTAACCGGCTTGTTGAGCTGCATCTCCAGCAGATCCGTGCGATACTTCGGCGTTCCAGTCTTCGGATCGATACTCGCCCACACCGTTTGTTTCACCATTTCACGGCTGCCCAAATACTGACCGGTCCTGCGATCCAGCTTCCACAAAATCCCCGCCTTGCCCGCGCTCAACGACACCTTCTGATCCCCGATATCGACCAGCACCCGCTCGAAGACTTCGTCGAGGTCGAACGATTCACCCGGCGCGTGCTGGAAATACCAGACCAATTTGCCCGTATCCGGATTCAGCGCCACGGTAGAGTTCGCATACAGCGTCTTATCGAACGGCGTCAGATGGCGGCTCAGGAAATTCCACGGCTTCGATTGCGCGACACCCCAGTAAGTCAGGTTCAGATCGGGATCGTAGCTCCCCGCCAGCCAGGTCTCGGCCCCCGCGCGATTATTCATCGGCAGATTACCCCACGTTTCGCTGCCCGGCTGCCCCTCGCGCGGAATCGTGTAGAAGCGCCACGCGCGCTTGCCCGTGTGGATGTCGAACGCGGCAATATAACATCCCTCGCCGTCGAAGCGCGCGCACCCCGTCATCCCCATCAGCACGTGATCCCCAATCACGATCGCGCCGCTCGTCGAAGTGTGCGGTGCATCCGAAGCCGGCGTATCCCACACAATTTTTCCATTGCGCGCGTCGATCGCCACCATATGCGCATCGCTGGTGGGCAGGAAGATCCTGTCCTCGGCGATCGCGATACTCCGAATCCCGCCGTAGCCCGGCGCCTGCCCCGGACCCGCCCGCGTCTCCCAGATCAGATCCCCCGTCTTAGCATCGAGCGCCTGCACGATGTTGCTGGGGCTCGCCAGATAAATCACGCCGTTATGCACGATAGGCGTAGTCTGGTTCGCGCCCGAGTCGTTCATGGCCCAACCCCACTTCAATTGCAGATTTTTCACGTTATCGCGCGTGATCTGATTCAGTGGGCTATAACTGTGCCGCTGATAATTGCGTCCAAAGATAAGCCAATCCACGGGTGGCGGATTCTTGAGCATCGCCGCGGTTACCGGTACATAATTCTTGACCTCGCCCGGCGCCGTAACTCCGTAAGTCAAGGTCGGAACCATGCCGCCCCGAGTGGCCGCGGTCGCACTCCCCGCGCCCATCACGATCAAAGCGGCACCGCCCGCCTGCCCGCCCCGGCCGGCACCACCCCGACCCTGGCCAGTGGCGACCGCGCTGATCAAAGTCGTGGCCCCCGGCGTCAAAGCCTGCGGTCCCGCCTGAGCGCCGTTGCGCTGCAGGATGTACGCAGTCGCGGCCAGCGAAGCCGCTTCGCCCAGCGATCCCGGATTCGTGGTCGGCATGTTCTGCAGAATGTCGCCGAACAATTCGCTCACCATCTTCGGCCGCCACTTGAGCAGGAACGTCCCGCCGGACAAAGGCGGAGCGTCCCCCGAACCCTCGAAATTAGCCCCATGGCACCCGGAACAACTCTGCGCGTAAAGCGCGCGCCCCGCGTCAGCCTGAGCCGCCGTAAAAATCTGGGCCGTGGCACTGGCAGCAAAAAGCAAGGGAAGTATGAGCAAGGAACGCCGCATGGAACAAAAGTCTATCACCGACGTGGCGCACGCACTCCTGGGTTGCCGCCCGGGCCTGTGAACTGGGCCGACGCGTGGTCCGGCGCCAGTTGCGCCGACCCTCCTCCGTGAGACAGAGGCCAGCCGGGAGGCAAGACTGAAACTGGCTGAAGAGCGCAAAGCCATGCCGCATTTCGAAGCTTCGCGCGACGGAAAACCATCCAGACGCGATCGCCGCAGGATCCACCAGTTTCGGGACCGGATCTGACAACTGCCCCAAATTCGGCCCGGAACCTGGTATACTTGCATACAGTTCAAATTAATTAAGTTAAGTGTTTGTCAGGAGGAGATATTGAGGAACCGGGTTGTCAATGCCGCTATGCTGGTAGCGGCCCTCGCTTCTGTCGTACCCGCCCACGCCGGCCTTATCATCAACGCGACATTCGACGGCACCATCACCAGCGATCCCAATGCCGCGCCGATTGAAACTGCTATCAATACCGCCATTCAGATGTTCGAGAACACATACACCAACAACATTTCGGTGGACATCTATTTTCAGGAGGGCGGCGGACTCGGCGAGAGCGACTTCTATTGGAGTTCAGCATCGTATTCCAGCTTCTATTCGGGACTTGTGGCCAACGAAGGTGTCAACTCGCCGGCCATCATGGGTCTGGACGCCAATGGCGGTGACGCCAACACCAATGGCGGGAACAACCCGGAAGGTAACAGCAGCGAGATCGAGATCAAGTCGGCGAACGCCAGGGCAGTCGGGATCGACATTCCACCCGCATGCGTCCCCACCGCCACCGGCGCTGGCACTGCGAATGGCAATGTCCCGAATAATTGCAGCTACCATCCTGGAGCGACTGACGCCGAGGATGGCATCATCAGCCTGGACACGGCGATTCTGAATCCCGGGTCGCCTGGTTCCTCGGGTGCATACGATCTGATACCCGTTGTCGAACACGAGATTGACGAAATATTAGGGCTGGGCTCTGCTATCGATAACTGCGATCAGTCTACCGGTACCTGTGGTACCGATGACGGCTACGGCTCGCCCCAGGACTTGTACCGCTACACCGCCAGTGGCGCTCGCAGCCCGATCACCGTGAATTGTTCGAACCCCGGGAGCGCGTATTT
>JBEKAQ010000100.1:0-18536 GCA_050015835.1 Bryobacteraceae bacterium | reverse complement strand
CGAACATAGAATGATGGTTTATGCTGCGGCTCCTCACACAAGGGACCGCAACAATCGGTTCATGCTGTCTTTTCTGATCCGGGGAACCCCGAGGGCCGTACTGCTGCGCGCCGTCGCCATGACTACGGTCATCGCGGTGACGGATTCCCGAATTAACGGGGATGTTCAGCTGGGCTTTCTGTATCTGTTTCCGATGCTGCTGGCGGGCAGCGTGCTGAACCGGTGGCAGATCGCGCTTTCGGCCTTCATCTGCACTGTGCTCACGGAACTTTTCGACGATTACGACTGGTTCTTTCCGGCAAGCATTCCGCGCGACATCCTGATCTTCGCCGCCTTTGTCTGCATGGGCCTGTTCGTCTACGAGGTGGGCCGCAGCAGGTATCTGGCGCAGCTGCATCTGGAGGGGATCGAGCGCGAGGCGCAGGCGCGCAAGGAAGCCGAGGAGCAGCTGAAGATCCTGGTGGAGAGCAGCCCGGCGGCCGTTTTCACGGCGACATCGGAGGGGCGCATTCTGCTGGCGAACGAAGCCGCGCACAGGCTATTTGCGGTGACGCCGGGGATGCTGCAGGGGAGATCGATCCACGAATTTCTGCCCTCGCTGCTGAACGTTCCCGCCCCGGACGAGAACCACGCGCCGTTCCGCACGGCCATGCAGTGCCGCGGACACCGCAGCAGCGGGGAAGTGTTTCTGGCGGATATCTGGTTTTCGACCTACCGGACCAGCGCGGGACCACGTCTGGCCGCCATGGTGGTGGATGTTTCCGAAGACCTGCGCACGCGCGAAGAGCTGAGTCTGAATCAACTGCTGACGGGATCGCGCATTCTGGTGGGCGCGGTTTCGCACGAGATCCGCAACGTGTGCGGGGCTATTGCCATGGCCCACGCCAATCTTTCCCGTAACTCGGCGCACGATGGCGGCTTTACCGGCAACAAGCTGACTGGGAACAAGGATTTTGAAGCGCTGGGCAGTTTAATAGTCGCGCTCGAAAAGATCGCTTCGATGGAGCTGCGCAATACCACCGATCAGGCCACTACGGTGGATCTGGCGTCGCTGCTCGAAGAATTGCGCATCGTGGTCGAGTCTTCGCTCGACGAGCAGGGCGTGCGGCTTCATCTGGCGATCGACCCCACGCTGCCGGCGGTTTGGGCGGACCGGCAGAGCCTGATGCAGGTGTTTCTGAATCTGACGCGCAATAGTGAACGGGCCATGCGGGGACGGGTGCGACGCGAGCTTGTCGTCAGCACTTCGGTCGAGCGCAGGCGCGTATCGGTGCGCTTTCGCGATACCGGTTGCGGCGTGGCGCACCCCGAGCGCCTGTTCCATCCCTTCCAGCAGCAGGCCCAGGCAACCGGGTTGGGGCTCTATCTCTCGCGTGCGTTCATGCGGTCGTTCCGGGGCGAGTTAAGATATGAGCCCGAACTCGACGGATCGAGCTTTATAGTGGAAATGGCGCCCGTGCCGGCAGGAAAAGACAACTATGAAGCCGCAGATCAGGATTCTGCGAGAGCCTCAGCCGGTTACTCGAAGCCGAGCCTGACTTTCGGATCGCGGCGACTTGCGCCACGGTGGAAGACGCGCTGGCGGCGCTCGACCGGCACCCTGTCGACGTGGTGCTGCTCGACTATGTGCTCGGATGGCCAGCCCAATATGGGAATTCAGCCACTCGCTGGATTTGGCCCGCCATCTCTGAGCCCATGCGAGCCAGTTCGACACCACTATAAGTGGCATCCCCGTTGCGCCAACCCGGCGTGGGCCGGTCACACGTCAAAAAAATAAAGTTGCGCCCCTGACTCCATGAATTCAATCAGCCGCTCCGGCGCGTCGGTGTTCCCTGCGCACACCCCTCATGCAACCGCTCGCCCGCCGCATCCACGGACTCCATCGCTTCGAGATCATCCTCCGCCAGGCCGACGAACAGGTCGCAGCCATGTTTAATGCGCGGAATACAAATCGAACCCAATCCGGCGCCTGGCCCGCCTATTTGTCGAAAGTAATATTGGAATCGGCGCTGAATTTCCGGTAATTCCGGAACTCGATCACATTTCGGCTACAGCCTGAGGTGCCCGTATTGCACGCCATGTTGACGCTCTGCAGAGGCAGCAGATATCGTGTGCCCTCAATGCTCACGTACCCGTACTCCACCATGGATTCCGCCTTATCGTAGGCGAAATCGCGCGGCAGCAAGACTGCCTGTTGTTCGACGCGCAGCACGCGCCGCGTCTCTTTATCGATCCAGATCGTGCCCTTGTAAGCCGGCTTGTACTGCCGGCCATTCTCCGCCACCAGGGTCCAGTGCGAGTGCGGCTGCTCCACGCTGAGCCGGTACACCAACGCCGCGCGATTGGCGATCCGATCCTCGCCGTCCGGTTTAAAAGTGGCTGCGGTCATCGGCGAAAGGATGTCCTGCAGAGTCACCTGGAACTCGCCCGTCGACCAGGAGCCGCTGTCCTCCGGGCGCGTCGTCGGCCGCCCGTTGACTTTAATATTGCGGTAATCTTCTTTGCCGTCCACCGAGGCGACATCGGCGGTCACCACGTCCATGCTCCGCCAGTTATCCACGTAGCGCGATCCCTGGTAGCGGGTCGTGACTTGCTGGACCAGAAAATTGGGAAGATCCGAACTGAACGACCGGGCCGCATCGCGCGCATCGTCGATCACGGAATCGGAGGACGCCGGGGAATCGCCGGCCGGCGCTTTTGCAGTTGAATCGTGCGGAGTCGACGCTGGCCCGGGCGTGTCCTCCCGATGCAAAGTTCGGCGTCCGTCGTCGGCGCTGGAATTCGCATCGGAATCCGCCCGGTGCAGAGTAGGGCGGCCGTCGTCGCTGGCACTCGCATCGGAATCAGCCCGATGCAATGTAGGGCGGCCGCTGTCGCTGTTGCTGCCTAAATCCGAAACCGAGCGTGCGGCGTCGGCGGATCCGGCGACGGAATGCGGTCGGCCGAAATCGTCCGCATCGGGCGTCGAGATGCGCGCTTCGTCGACATGCGCCTCAGCCGCCGCGCGTTCCGAACTGTTAGCGGCGCGAACCAGAATCACATGCACGGCCGTCGCCGGATCGTTAGGGAGCGTATCGATGGTCACGCGATCGCCGGGGTGAGGCTTACCGCCGTCCTTCCCGCGAAACTCCGTGCTGGGGGTCACCAGAAAGCGCAGCATCTTATCGGACTTGGTGTGTACCACCACATCGACTTCGCTGATACTGCGCAGAGTGCCGTCGAGCGACACCACGGTGATCTTCCCCGCCGTGTCCTTAGGCTTGCGTTGCGGCAGGTGAATATTCGGCATGGGGATGCCGACGCCCATGCCCGGATAATACTGACCGAACAGGGGGACTAACGGGACTGACACGACCATCAACAGCAGACGCCGCATACACTGCGCAAATTATACCAGGAGTTCGCCCACTCCCCGGGTTTGTCTTGTAGTGTTTTCGCGCCGCCAGATTGCATCTCGCTCTCAATGCTGGGTAGTGGGTCAGTTTCAAAATAACGCATCTTGACAAACGTGACTGGACAAATTCCCGGCCCTCCTCTGATTCGCCCGGTCCTACACACTGGCGTTCGTCCACCGCTCAAGTATCGGGTGTATCCTTATCTCCATCGGAAACCGTTGCCCATGAAGCGGTTCTCTGGGCGGAGAAAAGAATTTACGGTCTGTATTGCGTCTATCTCGCAGGGGCACATCGTGACCGTATCGGACACGATGGTCTCTTGTGGGCTGACATCAGCGGACGGAATAACGATCAAGTCTGAGCCTTTCCATAAAGACTGGATGGCGATGTTTGCCGCCGACGATCTAAGGCAGTGTATACCGATCATCGAAAAAGCCACGAAATACTTTATGAGCAATAGGGCTAACACTCTTTCTGTGGCCCGGTCTGTATTCAAGCGCGCCTTTCAACAGCACGTAGTAGAGATGAGAGAGGATGCGGTATTGAGTTCTTACGGGTTAACCATGGAAGCATTCAGGAAATCCGGCAAGCGGATTTTTACGGAAAAGGTGTTTGAATCAATATGCAACCGAATGGATGCGGTTGTACCGGGGTGTCATTTCCTTGTGCATGGCTTTGACGGTAAAGGCAGTCCGCATATTTTCGAAGTTGACGGGAACGGTTCCGATGGGGTTTTGGATAAACCGGGGTTTCACGCTATTGGGTCTGGCTCAACTTCTGCGCAGGGACTTCTTTATTTCCTTGGGCAAAGCGTTGCCAAGCCGCTCCATGAAACCATTTATAACTGCGTAGCGGCCAAGTTTATGGCCGAGGGTTCGGATGGGGTCGGGCGACATACGTACCTATTTGTGAGGAATCCTGGCAGTTCAGTTTTCTCGCACCGGGGAGATATGATAAATGACCTCAGAAGGCAGTGGGACATAAACGGATGCCCCCGCGTAGTTCCAGAAGCTATTGACAAGATAAAAAATAGCGAAATAACTATTCGCTGAAAACCCATTTAGCCCAGTAACCCCACCAAATCCTCCACATCCCACAGGCGCTCCGTCAGACCCGCTGCCATCGCAGGAGTAACTCTGAGCGTCTGGTGGACGCGAACGAAATTGTAGTACATTGTGTGAATGGCGACCGTGGCGATATGGTTCTCCAGTTTCTTTGAGAATGCATTGGTAAGCCGCGTGAACCGACGCATCGACATCCGCATGGTAAGGTTTTGGCGCTCAACGTATGAAGTGTTGACGTACTTCTGTTCGGGGTTGCCTGAAACCGCGCGGCTTTCGCAGGAAGTGCAGATTGCGGGACTGTACCGCTTCTCCCCTTCAGGATCGATCCCGTATACCTTTATTAACTGAGCGTAATCGATCTCGCCCCTAAAGGCGTCATCGACGGCGGTGAGATAGAGCTTCAAGCCATCGGTTGTTAGCTGTACGCGATTGGTGAGGCGACCAGCAAGATCCTGAATGAACTGGGTAGCAGACGCGGGGTCCCGCTTGCCGATCAGCCAGGAGCAAATCAGTTTTGTGTCGGCATCGATGGCGATCCACGTCCAGGCGTCCCCGCAGAACTTAGATGCGACCATTTTCGGCGTGACGTTCTTTTCCTTCGCCGCGACGAAGCTCCAGATTTCGTCGCACTGAATCCGCTTGCTGTTCAGGTTCACCAGCGTTCTGTCCAGATACTCCCCGCACGCCGCACCGAGTTCTACCAGCAGCTTTGCAATCGTGTTCTTGGATGCGCCGGTAATGCGCACGGTGCCGCGTATCGACACGCCGTCAACCAGGCATCGGACGATCTGTGAGCGCTTGGCGGTGTCGAGCTTGTTCATACCTTAATCTTAAGCGATCAAGAATGAAAAGTCAAGTAGAAAAGGGGCGAGAAAATGATAGACTGCCGGGATAGAAAAGATCTATACCGTTGCCGAGCCGCTGGATTTTTCAGCCTTCTGTACTGATCTGAGGTTCCCCTTCCCGTGCCCCCAATGTGGACACGAGTTCGATAAAACGCTCGGTTGGTTCGAGAGTAATGACTATATCGTTTGTCCCGGTTGCGAGGCAAGGATCGGCTTTGAGGCGGACCAAATTAGAAATGTTCTGCCGCAACTCAGGGATGCGCTCTACGCGCTCTGGGCCAGAGTCCATTTCTTTGCGTAATAGACCCAAGCACTTGGTTAGTTCTCGTGTTGGCGCAATGCGATTCACACGCAATTCTCCTATAATGAAATTGTGTGCGAAGACTGACCTTCCGCACGGCTCGGCAATTAAGGTTGCACCCTTAAAAGCAAGCGGGCCGGAAGCTACCAGTAGTGTATCAGATGTCTTGCGTGTGAGTGAAGCCCCGCCCAATCCACGGCAAAATCCAGAAGAGGGTCAGGTAACCCAAGCCAGGCGGTAGCAAAGCAAGGGCGGATCGGTAACCCCAATATGAGAATTGCGATTCACCTAGGCCTGGGAGCGGTTCGGGCTTCACGATATGCAGGGGTGGGGGATCGAGCGTATACCCAGGTGGCGGAACGATTGCGTCTGGTTGGATCGTCTTTATTCCATTTCGGGCAAACCAGTCAGGTCTTCCAGGCCGGTCCCGAACGGCCACCGCAAGGAACAGCACAATCCAAGCAACCGAACCAATAGCGTAAATCCGCTGAAGTCCGCTCCTATAGTTGAGTTTGCGCACGATCAAATACTGATAAACCTCAAAGGCTTAAAACAGTGTATCAATTTACTTGCGCCAAAAGCTGGACAGCGGAGGGAGGCGGTGTCCTAAAAGAATCTTAAGCGATCAAGAATGAAAAGTCAAGCAGGAAAGAGGTGAGAAAATGATAGACTGCCGGGATGCAGCTTTTAGATCTGATTGATAAGACGATTTACATTGTATTTGTGGACGGGGGACGGCGGACCAGGTATCCCGTTAAGTTGTTAGGCGTTGAGAGCGGAGGTATATGGGTCGAGAGCCAAGAGGTAATTAACGCCATTCTTTCCGACGCCAACACACCTACAGCGCCCAAGACGCCAGTAGTCTTCTTGCCTTACCATAGGCTCTCATTAGTGCTTTCCTCCATCGACGTTCCGTCTCTGAACGAAAAAGCATTTGGCGTATGATTTCAATGTCTTCCGGGCTGTCTGGTATACCCCAGTCTGCCAAGACCTTCTGAGAGGCTTCTTTGTTCACGCGCAATTCTCCTCTTATATACTGGAATTGCGCCAGTATTGTTAGATGGGCGCGCGTGTGAAGCCCAAACCCTCCGCACGGCTCAGCGATTGTCATGGATCAGATGGCGAAAGCAAGCGGGCCGGAAGCTACCAGTAGTGTATCACGAAGTATTTATTCGTCTTTCGCGACTTTTTTCCACGAAATAAAGACCTGAGATTTGGTCGGCGGAGTCGCCTCATCAAGAACCCAGGTTTCCCCTTCGTTAAAAGAAACTATGGGTTGCCCTTGGGCGTTTCGAGCCGTTCGAACGGTGTTGACCTGTATCTCGAAATGGCACTCTTTATCTCCGAGTGGCGCTTTCAGCCAATCGCAGTCGTGCGGTTCTTTGTCCTTCGATACCTGGCTGTAAGGAGTGGTGTACTGGATCGCATAGCGCAGCTTGCTGTACCAAATCCAATTCCAAACGAACAGAATAATCACAATCCAATATAGATTTCGAAGGAGATCGTGCCAACTTTCTTTCTTCGGGTCATCCTTGGAATCGGAAGCCATGTCTACGGCTTCTTCCCCCACCGCTTCGCCGCCGCTTTGGCCGCGATCTGGGAGCGTTTCTTCGGAGTGAGCGCCGCCGCCCGCGCAGCGCCGCCCTTCAAGCCACCGAGACGGCCCAAAGCGACCGCGTGGGGGTTCTTTTCGGGATCGGATGGAATATCGGCGAGGGGATCGTACTTCGGGACTTGCCCGGTAGCTTCCTGGATAATGCGAAGTCCGAGTTGGTTCGGATCGCGGGGGCGGGACTTTGAGCGGTCAGGCATCGTGACCCCATTATCCCAACTGGCGCGGCGGGGTCAATCGTGAGAAAATTGAAACTGACCCACTACCCAATGCTGGTTGCCGAAGGACATGTTTCAAATCGGAAACGCGAACTTTTTTCCGAACTAGCCGAGCAGTTTGAGCCCGTTCTTCACCAGCGATCCGATTACGCTGCCGAACGTCGTCGGGCCGGTCGCCGAAGCACTCGTTCCCGGCGAAAAGTCGGTCTGGAGCTTTGACAATGCCGTTTGCGCGCCGCTCACGCTTCCCGATTGAAGCGCCGTGCCGAGACTGGCAAGGTCGCTCTGAATGGCGGACTGCCCAGCCGGGGTCAATCGAACCAGATCCTTGTACGCCTGCTGCGCCCCCGCAAGGTGGTTCGATTGAATAGATTCGGCGATCCGACTGAAATCCTGTTGAACGCGGTTTCTGGCGTTCTCGACCGGCGTCGGGCTGATGGACCCCAAGGCCGGCGTAATTCCTGGAGTTGACGTAATACTTGGTATCGACCGGGCGAGCCAAACCTTTAGTGAAAAGTTTTAGATTCCTTCGCCTTCGGTCAATTGCTCTTCGTGTCCCGTCAGAATGCCGCGGCGCTCCAGCTGGCGAACCGCTTCCTGGGTTGCCATGCGTCTCAGGTCGATCGCCCCTCTGGGCCCGGTCCCGGTCACGATCACGATCAAACCGGCCAGGTCGGCAAGATTCTGGGCGCCCGCATCGAGCGACGCCGCCACGGCCACGGCCGCCCCGCGCTCGAACAAATCGCGCTCCAGCAACAGCGCGGATTGCGTATCTTCCACCGTGACGATCGCCGCACGGTGGCCGAATCGGGCCGCGCGATCGGCCACCGAGACCTGTCCGCGCGTCTCTTCCTTGCCCTCGATATCGACAATCATGCCCGCCCCGAGGGTTTCGTTCGACAGCGGATCGATCACGATAAACGCGCCCGTCACGCGATTGAGCGCATAGGCATCGAAGTAGAGCGGATGATGGGTTTCGACCGAAATCTCGCCGATTTCGTTCAATTCGAGACGCGCCGCTCCAATGCGCGCCAGCGTGTTCACGTCGATCCGGTAATTGATGGCTCGCACCACGCCCCGCACCTGATGCGAAGTGTGTTTGATGAAGTAACTGCGGCCCGGTTCGAGCGCCTTCGCGTTCATCCAGACGCAATGGGCGCGGAAGCGTCGCGCCACGTGCGGCACCGCGTCCACCGGCACGATAATGTCGCCGCGGCTGATATCGATCTCGTCGGCGAGGCACAGCGT
Organism: Bryobacteraceae bacterium; assembly: GCA_050015835.1. Lineage (GTDB taxonomy): Bacteria > Acidobacteriota > Terriglobia > Bryobacterales > Bryobacteraceae > BOG-234. Next base: position 9,853 of record JBEKAQ010000100.1, on the reverse strand, counting down.
CACCGATTGCGGAGCGAAGGCGGATTTCAGATCGCCGTCGTAAGTAACGATGCGCTCAATGCGCGTCTGGCGGCGCGCCGGCAGCGCCAGCACCTCGTCGCCCTCGTGGAAAACGCCCGACGCAATCTGCCCCGCATAGCCGCGGAAATCCAGATTCGGGCGCAGTACATATTGCACCGGGAAACGCGCCGGCAACAACTCCAGCTCTTCTTCGCCGGGCACTTCTTCCAGATATTCGAGCAACGCCGGACCGTGATACCAGGGCGTCCGCGCACTCTGCTCCACCACGTTGTCGCCGTCGCGGGCGCTGATGGGAATGAAGAGCGCGTCGGGCGCGCCAATCTGTTTCAGGAAGGCCGTGAACTCGTGGCGAATGGATTCGTAGACGGCCTGGTCGAAGCCCATCAGGTCCATTTTGTTAATCGCCACCACGAACTGCCGGATGCCCAGCAGATGCGCGATGAAGGCGTGCCTGCGGGACTGCGGCAGCACGCCGTTGCGGGCGTCGATCAGGATGATGGCGAGGTGCGCGGTGGAAGCGCCGGTCGCCATGTTGCGCGTATACTGCTCGTGGCCCGGAGTGTCGGCGATGATGAATTTGCGTTTCGGCGTCGAGAAATAACGATACGCCACGTCGATCGTGATGCCCTGTTCGCGCTCGGCACGCAGGCCGTCGGTAAGCAGGGCGAGGTCGATGTGGCCGCCGGCGCCGTTAGCCGAAGCTTTGGCAACGCTCGCGATCTGGTCTTCGTAGGCCCCTTTCGAATCGTAAAGCAGACGACCGATCAGCGTGCTCTTGCCGTCGTCGACGCTGCCGGCGGTGGAGAAGCGGAGCAGGCTCAATTTAGAAATAGCCCTCGCGCTTCTTGATTTCCATCGACCCTTCCTGATCGTGATCGATCACGCGGTTCTCGCGCTCGGAACGCCGCACCAGCTTCATTTCGTCGATGATCTTGTCGATCGTATCGGCCTCCGAACGAATCGCGCCCGTGCAGGGGCTGCACCCGAGCGAGCGCATCCGGCACATCACCATTTGCGGCTTTTCGCCGGGAAACAGCACGAAATCCTGTTCGATCGGAATGAGCGAAGCGCCCCGCACCACCATTTCGCGCGGCTTGGCGTAGTAGAGCGGAACGATGGGGATGCTCTCGCGCCCGATGTATTGCCAGACATCCAGTTCCGTCCAGTTCGAAAGCGGGAAAACCCGGATATGCTGGCCCTTATCGACGCGGGAATTAAAGACGTTCCACAACTCCGGCCGCTGGTTTTTGGGGTCCCATTGGCCGAATTCGTCGCGGAACGAATAGACGCGTTCCTTAGCGCGCGATTTCTCCTCGTCCCGGCGAGCGCCCCCGAATGCGGCGTCGTAGCCGCCTTCCTCCAGGGCATCGAGCAGGGCACGGGTCTTCAGCAGCCCACAGCATTTCTGCGTGCCGATGCGGAACGGATTGGCGCCTTCCTCGATGGCTTTCGTGTTTGTGTGGACAATCAGTTTGGCGCCGATCGAAGCCGCAAACTCGTCGCGGAACCGTATCATTTCGCGAAACTTGTAAGTCGTGTCGATGTGCAGGAGAGGGAAGGGAATCCGGCCCGGATAGAACGCCTTCTGCGCCAGCCGGACCATCACTGAAGAATCCTTCCCGATGGAATACAGCATCACCGGCTTCTGAAATTCCGCGGCGACTTCGCGGATGATATGAATGCTCTCGGCTTCAAGGAGATCGAGGTGGTCCACAGCGGGTTCAGTTCCAGCATACACGATCAACTTGATCGGAATTCAGGAGAAGCGATAAAACGCGTAGACTCCATGGATGCCGGTGGCCAGTAAAGGCCAATAAATGGCGCTGAGCAGCCGCCATCCGATCAGCAGTCCGATGATGCTGTATCCGGCAATTTTCATGCGGAATTCCTGTAGTTTTAAAGCGCCCGCCTCGTTGACGAATAGTCCCAGAACGCCATAGCCGTCGAGCGGCGGGAAGGGCAGCAGATTGAAACAGCCGAGCAGAATATTGAGAGAAAAGAAGACGCTCAACACGGTCGCGGTGCCGGTTGCCATGCCGGGCACCGCCGCCGCGACAATGTTAGCGGTCGAGATCTCGCCCGGAACGAAAGCCCCCATCGTCAGTCCGATCCGCATCAGAATCGCGGCGATGATGGCGATCAGGAAATTCGTCGCCGGCCCGGCCAGCGACATCCATGCGGCGCGCTTCGGATGTTCCTGGGACCAACGGGGATTGTAGGGCGCGCTGGCCCATCCGATGAGCCCGGTGCCGCTGAAAATACCGATCAGAGGCATGACGACCATGCCGAACGGTTCACGCCGGATGTGCGGGATCGGGTTGAGCGAGACCTGGCCGCCTTCGAACGCCGTAAGATCGCCCCCCAGCTTCGCGACCAGGGAATGCGCGGCTTCATGACACACGGTAGAGAGCAGAAAGACGATGTATTCAATGAAGCCGAAGGCCAGGTTGTCGGGGTTCATGGGGAACGATCAAGTATAGCAGCGGTGGGACGTACGTACCAGACTGTCATCTCGTACGTGCGATACTGGGGTATGACCGTAACAGCTTCAAAATTGCGGCAGGATATCTATAAGATACTCGACAGCGTGATCGAGACCGGCGAGCCGGTGGCGATCGAGCGGAAGGGGCGCGTGTTGCGGATTGTCGCCGATCCTCCGCCGGGCTCGCGCCTTTCGCGCATGAAGAAGCGCCCCGGTCTCATCAATGGCGACCCACATGATCTCGTCGAGATCGACTGGTCCAAAGAGTGGAATCCGGACGACAACATCTGACGTACCTGGACACGCACGCGGCGGTGTGGTTCTGCACGGGTGAGGTGGCGCTCCCCGAATCCAGTCTCAGGCTGATCGAAGCGGACGAGCTCAGGCTTTCACCGATGGTGCTCCTCGAAATGAAGTTCCTCCACGATGTGGGCCGTCTGAATCTCGGGCCCGAAGGATGGCTGCATATTCTGGAGAGCGACTTCGGCGTGTCGATTTGTCCCATCCCTTTCAGGACGGTGGCGATAATTGCCTACGGCGAGACCTGGACACGGGATCCTTTCGACCGCCTGATCGTGGCCCAGGCGAAGGCCGGCGGCGGCAAGCTGATCACCAAAGACCGCCGCATCCACGCCAACTTCAACGGCGCAGTCTGGTAATCTCATGGTGGAAAGTGGTCTTGACCCCGATATTCGCAGTTCTCGCGGCTCTGCTGCTGGCCGCGCCCGATGCCGATTTCCAGACCGAGTTCGTCAACGGCCTTAAGGCGCTCGATCGGCATAACCTGGCCGTCGCGAAGGCCGACCTGCAGACGGCGAACCGGATGCAGCCCTCTAACCCCCGCGTCTGGGTCGCGCTCGCGCAGACATATTGGAGGCTGAAGCAGCCGGCACTGGCTGCCGAGGCCGCGGGCAACGCTGAGAAGCTGGGCGCCGAAGACCCCGTGACCCTGCGCGCGCTGGCCTTTTTCTATGCGGAGCAGAAGAAATTCCTGAAAGCCGGGGACTTCGAAGCGAAGTGCGCCGCGAAAGACACCCAGGATCAGGCGGCGGTGACGCGCGCCATGCTCGACTACCTGCAGGCGGATCAGCCGAAGAAAGCCATCGATCTGGCACTGGCGACGACGGGATGGGAGAGCCGGGCGGATATTCGTAACCTGCTCGGGAAAGCTTACGAGACCGATGGGCAGATCCTGAAAACCATCCCGGAACTGCGCGAAGCCGTGGTGCTGAAACCGGACGAGGAGTCCTATTTCTTCGATCTCCTGCAGACGCTGTTAAATCACTACAACTTCGACGTGGCCATCAAATTCGCCGAGGTGGGGCGAAAGAGATTTCCCGGCAGTGCGCAGATTGCGCTGGCCGCCGGAGTGGCTTACTACGGCGCGAAGGGCTCCAAGCAAACCGATGCGGCGATCACTGCCTTTCTCGATGCCATCGCGCTCGATCCCACGGCGGAACAGCCCTACCTTTTTCTGGTGCGGCTCCTCAATGACGCGCCCGATAAGCTGCCGCTGATCACGCAACGGTTCGTCGAGTACCAGGAGAAGAATCCACGCAACTATCTGGGCTACTATCTGCATGCCAAGGCTCTGCTCGCCGTGTCGGAGCCGGAACAGGCCGAAAGCCTGCTGCGCCAGTCGATCGCTCTCAACGCGAAGTTCTGGGAATCGCACTATGAACTGGGGCTTCTCGCGCAGAAAAAGGGGGATCTGGTGGAAGCCGAAAAAGAGTTCCGGCGCAGTACCGAGCTCAATCCATCGGATCCCGTGGGGCATTACCATCTTTTCCGGGTGCTGGCCGGGCTGGGGAAAGCGCAGCAAGCGCAGGCCGAGCTCGCCGTGCAGCGCCGTGTCTCGGCGGAGCACGAGGCTTATCTGGCGCAACACGTCGGTGGTATCAAGCGCTTCGACGTGACCATAGGAGACCCCGGCCAGGCGACCCCACCCGCGAAGTGATATGCTCGGATTGAGTTGAAAGTCAGAAGCGCCATTCTCGCCCTGGCCGCGGGATTGTCTCTCGCAGCACTCCCCGTTTTCGCGCACCACTCCTTTGCCGCCGAGTTCGACGATCAGAAACCCCTCAGTTTTACCGGTACGGTGACGAAGCTCGACTGGTCGAACCCGCATTCCCACGTCTATATCGATGTAAAAGACGACAAGGGAAAGGTCACTAACTGGGAATTCCAGCTCGGCTCCGTGAACGCGCTGGTCCGCCACGGCTGGAGCAAGAATTCCGTCAAGCCAGGCGACGTAATCAGCATTGAGGGCTATCAGGCCAAGGACGGCGCAAATCGCGCCAGCGCCACCGGCGTCACGGTGAGCGATAAGCATGGAGCGAAGGTCCGGCTGGAAGGCAAGGACTTCCGTCTGGCCGAGGAGATCACTTACATCCAGCGCCGCGCAGCTAAACACGACGGCCAGTTCCTCGCCATCGGGCCCCTGGTGTTCTTCTCGACCGACACTGGAGATGCCTGGCTCCTGCGCCCCGCCGAACATTACGCCGCTCAACTGGCAAAGAACGGGGCTCCCGTCCCCCTGAAGTTCGAGGAAAACGACAATGGCTTCAATGTCGAATGGAAGGGAACTTATCAGATCAACGGCGCCGCATTTCTGTACCTGGACAAGGGCACGGGCCAGGTCAATACGTTTTTCGGCTACCCGGCCGCCCGCATCGCGCAAATCGGCTGAGCCCGGCTATCTTTTGGGCATGGCATCGCGGCTGACGATGCCCGCCCCCTCCCGAATCACGTAGAGGCGTCCGGCATCGAGGGCCGGATATTTCTCCACCGCGCCCCCCAGCCAGCGTACTTCGATGTCGGCGGTTGCGGCCGTCCCCAGGCCAAAATGCAGACGGCGATCGCTCGCCGAATAGAAGCTGCACTGCGCCAGAACTTCCTGTGCCTGGCGCTTGCCGCCGTAGCTTGCCGTCACGCGCGAGCCGATGGCGGATCGATTGGTTTTGGTGCCCTGCAACAGGACTTTGATCCAATGCGCGTTGCCTGAAATATCGTTGCGCAGCAGCGAAGGCGGCTCATTGAGATTGACGACCAGGATATCCACGTCGCCATCGTTATCGAAATCGCCGAAGGCGCAGCCACGGCTCGAGTGCGGCTCTTCCACGCCAGGGCCGGCGCCTCCGATTAGCTCTTCGAACTTGCCGCCGCCCAGATTGCGAAACAGGCAGCGCGGGGTCTTTTCCGGATAGGCCGGAAGCACGCGCCCCACCTCCGGATACACGCTGCCGGTGACGATGAAGAGATCGGGAAGCCCGTCGTTATCGAGGTCGACGATGCCCGCGCCCCAGCAGGTGTAGCGGGTCTCGACGCCGAGGCCGCTGGCAATCGTCTCGTCGGAAAAGTTGCCCCGGCCGTCGTTGCGGTAGAGCACATTGGTGTCGTCGAACAGGTGGGTCTTGAGGATGTCGAGCGAGCCGTCGGGATTGTAATCGCCGATACCGACGCCCATGCCCGCCTGCACCGCGCCATCGTCGTTGAGGGCCACGCCGCGCGCCAGGCCCTCTTCCTCGAACGTGCCGTCGTGGCGATTATGGAAAAACAGGCTGGGCGTGGTATCGCTCGCCACATAGATATCGGGCCAGCCGTCGTTATCGAAATCCGCCGCCACCACAGTCATCCCGTAGGTGCGGCCGGCTTTGGCGATGCCGGATTTTTCGCTGACGTCGGTGAAAGTGCCGTCGCCGTTGTTGCGGTACAGCGAATGACGCCCCATGGGCAGGCCTTTGGGCCCGCAATTGACCGGAACACCACGCCAGTTGCAGATGCCCGCTTCGCCCGGTTTGGGAACCTTCGCGAAATCGAATTCCAGATAATTGGAGACGAACAGATCCAGATGGCCGTCGCGATTATAGTCGACCCACGATGCGCCGGCGCCCCAGCGCGTGCCCTTTTCGAGCAGGCCGGCGCGCGCCGTTACATCCTCGAAGGTGCCGTCTCCTTTATTGCGATAGAGAACGTTCTGGCCCCAGTAGGTGATGAAGAGGTCGTCGAAACCGTCGTTATTGTAATCGCCGACGGTGACGGATGACGCCCATCCGGTGCGGTGCAGGCCGGCCTTCCCGGTCACGTCGGTAAAGGTGCCGTTGCGATTGTTGCGATAGAGGCGGTTGGTGGCGCCGGCCGGATCGCCGCCCAGCCTCGTGCCGGAAAGCACGAAGATATCGAGCCAGCCGTCGTTATCGTAATCGAAAAAGGCGCAGCCGCAGCCTACGGTTTCGAGAATATAGGTCTTGCTCTCCACGCCGCCGTAGATGATCGGCGCGGTCAGGCCCGCCTGCGCCGCCACATCGGTAAACCGGGCCGCGAAGGGAATGCCCGATGGCTTGCCACGCGGGCTCGGCCTCACGCTGCGCGTCGCGACGCCCTGGGCAAAGAGGGATCCCGAAACCAGCGCGAGCGCCTCGCGGCGCGTCCATCTCATAAGTGCTTGCCAGTATATCGAATCGCCGCCGCCAGCCCGGCATTCCCGAGCCGGTTCCGGGGGACCAACGCCTACGCGGTGGCCGTGCCTCTGACGGGCGGCGATCTCGGACAGGCTGCGGGCACGGGCCCACCCACCGAGACGCTCGACTTCTCCACATTTAAGGATTTCGCCCTCACGGAACGGTTCAAGCTGTAGTTCCGCGGCGATTTAATCAACCTGCTTAATACCCCGATTCCGGGCCAGCCGGATGCCAGTCCGGGCGACTCGAAAGCGCTGGGCGGTAACGGCAATTTCGGCGTAATTGCAAATGTTACGGTTTGCTCTGAGCGTCACATTAAGTTCTCGTCCCGGCGGGCCGCCTTGGATCTTCCAGATTCCATAGGCCTTTCGCCAATTTTCATAGCCGAAAAAATCTTAAAAATTTTTGTCGGCAATGTGAATTTTCGCTTGTGCCCCTGCGATGGCAATGATAGTATCTCAACCATTGCTCCTGCCCAGAGGCGGGAGAGGGGGTATTGAATGTATCGTTGTATTGCAGGGCTCCGCATCGCTCTGCTCGCCTTAGTTTGTGCGTGCGCAATGTTTGCGCAACGCGATCTCGCAACCATAGTCGTAACGGTTACCGACCCTTCGGGCGGTCGCATAGCCAATGCCACGGTAACCATCACCGAGCCTGAAACCAACCAGGTTTACACCGGCGCGACGAACAACTCCGGCGAATACGTTCGTCCGGCACTGCGGCCATCGACCTATGATGTGACCGTCGGCGCCAGTGGCTTTGAGAAGTCGGAACAGAAGGCTATCGTTCTCGAGGCTGGCGCACGTACCGGTGTTACCATCGCGCTCACCGTCGGTGCGCAGACCCAGACGGTTGAGGTTACGGCCTCGGCGCCTTTGCTGCAGACGGAAAGCACGCAGCTCGGCGCGGATATCACGTCTAAACAGCTGACCGACGAACCGCTGGGCGGGAACCGCATCTTCTCGTTCCTGGCCCGTCTGTCTCCCGGCGTGGTTCCGGGTGAGAGCGGATCGCGCGACGTGGCCGGCGGCGGATTCTCCGCTAACGGCGTCCGTTCCAACGGCCAGAACAACTTCCTGCTGAACGGTGTCGACAACAACGTCAACACCATCGACTTCATGAACCAGACCTCTTATTCGGTCGGTCCTTCGGTCGAGGCCATCGGCGAAATGACCATTGAAACCAACGGTTATAACGCGGAATATGGCCGCGCAGCGGGCGGCGTGATCAACGTCGTGCTGAAATCGGGCACCAACCAACTGCATGGCAGCTTGTACGAAATCATGCAGAATCGGGATTTCGACGCTAACACCTGGAGCAACGACCGTGCCGGCAAGGTAAAAGGACCGTTCATTCAGAATCTGTTCGGCGCCACCCTCGGTGGTCCGATCATCAAGAACAAGCTCTTCATCTTCGGCGACTACGAAGGCATTCGCCTCGCCACCGCCGGCGGCACGGGCGGCATCGGATCGAGCGGTTACCAAACCGTGCCGACAGCAGCCGAGCGCACGGGTAACTTTGCCAGCATCCTCGGCGCTACCCTGACCGGTCTCGACGCCAACGGCAATCCCATCACCTTCCAGAAGGGCCAGATCTACGACCCCACGACGACCACCGGAACCGGCGCAGCGCCGATCTCCCGCACTCCGTTTGTCGGAAATATCATTCCGCCCAGCCGCATCGACCCCGTTTACAGCAAGCTGATCAACGGCCTCCCGATGCCCAACCAGGCCGCTGCCGCCGCTCTCACCGGCACCGATCCGACGAACGATTACTACTACCTCACCAATGGCGGCATCCAAACCGACCAAGGTGACGCGCGCGTCGATTACCGGTTAAGTGACAAGGACAGCCTGTTCGGTTCGGTCAGTTGGTCGAACACCGAAAAACATCAGAATCCGCTGTACGCAGGCGCTCTCGATGACGGTGGATGGGCCAACGAAACCGACATCAACCGCAATGCGCAGCTCAGCTACACGCGGGTCTGGAATCCCACTCTGGTTACCGAAACCCGCCTCGCTTTCACGCGTCTCGAAACCGCGCACTGGAACGCCACTGCGTATACGGACGAGTTGAAGGCGCTGGGTATCGGCGGCTACGACTATACCGACTCCTGCAACGGATGCGGCGGTCTGCCCAATATCTCGACCGGTGGCTACACCACGTTCGGCGGCCCCGACTGGACTCCGACCATCGAGTTCAACAACGTTTGGGACTTCGTCCAGAACGTCAACCTGAGCCGTGGCTCTCACGCCATCAAAACCGGCTTTGAGTTCCGCTCCATCGGGTTCCCGTTCTTCCAGACTCCCGATCCGCATGGCAACATCAGCTACAGCGGCAGCGAAACGAACTTCCCCTCCGCGCAGAAAGCCTCGAATGGATCGACGGTCGCCAGCGACACCGGCGACGGTCTCGCTTCCGGCATGCTGGGCGTAGTGGACAACGCGGCAATCTCGACCAACAACTTCATTTCGTCGCAGAAAGTCGCTTACGCCGGTTATGTACAGGACGACTGGAAGTTCTCGTCGAAGATTACCCTCAACCTGGGTGTCCGCTATGAACTCTGGTCTCCCATCGGCGAAAAGTGGGGCGATCAGGCCAACTACGATCTGCAGAACAACACACTGTATATCCCCGAGGGCAGGAATTCGAATCTGCCGCTGCCTCCGAACTTTGCTTCCACCTACCCCACCACCATCGTCTCTCGCGGGCAGGTCAGCAACTATCTCATTCCGTGGGACAAGTACGATATCGGTCCGCGCGTCGGCCTCGCCTATAACTTCATGCCCAAGATGGTTCTCCGGCTCGGCTATGGAATCTTCTACGGTGGTGAAGAAAACCAGGGTGGCAGCCCCAACCGCGGTGAAGGCGTGCCGTTCAATGAGACGGT
>JBEKAQ010000099.1:0-17307 GCA_050015835.1 Bryobacteraceae bacterium | reverse complement strand
CCGCTCGGCTCATTGCTGGCCGTACACCGGCGGATCAGATCGAGGTGCGCCGCTTGCTCCGAACTGAGGTTTTCGCCCCCAACCGCGACGCCCAACAGCTGCATCAGATAATCGCCTGGTCCGTTAATGCTCACGGTCCTGCCGTCCGGCATTATCAGCACCGTCGGTTCGGTGCTGAAGCCTTTTTCGAGCATGTTCACGTGTTTGATTGCTTCGCGCTCGTCAACTTTCTTCTTTGTTCAAAGTCCTCTCATCCGCACCAGATTCAAAAGAAAAGACCTTACTGCGAAAGATAAGGCCACCCGAGAGTGGCCTTTTTTGTGATTGGGACAATTTTGGGGCAACTTGCTATGCTGGTTGCCCGTGCGGCGAAACCGCAGCCGCTGGCCCCCGATATTTGCTAAGCGGGCAGGCTGCGGTGAATCGCCCGGTCGCGATCGCCGATAGTGCCGCCGGCATCGACGGACAAATCGATGAGAGTTTCCTGAACCTGTCTCGGCCTCAAGTACCCGGAAGTGAAGAATTGATGGCGCGTTAATTCGAGGCGGCTTTGGATGTCAGTTTCTCCTGCGCTTCTTCGAGCGTGGGGTACATCACCAGGATCCTATCCAGCCCCACAACGTGGAGCAGGGTCTGTATCCGCTCCGACGCGCCCACTAACGCGTACTGCCGGTTGTTTCTTTGCGCGGAAGTATGCACGCTCATAAGTGCTCCCACGGAGGCCGAGTCCATGTATGGAACGTCCGTTAGATCAACGATGAGTACAGGATCGGTCAGTGCGCGGAAAACCCCGTTAAACTCGAACAGGTCCTTGAGAGTGAAAGAGCCCGAAAGACGGAGGATGCGTACACCGTCGCGATTCCCGGCCGCCGATTCGATCTTGAACTGTTCCATTACGAAGAGTGTACTACCTTTGCCCTCCCACCGCGCATCCGCGAAGGGAAGAAAATGCGGATGGCCTGTTTCGCTGCGGTATCGTGATTAGGAATGTCCCCACAGGCCCCAAATCCATCGGAGCTCATTATCCGCTTACCGGACGGCAAGTCCCACCGCGTCGTGCTCGAACGCGACCGGTATGAGCTCGGCCGCACCGAGGCGAACGCGCTCTGTTTTCCGGATGTGACGGGCTTGTCGCGCAAGCATGCCGTCTTCGAGCGCAGCGGTAAGAATTGGATCGTCCGCGATCTGGGCAGCACCAACGGCACCTTCGTGAATGGCAACCGCCTCGAGGCGGGACACACCCTTCGATCCAACGACCGGATCGGCGTGGGCGACCTGAGCATTGTGTTTATCGAGCGCTCGACGCCCGATATCCAGACGGTCGTCTTTATCGATAGTCCGTCTACTCCCGCTGCCTCGGCGGCAGAGGCTACTCTTCAGGGCGTAGTCGACGCCGAAAAGGAGATGCACGCCGACGCTCATATGAAAGCCTTGATCCACGCGGGACGCGAGCTGGCCGGCCACACCTCCCTCGAAGAATTGTTCGGGCTGATCATGAGTCTGATGATCGACGCCTCCGGAGCCTCCCGCGGCGTGTTGATGACGATCGAAGAGGAAGGCCTTCGGGTGCGCGCCTCCAAAGGAGCCGGATTCCGCATCAGCTCTCACGTGCGCGATGTCGTGCTCAGGCAAAAACGCTCGCTGCTGGTGCAGGATGCGCTCGCCGATGCGGATCTGGCCGGCCGCATGAGCATCGTGGAGGACCAGATCCGCAGTATCCTGGCCGTGCCGTTAGAAACGGAGGATCGAGTCATCGGACTCATCTATCTCGATGCCCCGGGGCGAACTCACGAATTCACACGGGAAGATCTGAGCGTGCTGACTGTGCTGGCCAATATAGCCGCTATTCGCATCGAGCACGCGCGGCTCGCCGAAATCGAGCAGGCCGAGCAGTTGCGGAATCAGGAATTGGAGCACGCGACTCTCATACAGAATTCCATTCTGCCGACCGTCTTTCCGCCCTTTCCCGGCCGCAGGGAGTTTGAGCTGCATGCCGCAATGGTGCCAGCGCGCGAGGTTGGAGGCGACTTCTTCGACTTCTTTCTGCTCGACGACGAGCATCTCGGCTTCGTGGTTGGGGACGTGAGCGGTAAGGGTGTTCCGGCGGCGCTCTTCATGTCGGTGTGCCGGACGCTTTTGCGCGCCACCGCCCAGCATCAAACCTCGCCCGGCGATTGCTTCACCTACGTGAATCAGTCGCTCGCCGACCAAAACGTCGCCGGAATGTACGTTACTTTATGTTACTGCGTGCTCAACACGCGCACGGGGGATCTGGAGTACGCCAATGGCGGTCACCTTCTGCCCTACATTTTTTCGGCCGACGGCAAGTTCAGACAGCCCGCGAGAAGCGGCCCACTGGTGGGTATGATCGAAGGCCATCGCTTTGTAACGAAAACCGACAGGATCGCTCCCGGCGAAGCGATATTGCTCTACACGGACGGCGTTACCGAGGCCAGGGACGTAAAGGAGCAATTCTTCGAAGAGAAGAATCTGGAAGCATTCGTGGTGGCGCATGCGCCGGAATCGGCCAGGCAAATAGTCCAGAACCTGCACCAGACCATCCAGGACTTCGCCAAAGGCGCGCCGCAGGCAGACGATATCACCGTACTGGCGCTGCGCTATCTGGGCTAAAGCCGATTCGGCGAACCCGGCGGCTGGCCTTTGTTACATAATGAGGACAAGCCGCCGCCGATGCTTTGCTCTGTTTGTAAAACGGCCGTTCCGCGCGCCGCGACTCAGTGTCCCGCATGCGGCACGGCTACGCCCGTCGACTCCGATCATACGGAAGTCTTTGACCGCACGAAAGTCTTTGACCGTAAGGCGGCTGATGACCGGACGCCGGTATTCGACGCGAAGGGCTGGTCCAAAGCTTTCACACCGTCCGATGCGATCGCTTATGAAAGCGCCGGGTTGAAGGTCGGTTCGGTTCTCGGGGGGCGTTATGAAATTCTCAAAATCCTGGGTGAGGGAGGGATGGGCGCGGTTTACAAGGCGCACGATGCCGAGGTCGATCGCATCGTGGCCCTGAAAGTGATCCGTCCGGACCTCGCTGGCAGCGAGGACATTCTGCGGCGTTTCCGCCAGGAGTTGGTTCTTACGCGGCAGATAACCAACCGCAACGTAGTTCGGATCTACGACTTGGGCGTGGCTGATGGAATGCGTTTCATCAGCATGGAGTACATCGAAGGGCAGGAGCTGGCGGATCTCATCAGGAGCCGCGGCAAGCTGCCTCCGAAGGAAGCCGCCGAGATCATGCTGCAGGTCTGCCGGGGCTTGGCGGCGGCGCACAGCGAAGGCGTCGTGCATCGCGACCTCAAGCCGCAGAACGTCATGATCGATAAGCAGGGGCGCGCGGCCGTGATGGATTTCGGCATCGCGCACTCCATGGAAGCGCCCGTCGCCGCCGACGTGCACTCGGGCGGGAACGACGAGCAATCCGCCAACCTTACGCGCGTCGGATCGCTGCTCGGAACGCCGCGCTATATGTCTCCGGAGCAGGCGCGCAAAGAAGCCGTGGATCGCCGCTCGGATCTGTTCACCGTGGGGTTGATGCTCTATGAGCTGGTAATGGGCGAACTGCCGCGTGGACCCGCCACGCTGCTGGAGATCCTGCGGGAACGCAGCGCAACGCAGATCCGCCCTCCCGCCGAAGTCGATCCCCAGGTGCCGCGCGCGTTGAGCGCTATCGTCGCGCGCTGCCTGAAACTGAACCCGGCGGAGCGGTACCAAACGGCCGATCAGATCGTGCACGATCTGGAGATCTGGCTGGGCATCCGCAAGCGTTACCAGGTGAACTGGAAGACGATTTCCGCCATGGCCGCGGTAATCCTGGCTCTGGTGGGAGCGCTGGTCTGGAATCGGCCGAAGCCGATGACAGTGCGGGGCCCGATGACCGTGATGATCGCCGATTTCAATAACCAAACAGGAGATCCACTTTTTAGCAGCACGCTGGAATCCACGCTGAAGCTGGCTTTGGAAGGAGCGTCTTTTATCAATGCTTACAATCGCGCAAGAATTCCGGATCTGGGTTTGAAGCCGATATCGGGAACGCTCGACGACTCGAAGGCTCAGCAGATTGCAGCCAGTCAGGGTTTAAATGTGGTAGTTTCCAGCTCCATCGATAAGCGCGGCGCGGATTATCACCTCGCGGTGAAAGCCATTCAGGTGCTAACCGGCAAAAGCATAGCCAGCGCGGAAGAGAAAGCGTCGAGCAAAGACAAAGTCTTGTTTGCCGTAACTAAATTAGGGACGAAAGTTCGCGAGGCGTTGGGCGATGCCACATCGGAATCCGCGCAGCGGTTCTCGATGGAGTCGCTTTCGGCGGCGTCTCTCGAAGCGGTTCACGAATACGCGATTGCCCTGGACGCTTTATCCACAGGCCAGATTGGGGAGGCACTAACGCATTTTTCGCAGGCCGTGGATCGGGATCCGAACTTCGGCTTAGCCTACCTTGGCATGGCAGCCGCATCGCATAATCTCTCCCGGCAACAGGATGCCGAAAAATACATTCAACTTGCTCTGAGTCACATCGATCATATGACCGAGCGAGAACGCTACCGCACTCGGGCTTATTTGTACTATCTGCATAACGACAATCAGAAGTGCGTGGATGAGTACGGGACGCTTCTTGTCCGCTATCCTTCCGATACCGGCGCGTACAACAACATAGCGGACTGCCTGACTCGGCTGCGCAATATACCTAAGGCTATTGAAGAAGTGCGGCAGGCGGTGAAAATCCTGCCCAAACGCGCCACTTATCACGTAAACGTTGCACTTTACTCAGCCTACGCCGGCGATTTTCAAACTGCCGCCAAAGAGGCCGCGGCAACGCTGCAGTTGGCCCCGGCTTTCGCTTTTGGATTCCTCGCGCAGGCGTTCGCCAGCCTGGGGCAGGACGAATTGGACCAGAGCGCCGAGGCCTATCGGAGCATTGCGAAGATCAGGCCGTCGATGGCGGCCGCCGGATTGGCGGACCTGGCCATCTATCAGGGCCGCTACGGCGAGGCAGTGAAAATTCTCGACAAAGGAGCGGCTGACGATATTGAGGCGCGTAACCCGGATACGGCCGCCGACAAGTTCTCAGCGCTGGCCCACGTCCAGGTTCTGCGGGGACAAAAGGCGGCCGCACTCGCGGCGCTGAGCAGGGCCCTTGACCTCAGTAATGCCGTGAAAACCAGATTTCTGGCCGCGCGGGAGTATGTCGCTCTGGGACAAGCGGCCAAGGCTCGGCAGTTAGCCGCTGGACTCTCTTCCGAGCTCCAGATCGAACCTCAGGCGTACGGTAAATTGATCGAAGGTGAGATAGCCTTGAAGAACGGCGATGGCCGTGCCGCCGCTAAATCCTTCTCTGAAGCGAACGCCATGCTCGATACCTGGATTGGGCGCTTCGATCTGGGGACCGCTTATCTGGAACTCGGAGCGTTTACGGAGGCCGATTCCGAATTCGATCGCTGCCTCAAACGGCGCGGGGAAGCGATGGCGCTGTTCCTCGATGAGGTGCCGACCTACGGCTACTTTCCGCCGGTGTACTACTATCAGGGGCGCGTGCGGGAAGGTTTGAAGAATTCCGGTTTCGCCGGTTCGTACAAGACATATCTCAGTATCCGCGGACAAGCCGGCGAGGACCCGCTGCTGGCGGACGCGCGGCGTCGTCTCGGTCGGTGAAGAACCATTGAGGCGAGGCGCCTTGCCCCACGCTGTTCCCCGAGGCTCTCGCGGGCCGTTACTTGTGGTACTGAGCGCCGAGTCCCTCTGCGGACCAGCCCGGTTTCCTCTTGACGCGCCTTCCAGTCCATGGCGATACTAAACCTACAACCTGAAATAAGCAGCCTCGCCCGGTACTTTGTTACACTACTGCCTGTCGAGTCCGTTGCGTGGGTGGCTCGTGGGGAGGACATGCAATGGACAGGAAGAGTGGTGGATTCGTTCTTAAATCTCTTTGCTCTGAATCGGCCGCTGTGCTGGGTCTCGGATTTCTCGCACTCTGCGTGCAGACGGCGCACGCTCAGGGCCCGCTGAATTATTTCAAAAACTATCTCGTCACCGGAGACTACGCGGTCGGGGGCGTAGGCCTGTATGGGAAGGCCGTCAACGGTTCCGTCACGGGAACTATCAACTTTAGTGGGGTTCCCTGCACCAGCGGACCCGGATTTTTCGCGAGCGTCCAGCCGTGCACGGAAAATGGAGCGCTTCCCGCCGACGTCGTGGCCGCATTTTTGTACTGGCAGGCGATCGAGCCCACTGCCATGCCATCTTACGCGGCCGGCACCTTCGATACTAATCCCTTCATAAGCGTTGCGCTGGGTAATACCAACGTTCCGTCGTGCACGGCCGGCGGCGGCACCCAATCGGGACCGTACGCGCGTGTTTACCGTGCCGATGTTCTCAGATATCTCCCCATCAATGCGGCCGCAAACGTTCGTATGGCCAACGGCGCGCACACCATCCAGCTCAAGAGCAACGCGGCCGGCACACAATTCACAGGGGCCACTCTCGTCGTGGTCTATCGGCTGGTCACGCCTGGGAATCCGCGAATCGCGTCCCTTCGATCCGTGGTTCTTTACGATGGCGTATTCACCGGCACTTCGTCCCTGGGCCTGAACCAAACGATGGGAGGGCTTGTGCAGGCTTCGGGCGACGCTAAAATGACGCAGGTCGCGGGCAACGGGCAACCCATTTCCAGAGGTGAAAGCGAAACGCTCTGGATAAACGGCGGCGCCCCTCAGGGAGTCCCCGCGAATCCGTTCGTGGGCGCCCAGGGTGCAAACTGGGACAATTACACGTTCAATTACAATCTCTCCCCAAACGCCTCATCTGTCGAAACGCAGGTTCGTCTCACGAATGCTTGCCTGTCATGGGCCGCAATCGTTACCAGCACGAACGTCCAGGACACGGATTTCGACGGCCTTCCGGATGTATGGGAAACATCTGGCCTGACTCTGAATCCCGGCGTCCGGAACGATGGCACGCCAGTTCCAACCCAACCCGTCCCCGCTACGTTTGGCACATGTGCGAGTCCGAGTTCGACGAATTGTGTGAATCTCCCGGCCATGGGGGCGAACCCATTCATCCCCGACATTTTTATGCAAATCGACTGGATGCAGTCGACAGGATTAACCAATCCGGATCACGTTCACAACCCGCAGCTTGCCGCTCTCAACATGGTCGGGTCCGCCTTCAAATCCCACGGGATCAACCTGCATTTCGACGTCGGAGTATCGAATACCTACCAGAACCAGGGCTCGCCTTATATCATTCCGAAGCAGTACGCCCAGGGCGGCAACATCGTCCTGGAATCTTCCGTTTTGTGTAAGACTCCCAGCTGCAATTTCTCTCCCGAGTCCGGACAATACTCCGTGCTGGGCTGGAAAACGGGATTCGATGCCATCAAGAATGGAGATCCGTCTT
Source organism: Bryobacteraceae bacterium (assembly GCA_050015835.1). Taxonomy (GTDB): domain Bacteria; phylum Acidobacteriota; class Terriglobia; order Bryobacterales; family Bryobacteraceae; genus BOG-234. Next base: position 9,900 of record JBEKAQ010000099.1, on the reverse strand, counting down.
TTCCATGCCCGATCTACCCCGTCAATTCCTCCTGCACGCCAACCCCTCTGCCCCAGCTCTTTGCCGCCAACCGAAAAGATACTTTCCACTACGCGCTTTTCGCCCACGCCATCGCGGCGACGTCGCCCTTGAGCACGCCGTTTCCCGCCAGCATATCGGGCGTGGCCGACAGGCCGGGTGGAGATCTGATGGTGACGCTTGGTTTGTGGCGATCCGACATCGCGGCGAACGATCAGGTGGGAACTACGCTGCAGCAGGCCGGCACTCTGATGCACGAACTGGGGCACAACCTGGATTTGTCGCACGCCGGCTGGAACACTACGCCTAATTGCATGCCGGACTATCCCAGCACAATGAATTATCTGTACCAGACACGAGGACTCACGGATTCGGCGGGGAACGAGCATATCGATTATTCCTACGGCCTGGAGTTCCCGCTCAGTGAAGGCTTCCTCTCTTCGTCTTTCCCCATGGGTATTTTTCAGAACTACCGGGTCAGATATTTTGGCCCGCTCAACAGCGCCGTTAACTCGCAGGGCCAGGCATCGCTGGTCCACTGCGACGGCACTTTATTGAGCACGGGTGCGGCTGAGGGGCAATACGTCCGTTTGGAGGGTCCTTCTGTTTCCACGCCCGACTGGAGCAACGGTACGATTCTTCCCCTGGGGAAGCTGATCGAAACTGGACTGGATATCAATTACAACGGAATCCTGGGCGAGACGTTCACCGATCAACCGGACTGGATCAGCCTTAATCTCCAGCAGGTCGGAGCCCGGCCAAATGCCGACGGACTTTCCCTGAATATTGGCGTTTCCGACATTGGCGTATCGGATATCGGCGTCTCGGACATCGGTGTGTCGGACATTGGGGTGTCCGACATCGGCGTGTCCGACATCGGAGTATCCGACATTGGTGTGTCCGACATCGGTACGGCGAATTTGGGCCAGGACTCCCTCGGCGATGAGGACTTCACTACCCATTTGTTGTCGGGCGTCGATCCTCCAACATCTCTCACGGCGGTTGTCCAGTCCATCACGCCAGCCGTTCAGGTAAATGGTAACCAGTTGAACTGGACTCCTCCTGCCACCGGGACGGTCTCCCAATACAATGTTTACCGTTGCAATGCTTCGGCCGCGGCCTGCACTCCCGCGCCGCCGTACTTTGCTGTTACTCCCGCCGGCACGCCGGCGCCCGCCGTCTATGTGGACACTCCCAACGATTTCGTTCACGCCGGCGCAACTTGCCCCGCCAAGTCGACCTGCTACAACACGACCTACACGTATTACGTGACGGCAGTAGTGAATGTCGTTGTCGGAAACGGTCCCATGATGCCTTCCGAAAGCGGGTCTTCAAACACAGTCACCAGCCAGGTGAACCACCTGTTCGTCATCGCCAATAATGAGGCGGTCACGTATGGCTCCGCCAACCCGGCTGCGACGTTTAACGTTTACGGCAACGTTTCCGGATCGCTCGCAGCCGGCGCGGCGACATGCTCGTATCCGAATCCCGCCATCAACGCCGGCAATTACCCGATTACCTGCTCGGGGCCGGCCACGACTTCGGCTACGGATGGGGTCACGTATAACGCTGCCTACCTGACGTACACCCCAGGCAGTTTGACGATCAATCCTCGCCCCATTACAGTAACGGCGGCGGCCAGCGCCAAGGTCTACGACGCCGGGACCAGTTCCCCGGCGACTCCAACCATCACAACCGGCAGTCTGGCGTACAGCGACGCTCCGTCTTTTACCGAGACCTACGACAACAAGAACGTCGGGACAGCGCACGTGATGTCGCCGGCGGGAACCGTCACCGACGGCAACGGCGGGAAAAACTACGCGATAACGTTCGTCACCATCAATACCGGCGTGATCACTCGTGCGCCGCTGACCATCGCGGCATCTGCCAATACGAAGACTTACGACGGCACCACGACTGCGGCGGCGATCCCAGCGGTAACCGGCCTGAAGGGCAGCGATACGGTCACAGGCCTGATCGAGACTTACAACACGAGCAACGCAGGCCAGAATCTGGTGCTCACGGTGTCGGCCGGCTATACCGTCAATGACGGCAACGGCGGCAACAACTACACCGCTGCTACTACGACCAACAGCACTGGCGTGATCAATCAGGCGCCGCTTACGGCGAGCATTACCGCCGCCAACAAGTTCTATGACGGGACCACGGCGGCGACCATCACAGGCTGCTCTCTTACAGGGGTCCTGCCCGTCGATACGGGCAATGTGACCTGCAGCGCCGGCGGAGGAGCGTTTGCTTCCGCCAATGCGGGTACCTGGGCCGTGACGGCAACGGCGAGTCTGGCGGGAACGGCCGCCGGCAACTATGCGTTGACCTCTGCCGTGGCCGGCACCACGGCGACCATCTCCCCGGCGCCTGTAACGGTGAGCCTTACCAACCTGATGCAGACTTACACCGGTGGTCCCCTGATGCCCACCGTGACAACGAACCCGGCTGCCGTAGCGGTTTCCCTGACTGGCGCGCCGGCCATTGCCGCCGGCAGTTATCCGGTCGCGGCTATGGTCACTAATCCCAACTATACAGGCTCGGCTAACGGACTGTTCGTCATCGGCCCCTATCCGTTGACAGTTACCGCGACCGGGGTCAACAAGAATTTTGACGGTACGACGAATGCGACTGTTACGCTCTCCGATAATCGGCTCTCCCTCAATGACACGTTTACCGACAGCTATGTGAGTGCGAGCTTCTCCGATCCCAACCCGGGCGCGGGCAAGCCGGTGAGCGTGACTGGGATTTCGATCTCGGGGACGGGCGCCACTAACTACACGCTTACATCCACTACCGCCGCTACTACGGCCAACATCAGCGACAGCATCAACCTCATGGCCCTTGCGCTGAACGGCGTGAATTATGCATCTGTTCCTTACGCCCCCGCCTTGCCAACGTTGAACGGAAATGCGCTGCAACTTACGAACGCTACCACCGAGACTGCGTCGGCCTGGCTCGGGACCGCTATACCGGTTAATTCGGCATTCACCACAACCTTCCAGTTCCAGATCACTCCGGCTGCAACCAGCGCCAACTCAATAGGCGATGGGTTCGCTTTTGTGATCCAGGCCGCCCAGACCGGAAACGCAACTCTGGGAACCACCGGAATGGGCGCATACATCGGGTATGCGGGTATTCCAAATAGTATCGCCGTTGAATTCGATACCTACCAGAACACTCCGCTCGGGGATCCCGCTGGCTCGCATATAGGTATTCAGAGCCTGGGAATGCAGCCGAATACGTCAGATCACACAAATGCCGCCGCGAACCTCGGTGGACCGGTCCAGGTTGGCTTCGCGGACGGCAACCCCCACAGCGCAACCATCACATACAACGGGACAACCCTGAGCGTTTTTGTGGATGGTAATCCCGTTCCGGTGGTCAGTGCTTCAGTGGCGCTGGGATCGCTGCCGGGCCTCAGCGCCGGTACAAACGCGTTTGTCGGCTTCACCGCCGCAACAGGCGCTGCCCAGGAAAACTCGAATATCTTGGGCTGGAGCTGGAACTAGGGTCTCTGACCGCCTGAAGAATTTCTAATAAAACAATTCCGTCCGGAAATGTTTTGCTCCATACTTGAGGTATGGCGGCGTGCGGCATTACGGATTGAAGTCACAACCAAAGACAAAAGTGGATAGCGTCGAAGAGATCGAGTCCGCTATCGGTCGCTTGCCGCTTGAGTATTACAAGCGCGTTGTCGCATGGCTTCGGGAGCAGGAACAATCACGGTCCGTTCGCTTTCTGTGCACGCCTGGTCATTCCAGGCGCGGAAGCGGTGGGTGTTGCGGAACACGAGCGCGCTGCAAAATGTGCGAGAGGGCATAAATGAATCGGGAAGCGGGTTTGAAGATTGTGTTGGCCCTGGTTGGAACGCTCTTTTTGGCGTTAACTTATCCCCTCATCATGTTTGCGCGGCAAGATCCCGCGTTGTCGATGATGTTCAGCATTTATGTAACGCTCGGCGCTTTTTTGCTTCTCGCAATCCGCGACCCAGCGGCGAATCGCAGCCTGATCGCTTTTACCGCATGGTCGAGCTTCGCTCATGCCGCGGTTATGGGCACGCAGGCCTTGCTGAACATGGTTTCACGCGGAGAACTGGGCGGTGTGGCGGTCCTCGTCGTCATCGGCGTAATCTTGATTGCACTCGCGCCGGCAAAGCGGCGTGCCGCACCCGCCTGACGATAGTAGCGCGTATCAGCCCCGTTGGCAGTTGCCGGCCCCGGCCGCCGCTAGAGCCGCGCGACCTGTCGGCAACGCGGCGACTTCCAACGCGCTGTTAACCAAAAGCGCACGCCTGAAACGAGAGGGTGAGAGGTTCGCCTTGAGAGGGCACGGGAACGCCGCTTTGGGCGGGTCAGGCAGCGGTGCGCACCCTGCCGAGAGAAGCTCTGGCCGTGAGTATTGGCCATTTTCGCGCCAGTGCATGCCGGTGCGTCAACCAGAAGCGCGGTGAACTCGCAGTGGAAGTTCATTTGGCTCCCCAAACAGGATTCTGGTCTCCACCCTTTTGTCCGAGTCCGCATTCGTGTGCGAGAATCGGCCCGAGAGGATTGTTATGGCAGGTGAACCAGTGGAAACAGGCCTCATCGGAGGAGTCGAAAAGCGCGACATCAAAATTGCCGAGTACGACTCGACATGGCCTGCTTTGTTTGCGAAGCACGCGAAGATCATCGGCGACGCGCTTGGCAGTGCCGCCTGGCGGATCGAGCACATTGGATCGACCTCAGTGCCAGGGCTCGCGGCCAAACCAATCATCGACATTCTTGTCGTGGTCAAAGACTCCTCGGACGAATCCGTTTATCTGCGCCAACTGGAAGCAGCTGGCTATGTACTACGGGTTCGTGAGCCGGACTGGCATGAACATCGGATGTTCCGCACTCCTGACAAAGACGTGCACGTCCATATCTACTCAGATCGTTGCCGTGAGATTACGCGCAACTTAACGTTTCGGGACCGCCTGCGCCGGAACGCCAACGACCGAACTCGATATGAACAGACTAAACGCCAGCTTGCGACGCAAGATTGGTCTGACATGGACGCCTACGCCCAAGCGAAGTCGGATGTGATCGAAGACGTGATCGCCGCATCGCAGGCGACAGGTGAAATCTCTCATTAGAACCCGGGCGTGTCACACTACCCGAAGCGCTTCGACGATGAGTGCGAATGAGAGGAACCCCAGGAAGAGGACGTCGGGGAAAACGTCGAACTCGCTCCGTTACGATGAAGAGCGCGTTCAACGCGTTACCGACGAGGTCAATGCGCTCAGCGCCCGGCGCTCCCATGAGGCCACATTGCACCGTCCCACTACCGGCCGGGACCCCGCACCACATGTCGCCAAAGCTGTTGCAGGGAAAACAGTCGGAGCCGCGAAAGCGATGCCCCGAATCGATTTTTTTGATGGAATCGATTCAGATAGTCTATATGAATGTCAACGCAAACTCTTTCCATCTCGATGCGACTGCCGGCGATCGTGCTTCTGGTTTCCGTATGGCCATCTCTGCTCCCGGCGCAAACCGCGGCTGCGAATGAAGTCCTGGCGCTGCGGGAAGAAGTCAGGGAACTGAAAGCGCGTCTGGCCGGATTGGAGTCGAGACTGGACGCGTTTTCGCTGGCAATTCCGGCCCCGGCCGGTCCCGTTGTTGGCGCGACACTGCCCGCCGGTCCGGTCGCGCAGGCCAGTCCCGAGCCGGCGTCAGTGGCTGAGCAAGCAACGCCGAATCCGGCTCCTTTTGCATTTGGCGATTTCACCTGGATGAATGGACAGAGCCGCCAGAAGTCCCAGCCACTCTCCAACTCTTTCGCGACCGTCAACCTTTATCTCGATACTTACTACGGCTACTCTTTCAATCATCCGAAAGACGACACGATTGTCGGGAGCGGGGCGGTGGGCCGCGACACCGAATGGCAAATCAACAACGCGACCATCGGCCTGGACACGAACTATAAGAACGTGATCGGCAAGATTACCCTTCAGGCCGGGAATCAAATTGCCGTGACTCAGGATCTGGACCAGACTGTGAACCGGGGCCGCAACCTGTCCATCGCCAACAACAAGTACATCGGCGAGGCCGTCGCGGGTTACCACTTCGACAAACTGGACGGGATCAACGTTGAGGCCGGCTACTTCTACTCTTACATCGGCCTTGAGAGTTACCTGCTGGCGGAGAACTGGAATTACAACCGTTCTTTTCTCTCCGACATGACGCCCTTCTATTTCTCCGGTGCGCGGGTTCAGCTCTTTCCGACTAACAAGATCAAGATTGAGCCCTGGGTGATGAATGGGTGGCAGAGTTATGGCAAGTGGAACAAGAACAGTTCCGTGGGCTTGTCGAACTACTGGCGGCCCCGCGAATATCTTGGGTTCGTGGCCAATTTCTACTATGGCACCGATACCAAAGACCAGCCGGGTCGAAAACGTTTCCACCACGACGACAGCGTTCTGGTGCGCTACTATAGCCTTCCCCAGTCGGTGTTGATTTCGAAAATGGCCTTCAGCCTGAATAGCCACTACGGAGCGCAATGGGGCGGCGTAAACCCATTCCCGGGCCGCAAGGAGTACATGCTGGGATCGTCCCTTGCCAACCGCATCTGGTTCGATCGCGACCACCTGGCATGGACTGTGCGCGCCGAGGCGGTGACCAACCCGGGACGCTATCTGGCTCTCCCTCCGACGCCGGAAGGGTTCCTGCCAACCGGCGATCAGTACAGTCTGAAGCTGTGGGATCTGACTTCGACCTTCGATGTCATGCCCACGGATTTTCTGGCGTTCCGCTTTGAATTCATCAGCCGCCATTCGGATGTGCCATACTTTGCGGGTCCCGGCGGGACCACGTCGCCGGATGGATGGCAGGGAACGCCAGGCACCTTCGTGCCCGACCTTGTGAAGCACGAGAACCGCCTCACGTTCGCGATCAACTGGCGGATGTAAAGAACCAGCCGGCGTTACTCGCAGCGGAGGCTTCGATAAGGCCAGCCCGGAACGGCACCCCGTGCGAAAGTCGGGCAGCGGATGAGAATCCCCAATAGGGAACGTGTAACCGGCATTCCGGAAGTTATTCCTGTGCGTGAATGTCGCTATGGCCTCGCCGTGATACGCTTCGATCATCATGCCTGAAGTGGTTTACCGGTCAAATGTGCGCATTGAGCGGGTGAAGGGGCCCGTTCGCCGGGCGTATCTCCCGGCCGAAACGCAGCCGGTAATCTTCGGAGTTCATGGAGCCATAGCGGAGCATTACAAGGTTCCGCCAGCAGTCCTTGAGCCGCACGCCACTACCCTGGACTATATTGTCGCCGCCGCTGCGGGTTGACTGACCGGAACCTTTGGAGGCGCGCTGGAGGCGCGTCACGTAGACGCCTCGAATGAGCGATTGGTGTCTGAGACGGTCGGCGAGGTTGAGTTGGAGGACAATGTCTTGGTCATCCGCCGCATCCACGTCGTCCTTAAGTTGAAGGCCGAGGAGTCGGATCGGGAGATCGCCACCAGGGTCCATGGCTTTTATGCTGAGAAATGCCCCGTCTATCGCACACTAATGCCGGCGATAGCGATCACGACCGAACTGGTGTTTGAGGCACTGACGGAATAGTCTGTTCTGCGGATGCTTTCTCCGCCTGTCAGCGGTGATCGCGGAATGTTGTTGCCTATGGCCGCTTGCGCAGTTCTGCGGGGACGCGCTCAGTTTCCAACGCGCCGATTTTGAAGGTCCACTCAAGCGGAATATCCTTCGGGTTGAAACACTCCTTGTCATCGCAAGCCTGGTAGCGAAACGTGCCCGAGACCTTGAGTGTTCGATCGGCCGTCAACGCGGAGGCAATTTCTTTCTCCTGGCCGATAATGATGTCCCGTTTGATGCGGATGTGGCTGTCGAAGACCGGCACGGTCTCATTAATAGCCGGAAGATGCACTTTGTGCGAAGCCGGGTATTCTGCCGCGAGAGCCGCCCAAGCGGGCGAATTGGTCAACTTCCAGCTAATAGGGATATAGCCGCCTTCCACACTGGGCGCGTAGACGTGCATGCGTGGTTTGAAGTCGAGGTCGATGGTCAGGGTGATGCGATGGCCGGGGGCGAAGGTGGTATCGCTGGCGGAGTAGGACAAGCGGATCTGCGGGTTATCAATGACGGTCTTTGGCTGGCCATTTTCGCCGAACTCGCGGGTGAGTATGCTGCCGGCGGAGAAACGCTCGGTGTAATCGTCGTGGAAGTATTTCGATTTCACGGTGCCGGCCGCGTCCACAATATATGTTCCCGGGAACGGAATGCCGTATACCGGCGAGTTGGCTTCCACGTTGGTGTTGAGGATGCCAAAGGCTTTGATGACGGCCGAATCGGGGTCGGACAGCATTGGGATAGCGACGGACTTGCGAGCGGAGAAATCCTTCAGGATCGCCACGCTGTCATAGGAGATGGTCGCGACGTTCAGACCTTTTTTGTGGAACTCTTCGGCTTTAGCATTGAGGTCGACCACCTCAGTCTTGCACCAGGGTCACCAATCGGCGGAACGGATGAAGGCGAGCACGAGACCCCTGGGGCCCCGCAGTGAGGCGAAGGTTTGGTGTTTGCCGTTCTGGTCGATCAGATCGAATACAGGGATTCTGTTGCCGACTTCCGGCCCCGTCTTCAAATTAGCGTTCTGCGCTGCCGGCGGATGAAGGCGAGCGCGGTCGTCGGTGGATTGCTGGGCAAGGCTGAGGGTCGCTGCCAGAAAGAGGGGCACAAGCGCTGCACGAACCATGGAAGAAGTATGACACGCCCAAATATTGGGCGTCTGGATCGTCTCGGTATGCATTCGGCGGCCCGACATCGCGCAATGAGCCCCCTGAGTCCGGCCTGCGTGGAAGCCGCGTTTCGCGCGGCTCGTGGATAGCGCCCGAACGACCGGCATTCCGTCCACTACTTACCTTCTCTTTAGATCTCAGGCCGAATTGCTATTCGCACCACGGGGCGAAGCAGAGAGAGGCAATCGGAAACAGCTTCCGATATTTTGCGTTAACGCCCGGCTCGGCCTGAGCCGCGTCGCCAACCTTTCTCAGATCGATTAGTGTCCGCGATGGTGTTCCTTTGTCGATGCCTCGGCCCCCGGTGGTTCACGGAACGGTTCCACAGGAATGCGCTCGTAACGCACTTCCAGGACCATCAGGTATTCTCTACCGCCCGGGGCTTCGAGAGTAACGCGGTCCCCTGCTGCCGACTTGAGCAACGCGCGCCCCAGAGGTGACATCCAACTGATGTGGTTGCGGTTTAGATCGACCTCGTCGGTGCCCACGATGCTCACCACTCGTTCCGTTCCTGCGGCATTGGCAAATCGGACGGTCGCTCCGAAGAAAGCTCGCGTCGCCGCCTGCCTCGCTCTCGGGCTTTCCGGGTCCACCACTTCCGCGGCTTCGATTCGCTTCGTGAGAAAGCGGATCCGCCCATCGATCTGACGCAGCCGCCGCTTGCCGTACTGATAGTCGGCGTTTTCACTGCGATCACCATTACTGGCAGCCCACGCCACCAACTCCGTCACGGCCGGGCGTTCCCTGGTGAGCAGAAACCGGTGCTCGTCTTTGAGGCGCTGCAGGCCGCTCGGCGTTATGTAGTTCTTGCCTGGCGTCGCGGGCTCGTCCGCTTTCGGTTTTCTCGTAAACCCTTTTCGCATCTCGTTGTCTTTCCAGCGCAAATCCAGTGGCTGCCACCACGCTCTCGGGAAAAGGCTACACGTTGTCGGATCGATTCTGCTTGAAATTGTTACAACACTCGAAAATAGCTTGCCGAAACGCGCGGTGTCGCTGTCCATGCCTCGGCTTTATTCCCGCCGTGAACCTACTGATGCAATGGGAATCCAGACGGCAAAGCTGCCTCAAGATTGATTTGTTCTCCGGTGATGGGGTGGTGGAAT
>JBEKAQ010000098.1:0-17308 GCA_050015835.1 Bryobacteraceae bacterium | reverse complement strand
TCGGGGTGAAGCCTGCCGAAGTGGTCACCGCCGCGTTCCTGGTATTCGGTCCCATTGCGGATGATCGACCACGCAATGGCCAGAATCCGGTGCGCGACCGCGACCGCGGCTTTCTGCAATCCGCGCCGATGCGCGACCCGGTTGAACACGGCGGCAAGAAAACAATCCCGCGTACGTGCCGCAGCCCGTGCGCTCTGTACCAGGATGCGGCGGACGGAGCGGTCGCCCTTACGAGTGCGGCCCGAGAACCGCTTTCCCGCGCTTTTCGCGTTGCCGGGGCATAACCCCGCCCAACTGGCCGCATGAGCCGCGCTCGGGAACCGGCTCATATCGGTGCCGAACTCAGCGAGCAGGACCCGCGCCGTGGTCATCTCTACGCCGGGTATCGTGCAAAGGCGGCGCAACAATTCCTCGTGTTCGGCAGTTTGCTCGCAGATCCGGGCATCTATGCCGGCCAGTTCCGCGTCCAGCCAGTCCAGCTTCTTCAACCACCGGGACAGCAACCAGCGGAAATGGTCGTCAGGGCGCCCGTCCAGCGCCAGGATCAACTGCGGAATCTTCTGCTTCAATTTCCCCAGCGCCAGTTCCGCCAGCCGCTCCGGTTGCTGGGGTTCGGTTGCGATTCGATGCAGAATCGCACGCCCGCTCTTGCCTGCGATCTGCGATACCACCGACCCAGGCTTGATGTCGACCGTCTCCAGCAGCCGCCCGATACGGTTGATAACGCGGATGCGGTCCTGCTGAATGTGGACCCGCATGCGCGTCAGTTCCCTCATCTGCCGGACAGGCCGGGGCGGAATGAAACTCGCCCTGAGGAGGCCATATTGCAGATACTCGGCGATGCGGCGCGCATCGATGCAGTCCGTCTTTTGTCCCTGCAGAGCTCGCACGGCGGCCGGATTCACCAGCATCAGTTCCACCTTGTACTTGCCGCTTTCCAGTACATTCCAGACGGGTATCCAATACACGCCCGTGGATTCCATGGCCACCTGCTTGACCTTGCGCTCTTTCAGCCATTGCAGAAGCCGCTCCAGATCCTGAGTAAAGGTGCCGAAGACGGCCTCTTCGGTCTCCACCTTGCCATTGCCGCGCACCCGGCGGCGGACACACACGCTGACGGACTCTTTGTGTATATCCATACCTGCGCAGCAGCGATATAGTAACTTCATAACGCTCCTTCTGCCGCGAGCTGTGGACGCCTGGAAGAATCTTCGACTTTCCTTCACGTGCTCCCTGCTGACCACAGGCGCAGACGCATGATCCGCTTATCCTGGATAAGCTGACCATTGCTCTTCGCCAATGGTCAGGCAGAGGCGACAATCCGTTGTGCCGTGCACAACTGCATGCGGGCGTCCGGGCCACATTCACAGGCGGGCTCCAGGGCTCCAGACGCGCAACGGCCTCTTTTTGCTCCCGGCAAAAAGAGATTACCGCGGGTTGAGACCGTTTTCATCCCCCGTTGCGCCAACCCGCCGTGAGTGATTCACAGATTTTAATTGTTTTTCTAATATTTCTATAAGTCGATACAACAAAACCGGATAGGGTGCTTTGTCCGGCGTCGCCGCGAGTTGTCCCAAAAGCAATCCGCGCTTTGATTCGTATAATCGGGGCAGATATGACAGACCGTCCCAAAACAACGCCGGCATCGAAGGCTCGCAGACCGGCTTCGGAAGCAGCGGAGGACCTCACTTCGATACTTTCCTCCAAGGTAGTGGGTCAGCCGAATGTAATCAGCGCAATCGTCCCTTATATCGAGATGTTCCAGGCCGGGCTGACACCCGAGAACCGGCCTGTGGGGGTATTTCTCCTGCTTGGCCCTACCGGTACGGGGAAAACCCGCACCGTGGAAGCACTCGCCGAAGTGCTTCATGGCAGCGCGAAGAATCTTCTGAAGGTCGACTGCGGGGAATTCCAGATGGAGCACGAAGTCGCCAAACTGATCGGGGCGCCTCCGGGATATCTGGGACATCGCGAGACGCAGCCCATGCTCTCGCAGCAGAAGCTTACCGCGGTCACCAGCGACAAGAGCGGGTTGTCGCTGGTACTCTTCGACGAGATCGAGAAGGCCGCCCCTTCTCTCACGGGGCTGCTGCTGGGCGTGCTGGACCGCGGCATACTCAGGCTCGGCGACAACTCCGTGGTCAATTTTGAGAAGAGCCTGGTGTTTCTGACCAGCAACCTGGGCGCGAAAGAGATGATGCGCGAGATCAGTCCCGATTTTGGCTTTCAATCCGCCACGGCCGGCGCGGGCAAATCGGACGTCACGCAAAAATTGCAGAACGTCGCTCTGGTTGCCGTGCGCCGGAAGTTCTCGCCGGAGTTCATTAACCGGATCGACCATATAATCACCTACCAGCCTCTGAACGCGGAGTCTTTTGCGGCCATTACCGACCATGAAATCGACAACCTGCAGAATCACGTGAACAGCCGGCTGGCCAATCGCTGCTTCAATATCGAGGTGCCTTTCGAGACGCGGCAATGGCTGATCGAGAAGGGCACGAGCCCGGAGTATGGAGCCCGCGAACTGAAGCGGACCATTCACAAGCATCTGACGCAGCCGCTGGCGACGCTGGTGGCCAAGAACCAGATCGAGCCGGGAGCACGGGTTCGGGCGGAGGTCGGCGCCGATAAGGAATCGCTCTCCCTGCGCGCCACCAGCGCCGGGGAAGCGCCGGTGCCGTCACATCCCACCGTTCTCCTGGTGGACGACAATCGGGACCTGCTGCAGTTTCTGGAGCGGCTCATGGCGGAGTCCGGATGGGAATTGCTGGTCGCGGAGAGCGCCAGCGACGCGCGCCGGATCGTGGCCAAACGCAAACCGAACGCCGCCCTGCTCGACTATATGCTTCCGGACGGCAATGGCGTCGAACTGGCCCAGCAGTTGAAGCAGATGATTCCTAACCTGCAGGTGATCATGATGACCGGCTCCGTTCTCGCGCCGGAGGAAGAAGCGATTTGCGAAGAGCACGATTTCCCGGTTCTGCGCAAGCCTTTTCTCGCGACGGACGTGATGAATCAGATCCGCAGCCGCCTCGCGGGGCGCGCTTCATCGGGCCGCTGAACCGGCATTGACGATTCGGTCGCCACCACGCTAGGATAGTTGTGCGGGGTGGAGCAGTCTGGTAGCTCGTTGGGCTCATAACCCAAAGGTCATAGGTTCAAATCCTATCCCCGCAACCAACCGAGCGTCTCCCCTATATCCTGCGGAAAGCCAGCACGGCATTCAATCCGCCGAACGCGAACGAATTTGAGATCGCATACTCGAATTCGGCTTTCCGCGGACAGTTGGGGACATAATCGAGGTCGCACTCGGGATCGGGCTCGTTGAAGTTGATGGTGGGTGGCACAAATCCATTGGTCAGCGAAAGGATTGCGGCAGTCGATTCGAGGGCCCCCGCCGCGCCCAGGGTATGACCGTGCATCGCTTTCGTCGACGAAATCAACAGCCTTGACGCATGTTTTCCGAACGCCAGATGGAGTGCGCGCGTTTCGGTGGAATCGTTGACCGTGGTACCGGTGCCGTGCGCGTTCACGTAACCCACCTGCTCCGGCCCGATTCCCGCATCTTTCAGCGCCTTCAGCATTGCCTTAGCCGCGCCTTCGGCGGATGGCTGAGTGATGTGGTGGGCGTCGGCCGACATGCCGAATCCCGCAATTTCGGCGATCGGCTTCGCGCCGCGCGCCAGCGCATGCTCCAGCGTTTCGATGGTCAGCATGGCGCCGCCTTCGCCCAATATCATGCCGTTGCGGTCGCGCGAGAAGGGCCGGCACACCGTGGGGGAAACCACGCGCATCGCTTCCCAGGCTTTCAGAATCCCGTAGCTGAAGGGGGCCTCGCTGCCGCCTGTCAGAGCGAAATCGCACAGGCCGGACCGGACCATGGTGAACGCCTGCCCGATGGCGTGGGCCGAAGAGGAGCAGGCGGTCGAAATCGTGAAGGCCGGCCCTGTAATGCCGAACGTTAGCGAGATGGCGCTCGCACCCGCGTTAGCCATGGTTTTCGGAATCGTCATGGGATGGACGCGCGTCTTACCCATCTTGTAAACGTCGTAGAAGCCGGTGTTTTCGGTAGTCTGGCCGCCCACGCACGACCCGGTTACGATGGCGGCATTTTCGCGCAGTTCCGGCGTCCACTCGATTCCGCTGTGCCGCACCGCTTCCTGCGCAGCCACCACGGCGAACTGCGCGAAACGGTCGATCATATCGGACTCTTTGGGCGAAATGTAGAGGGTCGGGTCGAAGTTCTTGATTTCTCCGCCGGAGACGAAGCGCAGGTCCCAGGTATCGGCCTGTTCCAGCCGGGTGACACCGTTACGTCCCCGCCGCAGCGACTGGAGAAACTCCTCGCGGGTGGCGCCCGCCGAACAGATGACCCCGATACCGGTGATGACAACGCGACGCATCAGGAAGCGGCCGGCGCTGCATCGCCCGCGGCACTACGTTGCTCCACGAGCTTGCGCACTCCTTCCACCATGTCGCGAATGCTGCGTATGTTCTTCACCTCTTCGTCGGGAACGTTGATGTCGAACTCGTTTTCGAGCGCGAAGATAATGTTCACGCCATCCATCGAGTCGATCCCCAGCTCTTCGAAGCTGCTGTCGATGGTGACTTGCGTGGGGTCCTTGCGCTGGGTTTCCGCGATTATCCGCAGTACGCGCTGCGTCAGGTCGTCGGGGATCGTTTCATCGGGCATAAGAGTTGAGTGACGGTTTCAAAATGATATCCCTTTTCGAGCAGGTTTGGCACAATTCGCCGGACCGCCTCAATGGTGGGCGTAACATCAGGATCTTTCAGAGTACCGCGACCGTCATGAAGACAGATAATACCTCCATCGGATACGCGTGAAACGACGCGCTCGGCGATCGCCTCGGCGGGGAGCTTCCAGTCGCGCCCGAGTACGGTCCACATTACTCCCGTCAACCCCAGACGCTCCTGCATTTCGCGGAAGCCGAACCAGCGGACGCCATAGGGGGCGCGCAGCCATAGCGGAGCCTGGCCGGTCACCTGCTCGATCGTGCGCTGCGCCTCGGCGAATTCGTCGCCGACGAACGAGGGACGTGTCATAGCGAAATTCGGGTGCGTCTGCGAGTGGTTGCCGATCTCATGCCCGGCGGTGTGGACGGCGCGGGCGATCTCGGGAAGCGCCGCGGCGTTGGCGCCGATCTGGAAGAACGTTGCAGGTACGCGGTATTCGGCGAGTAGATCGAGCAGCGCCGGTGCTCCAACGCTGGGGCCGTCGTCGAAAGTGAGAGCAATGGCTTGGCGGCCAGGCGGGCCGTGCCAGACCGACGGCGCAAATGCGGATGAGGAGCGCCCACGAACCGCCCACGCCATGCCGGATACCACCCCCGCAACCGCCAGCGCGGCCGAAGCCCTACCGGACATTTCGGGAGTTTACCACGCGGAGCAATCTAAAGCCGCTTGTACCGGAGACGGTAAATCAACAGGAACACGCAGACTGCGGCCAGGGTCGATGCGGGGGGCGAGGAAAGATAGAGGCCCAGACTACCCAAAATGGCTGCGCCCACGGCGAACGCAATGCGCGTCAGCAATTCGGTCGACGTGATGTGCCAGACAGATCTCCAAATCACGATTGCGTTCTCAGCAAACAGGCTATCACGAGACCTTAGTGCGGCGGCATCCACCGCACCGGCAGCGGATCGATGAGCGGAGCCTTCTTCACGGGAGCGATACGGACGATCTTATTTATCCGTCTATCCGGAGAGCGCGAATCCGGAGTTCACGCCCAACTCCGTCGCTGCCTCTTCGAGTTTCTTGTCGAGTGTCCAGAGCCTGCAATGCGACAGCAGAGCGGACGCGAGCAGATGCACGTCAACCCAGCCCAATCCACGGCCCCAAAGCCTGTGTAATTCGATCAGACGAAATGCTTCTGCATCGGATGCCACACGGGCCGCCGGCAGTGCCTGCAGGTCGGAGAGGATTTCCGCGCGGTTCTTGAGATTGCCGCACGCCAGTTCACCGCAGACGAAGGGATGCACCAGCACGAGTCCCTCTCCCAGACGATCGGCTAACGTCGGCAACCCCTGCCGGAAGTGCCGGATCCAGACGGAGGTATCGGCCAGCACCACCTCAGGACGCTCGCCGTCGCGGGATGCTCGTCATCTTCGGCTGCGTGCCGCCAAGCGCCGCCAGCCGTCCACCCGCCTCGCGGGCAATTAAAGCCTCGAGGCCGGCCCGCACCAATGCCGTTTTTTCCTGAATGCCGGTCAGTTTCCGGGCGCGCTCAAGCAGGTCCGCGTCGATAATCAGGGTAGTTCTCATATGCATAAGTATGCATTAAATATGCATACGCGTCAAAATCGGATTCTTCCCATTTCGCCGGGATGCTACCCTCATGGAGCGTACACCGATGTTCCGCACTCTGCGCCGTTTCACAGTCGCCGCGCTCCGGGCGGCGGAGAACGTCGCGCTGTTGATTGGCCGGCGCCCCTGGAAAATCGACAAATTCAGCCGTCTTATCCAACCGGATGTCCAGACAGCGGTGCGCACCATCGGCTCCGCCCGCGTCGTGGTCGGCATCCCGTTCCATAAAGAAGCCGGCAACATCGCCACCCTCGTCGGGAAGACGCAGCGCGATCTCGAATCGCGTATGCAGGACGCCGCGATCGTAATCGTCGGAGAACGAAGAACACGCGCAATCCTGCTCGATGCGCCCCTCCCGCCATCCACCACTCGCGTCAAAGTCGTAACGCTCTTCAAGCCCTTCGGCTTTGCCCAGCGCCCCGGCCTTACGCGACGCTCATGGTCGCATTGGGCCATTCTTCAGGTTGCCAACCAACTGCGCGCCGACGTCGTCTTCATCGATGCCGACGTGCGCAACTCCGAGGGCTGGGTGAGTCAATATCTGGACGCCATTCAGCAGCGGGGCGCCAGCCTCGCCGTGGCCAATTATGTCCGGCGCTTCGACCAGGATGACGCGATCGTCCATATCTGGGACCGCCTGATCTTCGGCGCCGTGTTTCGCAAGTGGATCGCGTTTCGTCATGGCGGCGACTACGCGATCTCTCATAGGCTCCTGCCCGGCATTTTGAATGATGTCTCCATCATGCGCGAGCGTGCCTACACCATGGATAGCGCCGTGATGGCCCACGTGGTCCGCCGGGGGGGCCGCATCGAACCCGTCTGGTTGGGCGTCAAGGAGCACGAGCCGATCACCCGCCAGAATCTGTTCAATCGGCTGCAGGACCTTGTTCACTCCGTCTTCGACGATGTGGACCGGCATCTTTCCGTGGTGCGAAAGCTCTCACCGGTGAACCTGCCAGTGCAGCCATCCGAAATCCCCGCCACGCCCGCCCGCATGCGCGATCTGATCGGTTCCGACTTCCGCCGCGACCTCCACCGGGACATGGCCATGCGCTTCCGCGCGGCCGCCCCCGATATCCGGCAAACGCTTGGCGGTACCGCTTACGAGCGGTTGGCCGCCGTTGCCGATTGGCCGCTCGCGGAGCAGGTTGTTCTGTCGCCGCGCCATTGGTCGAACGCCACCATCCGATTCCTCGCGCGCTACGTGCGGTCGCGCGACCCCGCAAAGAAATCCCGGCTTGCCCGCGCCTGCGTGCCTGTTCTCGAGGCCGGGATACTCGGCTTTCTCAATCGCACCTGCGACCTTACCTACGGCGAAGCTTTCGAATGCCTCGACGCCGAATATCTGCCTGTTTTCCAGCACACGTGGGATTCCCTGTCGAGACGCCTCGTGCTCTACCGTCTGGTGCTGCTGCGGCGCTGGCCCGCGCGCGTTCTCCGCCGTTTCAGCAGGCTGGGCTGGATCATCGTTCTGTAAATAATTAATCAATAGCGATCTCATCCATTTTGTATTTCCAGCGGAAGACAACCGGATCGGTATTGATCTCCGCGAAGTACTGACGAATGCGGTCGTCGAGTTCGCTCTTGCCGGCGACGCGGATTTCACGGAGCATGGTCCGGGCTATCTTGCTGAATTGGTTTTTCGATGAGATTCAGCCAGGAATCGTGTTTCGGCTTGAAGACAAAAGCGAAGCGTTGCGGCGCCGTATCCAGGTAACTGCGCGTCGCCCTGGAGATGTGCGCGGAATGATCGTCCAGCACCAGACGGATCTTCTGGTGTGGTGGGTAGGTCTCGTCCAGTTTCTTCAGGAAGGCAATGAAATCCGCGCTCTTGTGCGTGTCGCTGACGATCTCTAAAGCCGGATCCAGGCCGGCCAGCAGCGACGCCGTGCCGAGACGGACGCACTCGTAGTCCCTCAGTGGGATATTGGCTCGTAGCTGGAGGCCGATCCGGCGTCGTCGCGGCCGGCGCCTGAATTCCGGGCTTTTCGTCATAAGAAATCGTCACCATGCCCAGTTGACGCACTCCCTTCTGCAGCACATACTCGTTGACGATTTCGACTTCCTTATAGACGTGCAGCACGTTCGCCATCTTCCACCACCGGCGGCATTGCCGAGATCGGCAAGGTTTCGCTGGCGATTCACAAGGTGAGCGATATCGTGTCGTCCATCGCGGCGGCCATCGAGGAACAGTCCACCGTGACGAAGGATATCGCGCGCAATATTGCGGAGGCTTCGACCGCCGTGCGGGATGCCGACCAGCGCGTGGCGGAGAGTTCGCAGGCCACCACCGAGATCGCGAAGGAGATTATGGGCGTCGATCAGGCGGCCGGGCTGATGGCGGAGGGCAGCGAACAGGTGAAGACCAGCGCCACGGAGTTGTCCAGGCTGGCTGAACAACTGCAAGCCGCCATGCTGCGGTTCCGGGTCTGATTCCCGCGAGGAAACTATGTCTCAGGCAATGACCATGTCCGCCGGGCAAACAGTTCTGCTGGCGACCTTCTTCGTACGCGACACGCTGTGCGCCCTCGATGCCACCGGCGTGCAGGAGGTGATCCGGCTCGGTCCGATCACCGAGGTGCGCTACGCCCCGGCTGAGGTCCTCGGCGTCGTCAACCTGCGCGGCACGATCGTCACCATTCCCCAAGCTGTGGTGGGGCCGGACACCCGTATCTTCATCGTGGAAGATCGCAACGAATTCATGGGCCTGCTGGTGGACCGGGTGGATGAGGTGGTTGAGGTGGAACGCGACGACCGGCAGCCCACACCGGCCAACGTGAATGGGGAACAGGCGCGGTACTTCAGGGGAGTGTGCCGGGCCGGTGGGCGGGCGGTTACTCTGCTCGACGCGGGTCGGTTCCTCGCGGAGGAGTGACAGGTGGAGGAGAAGAGGAATCAGGGTGATTGAACTCGCGAACGTCAATATCGGAAAAAAGCTGGGCTCGCGTTGGGGGCTGGCGTTCTCACGGTCCTGTTTCTGGCCGGTCTGGCGCTGTGGTCGGTGCGGGCGATCCATGCGGCTATGAAAGCGTCGGAAAAAGAGAGCTGCATGACGACGCTGGCCGAGAAGATCTCCGCCGATGTGGGCGCGATTGCCCAGCGCGTGGCCACCATGACGCTGTCGAGGGAGGCCGGGCAGGAAATTTTAGCGCAGCTGCTGGCGATATGCGCCGATTAGATGGCCCGATTCGACGAATTCAGGTCCCCGCAGGTCACCGAGGAGGACAAAAGCCATTTGGCTCGGGCGGAAGAGGCGGCCCTTTCGGCGCGGAATCCGATGTGCCCCTATCTGCACCAGATCGACGGACCCAGGCCGAATCAATTAAGACCGGGTGGAGGCTTGCCTGTGATCGCGCCGGCGTGACTTCTGGATTCACGATCTGCGCAGGTCTGCCGTTCGCAACATGGAGCGCGTGGGATTACCGCGCTAGGTCGCTCTTGGAATCTCTGGGCACCGGACCGAATCTGTCTATCTGCGGTACGACATTGTGAGTACCCGGGATCTGATGGACGCCGGGCGGAAGTTGGACGCGTTCCTGGCGTACCGTCCTTTGAAGATCCATCGTCCTAAGTCGCTGAAAAATCAGGGACACAGAAAATCTACCTAGTCAGAAACAGCCCTTCGCGGCAGGCCGCAAGGCGGTTTTCATCCCCCGTTGCGCCAACCCGGCGTTGGGCCATTCACAAAAACGGTCACAATCGGAAAACAAGGACCTGATCCAATGAGGTCTCTCTAAGTCTTTTGGTGCGAACGGGGAGGGTCGAACTCCCATGCCCTTGCGGGCGCTGGAACCTAAATCCAGAGCGTCTGCCAATTCCGCCACGTTCGCACGGGTGGGAATGTCCGAATTATAGCAACGCGGAGCAGGGGAAACCCTATGCTAACCTGACAAGGCAGGCCCTCCCCCGGGCAACTTGTCCAGTACATCTTCGAGGAGCCGGTAGCTCAGTTGGTAGAGCATCGCACTTTTAATGCGGTGGTCGCGGGTTCGAGCCCCGCCCGGCTCACCATTATTTTAAGTAAGGTACAGTCGGGAAGAGCGGCTGGAAACCAGTTTTCGGGGCCGATTGTGCCCGTTTTGTGCCCATTCTTAGTACGCTGTTCGCCGATGTAACCTTCCAGTTTCATGGTGGCCTGCTTCAAATCCCGGTCAGAAACGATATCGTATCGGCGATACACGGACTCCGTGCGGTGGCCCGTAATCCCCATGGCGATGTTGCGCGGAATCCCGGCGCGCTCCATGTTACGCACAGCCGAACGGCGGAGGTCGTGGAATTTCAGGCCGGGTAGCTATGCCGCAGAACGACAATGAAAACGAAAACCAGTCTCAAAACTATACTCACGCTGGCGCTCACGGTGGCTGGCGCCGCGCTGACGCTGGCGCAACAGGCCGGGAGAGGAACTGATGCCGCGCCACCGAGGCCGGAGGGCCCATGCGACGTCTACGCCGCGGCAGGCGATCCCTGTGTTGCCGCTCACAGTTCCGCGCGCGCGCTTTATGCCGGCTACAATGGCCCGCTGTATCAGGTTCTTCGTCAGTCCGACGGCAAGACGCTGGACATCACCGTTGTCAAGCCTTCCGCGTCGCCGGTCGCCGATGCAGGCGGATACGCCGATGCGGCCGCGCAGGACGCGTTCTGCGCCAACACCTGGTGCTGGATCGTCAGGCTCTATGATCAATCCGGCAAGGGCAACCACCTGGTCCAGGCGCCCCGTGGCGGATTCAGCGGTCCGGCCATGGGCGGGTTCAACAACGTTCCGGTGGCCGGCCTGGCGCCGATCACGATCATGGGCCACAAGGCTTACGGCGTTTTCATCGAGCCGGGCATGGGCCTGCGCTGGAACGACGCGCATGGCACGGCGGTGGACGACCAGGCCGAGGGCCAGTACTGGGTCATCGACGGCCATCACTATAACTCCGGCTGCTGCTTTGACTACGGCAACGCCGAGACGGATAGCCGCGACGACGGCAACGGCACGATGGAAACCACCTACTACGGCAACGCGGGCGCCTGGTATCACGGTCCGGCCCCCGGCCCATGGATCATGACCGATCAGGAGAACAACCTGGTGGGCTGCGTCAACTCCGCGGGAAACAATAAATACTGCGCCGAACTACCGAACATGACCCGGCGCTTCGTGACCGCTATGGCGAAGGGTGAAGCGCACCACTGGACCTCGCTGGGCGGCGATGCGCAGAAGGGCTCCCTTTCGGTCATGTTTAACGGTGGGCGCGTCAACGCCACCTATGACCCGATGCGCAAGCAGGGAGGCATCCTCCTTGGCAACGGCGGCGACAACAGCAATGGTTCGCAGGGCACCTTCTATGAAGGCGCGATGACGGCTGCGGGCACGTTTCCGACCGACGCCACCGATCAGAAGGTGCAGGCCAATGTCGTGGCCGCGAGGTACGACGTCGCCCGGCTGAGCGTTGCGCCGGCCTCCGCGGTTCGAATGCCTCCGGGACTCCAGACGTTCGCGCCGCTCTCCTCACAGGACACCACCGTGACGTTCCGGAATGCGACGGCGGCGCCCGTGTCGGGACTCCGCCTGAGTCTTTCCGTTCCGGCGGGGTGGACTGCGGTTGCCTCCGGCCCCGCTTCGTTCACCGCCCCGATAGCTCCTGACACCAGCGTGAGCGTGACCTTCAAGGTCGTCTCGGGACCGACGCCCTTCAACGGCGACCTGATTGGCAAGGCCTCCTGGACCGTCAACGGCACCCCCCAGGTCGAGTCGGCGATTGAGAAAGTCCGCAACGTCAGCCCGGTCAGGATCAACGAGTTTCGCATCGGCGCCGGCGCCAACCCGACCGACTCCTTCATCGAGTTGTATAACGCGGGCGCCGGCGCCGTCGACATCTCGAATTGGACCCTGACGCATCATTCGGCCCAGCTGCCCATCTTTTCTTCGGTGAAGATTCCGGCTGGGACGAGTCTCGGCGCCAGGCGTTTCTATCTGCTCGGCCTCTCCACCTCCGGGCTGGCTGTCCCCGCGAGCGCTGGCGATGGCGCCATTTATATCAGAAGCACCACCGGCATGAGCGTCGGCGATACGATCACGATCGGCTCCGGCGCGGGCGCGGAGACCCGCAGGATCGCAAGCTTCGGAACGGCGGCCGGCGCGCCCACGACGGTTTGGCAACCCCTCCCGGATGGCCCGGTCATCACGATCCCCGCTGGCTCGACCAGCGTGCCGTTTACGGCCCCCGGCGGCGGGCGTGGCGGGAGCGTTCCAACCGGCTTCGTGGCCGGCGAGAAGGTCGCCCTCGGCTACGGCGCCACCTACCCCGCAGTCGCCGCTTCCATTGAGAAATACGAGGTGGTCACGGTCACCGCGGCAGGCAAGCCCGGCACGCAAGCCTGGCTCACGGCGCCGGCGAAGGCAGGCGAAACCAACATCAAGGTATCCTCGGTCACCAACATTACAGCCGGCGACAAGATCCAGTTGGATATCGACAGCGTCGGACACGGGATCGAGACCGTTACGGTGAAGAGCGTCGGCACGCAGTCGGCTCGCAACGCCTTCAACGGGGCTCTGAGACCCGAGGAACTGGGAACTGGTCTGGAACTGACCGAACCGCTGAAGTTTAGTCATTCCTCCAACATTTCCTTCAGCTCCCGAGGAACGGGGATCACCTTCACTCCGAAGACCGCATTCGCCCACTCGAGCAACGAGCCGGTCATGCCGCTTGGAACCGGGATCAAGCTCGACCGGCCCCTGGCCGGCGCCCATGAGATCGACACGGTTGTGAGCGACGCCGCGGTCACCACGGCGGGCTACCAGGGGACGCCGAAGCCGAACCAGTGGTTCGGTGGCCCGGCCCTCGTCCCCACTGCCGGAAGCATGGTGCTGCGTGACGCAGGCGGCCGGGTC
The DNA here is from genome assembly GCA_050015835.1 of Bryobacteraceae bacterium. Classification (GTDB taxonomy): domain Bacteria; phylum Acidobacteriota; class Terriglobia; order Bryobacterales; family Bryobacteraceae; genus BOG-234. The sequence goes on along the minus strand of JBEKAQ010000098.1, from coordinate 4,110 downwards.
GTCGACAGCCTGAACTTCGGCGGCCTGGTCGACCCCTGGGCTGCAGAGGGCTACCAGGCCCTCTCCGGCGCCGGGGCCAACGGCTGCATCGTGGCTTCGCCCGGCCCGGGTGGCCGGGGTGGCTTTGGCGGGTTTGGCGCTCAGCCCACTCCTTCGCCCAACAGGAGTGCGGGCCGCTTTCCAGACGGCGCGGATACCGACAGCAACTGCAACGATTTCCAGTTACAGACCGTCACGACCACGGCGTCGGCGTCGGACGTTGGCTCTAATAACATTAAAGTCGCCAGCGTGGCGGACTTTGCACCCGGCCAGACGATCGTCATTGACACGGGAGCGAGTCAAGAGTCCGCCATCGTTGCGACAGTGGGCACGCAAGGCGCAGCCACGGTGGGAACCGCCACCGAAGTTGGCGCAACCGTGATCCCCGTCGCCGGCGCGGCGGGCTTTATCCCCGGACAGACCATCACCATTGACAGCGGCGCGAACCTGGAGACCGCGGTTGTCGTCTCCGACGGCGGCAGGAGAGGGCTAGCCGGTGGCGCTTCCATCACCGTCTCAGCGCCGCTCGCTCGGGCTCACGTGGTGGGCGCGCAGATCTCCGGCACGGGCATCACCGTCATGGGCGCACTCACCAGGTCGCATGAGAACGGAGCGCCGGTGGCCAGCGACCTTCCCACTCCCGGAGCTCCCAACAAATACTCCAGGAGACGATAGTCAGGGCTCCTGTGGGAGTACACCATAACGCCAGAAGCCGGAACCGTCCTGGTATTCTTTGCTGCTATTCCTCGTGCCTCCCATGTCCGGCTTAATTGAGTCTCCCAGGTGGCTTCGATGTTTCCGCTTCGCGGCAAACTTCTATTTCGCGATCACGAGTTCTTCCGACCGAGCCGCGATTGTTTCTTTCATCAACTGCTCCGCCGTCTCGGACATTTCTTGCAGATACCCATGGATCAGCATCAGCTCGCTGTCGCTGTAATGCTCGACCACCTTCATGTGCGCCTTGCCGAGGGCTTGGTATCGCGACACCAGCGACTCCTGACTCTCGGGACGGAGGCGAACGAACACTTTTCGCCGGTCCTCGGTATCGCGGACGCGCTCGATAAATCCGCGCCTTTCGAGCTGGTCCAGGAAGTGCGTGATCGCGCCCGTGGTCAGGCCAGTGACTTCGGCAAGCCAGCCTGCCGTAACAATGCCCTCGGGATGCAACCCGATCAGGCTCATGCACCTGGTATCGGTCGCGTTCAGCCCGACGGTCTGCGCGACTGCCTCATGCAGCAAAACCGTCTGCGTGCTGAACTTTCTGGCGAGCCCCGCCAGGCTTCGCAGCAATTCAGATCTTTTTGCGGTTCTGCCCGATTTTCCTGTTGACATACGATAGCTGCATCGGAATCTCGCCCGGCAGCTTCTCCATGTCATGCGCACGATGCGCGAACGGGTCCGGGCGGCGGCCAACGTTCAGTTGGAGATCGTCACAATCGACATCGACACCACGGTGCACACCTTATACGGAAAACGGAGGGGCGGGCGCAAATGCTACAACCCGAAGAACAAGGGAAAGAAGAGTTACCAGCCGATGCCGACATTCATCGCCGAGACGCGGGAATACGTCTGGGGCGAGATGCGCAACGGCGACCGGCCGGACGGCAAACAAATCGGTCAGCACATACGGAATGTCTGCGCGGCCTTGCCTGCCGGGGCGAAGCAGATTTAGGGCCGCGCGGATTCTGGCTTGTATTGCCGGGAGGCCGTTGAAGCATACGAGGACCCGATTCCATGTTTAGATTTCGCGCGCTGTTATCTCGTACTTGAAGTGGTCCGGGTCCAGGCAATCGAGCCGAGCGCCCGCGGTTTCAGCCTGCGGATACATGAGGAATCCGAGCGGCGCGCCACCCGAGCCGGGCAGCGCGACGTCATGCGCGAAGTTGTAAGCCATCCAGTTCATTTCCCAGGAACCGAACAGACGCGCGCGCGCTTTCCTGACCGTCTCGTCGTCGAGCGGGCGATTGCCGGGCGGTTCCTCGAGCACAACTTTGCGCACGTCGGCGGGATCCACCGGGACCCAGCCGTAACCGCCGATATACACTACGGCGCGGCAGTGCTGCGCTTTGGTGATGTTCTCCGACGCGGTGCCGAGGCTCTTGTATCCGAGTTTCGATGCGGCGACGCGAATCCCGTAAACGTCGCGCGCGGGGAGGCCAGCGGCACGGGCCAGGCCGACGTAGAGCGCATTGAGATCGGCGCATTTGCCCCGCAGATCTTTGGATTCGAGCATGAAGCGGATGTCGCCGATGCCGCAGCCGCGCGTTTTGGGGTCGCGGAAGGTGTTATCGACGATCCACTCATAGATGGCGCGCGCTTTGTCGAGGTCGGTCTTCGCGCCGCTGGTGATTTCGGTTGCGGTTGCCTTTACGATGCCGTCGGTGGGCAGGAGTTTGGTGGGGCGGAGAGAATGTTCGAGCTGCGCGCGGTCCGTTTTCGGTACGTTGCCTGGTGCGGACAGATCGACTGCGTAGTTTTTTGTCGCCACCCGGCTGGTGAGAGTGAGGACGGGCTTCACGCCGGCGGGAAACTCCGCGGCGACGATCCCCAGCGCGTCGGCATTGCCTTTGACCGTCTTTGCCGTGCCGCCTTCGGCTCTGAACTCATTCGAGAGCGTCCGTTGGAACGGAGTGTTGGCGGTGAGCGCGGCGGGCAGCCAGACGCGCGTCGTGCCGGAGGGTTCGAGGATCTCCACGTGCGTCTTCACTTCGAAGGTGCGCCAGCCGTCGTGTTCCGCCAGCAGTCTGGTTCGCGGCAGGGCGAGGCTGGCCGAAACAGCGCCCCCGGTGCGGAGAAAATCGCGACGGTTCATTCTGGGAATATTGTACATTTCGCGAACAGTATGGACAGGCGGAAGCGCCTGTCCCACATTTAATCGGGTTCGAGGATGCAGACGTCGCGCAGATTGCGATATTTCTCGGCGAAATCGAGACCGTAGCCAACGACGAATTCGTCGGGAATCTTAAAGCCCACGTAGGCCACATCGACTGCACGAAGGCGGCGTTCGGGCTTGTCCAACAATGCGGCGACGCGGATCGATTTGGGTTCGCGTTGCTTCAACAGCGCCGTCAGATAATGCAGAGTCACGCCGCTATCGATGATGTCTTCGACGATCAGAACGTCGGCGCCCGCGAGCGAGATGTCCAGATCCTTGGTGATTTTTACTTCGCCCGAGGTGGTTCGTTCCTGCCCATAGCTCGCGATGCCGATGAAATCGATGAAAGCGTCGCGGTGGATGGCACGCGCGAGATCCGCCAGGAAGAAACAGGCGCCTTTCAGGATGCAGATGAGATAGAGGGTTCCGTCGGGGTAGTCGGCGGTAATCTGCGCGCCGATCTCGCGGATGCGCGCCTGAATCCGGTCTTCGGAGAGAAGAGGGCGGAGGGACAAGGCTTTATTGTAAATCCCGGCTGACGCGGTACAGATCGTCGGCGGCGGTCAGGATGGTCCAGCGCAAGCGCTGCGGAAGCCCCGGTTGGCGCGCCAGAAAATCGCGCACAATCCCGGCCGCCTGCGGAGACCGATGGCCCCAGAGTGCGGCGTCCATCCAGCGCTGCGGGAAAAAGATGTCGCCCGTGCGCTGAACTTCCGGCAGCAATTCGAGGCTCGGCCGGATGAACCGCACCGCGTCCGCCGCGCGCAACGGATGATTCAGGTAATGCAGGGACTCGATGGCCCAGGGCTCGTGGCGGCGATTGGCCAGCATCCGGAGGCGCACGAAGGCTTGCTGGCGCACGGCCGGATCGGCGGAGAGAGCGGGCATCACAAATTCGAAACGCGCCTTGCGGTCGGGGTTGACGGTGCGATCCCGCTGTGTCGAGAGAATGGCTTGTGAGCCAGCCACGCCGCGGACCGCGAGTTCGAGGGCCATGGCGATCTCGTCCGTTTCGGCCAGCGGCAAACCTTCCACCTTTTCTTCGCGCTTCCAGACGCGTTCAAGCCAGGCCAGGCCCTGGGGAGTCAATGCGGTGTCGCGAAAAGTGGCGAACCAGGCTGACTTCTGGCTGGCAGTTTTTGCACGAGACAGACCTTCACGCAGGAATGCCTCGAGGGCCGGCGCTCGGGCGAGGC
>JBEKAQ010000097.1:0-17465 GCA_050015835.1 Bryobacteraceae bacterium | reverse complement strand
GAGGCACTCAGGCCTTGACCTCTCCGGTAGGGTCCCAAGAACACCCATCCATGGCTCGCGAATACCGGACCGAGTGCGTCGAATGCCGACTTGCTCACCATTCCAGCGGCGCTCCCGTGGTTGTAAATGACAGCGGGGAAAGGTCCTGGTCCTTCCGGCTTGTACAACACCCCGTGAAGTGTGATGTCCCCGCTAGGAAACGTAACGATATCTGCTGCGGACAGAACCAGGGGCGAAAGCAGCAATGAGAAGAGGATCAAGAAACCATGTCTAGTCATCTCTTCATCGATTCTAGCCCGAAGATCGCCCAAAACGAGCTCTCTTGTCGACACTAGTTCTTTGACCGCGTAAAAGTGTTTTTGTTGTAATGGAACTTCCGGCGGGCATCCTTGCGGCCGAACTTCCAGCGGATGCGGGTATGCGCGGTGTTTATGCTGGGGTTCCAGGCGCGGGTTTCGCGGGTCAGGGCCTTAAGGTCGGGGATGCGTCGCTTTCCCAGACACTGGCGGGAAAAAAGCCCGATCTCGATTTCGGCCTGATTCAGACAGCTTCCGTGCTTCGGGGTGTAGTGGATTCTGAACCGGTTCCAGATTTCGGTTCCGATCTCTTTGCCGAAAGTGTCGGTCAACGATTTTCTGCGGTGGATGTTGAGGTTATCCATGACCAGGTGGATGGTGCTGGCCGTGGGATAGGCCAGCGCTAGTTTTGCGATCACCATGGCGAACTCCAGACCGGAGCGATTCGGCGTCGCAAAGGTGAAATGGCGTCCGGCCAGCGGCTCTACGGCACAGAAAACGTTGGCCGTGCCACAGCGTTTGTACTCGCTGTCGCGGCGTGTTTCCCGGCCCGGCTCCGCCAGAGCGACAGGCCGGACTTCGGCGTGCAGCGTGATCGGCTTTTCATCCAGGCAAACGACCGGTTCGGCCGGATCGAGCGGGCGTTCGTAGGTCTCCAGCACGTCCTCCATCCGCTCGACGCACTGCCCGGTCAACTCCGGCACGTTCCACATTTTTTTCCCGCCACGGCTTGAGATCGTCGTGGAGCAACAACAGCCGGATGGTTTCCCTGCCCACTTTCGGAACCAGGCGTCGCTTCACCGCCTCTTCGGCCACCAGCCGCACCGTCCAGCGAGCCCGCCCCGTCGACGGGTCGCTGCAGACCATCGCGATAATCCGCTTTCTTTCCGCGGGCTCCAGCAGTGTGGCCGCGCCGGGGCGCTGCTTATCGTAAAGCGCCTCGTCCAGACCCGATATTTCGTACCGGCGTCCGATCTCGCGCACGGCTTTGGAATTCAGCGGAACGAGATCTGCAACTTCGGTGGCCGACCTGCCCTGATCCAGTTGCTGAAGCGCCAGAGCGCGAAGTACGGTGCGCACCGGCTGCACTCCGCGGCTGAGCATGCCTTTCAGTTGGTCACGGTCCGCCTTCTTGAGGCGCACCTCCAGACGCTGATAAGTTCTCATGCCCCAGGTTAAGCCGGAACATTCTCCGCGTCAATTGTTTTATTTAACTTTTTCAGGCGGTCAAAGAACTAGCTCATAAATCAGTCGCGAAGGGTAGAGCTATCGGCACGGTTTGTGGGCGGATCATGGCGCATCCGGGAGTTACGGGGCGCAGTGCCGACTCGGTTTGGGGGGCGGTGGTCGGACGAATTCGTTGTCAAGAGTTCGAGTCCAGGCCGGGGTCTCAGTCAAATTCGGTCAATCCGGGAGAAGCGTCTGAAATCGTCGCAATGAAATCAATCAGATAGCGCACATCGCGGAAAATGCTATTTGGCTCCCCAGTCTGGACACGTTTCGAACTTTCGCGGCCTAAAACGATGTCATCTCGAACCGGTTCAATTTCTTTCAGGCCACCGATGTACGAAGTGAAGCCGGCGCTCTCACCCGGACTGGGCACCCAGCCTGGACACGTCTCGAACTGCTCTCACTCGGAAACGTTGTCGAGAATGAACGTGGTTGCTTGAGCCGCGCGTAATGGAGCGTGATCGTCAGTTGGCGGCCGGGCGCTCGATGCGCTCCACGGTGTATACCGGCAAGATGTCCTCTTGCCGCTTCAGTTCGAGGCCGAGTTTACCCAAGACCGTGAAGATTGTGGGGAGACCGGCGAAGGGGTTCACGGCTGGGGTGGCGTTCGGTGGCGGAGGTGGCAGCCGCATTGGGGTCCAGCCTTCCGTGTTTACGGTGAACAGCCCGCTGAGCGCCGTGCGGTTCACGACCGGCAGATCCGTCCAGTTCGTAATGTAATGGGCAAGGTCATCCATGTCTATGGCTTTAGCATTCAACGGATGGCCTAAGCCGCCAACAAAGCTATGGCAGGCCCCCGGGTCGGCATCGAAGGTGCAGTCTTTCTCGGCGATGGCTGACTTCTGGAGCTTCGGACCTCCGCTGGCTACGCTGAGAGCATAGACCGACATCGTCTTATTCTCAACCCGCATCACGAGTCTGAATCGATCGGCGAGCAATCCGCGAATCATTTGCTGAATTCTGCTTCGCACTTCGCTGCCCTGAAGACTGGCGGGGATGGCGTTGGCGGGCGCTTTCGCTTCGATATCGTACTTCTCACGAAGGGTCCAGTCGGGAACAGGGGAAAGACGCGGCGACGGGTTGACCGGCACGTCGTAAGCGTCACTCAAAAGCCTAATCACAGGGACCGCACTCGCAATCAAGTCACCGTTAGGCAGCACTTGCACGCGCGCGTTGCGCGGGTCGGCTGAGCGAGCAGGCTTTATGGTGATCGTTGCAAATGCTTGCGACTGGGCGACGGCAGGCAAAGCCACGAGCAAGTATACAACCGCTTGGCAGAACGCGGACATACCCACCCTCCTTAGCAGGATTCGACGCCCTGAACGCAGAGTTTGTTCCCCAGGCCACGCTGAGTTCCCGGGTGGGGGTGGCCATTCCTTGGCAAAGCGGCTGCGGCAGATGAACGGCGATTGCCGAACCTGACTTGCACTGGGGGCCGCCGACAGCCAAACAGGCAATCCGGGTTGGCACGCTCGTTTTGGGGTGCTGGTCAGACGAAGAGTTCGAGTCCACGCCGGGGTCACCGATCAACAGGTGTGATCCAGAAGATCCTCGCTCAAGCACACATAATGAAATCAATCAGATAGCGGTCAGTTCAAGTAACTTGATTTGGCTCCCCACGCTGGACACGTTTCGAAACTTTTGCAGGCCAATTGGCACTGTGACCGAACCTATGAACGCCTAATATTTTCAGAGTGACCGGTGCGAACCGCCGCCCCTGGTCCGTGCTGGGCACCCAGTCTGGACACGTCTCGAACTCGCAAGGGAGGCTGAGATAGTTTCCGGATGCGCCGTGACTCAGGACTAATCGCCCCGATTGGCGTTTGGCGGGTAGCCCGCGTCAGAATTCCGCAAAACTATGATCGGCCCTTCTCGTGCACCAGGAAATGACGGCCACGCACCGACGCGCAGTTTCAAGACAAGAAGGAGAAAAACTGAAATGACTCCAGCGACCGAATTGAAAACGAATTCAAGTCCCGTCGTCATCGATAAGGCGACGGCAGGGGAATTAACCCCATTGGGTTCTCCGTCGTTCTCGTTTCCGATCGGCTATTACGACTTGCACCCCGACGTCAGCATCAATTTTCAACTGAACCGCTTCTATGGCTGGGTCGGCGATGACAGCATGCTGACCGAGATGCGCGAGGCGTTGGCCGGTGTGAACGACTATCCGGCGTTCACGAAAATTATTCTGGACTTGGGAGAAAAGGCGCTCGTCCGGCACGAGGTGCGCAAAGGAGCCTACTATCTGCGCCTCGCCGAGTTCTTCTTGCTCTTTAGCGACCCGCGCAAGCTGCCCACACGCCAGCGCTTTGTCGATCTGCTCCTCAATAATCTCAAAATTGCGCCGTCTGCCTATAGCAGAATTCCATTTGAGACCGGCTGGCTCCCCGCCTATCGCCTCACGCCGGAGAAACCGAAGGGGAGTTTGGTCGTTTTCGGAGGGTACGACAGCTACATCGAGGAATGGTTGCCCGCGGCGCTGCTCTTTCGCGATGCTGGCTACGACACGATCCTGTTCGAGGGCCCCGGCCAGGGAGCTGCGCTCGAATTGGCACACCTGACCATGAGTGCTGAGTGGGAGAAGCCGGTCAAAGCGGTGCTGGACTTCTTCCGCCTCGACTCGGTCACGTTGATGGGCTTCTCCCTCGGCGGCGGGTTGGTCATTCGCGCCGCCGCCTTTGAGCCGCGAGTCCGCCGAGTCATCGCCTACGACGTTTGCCCGAATATGTTCGAGTGTATGATGGGCTCCATGCCGCCGCCCGGGCGCGAAAAACTCCTCCAATGCTTCGCCTCCGGCGACGAGGCCGCCGTAAACACATTGGTCGCGGCTGCCATGGCCCAAAGCCTCCTTCTGGACTGGGCGATTCAATTGGGCTTGCACAACACCGGTCTTAAGACCCCCTATGAGATGCTCAAGCATTATCAAAAATACGAGACTGCTGGCATTTCGCCCCGAGTGACGCAGGACGTGCTCCTGTTGGCGGGCGCTGAGGATCACTACATTCCGGTGCACTACCTACCCGATCAGATCGCCACTCTGACACATGTACGCTCACTGACCGCGCGCTTGTTCACGCGCGCGGAGCAAGCGCAGAATCATGTTCAAGTGGGCAATATGGGCCTCGCGTTCCGAACCATGATTGACTGGATGACTGGTCTTGGGCAGATCGAAAGGCTTCCCGGCGAATGACCATATTGTGGCCAGTCGCGATACACGGCAGAGTTGTTCGATAGCGGCTAATATGAGGCCCGCACGTAACGACGGTGAGGGCGGGACCTCCCTTAGGGCAAATTGGATGGCGCCTGGGTTTTTCGGCCATCCGGATGTCAGCACCACAGTCGATTAGTGCGGATCGTTTGGGAGATGCCGGTCGGATGTATTCGTCTTCAAGAGTTCGAATCCGCGCCGGGGTCACACTTAAATGCGGCCAATCAAGAGTAAACTTCTGAGATGGTCATAATAGAATCAATCAGATAACGGGCATCCTGGAAAACGCCATTTGGCTCCCCGGCGTGGATTCGAACGGCTAGGTGAAAACTCCCGAAATTGCGGTCACAGCCCGCAAAAATAAACTTAATCCCAACCCCTTTATAAGCTTACCCGGCCTTCCAAAGAATCCCGCAAGCCGTTTCCTCGCTCCGCAATGCCAGGATGCGAACGGAGAGGCTCTACATGCACCGCCCGGCCGGCCAACCGAACAAGATGCAACCCACACCACGAATCGACGCCCATCCCGCCCACGCCATCCTTGCGTTGCCGCCATCCGCTGGCCGCCCTGCATCCGCCCCAAACCCTCCGCGAAACACACCAAGGAACCCAATTTCCCGGCTAAAAAATATCCACAATAAGCACATTCTAAACGACTTACAGAATTATCCCCCGCTCGCTGAATTGGCTTCGTTTCACTCCCCCGATCACCCCAAATCTGCGCCTGCCGCACCCGGCCCCACAAACTCCCTGAATCCTGGTATCATAGTTTCGCTGCGGGACAGGTCCGTAACAGTCTTCCGCACACGTCCGTCAAACATAACATCTATGATCAAAGTCGAAGGCCTGACCAAGCGATACGCGCGTAATGTCGCGGTCAAAAATATTTCCTTCGAAGTAGGCAAGGGCGAAATCGTCGGTTTCCTCGGCAAGAACGGCGCTGGGAAAACCACCACCATGCGCGTCCTCACCTGCTTCCTCCCGCCCACCGCGGGCAAGGCGAGCGTTGCCGGTTTCGATGTCATCGAGCAACCCCTCGACGTGAAGAAGAACATCGGCTATCTGCCCGAAACTCCCCCACTCTACCCGGAAATGGAGGTCTCCCAATACCTCACGTTCGTCGCTAAGCTCAAGAACGTCCCCTCCGCCGACATCAAAAAGCGGGTCGATGAAGTCTGCGAGCGCACCTCCATTTCGAGCGTGAAGGACACCATTATCGGCAAGCTTTCGAAAGGCTACCGGCAGCGCGTCGGCATCGCTCAGGCCATCATCCACAACCCGCCCGTGCTCATTCTCGACGAGCCCACTTCCGGCCTCGATCCCGAACAGCAGCAGCACGCCCGGCAGCTTATCGCCAGCCTCTCCGGCGACCACACCATTATCCTCAGCACCCATATCCTCTCCGAAGTCGAACAATCCTGCAGCAACGTCATCATCATCAATAACGGTGAGATCGTGGCCGTGGATTCCGTGGCCAACCTGCATAAACGCGGGCGCGCCACCGAGACGGTTTCAATCGAAGTGGCGGGTGCGACCGGGCAGGAAGTGCGCCAGCGCCTCGAACAAGTGCCCGGTGTTGCGCGGGTCGTCGCCAAAGACGCCATCCAGGCCGCCCCCCGCGACGGCGCGGCCGCGTTCGAAGTGGAATGCATGGAAAATTATTTCCTGCGTCCCGATCTGGCCCGCGCCGTCGTTCAGGCCGGCTGGAATCTTATGGAATTGAAGACCGTCGGCGAGTCGCTCGAGGAGATCTTCCTCGAACTCACCCGATCCGAACTCACGGCTAACGCCGAATCGAAAACCGAAGCCGCTGCCAAAGAGGGAGTTGTCGTTTAACCAATGAGAAACATATTCACTATTTGCGGCAAAGAAGTCCGCGCCTATTTCGCATCGCCCATAGCCTATCTGCTCATGGCGCTCTCCGGCCTGATCTTCGGCTACTTTTTCTACAGCGCGACGGCCTATTTCGTTATCGAAGGCATGCGCCAGCAGATGGGCGGCGGATCGTTGAGCGTCAACGATTTCGTCGTCGTGCCCCTGCTCGGCAATGCCAGCGTCGTCAGCCTGTTCATGATCCCGCTCATCTCCATGCGCCTGTTCGCCGAAGAGAAACGCAGCGGCACCATCGAACTCCTGCTCACGTCGCCCATCCGCGATTGGGAAATTATCATCGGCAAGTGGATGGGCGCCATGGTCATGTACATGTGCGTCCTGGCAACCGTGGCGCTCGACATCGCCCTGCTCTTCGCTTACGGCAAACCCGACTGGCGGCCCATTCTCACCGGCTTCCTCGGGTTGCTCCTGCAGGGCGGCTGCATCCTCGCTATCGGGACTTTCATCTCCACTACCACGCGCAATCAGATCATTGCCGGCGCCTCCACCTTCTCCATCTGTCTGCTCTTATGGGTCCTCAGCTGGGTGAGTTCTTATAACGACGCGGGCTGGGCGCAGGCTGTCGCCTACTGCTCCATCCTCACCCACTACGAACCGTTCTCGAAGGGCATCGTCGACAGCAAAGACGTCGTGTTCTATCTTTCGGCGATCTTCCTCGGCCTCTTCCTGACCGCCCGGTCGCTCGAATCGCTCCGGTGGAGGGCATAATGGCCAACGAATGGATCAAAGCGCGGCAGACTAAGTACGGCGCTTACGTGGCGCTCTACGTCATCGTGATTCTCTGCGTCGTTTTCGCGGCTAACTACCTCGCCAAAAATCACAACAAGACGGTCGATGTTACCTCCAACCGGCAATACACGCTTTCCGATCAGACCAAAAAAGTCGTGGGCGAACTGAAGGGTCCCGTCAAGGTGTACTACTTCGGTAAGTCGGACACCTACGAAACCGCGCGCGACTTACTCGACCGCTATCACAATCTTTCTTCGAAGCTCGACGTCAGCTTCGTCGATCCCGATAAGAAGCCGGATATCGCCCGCGTCGAGGGCATGCACAACTACGGCGATATCGTTTTCGACACCGGCGTGAAGAAAGAAACCGCCAAAGCGCTCACTGAAGAGGAGTTGACCGGCGCGCTCATCCGCGCTCTCAAGAGCGGCGTCCGCAACGTCTGCTTCGTGCAGGGCTCGGGCGAGCATCAGCTCGACGACACGACGCGCGACGGCTACTCCACCTTCAAAGAAGCGCTCGAAAAGAATAACTACAAAACCCAGACCATCTCTTTGATCGAGAAGCCGGACGTTCCCAAAGATTGTAACGTCGTCGTGGTCGGCGGGCCCAAACGGGATTACCTTCAGCCCGCGGTTGACGCCATCAGGACGTACGTTCAGGGCGGCGGCCATGCCCTCATCAACTTCGATCCCGTGCTCAACCTGCCGGATGAGAAGATGGGCGACACGCCCAATCTTGCGGCGCTTGTCGAGACCTGGGGAATTACCGCTAACGGCGATGTGATTCTTGACCTGAGCGCGGCCAGCCGTCTGTTCGGCCAACTCTCTCCCGTAGTGGGCTCCTACGAATCGCATGCCATTACCCGCGCCATGGGCGACAATGCTTCGGTGTTCCCCTTATCGCGCAGTCTCGGCGTCAAGTCTCCGGCGGAGAAGCTTTTCTCCTCTACCGGCGACAGCTTTGGGCTCACCAATCCCAGGACTCCCATTCACGAGGAAGAGCTCCAGAAAGCGGCCAAAGGCCCGTTTGCGCTCGGCGCCGCGGATACCGTCGGGAGCGGAGCCACTGCAGGTCGTGTCGTCGTGGTCGGCAGTTCCAACTGGATCGGCAATCAGATCCTCTCCGCTCCCATTGCCAATCGCGACCTCGCGCTCAACGTCATGAACTGGCTGACCGCCGATGAGGATCTGATATCTATCCGGCCCAAATCGCCCGAAGACCGCCGCCTCACTATGACCGGCGCGGGCATGCGCGTCATCTTCCTGACCAGCGTCATCTTCCTGCCCCTGATCGTCATTATGTCGGGCGTCTCGGTCTGGTGGAAGCGGAGATAGCGCAGGCATGATGAAGCCAACCGGACTTCTCGTAGCTACCGGAGTCCTGCTCGTGCTCAGCGGCACTGTATGGTATTTCAACAAGCATCCGAAAAAAGCCGAGCCGCTCCCGGAATCGCCTAAGATCCTTGCCCTCGGCGAAGACCAGATTCAAGGTCTTCGCATTGTCAAGCCCGGCGCCGATCCCATCGTCCTGAAGAACCTGGCGGGCAGCTGGACCATTGCCGAACCCAAGGCGATGCCCGCCGATCAGGACGCCGTCAAATCGCTCGTAACCTCCTCGGCCGCCCTGACCGCCGATCGCCTCATCGACGACCATCCGGCCAGCCTGACCGATTTCGGTCTGGCCAACCCCGCGCTCGAAGTGGACGTTAACGTCAAAGGTGGAACCGTAGACAAAGTCTTCTTCGGCAGCGACAACCCATCCGGCAGCTACGCCTACGCCAAGCTCGAAAGCAAGCCGGCTGTCTACCTGGTGCCATCGGCGACTAAGTCGACCTTCGACAAAACCGTCAACGACCTGCGCGACAAACGCCTGTTGCCTTTCAATCAGGACAAGCTCACGGCCGTCTCCGTGACCTCCAAAGGCCCCGCCTTCGAGTTCGGCAAGAATGGCCAAAGCGAATGGCAGATCGTAAAACCCAAACCCATGCGCGCCGATACGTCGCAGGTGGACGATCTGGTCCGCAAGCTTTCGGACGCCAAAATGGATCTGACCGACGACAAAGCAGCGGTCGAATTCCCCAAAGCCGATAAGGTCGCGAGCGCTTCCGTGACCGATAACTCCGGCACCCAGACCATAGAGATCCGTCAGGCTAAAGATAAAACCTATTACGCGAAGAGTACGGCCGTCGAAGGACTCTATAAGCTTTCCGGCGATCTGGGCGACGCCGTCAAGGATAAGGACGTCGATACCTTCCGCAACAAGAAGCTCTTCGACTTCGGATTCAACGACCCCACTAAGGTCGAAATCAACGGAACCGCTTACCAAAAAACCGCCGAAAAGTGGAATGGCCCTGCGGGACAGATCGATTCCAACAGCATTCAAAGCGTAATCGATAAGTTGCGCGACCTGACCGCTTCGAAGTTTTCCGAAAAGATGGGAGGATCCCAGGTGCTGGCCCTGTCGGTAACCTCAGGCGATAATCATAAAATCGAAAAGGTCGTGATCGGTAAGGCGGGCGACGAGTACCAGGCCCAGCGCGAAGGCGAACCGGCAATCTATGTGATCGATCCAACCGCCTTCGACGACTTACAGAAGCAGATATCGGGGATTAAGCCCGCCGCCAAACCCGCGGCCAAAAAGTGACAATGTGGGACAGGCGCTTCCGCCTGTCCATGCCATGAACGGCCTTCTCACCGATCTCTACGAGCTCACCATGGCCGCGGGCTACTACGCGGCCGGGAAGCACAACGAAATCGCGACCTTCGAACTCTCCGTCCGGCGCCTGCCGCGTCACAGGCGTTTCGTGCTGGCCGCGGGTCTGCACAAAGCCATCGACTACCTGCTGAACCTGCGTTTCGAAGCGGACGAAATCGCTTACCTGCGAGATCTGCCGAACTTCCGCCACGCCCCACAGGGCTTTTGGGACTACCTTGCGGATTTCCGCTTCACCGGAGACGTCTTCGCCGTCCCCGAGGGCACCGTGCTCTATGAAGGCCAGCCCATCTTGAACCTCCGGGCCCCCCTGATCGAAGCCCAGATCCCCGAGACTTACCTGCTCTCGGCGATCACCTTCGAAACCCTGATCGCGTCGAAAGCGGCCCAGATCGTCGAATCCGCCCAGGGCCGCGATGTGGTCGAGTTTGGCACGCGCAGGGCGCATACCCCTGAAGCCGGCGTCCTCGGCGCGCGGGCCGCGTATATCGGAGGCTGCGCGGGCACCAGCAACACGCTCGCCGGCTTCCGCTACGGAGTTCCGGTTTTCGGCACGGCCGCCCACTCCTGGGTGATGTCCTTCGAATCCGAAGCCGCCGCGTTCGCCGAACTGCAGCGCCTGTTGGGCGATCGCACCGTGCAGTTGCTCGATACCTTCGACACTCTCGAAGGGGCGCGCCGGGTAGCGCATTTGGGCGGTCCGCTCTGGGGTGTCCGCATCGATAGCGGAGACATTCTCGAACTGGCGCGCGACGTCCGCCGCATCCTGAACGAGGGTGGAATGGCGCACGCCAAGATCATGGCCAGCGGCGATCTGGACGAAACGAAAATCGGCGCGCTGCTCGATGCCGGCGCGCCCATCGACGCCTTCGGAGTGGGCACCGAACTCGCGACATCGGGTGACGCGCCGTCCATGGGAACGATCTATAAACTGGTCGAAATCGAGAGGGAAGGGAAGTCGCGGCCTGTTTTCAAGAACAGTCCGGATAAGCGGACGCTGCCGGGCGCGAAACAGCTGTTCCGCTATCCGGAGCACGATTTACTCGGGCTCCACGACGAGTGCGCCGGAGGAGCCGAGGCCATGCTCAAGCCTTTTATTATCGGGGGCAATCTGATCCGCCCGTTGGCCTCGCTCGAAAAAATTCGGCGGCGCGCGCGCATCGCCATGACGCCCTGGCCGGCGTCCAACCGCCGAACCGAACTGTCGGTCGCACTGCACGATTTGAACGAGAGGGTGCATGAAAGCATTCTTCGATATTGATACGCAGATCGATTTCGTCTTCCCCGCCGGCTCGCTCTACGCCCCCGGGGCGGAACGCGTCATCCCCCAGGTTGCGGCTTTGAATCGCTTCGCCGGCAAGCACGGCATCCCTGTGATCTCGAGCATGTGCGCGCATCCGGAAGATGCCGAAGAGTTCCGCGTCTGGCCGCCGCATTGCGTCATCGGAACCGTAGGCCAAAGGAAGCCCGCCGCGACGCTGATCACCGAGGGCCAGCAGATCTTCGTCGAAAAGAACGCTCTGGATCTGTTCAGCAACCCCACCGTGCCGGGGCTCCTCGACAGCCTCGAAATCGACGATTGCTATGTCTACGGCGTCCTCCTCGAATACTGCGTGAAGTGCGCCATCATGGGCCTGCTGAAGACGGGCCGCAAGGTAACTCTGGTCACTGACGCCACCGCGCACCTCTCCGCCGAAGCCGCCCGCCAGGTCCTGGAAGACTTCGCCGCGGCCGGAGGGCAAACCATCGCTGGGCTCGGCGATATAGAGTAAAGAATTGCCCGAAATCCTTCAACCCGCTTCCGCGGAGGAGTTGCGCCGCATGCTCTTCGCCGCCGCATCGGCGAAGCGGAACATTGAACTGTTCGGCGCCAATACCAAGCGCCTGATGGCGGGAGCCCCGCAGCCGGGTGGCGTGCAGATCAGCACCGCGCAGATGCGCCGCATTGTGCAATACGAACCGCGCGATCTGACGATCGGTGTGGAAGCGGGTATGCCATTCGCCGAACTGAGCCGCGAGCTGGCCCGCAACGGCCAGATGGTTCCGCTCGAAGGCGCTTATGCGGACGAAGGTACAGTGGGCGGCCTCGTCGCTGCCAACATCAGCGGGGCGCGTCGCAGGCTCTATGGCACGGCGCGCGATCTGGTCATCGGCATGAAATTCGCCACTGTGGATGGCAAACTGGTCGAGACCGGCGGCATGGTGGTCAAGAACGTCGCGGGACTCGACATGGGTAAGTTGCTGATCGGATCGTTCGGCACTCTCGCCGCCATCGCCACGGTAAACTTCAAGCTGACGCCCAAACCCGCCGTGGCCCGCACGCTGCTGTTCGGCTTTGAAGATGTGAAGGCGGCCATGGAAGCGCGCAATGCGGCCATCCGCGGCGTCCTGAATCCGGTTGCCGTGGATGTGCTGAATCCGGTATTGGCGGCCCAGTTGAGCCTTACCCAGTTGAACGTGAAAGGCTTCATCCTCGCCATCGCATTCGCCGGCAACGAAGCTGTCATCGAGCGGTCGAATCGCGAAGCGGCTTCCTTCGGGACCGCCCGCCCGCTCAGCGCCGAGGAAGAGCAGCGCTTCTGGAGCGCCCTGCAGCACGCCACGCCCCGCCATCTCGAAAAGTTCAAAGAAGGCGCCGTCGGCCGGGTTTCGACTACGCTGGCGGATTGCGGAGAAGCGCTCGCGTCCGTCGAAGGCGCCGGCCATGCCCATGCCGCGTCGGGCGTGGTGCGCGCCTGGTTCAGCCGCCCCGATACGGCATCGCGCTGGCTGGCGGCGGCCGTCAAGCGCGGCTGGAAAGGGGTGATCGAATTTTCCGGCGATGCCGCCAAACGCAATCTCACGCTCTGGCCGGAGCCCGGCGGCGACTTTGCCATCATGAAGGGTATTAAACGGATGTTCGATCCGGAGGGTCTCCTCAACAGTGGACGTTTATACGGACGCCTCTAACCAAATCGCCTCCGATCCGAGCGATTTAAGCAAAGACAAGCCGCAACAGGCCGATCTCGACCGCTGCGTGCATTGCGGCCTCTGCCTGAACGCGTGTCCTACCTATCGCGAACTGGGCGTCGAAATGGATTCCCCGCGCGGCCGCATCTACCAGATGGTTCAGGTTGCGGCGGGCGCGCCCATCAGCGATTCCTACCGGGAGCATATCGATCTCTGCCTTGCCTGCCGGGGCTGCGAGAGCGCCTGTCCCTCCGGCGTTCAATACGGGAAACTGGTGGAAGCGGCGCGCGCTGAAATCGAGACCAGCGCCAAACGCGGCTGGCTGGCCCGTACGGTGCGGAATTTCGTCTTTCGCAAGCTCCTGCCTTCACCCGCACTCCTCACCGCTGTGGGCGCAGGTTTGTGGATGTACCAGGTCAGCGGATTGCAGAAGGTGCTTCGCGCCACCGGCCTGATCAGCCTGCTCGGACCGCTGGGCGCTCGCGAGTCATTGGCGCCGTCGGCCGAGATTCCGTTCTTCTTCCGCGAACTCGGCAAGACCTTTCCGGCCGAGGGAGAGCGGAAGTATCGAGTCGCCTTCATGGCCGGATGCATCGCGAATATTTCCTTCGCGCGTCTGAATGAGGCGACCGTGCGGGTGCTGCAAAAGAACGGCTGCGAAGTGGTGATCCCGGTCGCGCAGACGTGTTGCGGAGCGTTGCAGATGCACGCCGGAATCCGCGACGAAGCGCGCCGCCTCGCCCGGCTGAACATCGATGCCATCGCTGCCACCGAGGGCGAGCAGGGCTTCGATGCGATCGTGACCAACGCGGCCGGCTGCGGATCGACCCTCAAGGAATACGACGAACTCCTCGAGCGCGATGCCGCCTATGCCGGCCCGGCGAAGAAGTTCAAAAAACTGATGAAGGACGTAACTGAATTCCTCGCATCGATCGAACTTAATCGCGATCTGGGTGCCATCGACGCCACGGTCACCTATCAGGATTCATGCCACCTGGCTCACGGGCAGAAGGTGCGCAAGGCGCCGCGCGAGTTACTGGCGGCGGTGCCGGGGCTGAAACTGCGCGAGATGCCGCTCTCCGATCTCTGCTGCGGCAGCGCGGGCATTTATAACGTCCTGCACACGGATCTCTCCATGAACATCCTCGAGAAGAAGATGGCCAACGTGAATCTGACGCGCGCGGAGATTATCGCCACGGCGAATCCCGGCTGCATGCTGCAGCTCCAGGCGGGAGTGCGCAAGTGGGGACGCGGCTCCGAGCGCGTCGCGCACGTCGTCGAAATTCTCGACGAGGCCTACCGCAAGGGACCAAACCGGGCCTCTGGCGCACATAGATAAAGGGGATTGGGATTGGCCGAGCCGAAAGGTAACAGACTTACCAGATACTTCGCGCTGCTCCTCGATGCGCTCCGCTCAGCCGACCCAAGTCCAATGCGTCCAGCGGAAGCTGTCGCATGGATCAGAGCACGCATCGACGTACCGGCCGACGATCTGACGCGCCTGATAGTAAACGGAAAGCAATCGATCTTCGAGAACGACATTCATTGGACGCGCTTCTATCTCGCGAAGGCCGGTCTGGTGAGTAAGCCGAAGCGTGGGCGTTGGGGCCTGACGCCCGAGGGCCGCGAGACGCGGCTCACGCCTGAAGAGACCTGGGCACTGTATGTTCGCATCCGCGAGGCCAACCGACCAGACCGATCAAGAAACGAGGAGGAAATTCCCGCTCCGGACAGCACTGACGATGACGCTGACGACGGTGTGTCCTACTGGTTCGTGGGTGCAGTCTGGAACAAGGCCGACGATCGGATGCCGCGGTTTCTCGCACAGGAGATATGGGAGAACGGGTATAGCGAAAAACTCTCAGACCGCGTCCGCCGCATGAAGCCAGGCGACCGAATCGCGATCAAGACGAGCTTCGTACAAAGGATTGGACTGCCCTTCGACGTGGGCGGAAGGCCCGTGTCCGTCATGCGCATTAAGGCCACAGGTACGATCCTCGAAAACTTCAACGACGGACTGAAGGTGAAGGTGGCGTGGGACCCGCCTTTTGAACCGCGCGATTGGTACTTCTACTTTTATGTGGCGCCAGTCGTCGAAGCACACTCGGATAGCGAATCTGCGGGCCAATTGCTGGATTTCGCGTTCCGGGGAGCACCTCAGGATTACGCTTGGTTCTTGGCCCAGCCCTTATTGGGTCGAAAAGTACGGCGTCAAGCCGACAACAGGCTTGGCCGAAACTGCGGCGGATCCAGCGAGCGCACCTGAAGACGAGATCCTCGAAGTCGAGGAGGAGCCGTCCTACACCGCCGAAGACATCATCGCTGACGGATGTTTCCTCACCCGTGAAGAACTTGACGGCATCCTTGCCCGCTGGGAAAAGAAGAAAAACCTGATACTCCAGGGCCCGCCCGGAACAGGCAAGACTTGGCTCGCCAAGCGTCTCGGCTCCGCGCTCGTCGGGTCCAACGACCGGGAGACGACCAGATCCAGACTGCGCGTGGTTCAATTTCATCCATCGCTTGCATACGAAGATTTTGTCCGCGGATGGCGTCCATCCGCAAACGGGCTCGCCCTTGTAGACGGAATTCTGATGCAGGCAATTGAGGCGGCGGCGAGCGAACCGGATCGACCGTTTGTGCTCGTCATTGAAGAGATCAACCGCGGCAATCCAGCCCAGATCTTCGGCGAAATGCTGACTCTGCTGGAGGACACGAAGCGGCGCCCTTCCGAAGCAATGGAACTCGCCTATCGGAAGGTTGCGGGCGAGCGCGTTCATGTGCCGGACAATCTCTACGTCATCGGCACGATGAACGTGGCCGACCGTTCGCTTGCTATCGTCGACCTCGCGCTGCGCCGTCGTTTTGCCTTCTTCGATCTGGAGCCAAGGCTCGGCACAGCCTGGCGGGCATGGTGCGTCCAGCGTGGGCTTGACGATGCGATGCTCACTGAGATCGAAACCAGGATCGGTGTTCTGAATGCAGAGATCGCTTCGTCCATCTCGCTGGGGCCGCAGTTCCGCATTGGGCATTCCTATGTGACCCCTGGCGTTGACGAGACGATCGAGGATAGCCGCGCCTGGTTCGACGCCAGAGTCGAAACGGAAATCGGCCCGCTTCTCGACGAATATTGGTACGACTCGCCGGACACGGCGAAGGCAGCGCGTGCGAAACTGCTTGCGCAACTCGTCTGATAATGCCCGACCTGCCTCACGGTGATCGGCGCGTCGGGCGCATCCCGGTTCGCAATCTGTGGCTCCTGATGCTCTACGCCTCCGACCTCACGCGCTACCGTGGCGCGTTCAACGCCCTGATCGAGAACGACATCGACGACCTGCCGGATCTGATTGCCCGCCTTCTCACCGATTCGGTTGAACATCGGCTTCGCCGAAACCTGACGCGTGGCTACCGGCACCGACAGATGGTTCTAATCCGTGTGCGCGGGCGCATCGACATTCTGACGACTGAAGCGCGACTACTATTGTCAAAGGGGGAAGTGGCTTGTCGCTTTGAAGAGCTGACCAACGATACGCCCCGTAACAGGCAGGTGCGTGCCGCACTGGAAGTGCTCGCGCCCCTCGTGCGCAACAAAGAACTTGGCCACCGATGTCGCTCGCTCGCATCCGGCTTGGCGCGCGCAGGCGTCAACGGGGCGAGGCCCTCACGCAGCGATCTGGCAGCCGATCAGATCGGGAGGAATGATGCCCCCGACCGAAATATGGTCGCGCTCGCCCGCCTTGCTTTCGATCTGGCGCTCCCCACTGAGGAGTCCGGCCCAAGCGCCCTGACCAACCCGGATCGGGAAGAGGTCTGGGTGCGTCATTTGTTCGAAAAGGCAGTGCTGGGGTTCGCTCGCGTCGAGCTGGAGCCATTTGGCTGGACCGTTCGTGGCAGCATTCCTTTGGGCTGGCAGGTCTCCTCGAAATCCGAAGGAGTTGCCGCCATTCTTCCCGCGATGCAAACCGACATCGTACTCGACCCGCCCCGAGGAGGGCAGCGAATCGTCATAGACACAAAGTTCACCTCTATCCTTGCGTCCGGCCGCTTCGGCGACTTGAAACTCAAGAGTGGATACCTGTATCAGATGTACGCCTACGTTCGCTCTCAGGAGGGTCTCGACGCCGGGTGGGACACGGCTGCCGGGCTATTCATCCATCCCGCGGTTGACCGGTCGATTCACGAACACGTCGTCATCCAGAACCATCCGATTACCTTCGCGACGGTTGACCTGAGCGGAACCGCCGCCGCAATCCGCACCCGACTGCGCGCGACGCTCCAGGGCGCCCAATCGGCATTTCCGTCCCGATCTGGCGTACCCTGTTCTTTGGCTCATCCGGGTTTGTAGTGGGTGAAATCCGGGCTCGGGGCGACCGAGCGGAATCTGTCAAGGCCGTGCGGAGCGCGCCCGGAGGGCTTGGCCTTGACGGATGAGCATCGGTCATACGCTG
>JBEKAQ010000096.1:0-17729 GCA_050015835.1 Bryobacteraceae bacterium | reverse complement strand
GAGTGGATGATTTGCGAGCTTCGACCGTCAGATCGCGGAGAGGCGGACGTCGGCGATGAAACTCTCCAGGCTCAGGAGGTGCGGTCGCACTATAGTGGGGAAGGACTTGTGGAGCCCCGCCGGCACCACGAGTTGGACACCAGCTCCTCTCATTTCCCTGAACTGTCCTTCTGACACGCCTTCCTGAAGAGTCAACAGATGTTTCGTGCGGATGCGATCCGCCTCACAGGTGATCTGCCGCCAACGGTCCTTGCAGGTCGTTTTGACCGCCAGCATGCGGAGCCGCGATTCCGGGAAGTCCTGGCTTTCATAGGCTTCCCGTGATGGGAACAGAAAATCCGGCCGCTTGCGGTCCCCGCCTTCTTCGATGACCGGTTTGTACTGAAAGTCGTGCATGCTGCGAAGCCCCTCCTCAATAAAGATTTGCCGGGCATGCAGTTCCAGGGAGTTGCCGGAGCGCGATTTTCGGCTTTGCAGGATCTTCTGTGCGAGGCCCACGAAGCCATCGACTGTCGTAAACCCTTCCAGAATGCGCGGGAGGTAGAGGACGCGCTCGACGCTCTGGAATATTTCGTATTCGCATGCGCGGCGGTGGATGATACGTTGGTCAGGATTCATGCCGGTCGTGCCGCGGAGTTCGACGGCCTTGCGGATGATTTCCTCGCCGGTAGGGAAGCGTGCCAGCCACGCCGGAGGGATTTCCCGATCCGCGAGGTGGCAGTGCCTGCGGGTGACTGAGCCGAGAGCTTCCGGAACGCGGCCAATGACAGGAGTCCATACCACATGTTCGCGGGGCTCGACGGGGCCTACTCGTTCTTCAATCTGGTCGTCCTCGGTTTCGTGACCGGACACCCAGACATGGCACTCGGTGGCCTTCCCCGCCTCGTCCACAGCAAATGCGAAGATCGTCAGCGCTCCGGTGCTCTCCGGGTCACGAATCGCAGATTGGCTGCCTCCGAAATTTGTGATGCGTACCTCGTTCCGGGTACCCTCGCCTCTGGGTTTAGTGTTGTAGTAGATTGCTCTGACGCTGCGGTGGTCCGGGTGGGATTCGATGTAAAGATCAAACCACACATCTGGGTCCTTCGTGGCCGTGGTATTGAGTGAAGGAAAGAGGCCAAACATGAATTCCTTTGGCACATAAGGCCCGGCCTGATGGGATCCAGTTGCGAGGGTGTCGTTGGCAGCGAGCCGCTTTACGTACCAGACGAAGCCGGGTTGGTCGTATTCATCGAGCCAGTCGGCAAGGTCGGCAAGCGCCATGGGATCGAGGCTCTCAGGCGGCGGCTTTGGTGGGAGTAACCGCCTCAATTATGTGGGGCTTCATGTGTCTGGCTACGGCCTCGACTACGGGCACAACGACGGCGTTACCAAACTGGCGGTAGGCTTGAGTGTCCGACACTGGGATGCGCACAGGCGGCCTGTCGGCTGAGTCAAAACCCATCAGGCGGGCGCACTCCCTCGGCGTCAATCGTCGCGGCGGCTTACCTCGCTGACGGATGAGGATCTCCGACCCGTCCTTAAAATAGCGGGCAGACAAAGTGCGAGCGACGTCACCGGGGCCGAACAAGCCGAACCCGAAGCCGTTCCCTTTCATCCGGTGTTTCTCCGCGTAGTCCTGGAGGTATTGCCAGAGATGCGCAGACAGAGTGTATTTGTCCGCGGGCCTTTCTTCAAGGAGGGT
Source organism: Bryobacteraceae bacterium (assembly GCA_050015835.1). Lineage (GTDB taxonomy): Bacteria > Acidobacteriota > Terriglobia > Bryobacterales > Bryobacteraceae > BOG-234. The sequence continues at coordinate 16,045 of JBEKAQ010000096.1, read as the reverse complement.
TCCGAGCTTCGGCCCGGCCAGCGGATCCGGGATCTCCATATCATCGAAGGTGAAGCTGTTGGGACTGCGGAAGCCGACAACGAAAATCCGCTCCCGATGCTGTGGAACCCAGGACTTTGCGTCGATCACCTTCCAACGGACCTGGTAGCCGAGTTCGTTCGCCAGGACTTCGTGAATCACCCTGAATGTACGGCCCTTATCGTGGTTCACCAGGTTTTTCACGTTCTCGAGGAGGAAGACTTTCGGCCGGTGGTGCCGGATGATACGGGCAAGATCATAGAAGAGTGTGCCCTGTGCCTCACAGGCAAAGCCGTGGGGACGATGGAGGGCGTTTTTTTTCGACACGCCGGCGATCGAAAAAGGCTGGCAGGGAAAGCCAGCCAGCAAGACGTCGTGGCTGGGAACATCCTCGGCCTTTACGTCCCGGATGTCGTCTGCGATCGCGTGGTCGTCATTGGGGAAATTAGCTCGGTAAGACTCCTTAGAATAAGGATCCCGTTCGCACGTGAAGACGCACCTTCCGCCGATCGGCTCAAAACCCCTCCGTAATCCCCCGATGCCGGCAAACAGGTCGATGAAGGTGAAAGCCCTCGCCTGGGGCTGCGGATCGTTACTCCGCTTGAGGGCTCGAAGAAGGTCCAAAACTGCCCTGCGGGGCTTGGTTTCTCCCGCTTCCCATCGGTAAACCGTCCGTTCTCCGTAGCCCATTCTGGCCGCGGCCTCCGGGACGGAGAGTCCCGCCTGCTGGCGCAATAACGAAAATTCCGACGAAGGATACATCTGGGACACTTTCTGCCATCTTGGCAGATCCATCAGATTAATACAACAAGATTGGAATCAAATGTTTTTTGATTGAGGCTTCAGGACGCGCAACGACAGTCCTTCGGCCATAGGCAGGAAGGGCTAATATTGACCTCATCACCTGGATGGTTGAGTCGGTTTAATGGTCGACGCTCGGCGGGGCGGATAAGAAATTGGTGGGCCCTGTAGGATTTGAACCTACAACCAACGGATTATGAGTCCGCTGCTCTAACCATTGAGCTAAGGGCCCATAGGCTCATAGCCTGAAGTATACCGTTGCGGCAGCCTGCCCCGCTGGCGCCTCGACGGTTCCTTCAGTATTGCCGCACTACGCGATCTGGCAGCGGCAGATGCCGATGCTGTTGCCTTTACTATTCCGGCAGCGCGCCTGATGGTATAGAATCATCGGCGCGTGAAGACGATTTCGCCGCAGGAATCCCGATGAAAACTTTATCCCTTTGCCTCTTCTTCCTGACGCCGTTGCTGTTCGCTCAGCAACCAACCCGCCCCCCCAGGACCTTCGCATCGCATTGCACCATCTGTCACGCCGCCGACGCCAGCGGCACCGACCGCGCTCCGGGCATCATTTCCTTCGTGACATCCCATTCGGACGATGAAATCGCCGCTCTGGTGCATAACGGCCGTCCCGACCGGGGTATGCCCAAATTCGATTTCAACGACGCCGAGATGAAGGTGTTGACGGCTCACCTGCGCGGTCTGGCCTCCGGCGCGGTTACCGCCGCAGCCGGGCGCGGACGCGGTGGACGCGGCGGACCTTTCCAGCCCCATCCCGCCACGCTGAAACTGCAGGATGGCCGCACGCTCGATGGAACCCTGACCAGCTCCACGCCGTTCAGTGCCACGCTGCTGACCACGGACGGCAAATTCCATCTGCTGGAGCGCAGCGGCGATATCTACACCGAGCGCCGCATGGAGCCGAAGCGCGACTGGCCCAGCTACGACGGCACCGACACCGGCAATCGCTACAGTTCGCTCGAACAGATCAATACCACCAATGTGAAGCGCCTCGCGCCCGCCTGGATCTTCCCGGTTCCCAACGCGCCGCGCCTCGAGGTCACCCCGGTCGTAGTCGACGGTGTCATGTACATCACGGGCGCCAATGAGGCTTACGCGCTCGATGCCACCACGGGCCGCCAGATCTGGGCCTTCCGCACGCCGCGCACCAAAGGCCTGCTCAGCGAGGCCGGCGGCGGCGCCAATCGCGGCGTGGCCATCTCCGGCGACCGCGTCTTCATGGTCACCGACAATGCGCATCTGCTGGCGCTTGATCGAACCAACGGCCACAAGGTTTGGGACGCCACCATGGGGGATACGAAGGAAGGCTACAGCGCCACCTCCGCTCCTCTCGTGATCGGCGATCTGGTGCTCTCCGGCGTCGCGGGAGGCGAGGAGGGCGCGCGCGGCTTTGTCGATGCCTATCGCATTTCCAACGGCGAGCGAGCCTGGCGCTTCTGGACGATTCCGGCGCGCGGCGACAAGGAAGCGGCGACCTGGATCGGCAAGGCGCTCGAGCACGGCTGCGGCGCCACCTGGCTGACCGGTTCTTACGACGCCACTCTGGGCCTGGTCTACTGGACCGTCGGCAATCCCTGCCCCGATTACAACGGCGATGAGCGCAAGGGCGACAACCTGTACACCAACAGCGTAGTGGCGCTCGACGTGAAAACCGGCGCACTCAAATGGTACTTCCAGTTCACGCCGCACGATACGCACGACTGGGATTCCACCGCGCCGCTGATCCTCATCGACCAACCCTGGGAGGGAAGGCCCCGCAAACTGCTGGCGCATGCCGACGTAAACGGCTTCTTCTTCGTCCTTGATCGCACGGATGGAAAATTGCTTCTGGCCTCGGCCATGGGTAAACAAAACTGGACCACCGGATACGGCAAGGACGGGCGGCCCGTATTGACGGACCACTTTGAATCCTCGCTCGAAGGAACCGAGACCTGCCGGGAAGGCGCCGCCAAATGGTCCTCGCAATCGTTCGATCCGGTTTCGCAGTTGTACGTGGCGCGCGTGTCGGAGGGCTGCAATACAATCCGCAAAGATCCCACGCCGCCCGAAATGGGCCAGAGGTTCTTTGGCGGAGGCCCGGCGGGAGGGGGCGGCAACAGCAACCAGAGCTACATCCACGCCATGGATATCCACACGGGCGCTAAAGCATGGGATTATCCCCTCCTCAGCGGTGGCGGCACCGGTACCCTCGAGACCGCCGGCGGACTCATTTTCTTTGGCGAGACCGGCGGAGTGTTCACGGCGCTGAATTCCAAAACCGGAGCGCCCGTGTGGCACTTCGAAACCGGACAGGCGTGGCGCGCTTCGCCGATGACTTACATGGTCGGGGGCACCCAATACGTGGTGCTGGCCGGCGACGGCGGCATCCTGAGCTTCGCGCTCGCGCAATAGAGGTACCAGAGAATTAATCGCGCCTCCGGCCACTATCGTGGTGCGGATGCACGAATACGATACAACCCTGAAGAGCATTCTGACCAAGCTGGCCGGCAGCGTAATCGTCGAACTTACCGGCTTCAGGGTCGAGCGCTGGCATAACGCAGAATTGCCTTCGGTGCGCCATCGCCGTGCCGATATGCTCGGCGAAACATCCCAGGGCAGACTCGTACACATCGAGCTGCAAAGTACCAATCAGGCTCGCATGGCAGTGCGCATGCTGGAGTACTGTCTCGCCATCCACCGGAAGTTCGACCGTTTTCCGGAGCAGGTTGTGCGCTACGTCGGCAATGCCCCGATGCGCATGAAGAGCCGCCTTGCCGCCCCGCGGCTTTCCTTCGATTACAGGCTGGTCGACATACGCGACCTCGATAGCGAGCCGTTGCTTGCCAGCGACTTTCCGGAGGACAATGTAATTGGCATTCTGATGCGCCTCGGCAACGAGCGCGAGGCGGTCCGGCGAATTCTGGCGCGGATCGCGGCGAGCAAACCGGCCGAGCGCGCCCATGCATTGGCCGAGTTGACGATTCTGGCGGGGTTGCGAGAGCTCGGAACGACAATTAAGAGGGAGATGGAGCAAATGCCGATTCTGGACGACATCATGGATCACGACCTTCTCGGCCCGGAGCGCAGGCGTGGGATCGCGCTGGGGCTGGCAGAGGGCCAAGCTAAAGGCCTGGCCGAAGGCGAGCGGCGCGTCCTGCTGCGTCAGATCGGTAAGCGCTTTGGGTCCGTTCCCGAATGGGCAAAGCAACGCCTGGAGGCGCTCTCCCCGTCCGATCTCGAACAGGTCGAGTTGCGTATCCTGGACGCTCCCACCCTCGAAGATCTGCTGGGCTGACCCGGCCGCCGGGCCTTACCTGTGCCCGAGCACGGCGTTCCGCAGCACGCCGATGCCTTCGATTTCCACCTCAACCACATCGCCCTGCTCCAGCCGCTTCGTATCGCCCGGCGTGCCCGTATAGATCAGATCCCCGGGCGTGAGCGTGACAAATCGGCTGATGAAGCTGATGCAGGTGGGCACATCGAAGATCAGATCGCTGGTGCGCTGCTGTTGCAGCACCTCACCGTTGACCCGCGTCTCGATCGCGAGGTCGCCGTACTCCAGTCCCGTGACAATCCACGGCCCCAGCGGAGCGAAGGTATCACATCCCTTGGCGCGCCACCACTGCCGGTCGGCGTTCGGTCCGCGCTGCCAGTTGCGGTCGCTCACATCGTTCCCGCACGTGACGCCGAACACCGCGTCCAGCGCATCTTCGCGGGAGGCGTTGTGAACCGGCCTGCCGATCACCACCACCAGTTCACCTTCGAAGTGCGTATTTTCCGCCTCCGCCGGAATGCGGATAGGATCCTCCGGATTCTGCACCGACGAGATGGGCTTATAGAAAATATCAGGATGCGCCGGCGCCGGACGCGAGCCCAGGTGGCTCTTGTAATTCAGGCCGACGGCGAGGATCTTCGGGGGAACCGCGGGCGCCAGCAGTTTGACGTCGTTCAGCTCGAACTGCCGTCCACTGAGCTCGTGCTCTTCGAACAGGCCGTTCTTCAATTCGTCGACCACCCCGTTGTTCACGATGCCGTAGTTGTGCCTGCCGTCGTATTCGAAGCGCGCGTAGGTTGCCATGTCCTCCTGAATATAGCCGATGCGGTCGGTCCGTCTCCGTTATTTCACAGGTTCCTTACGCCGCAAGAGGTCACGGCTGCGTTACAATGCTAACGACCCTTGTCCGCATTCTCCAACTTTTGACAGGGGATGGACGTCACAGATGGATAAACCGGCGCAAAATATACAAGACAGCTTTCTCAATAATGCGCGCAAGGAAAAGGGAGTCATTACAATCTACCTCCTGAGCGGCGTAAAGCTTTCCGGACGCATCAAGAGCTTCGATAAATATTCCCTCGTTCTCGAAACCAACAACCAGGAACAACTGATTTTCAAGCACGCGATTTCAACCGTTGTCACGCTGCGTCCCATGCAGCCTCACGTCTCGACCCACCCCGTGAGCCATCAGAACACGACCGCGCCGGCCCCCGTAACGGCAGGCGCCACGGTACAACACGCCGAGGGCTGAAGCGACGATCTCGCTCGCGCAGTCCGCCGAAAAAGCGCTCCTGGCCGGCTTTGAACGTCGTCGCGGCGGAGCCTCGCCGGCGGCGGCCGAGTCTTTTCGCGAGCTGGCCGAACTGGCGGTGAGCGCGGGCGCGGAGATTGCCGGCGAGTCCTTCCAGGTGCGGCCGGTGGTCGAGGCGGCCACCCTGCTGGGATCCGGTAAAGTTCGGGAGCTGAAGGAACTCGGCGCAGCCACCGGGGCCGACGTGCTGATCGTCGATCACGATCTGACGCCGACCCAGCAGCGCAACCTCGAAAGCGCCACGGGCCTGAAGGTCATCGATCGGACTCAGTTGATTCTCGATATCTTCGCGCGGCGCGCCCACACCTCCGAAGGACGGTTGCAGGTGGAACTGGCGCAACTGAAGTATCTCTTGCCGCGGCTCTCCGGACAGGGCGTGTCGCTGTCGCGTCTCGGTGGCGGCATCGGTACGAGGGGTCCCGGCGAAACCAAACTCGAGACGGATCGGCGCCGCATCGCCCTGCGCATCCGTAAACTCGAGGGTGACATCGAGCGCGTGCGCAGCGGGCGCGCGCTGCACCGTGAGAAGCGCGAGGCGGTGCCTGTACCCACCGTGTCGCTGGCGGGGTACACCAACGCCGGCAAATCCACGCTGTTTAACCGGCTGACCGCGGCGGGCGTTCTGGCCGATGCGCGCATGTTCGCCACGCTGGATCCTACGGTGCGCTCGATTACCCTGCCTTCCCGGCGGCGTATTCTGCTCAGCGACACGGTGGGCTTCGTCCGCAATCTGCCAACCACGCTGATCGAAGCCTTTCGCGCCACCCTCGAAGAAGTCGCCGATGCCGCCTTGATCCTGCATATCGTCGACGTTTCTTCGGAGCAGGCCGGCGCTCATGTGGCGGAAGTATTTCGCGTGCTCGGAGAAATCGGCGCCGCCTCCACTCCGCAGATTCTGGTGCTCAACAAGTGCGACCGGCTGCCGGCCGCGGAACAAAACGACGCCCAGGTACTGGGGGCTCGGTTGCTGGCGGAGGCGCGGCAAAACATCGGGGCTTGTGAACAGGGAGCTACTCCCGCCGTGCTCGTGAGCGGCCTGACGGGCGAAGGGTTGGCGAGGTTGTTCGATTTGATCGATCGGATTCTTCCCTTCGATCTCGTCGAAACCGTCCGCTTTCGTGTACCATTACGGGATGGCGCCGCAATCGCTTTGTTACACGAGTATGGGAAAGTGCGCGCGCAGGGCTATCATGGAAATTTATGCGAGATCGAGGTCGATGCCCCCGAGTCGCTCCGCCGCAGGCTGAAGCGCTATCTGATTCGGAATTCCCCGCTGGATGTGGAAAAGCAGCCTGTGGAAAATTCTGTGCACAAGTGCTAGAAATTGTCCGCAAAGCATTGTGTTATCAGCGTTTCTTCAGCTTTGAACCGAAACGCAGCAATCCGACTAAACCCCGCAGGATGAGGGAGTTAACGTGCTTTTTCGCAGATCGCAGCCGCGCTGATCGGGGTGTGTTTCGAAGGGGCGGATTTTATTCGATTTCCACAGCTGGCAAGCTATGCCTGGGGGGCTCCCGGTGAATCTCCCCAACGGCCTTACCATTGCGCGCATCTTCTTCGTGCCGCTTTTGGTCGCTGTACTGGTACAGGAAAGAATCATACTACCCTGGAGCGGCGTTGTCATCCCCAGCGACGTACTTGCGCTGATTATTTTTTGGATGGCGGCGGCGACGGACCTTCTGGACGGCTACCTGGCCCGGCGCTGGAAGCAGGTGACCACCATCGGAACCCTGCTCGATCCCATCGCCGACAAGCTCCTCGTATCCGCCGCGCTGATCGCGTTGGTTCAGGTGCGCGTGGTTCCGGGCTGGCTGGTGGTGTTGCTGGTGGGGCGCGAGTTTGCCGTTTCCGGTCTGCGCAGCATCGCGGCGGCGGAAGGCTACACCATCAAAGCGAGCGAACTCGGCAAAACCAAAACAGTCTCCCAGGTGATCTCCATCTCGCTGCTGATGATCGGCATGCGCCATGCCTGGGTATCCCGCTGGGCCACGTTGTCGCTGTACCTGGTTGTGCTGTTCTCCCTGTGGTCGGCCGTCGCCTACTTCGGTAAGTTCTGGCGCCGCGTGGATGTGGGGATCAAACAGCGCCGTCGGGCTGAACTCCTGACGGCCGAGAGACAGCGGCGGCGGGCTCTGATTGCCACCAAACGCGAAGCTGTGCTGGAGCGGCGGCGGCTTAAAGCGGATCGGGCGCGGGCGGCGGAGTTTTCTCAACGAACTGCAGGCCTTCCGCCGTCAGTTTGACCGTGCGTATCTGGCCCGAAGGACCGATAGGCTCGAGCGTCTTGCCATTCAATGAAATCCCGATGCCCCCCGCATTCCCCGTCACCAGTTTGACCAGGGCATCGGCCGCAATGGAGCGCGAGTCGTTAGGCTGAAGGGTGCCGGTGAAGGCGGTCTTTCCATCGGCGACTACTTCCACCCAGGCGCGTTCATGCGCCGTCAACACCACCTGAATGGGACGAACCGCGCTTTCCTCCGCCCCTGCGATGGACGCAGTGTCCGGCTTCTCGATTCTGCTCTCTGAGCTTTCCGGATCGGACGCCGCGGCCTGGTCGGCGCCGGGAGGGGGTATGGCGGCGTTCTCCAGCGGTTCGGAGGCTGGCGCAGGCTGAACCGGCCGCAACACCGGCGCACTGGCGGCTACCGTGTCGCTCAACGCGAATTGGTCCAGGTAGCGTCGGCTCCATAACGGATGGTTGAAGTGAACATAAGCGGCAAACGCGGCGCCAAGGGCTAATACGGACCAGGTAACGGAAGCGATCGGAGAAGTCCACCGCGGGTCCCAGGTCGAGCGCCTCACCCGGGCCGGCGGATCGGGCAGACGTGCGTTGGCGAGATCCACCTTCGGTAGTTCCGCCAGCATCGGTTCCGGATCTACTTTAAGTGCGGAAGCATACTGCCGGACAAAATTTCTCGTAAAGACGACGCCGGGCAGGCTGTCAAAATTCTCCTGCTCGATCGCTTCGAGATAGCGCTCGGAAATTTTGGTTTGGCCGGCGATCTCGCTCAGGGACAGATCCTGGCGGAGCCGCTCCAGCCGTAACACCGAGCCTACACCCAAAGAAGTCACCTGCTCCTCTCCGTACTTATCTTATACCAATATTTGTTCAAGTTGTTGCGCTATCTAAGGTTACCTCCGAATTGTATGCGGAAGCGGTCCCATCGGTACCAGCGCCTCTGGTTATTCGATACTCTGAAGTCATATGCACCGATGGCCGGTCCTTGTATTGTGCGCAGCCCTGTTCCCCGCGCTTGCTCAGCCAAAGAATTTCGACGGCGCGGAGGCGCTTGCCTTCACCAGCCGTGCCGTGGCACTCGGGCCGCGTCCCGATGGATCGCCCGCCATAACTAAACTGCGCGATTATATACACAAGGAATTGGCGGCGCGCGGCTGTGAGGTGACCGCCGACAAATTCACCGCGAAGACTCCGGATGGCCCGCTTCCGATGGAGAACATCATCGCGAAGTTCCCCGGAAAATCCGGCCGAGCCATCGCCATCACCGGCCACTACGATACGAAGAAGCTGGCGAATTTCGTCGGGGCCAACGACGGCGGTTCTTCCACCGGCTTCCTGCTGGAACTGGCCACCGTTTTGCGGGGACAGCCGCGCACGGACGATATCTATCTCGTGTTCTTCGACGGCGAGGAGGCGATCCATGAGTGGAGCGACACGGATAGCCTCTACGGCAGCCGGCATCTGGCCGGGAAATGGACGGCCGATGGCACCAATCGCCGCCTCAAAGCTCTCATCAACGTGGATATGATTGGCGATAAGAACCTGAAGCTGGTATGGGACACGAACTCGGCGGCATCGTTGCGTACCATGTTCTGGGATGCGGCCGATTCGCTGGGCTATACCGCCGCCTTCCCGCGCGAAGGCGGCGCCATACAGGACGACCATATCCCGTTTATTAACGCGGGAGTGCGTTCGCTCGACCTGATCGACTTCGAATCCCAGGCAACGTTCTGGCATACCCCGAAGGACACCATGGACAAGCTCGCCGCGCATAGCTTTGAAGTAGTGGGAACCGTGCTCGTACGCGTAATCGGAGAACTGGAACGGCAGAAGTGAACGGCGTTATTGTCGTCGACAAGCCGGCGGGCTGGACTTCGCACGACGTAGTGAATAAAATGCGCGGTATCGCGGGCACGCGCCGCGTGGGGCATCTGGGCACGCTCGATCCGCTCGCCACCGGAGTTCTTCCCGTGATGGTCGGCCAGTCCACCCGGTTAGCCCGCTTTTGGGAAAATTCGGAAAAGGCCTACGAGGCAGTGGTGCGCTTCGGATTCGCCACCGCCAGCTACGATCGCGACGGTGATCCGGTCGGTTCCATCACAGAAGTCCACCCGACCGCCGAACAAATTGAATCCTGCCTCGCGCCCATGCGCGGAGAGATCGAACAGCCGCCGCCGCCGGTTTCCGCGAAGAAAGTGAAGGGCGTGCCCGCGTACAAGCTGGCGCGAAAGAATATCGCGGTGGATCTGGCGCCGGTGAAGGTTCAAATCTATGAGCTCAGCCTGCGCGGCGTGGATGCGGATCGCGCGCGTCTCTCGGTCCGCTGTTCCCCGGGGACGTACGTGCGGTCAATCGCGCATCGACTGGGTCTGGCGCTGGGCTGCGGCGCGCACATCGACCAACTGGTGCGCACCGCCTCGGGCCCTTTCCGTCTGGAGCAGGCTTACACGCTCGAGCGCCTGCAGCAGCTGAAAGACGAAGGCCGGCTCGAAGAGGCGCTGGTCAAGCCCGCGCAACTGCTTCCGCAATTCCCGCTGGTGCTGGTCGACGATACGGCGGTCCAACAGATCCGGCAGGGGCGCGATTTCATGGTGTCGCCTTTCCGCGTCGGCGCCGGCAGCGAGCATGTCAAAGCCATCGGACCCGATGGCAATCTGGTGGCGATCGGGCGCATCGCCTTGCCGCACGTTTACCATCCCGTGGTGGTAATGAATTGATCGCACGCCTCAACGTTTGGAGAATGGAAACGTGAGTGAACTACGCTGGCATCCATTGCTGCGCGAATGGGTCGCGGTCGCCGCCAACCGGCAGGACCGACCGCAAATGCCCGCCGACTGGTGTCCTTTTTGCCCCGGCTCCGGGAAGGTCCCCCCGCACTACGATGCGTTTCTCTATCCCAACGATTTCGCCGCCTTCAGCAAGCAATACCTCCCGTTTGACGAAGCTGTTCTGAGCCAGTCCGGCTTGTTTCATGCCACGGGAGCCCGCGGTACCTGCGACGTAGTCCTGTATCACCCCGACCATCTGATGCAGCCCGCGCGCATGTCCGCCGAGCACTGGCGCAGGGTGGTGGATTTGTGGTGCATCCGTACCGCGCAGTTGTTTGAGGATCCCGAAGCGCTTTACGTATACGTATTTGAAAACACCGGCGTGGCGATGGGAGTTACCATGCCCCATCCGCACGGTCAGATCTATTCTTTTCCCTTCCTGCCGCCCCTGGTCGAGCGGGAACGGGCCGCGGCGAGCGCCTACTTCGCGGCCCAAAGCCGGTGCCTCTACTGCGCGCTGCTCGAAGCCGAGCTGAGTGCGGATGCCCGCCTCGTGCTCCAATCGCCGGGATTCGTGGCCTTCGTACCGTTTCATGCGCGATGGCCGGGCGAGATACAGATTTATCCCCGGCGTCATTTCGGAAGCTTGCTCGATCTCACCCTCGACGAGCGCAGCGAACTGGCGCGCGTAATCAAAGCGGTTCGCATGAAGTACGACAACCTCTGGGGTTTCGCCATCCCACTGATGATGATGGTGCGCCAAAGGCCGGTTCGCGGCGCGCACCCGTACTTTCATTTCCACGTCGAATTCTGCCCTATCCAGCGCGGCCCGGCCAGGATCAAGTATCTGGCCGGCGTGGAAAGCGGAACGGGGACCTTTCTGAACGATACCCGGGCCGAAGACAAGGCTGCGGAACTGCGCGCCACGGAACCGCTCGGCCTCTGAAGCCTCCTGTCGGCGCCTCGACGAACGGTGGTTATAAGTACATATACAACCACCGGCGCTATTGCATCCAGTACTCTGGCCTCTATAATAAAATCCTCGGAAGTGGAACGAAACAGATGGGTTGCGACGCCAGGAGTTTAACTTTTGTTTATTAGTCTGACCGCAATCGTTGCGCTGATCTCGGTCATGGCCCTGCTTGTGCACCCCGCCGCCGAGGAGCGGCCTGATGCGTCCCTGGCCTCCGATGCGTGGCTCGAAGCCTTTTCGCTGCGCGCTTACAGGCCCATGTTACGGCTGGCATCGCGCGACGACGGGAATTATCTTAAGTCCGCACGCGAGACGGGCGACTTCAAACGTTACCGGCGCATTCAACGCACGCTTCTGCGCGAGTATCTGCGCAGCTTATCGCGCGATTTTCAGCGGCTCCACGCCATTGCGGCGGAGAAAAGTCTGCGCGTCAAGGGCGGCGACGGCAATTCGATGGCATTGTTCGAACAGCATATCGGCTTTATTTTCCACATCTGGAGTATCGAGGCGAGGCTGTTGCTGCGCGCCCTGATTCCCCACTCGATCGATCTCGCACCGTTGCTGGCCAACGTGGAGAGCCTGGCCGCCGACACGCGGGAACTGATTCGGCCGCCCCTGCGCTTCCGTCCCCGAGCTTTGCCGCAGTCGAATCTCAGCGCCTGATCAGAATTCCTTCCGCGTCACGGCATCGAGCTTCGTATCGGGCAGCGTGTCGCTGCCGCGCACTTCGAAACCGGTCACATTCATCAGCACAAACGAGGGAGTGCCCGCTCTCTTCTCCGCATTGACGTTGCGCAAGACGATCGATTTGACGTCGTCCAGCACGAATGCCGGACGGCGGTCTTCTTTCATATAGCCGATATCCACGTTATCGAACTGGATGCCTTTGGCGTGGCGGATGAAAAAGCCCCAGGCCGGCAGCAACCCGAACATGGAAGGTTCCGGATATTCCTTCTCGCGCTCCGGCGTAGCGTAAGGCTCGCGCGGCGGGATGCCGTTCGGCCGGAAAAAGAAAGCATTGACCAGGCTGGCCGGTTGCGCGGCCACTTGTTCCAAACTCAACCCGCCCCGATACAGGATGCGGATGTTACTCAGCTTCACGTCTTCCACGTCGTGGCCGGGAAGGCCGGAGATGATGGAGGCGTAACGTGTGTCGGCGTCCGAAACCACCACGTTGTCGATATTCACACGCCGGATAGTACCGATCGCTACGCCCTCGGGAGCGCGCATGCGGCTGCCGATGCGAAAGAAAAACGGCGCGTTCGAAACTTCCTTCATCGTGATGTTCGAGACCGTAACGTCCTCGATATGCGCGCCATCCACCGATTCGAGCGCCAGCCCCCGCGAGCGGTCGAAGGTAACGTTCGAGATCGTAATGTTCCGGAAGTCGCCCTCCGATTCCGTGCCGATCTTGATGCGCCCCGTGGGTCCATCGCGATCCGGCGCCGCCACCACGGTGCGCTTGTAAGTGGCATCGAGCAGGGAGCCGATATCGTACCCACTCACCAGGCAGTTGGTGATCGTAATATTCTCGCTCGAGCGCGCGTAGCCCAGCGCGTGCGTGCCTTTGAGAACGATGGCGTCGTCGTTCGGCGAGTTGACGCTGGTGTTCGAGATATGAACGTTGCGGCACGAATCGATATCCATCCCGTCGCGGTTGGTGTCGATCTTCACATTGTCGATGGTCAGGTTGTCCACGCCGGTAACAAGGATGCCGAAGTGGCCGCCATTCGAGATCGAGAAATCGCGCAGCGTCGCGTTGCGGCAGAGTTTGAGCGCGAGCACCTTATCGCCCGTCGTGCCGCGTTCCCGCGTCAACGCCTTACCGCTGATCAGCCCGCCGCCCGTAATCGCGATGTTGTCCAGATTCTCGCCCCAGATCAGGCTGTTGTGAAAGTGGCTGTGCCCCGCATCCTGGTATTTATCGAAAGCGTTGGGCTCGGCGGCATCGTACTGCGCGCCTTCGGTAGTGGCTTCGATGGTGGACCCGCGCTCCAGATCCAGCGTAACGTTGCTGCGCAGCCGGATGGAGCCGGACACATAGACGCCGGGAGGAAAATGGACCGTCCCGCCGCCCGCCGCGGCCGCCGCCTCGATGGCTTTATTGATGGAATCGCGCTCCTGGGTCTTGCCGTCGCCCTTCGCGCCGAAGTCTTTCACGTTGAAGACGGCGGCGGAGCAAGTCGCGGCGCCGATCAGGCAGATCATGAATAGCCGGGTCATTGGTAAGCATCTTATAACAACCATGTGGAACAGGCGCTTCCGCCTGTTCGAACCTTCCATTACCGTGGTAATATAAGTCATGCCGCTCGCTCAATCGAAGGTTACGGCGCAAGGTCAGATTTCAGTGCCCGCCGAAATACGGCGCAGGCTGGGCATCAATCCGGGGTCGATTCTGGAATGGGATGAGGACGGAGAGAAGATCGTGGTGCGCCGCGCGGGCCGGTACACGTCCGAGGATATCCACAATGCGCTGTTCGGGGACAAGAAGCCGCCGGCTCGAACTCTCGATGAATTGAAAGAGGGAATTCGGGCGCACATCCGAAAGCGCCATGCGCTCCGTTGACACCAACGTTCTTGTACGGCTCATCGCAAGGGACGATCTGTGGCAATCCGCGGCCGCCGAGCTTTTCATCGAGAGAGGGGCCTGGGTATCGGCTCTTGCGCTTGTGGAGACGATCTGGGTGCTCGGCAGCGTTTACCAGCTTGGCCACGCCGCCCTTGTGACTGCCATCGAGATGTTGCTGAATCACAAAGATCTGACTCTGCAGGACGCGGATGTCGTAGCGGATGCCCTTGAACTCTTCCAGTCCAGACCGAACCTTGGGTTTTCGGACTGCATGATGTTGCAGCTGGCCCGGAAAACCGGACACCTGCCGCTCGGCACCTTCGACCGCAATCTTGCTCGAATCGAAGGTGCACACAAGCTGCAGTCCACTTAGTTCTCCGGAGGACGTTCGGCGCGATCGATGACGAGGAAGTCGACGGTTCCTTTCCCTGGTTGAAGTCTCAGGCCCAATTGCTCCTGGATCGCGGTGAAAATGGAAGGTTGCGGGTCGGCGGTGTCGGGCTGAATGTTCGCCGGCGCCCAGTTCAGCGAGAAATCGTAGTAACCTGTGAGGCCGGTTTTATCGACTACGAACCGGTCGGCAACCTCACGACGAGAGTTCGGGCTATATAGAAGCGTTGCAAAATCAGCCATCACGACGTGGCGCACTTCCATGCCAGTCGACGTGGCCGGATAACTGAATTCATCGGCGACCGAGGGCCTGAGCTTTGGACCGCCCTTCGCTATCACAAGCTCGTAGACAGATTGCTCGCGGTGCTCAAAATGTGTTTGCAGCCTGAACTCGTCGGCCAACAAGGTTCGCAGCATTTGTTCCGTCTTGCGCCAGAGTTGCTGCTCATCGCTCGGTATGCCTGGTGGACACTTCGCGACGACGTCCCAAAGATCTTTTGTTGCCCAGGATGGCCCGCCGGACACGCGCCAGAGAGGCACGTCGGGATATGAACTAGCGATCAGCGTCGCGAGCGTCTGAGCTCTCGCGACGAGTTGGGACCTGTCCAACGTAAACCGGCGGGCGGTATTCGGGCCGGACGGGCGAATCGAAACTACCTCGAACGTCTGTGAAAACGCCAGACCCGCCGACGCCGCCAGAACGATCCCGATTTGCCTCAGTCTCAAGGGGGTTCTCCCTGAGCTATCTTCTCAGAAATTCTACGAGGGCTTCACGCGGAGCGCGATCCCCAACTCCCGCAAACTCCGTTCCGGCACCGTCGAAGGCGCTTCGCACATAAGATCCGTCCCCTTCGCCGTCTTCGGGAATGGAATCACGTCGCGGATCGAACTCTCGCCCGCCAGGATCATCACAATGCGGTCCAGCCCCAGCGCTATCCCGCCATGGGGAGGCGCACCGTATTCGAGCGCCGTGAGCAAAAAGCCGAAACGGCGTTGCGCTTCCTCATCGCTGAATCCGAGCGCCGCGAACACCTTCGATTGCACATCGCGGCGATGAATACGAATCGAGCCCGACCCCAGCTCCGTCCCATTCAGCACAATGTCGTACGACTTGGCACGGCAACGCGCGGGGTCGCTCGTCAGTTTCTCCAGATCGTCGTCATGCACGGCCGTAAACGGATGATGCGCGGCGTTCCACCGGCCCTCTTCTTCATCCCATTCGAACATCGGAAAATCGGTGACCCACAGAAATTTGAAAGTGCCCGGATTAAAAAGCCCATGCCGCTCCGCATACTTCTGCGCCACATGCAAACGCAGCTGCCCGCAAGCCTGATACACGGTCTCTTCGGGACGATGCCCCTTCGGTTCGCCCGCCCAATCCGCGATCAGCAGCAGATCGTCCTCCGCCGCATCCGCACCCGCGCGCACCCGCGCCGTCTGCTCCGGATACTTGCGCTCCAGACCCTTGATATCGTCGAACACGCGCAGCCCGCGTTCCTGCCCAAACGCCTTCAGATCGTCGCGCTCTTTGCGGCTCAACGCGCCCACTTTCGGAATCCTGATCAACACCATCGGCAGCGTATTGCGCGGCAGATCCGAATCCTCGAAGGCCGCGTTCACCTTCATCATCGGCGGAATCCGGCAATCCGGCTTATCGCTGCCATATTGCTGCATCGCCTCCGCGTAAGTCATCCGCGGAAACGG
>JBEKAQ010000095.1:0-18074 GCA_050015835.1 Bryobacteraceae bacterium | reverse complement strand
GAGGAATCGGAAGACTTCGTAAGCCGTATCTATGAGCAGCGCCACATGGACACGTCCTCCGGCTGATTCGACGAGACTTGTCGTTGACACGGACGTTGCCAGCTTTGTTTTCAAGTGGCACCCGGTATTTGCGCCTCGATACACCGCTACTCTGCGGGGTTCTGAATTGGTCGTTTCATTTATGACACTGGCGGAGATGCGCCAGGGCTCTCTGGAGGCGAATTGGGGACCGCGCAAATGCGATGTGCTGGAAGCCTATCTGGCGGAATTCTCCGTACTCCATTCCGACGGCCCGTTATGTTCATTGTGGGCCGCCGTTCGGAACGAAAGCACCCGGAAGGGCCGCCAAAGGAGCTCCGCCGACGCATGGATTGCGGCGACCGCGCTGCTTCTTGCCGCGCCCTTGGTCACCAACAATCCGAACGACTTTCGGCACCTGGATGAACTCCGGCTCGTTTCCCGTATGGCAGGCTGACCTACGGCACCAGCTTCGGCATGCACGTGTAGTACTCGGTCTTGATGTCCGACGTGTCGCGGTACATCTTCACGTACGCATCCCACGCCGCGTCGCGATTGGCCTGTTTCACGCCCGGCGGGCGGACATGATAGGTGACCACTTCCGCATCCGAATATTTCATGGCGTGAGTCTGTGGGTCGGTAAGAATCACGCGCGAAGCGACGATTACGTTGTCGTTGAAGCCGCGGCTCCGGTACCAGGCCTTGTGAGCCTCGACAGCTTTCATGAAACCCTCCATGGCGCCCGGCTTAATCGTCGAAACCCGAACGATCGCATAGTCGCCGTTGCAAGCCGGCGGGGCATTCTGGGCCACTCCGGAGGGAATCGGAAGGATCGTAAGGGCGGCCAAAAGCAATGCGGTGCGCATGAGTGTCAATCTCCTTTCAGGACATCGTAACAGCCCCGCGCGCCGCCGGGAATTACAAGTTAATAACAATGGAGTTTTTTGCTCGGCGACTAAACCCCGGCGTCTGAAATCCGTCTACACGCTCGAAGGAAGGAGACCTTTAATCCACATGAAATTATCCACCGTCCGGTCATTCGCACTCGCCGCTCTCGCCGCGGGTGCCGTTTTCGCCCAGAGCACCGGCTCGGGCACCACACCTCCGACGCCGCCCACCCCGGCGCAACAAGCCGCGCAGCTGGTCACCCAACTCACCACGCTGCTCGATTTAACCAGCGGGCAGCAAACCACCGCCACTACCATCTTCACCGCGGAATTCACCACGCTCGCGACGCTTCAAACCAGTTTGCAGACCGCGCAATCCAGCTTTGCGACAGCCGTTCAGAATAACGATGCCACCAGCATCGCCACCGTGGCCGCCGCCGTCGCCGCTCTTACCCAGCAGCAGATTGTGGCGGAAGGAACGGCCGACGCAGCCTTCTACGTGCAGTTGACTGCGACGCAGCAGACGAAGTACACCACCCTCAAGCTGGCCGGAATCGGCGGACCGGGGCCCGGCGGACCCGGAGGGCAGGGTGGACCTGGAGGGCAGGGTGGGCCAGGCGGACCGCCGCCAGCCCCGCAAAACTAAGTACTCAAGTGCGTCCCGGCGTTCGTCTAATGGAGAAAATGGAATCGCAAAGAACCGCTGGCGGCGTTTGCCTGAAAGATCCGGATCGGTCCGCCGATCCGGATCGCCTGGCCGCCGCCGCGGGCGATTTTGAAGCCATGCTTCGGGTCTATCGGCCCAAAGTTTTCCGCTTCGCTCTGGCCTCGTTGCGCGATGACGACGCCGCCGCATCGGTGACCCAGGATTGTTTCCTCAGGGCCTTCCGCGCCCGGCCGACCTTCCGGGGCGAGTCGAGCCTCGATACCTGGCTGATGCGCATTGCGGTAAATCTGGTGCGGGATTATGTGCGCAATCGACGGCTTCAGTTCTGGAAGCGCACCAGCGCGAACTCGGAAGAGATGGGAGCGGCGGATCTCCGTACAGCGGCAGCGGGGCGGACGCCGGAATCGCAGATGCTGCTGCGCGAACAAGTGAGTTCGGTATGGCGGGCGGCGGGTAAGTTGCCCGACCGGCAGCGCACGGTATTCCTGTTACGTTTTGTCGAAGATATGGAATTGTTGGAGATTGCATCGGCCACCGGCATGAAGGAAGGTACCGTGAAGGCGCACCTGTTCAGCGCCGTTCGCAACGTCCGCAGGCAAATGGGAGTAACCGTATGAACCCGCATTTACGCGAAGAAGATATCTGCCGATGGATCGCGGGCGAGCGCAGCCGGGAGATGGAACAGCATCTGGAGGATTGCATCAAATGCCGATCTCATATGGCGCGGATGAGCGAGGTTCTGGGCGCATTTCACGATTCGGTTCACGACCGCGTCGAGCGCTCCCTGGCCGGCGTAGGTGCGTCCCCGGCCCGCGGGGAGAGCGCATTCGGTTGGGGAAGGATGGCGGCGGTTCTGGCGGCGCTGCTGCTGGTCGTGGCGGCATCGCTGTCGTGGCACAGAGCGTCATGGCACAGAGCCGTGCCCACGCCCGCCATCGATGACGCGGCGCTGTTGCGGCGCGTGGATGCGGATGTGTCGAGAACGGTTCCCGGTCCCATGGAGCCGCTCGCGGCGCTGATGCCCCAGAGTATTAAGTCTCAGGAGGAACGATAGAAAGTGCGAGACATCAGGCATGCCGCGCTGTTTTTGCTTCTCTCGGCGCCCGCCTTTTTGGCGCTGGCTCAAGGCCCAGGCGGTCCCGGTGGCGGTCCACCTCCGCGCGGCCCCGGCGGACCACCGCCTGGTCGTGGCAACGCGATGGCGCCCGACCGCCGCTGGTGGACGGATCCGGCGCTGGTGGCGCGTCTCGGCCTCAGCGCCGATCAGCAGAAGCGCATCGATACCCTGTTTCAGCAGGAGCGCCTCAGGCTGATCGACCTGACCGCCGCGGTGGAGAAGGAAGAAGCGACTCTCGAACCCCTGCTCGAAGTCGATCAACCGGATGAGAAGAACGTTCTCGCCCAGATCGATCGCATCGCGCAGGCCCGGGCGGAGCTGGAGAAAGCCAATGCCCGCATGCTGCTGGGCTTCCGCACCGTGCTCAGCGCCGATCAATGGCGCAGGCTGCAGGCGGAATCGCGCCCCGCGCCAGGACCACGCCTGGATCGCGGTGGGCCGCCGCCACGCTGAACTTACAGACCAAGGTACTGGCGCGCGTACCTGATGCACGCCAGGTTATAACCTTCCTCAAGCTGTTTGCGCGCCGGCCCATCCAGCCCCGCGATCGAAGGCAGAGACTTCTTCGACGCCTTGTTCTGCACGATGTCCATGATATGCGCCACCTGGTGGCCTGGAATGTCTTCAAGGGTCACCCAGTACTGATCGGTAAGAACAGGAACCTTGAGCGGTTCGCGCGTGATCATTTCCAGATCGAGCGCCAGGTTCGGATCCTTCTGCCGCAGCACATCCACCATCTTTTTCAGATCGAGGAAGCCGTCGCCGAACGGCACTTCCGAAAGCAGGAAGCCATCGCCGTAAGGCTGCACTCCCATATCCTTGATGTGGCCGGAGAAGACCCAGGGCTTCAGCGTCTCGAGCGTAAACATCGGATCTTCGCAGAGCGATACGTTGTTGCCGAAATCGAGATGCACCCCCACATACTCGCTGCTCACCCGCTTCAACCAGCCAGCTTGCTCCACGGCGCGCCAGCCTTTATGGTTCTCGATCGCCAGCCGCACTTTGTACCTGCGCAGCACCGGTTCGGCCAGCGCAATGGTCTTCTGATTCTGCTCGAAGCTCTTCCGATAAGCCTCCAGAGTCTTGAATTCTTCGTAGCGCCGGTTGGTCATGGCCGCATGCAGACCATAAGCGCCCACTTCGCTTGCCGCCTTCACCGCGCTGTCGAACCGGGGAAGATCGTCGTCCGTGCGCGGCAGCGGGATGTTGAAGATCACATGCATGTCATAAGACTGCATCTTGTCGCGGAACTTCTTGATCTCTTCGGGATCCGTGGGAGGCGGGCCCATCTCCGCGCCGCCCAGCCCCAGGTTATGACAGTACTCGAGAAATTCGTCCGAGAACGGCCGTGGACCTCTGCCTCCGCCGCCGCGGCCCCCGCCATTGCGCGCGCTGAATGCGGTGGGCGCGCCTCCCATGCCCAGATGGCCTTTGGGATTCGGTACCGCCTCCGCGTCCACCGCCGGCGCGAAGGCCGATAAGAAAGCCGCCGAACCGGCAGCCGCGAAAATCTCTCTTCGGGTCACGTGAGTTATTCTATACCGATTATTCCTGCTTCCAATCGGCCGTGAACACATTGAACTCATAGCGCGCCGACGCCTTCCAGTCGGTCACGAACACCAACTTCTTCCCATCCGGAGAAAATTCCGGAAACGAAGTGAACCCATCCAGATTCGTCACCTGCTTCAACCCGCTGCCGTCGATGTTGATCAGGAACAGCTCGAACTTACGTCCGTCGCAATCGTTCTTATTCGACGAAAAGAGAATCTGTTTACCGTCCGGCGTAAAGGTCGGTGCGAACGACGCACATCCGAAGTCGGTAATCTGCTTAACGTTTTTGCCGTTCGCGTCCGCCACAAACAACTCCATCTTGAATGGGCTGGTGAGGTTCTCTTTCAGCAGGTCGGCGTATTTCTGCTTCGTCTCCGGCGTCGACGGATGGCCCGCTCTCCATGCGATCTTCTTCCCGTCGCGCGAAAAAACCGCCCCGCCGTCATAACCATAGCTCGTCGTGATCTGCTTTTTATCCGAGCCGTCGAGGTTCATCGTCCAAAGATCGAGGTCGCCCGAAGCCAGCGACGTGTAAACGATCTTCTTCGTCTTCCAGTTGACCGTCGCCTCGGCATCGTAGCCGTTGGCGGTGGTCAGCGGCTTCAGATCCGTGCCATCGTCTTTGGCGACGAAAATGTCATAGCCCGGATAGACCGCCCACAGATAGCCTTTACTCCGATCCACGTCCGGCGGGCAGCCCGGCGCAGCCAGATGAGTCGAAGCGTAAAGGATGTGTTTCCCGTCGGGAAGGAAGTACCCGCAGGTAGTCCGGCCCTTGCCGGTCGAGACCATGTGCTGATCCGAGCCATCCGCGTTCATCACATACATCTGGTCGCACTTCGAGTCGCCGCGCGTCGATTGAAAGATCAATCGCTTGCCGTCGGGGGACCAGTAGGCTTCGGCGTTCTGGCCGCCCGAAGTCCGTTGATGAATGTTCGAGAGGTAAGGGCCGGCATCGTCGGCCGCGAAGACGCACGGGATCGAAATCAGGGCAAGGCATAACAGACGCATATGGCCTATTATCCGCGTTCCCGGTTGACCAGCGCTTCCTTCAGCACCGTCTTCGCCTCGTCGAGCTCTCTCCCGATCAATTCGAGCCGCGGAGGACGAACGCGCGCGCTGCCCCTCCCCACCGATTCCTGCACGAACTTGATCAGTTGCACAAACTTCGGCACCGTATCCATGCGCAGCAGGGGCAGGAACCAGCGGTAGATCCCAAACGCTTTGTCTTTCTCTCCATGCAGCGCGTAGTTGAAAAGGTCCACCGACTCTTTCGGAAACGCGTTCGCCAGGCCCGCGATCCAGCCCACCGCGCCCGCGCCCACAGCCTCCACGATCAGGTCGTCCACGCCGCACAGAATCTGCAGCCGGGCGCCGGCGAGCACGCGCAGCGCGGCAACGCGGCGCACGTCGGCGCTCGACTCCTTGATCGCGTCGAGCGTCGGATTGGCGTCCATCAGTTCCACCACGTGCGCGGGCAGAAAGTCGACGGTGTAAGCGATGGGATTGTTGTAAAGCATCGCGGAGAGAGGCGTCGCTTCCAGTACCGCGCTGATGTGCGCCCGCATCTCCCGCCAGTCGCCCACATACACATAGGGCGGCAGAACCATCAATCCATGGCATCCCGCCGCCTGCGCGGTGCGCGCGATCGACACTGCTTCGGCCGTGCTGAGCGCCGATACGCCGGCCACCACCGAGGCGCGATCGCCGATCGCCTGCACGCAGGTTTCGAGAACCTGCTTCTTCTCCATCGGCGTCAACGTGGCCCCTTCGCCCAGCGAGCCCAGCGCCACCACACCGTCGCAGCCGCTATCGACAAGCCACTTGCAGTGCCTCGCGAGCGACGCGTGATCCACCGAAAGGTCTTCGCTGAAAGGTGTCGTGACGGCGGGAATCACGCCGCGCCATTGCATTTTCTTCATAACGCTTACGATGATTGTACTGATGATCGAGCGCATCCACATTGTCGATTCGCATACCGCCGGCGAGCCCACGCGCGTCGTCGTCGGCGGAGGCCCTCCCCTCGGCGCCGGAACCATGCGCGAGCGCCTCGACATTTTCCGGCGCGATTTCGACCGCTATCGTTCGGCGATCGTCAATGAACCACGCGGTTCCGATGCCATCGTAGGCGCCCTGCTGTGCGAGCCCTGCGATCCTTCCTGCTCCACCGGCGCGATCTTCTTCAATAACGACGGCTACCTCAATATGTGCGGCCACGGCGCCATCGGACTCGCCGTCACCCTGGCGCATCTGGGCCGGAACGCCCCGGGAATCCACCGCATCGAGACTCCCGCGGGCATCGTCGAGGCCGAACTTCATCACGGCGGAGAAGTAACTTTGCACAACGTGCCGAGTTATCGCTCCGCGGCCGGGTTATCGCTCGAAGTACCCCACTTCGGCAAAGTAACCGGCGATATCGCCTGGGGAGGTAACTGGTTCTTCCTGACTCACGACTACCCCGATCCACTTCGTCTGGCTCATCTCGAACCGCTGACCGAATACGCATGGGCCATTCGCCAGGAACTTACACGCAGGGGCCATCCGGAGATCGATCACATTGAGCTCTGCGGGCCGCCGGTAACCGAAGGCGCCCACGGTAAGAACTTCGTACTCTGCCCCGGCCGGAGTTACGACCGGTCGCCCTGCGGCACGGGCACCAGCGCCCGGCTGGCCTGCCTCTACGCGGATGGACAAATTCGCGAGGGCGAAATCTGGCGGCAGGAAAGCCTGATCGGCAGCACATTCGACGGATGGGTGACCGTTCATGACGGCGTCATCTATCCACACATCCGCGGATCGGCCTTTGTAACCGCCGAGGCGGATCTGATCCTCGATGAGCTCGATCCCCTGCGATGGGGAATATCGCGGTGATTCTCTTCGGCGTATTGTTCACGGCGGCGGTGTGCTGGGCGCTCGGCCGCATTCTGTTCCATCGTCTGGGCATCGAACTGAAGCGGACCGAGCACGATCTTCTGGCCGCGGTCGCCGGCGCTTCTCTGCTGAGCCTCGCGGTCTTTATCCTGTGCGCCTTGAAATCCGCCCGCCCCCCCGTGTTTCTTTGGCTCGGGATGATTCCCCTGTTAGTAATAAGAAGAACCCGCCATCCGAGCGACCCGCTGCCTCCGCTCCCGCAACTCTGGAAAGCCCTCTTCGCCGCCGCCTTCGCGTTCTACGCGCTGCTGTATCTATCGAACAGCCTCGCCCCCGAGATCAGTCCGGATGGAGCCGCCTATCATCTGGGCCTCGTTGCTCGTTACTTTCGCCTGCACGGTTTTGAGCGCCTCACTACCAACATGTACGCCAATCTCTCGCAGGGCATGGAGATGCTGTTCCTCTTCGCCTTCGCCTTCGGCCGCCACTCCGCCGCCGCGACGGTGCATTGCTGCTTCCTGTTCGCGCTGCCGCTTCTGATCGTCAGCTACGCCCGGAGAATCGGCCATCCAGCCGCCGGTGTCTGCGCCGCGACGCTGGTATATCTGTCGCCCGTTGTGGGGATCGACGGGGTCAGCGCTTACAACGATGTCGCGCTGGCCACCGTGGCTTTCGCGATGTTCTATCTGCTTGAAATATGGCGCGAAACAAAAGACGACAGGCTGCTGATTCCCGCCGGCCTGCTCGCCGGATTCTGCTTCGCCATAAAATACACCGGAGCGATTGCCTGTCTCTACGCGGTCGTACTTGTACTCCCATCCGTGTGGAACAGGCGCTCCCGCCCGTTCATTCGGCTGGCGATCCCCATGTCCCTGATGGCGCTGCCCTGGCTGATCAAGAACGCCCTCTGGCTGGGCAATCCCCTTTCGCCATTCTTCAACCGCCTCTTCCCCAACCCATACATTCACGTCTCCTTCGAAGACTCCTATCGAAACTACTTCCACACTTACGCTCTTCCCAGCCTGAAACCGCTTTTGTGGATCGTCACCGTCGGCGGCCAGCTCGGCGGACAGATCGGTCCCCTGTTTCTGCTCGCTCCCCTGACCCTTCTGAGTCTGCGTTCCCGGCCCGGCCGCCATTGCCTTCTCGCTGCGGTCTTCTTCCTGATCCCCTACCCGCAAAACATCGGCGCTCGCTTTCTGATCCCGGCTCTGCCCTTCATTGCACTCGGTATCGCACTGGCGCTCGAGATGTCGCGCGCCACCCTCGCGCTGCTGGTCACCGCCGCGGTTATCCTCGCCTGGCCACGAGTCATCGATAAGTACCGCGCTCCCGCCGGCGGCTGGCAGATCGTAACCATGCCCTGGCAAGCCGCAGTGCATATCATCCCGCCCGATACGTATCTCGAGCGCCACTTAGCCGGCTATGTCCTGGCGCAGAAGATGAATCGGGCGATTCCAGCCGGCAAGCGCATCTGGAGTAGCCATCCGCTTGCCGAATCCTACATCGCCCCAACCGTATTAGTGAACTACCAATCAGCCGAAGGAGAACTGATCGAGGACATCCTGCTGACGCCTCTCAGGGAGGACACGCAGCCGCTTTGGGATCTCAGCTTCACTTTTCCGCGCCGTACTCTCGATCGTCTTCGCCTCGTTCAGACCGCCACCAGCCCTTCCGATATCTGGAGCGTCGGCGAAGCGCGCTTTTTCCTCGGCGAGCATGAAGTCTTTCCCTCTCATGCGGATGCCAGGCCCAACCCCTGGGACATCCGGCTGGCGCTCGATCATAACCCCGTTACGCGCTGGCGCTCGTGGGAATCGATTCACCCCGGCATGCACGTCGATGTCGCCTTCAGCGGGCCGGTGGAACTCGACCGCATTGAACTCTATTGCTCGCACGACCAATATAAGATCGACGTCAGACCCGAAGGGTTTGACGCGAAGCTGGAGAAGACGGACCGGAAGCCCACTGCCGACCTGCGCCGTCTGGCCGCCCGTACCATCAAGGCGCGCGGCATAGACTACCTCTTGACAGGGAGCGACTATCTCGCCGCTCCGGACATCGAGCGGGATCCGCAACGCTGGGGTCTCAAACCAATCATCGAGTACGGCGGCGACAGCCTTTACGAGATCCAATGACGGACTACTTTCTGGGCATCGACGGCGGCCAATCGAGCACCATCGCCATGGTCGGCGATGCCTCCGGCAGGATCGTGGGCTGGGCCAGCGGCGGGCCGTCGAACCACGTGGCGGCGCCCGAAGCGCGGGCGAAGTTCCTGCGCGTCATCGGGACCTGTCTCACGCAGGCATCGACCCAAGCCGGCATCGGCTTATCCATCGATTCACACCGGCTGCATTTCAGGGCGGCCTGTCTGGGCATGAGCGGCGGCCCCGAGGATAAAGCTGCGCTGCTCCATGAATTGCTCGATGCCGAACACCTCATCGTCACCCATGACGCTCGTATTGCCCTCGCCGGCGCCACCGGAGGCCAGCCGGGCGTGGTGGTCATCGCCGGCACTGGGTCCATTGCGTTCGGAGAAAACGGGGCCGGCGAAACCGCGCGGGCGGGAGGTTGGGGCTATATCTTCGGCGACGAAGGCGGCGGCTTCGACATCGTCCGGCAGGCTCTGCGCGCGGTTCTCGGCGAGCACGAGGGCTGGGGGCCGCGCACCGCGCTCACGCCCGCGCTGCTGGAAGCTACAGGCACGGCGAACGCCAACGAGACGCTCCATCGACTCTACACTCCCGAATGGCCGCGGTCCCGCGTCGCCGCTCTGGCGCCTTTGGTGGACCGGATCGCGGCCGCCGGCGACCCCATTGCCACGGCGATTCTCAATAACGCCGCGCACCATCTGGCCACGCTGGCCGGCTCTGTGCGCCGCCAACTCTGGCGGGAGGGCGAACCTTCCGCGCTCTCCTGGGCGGGCGGCGTCTTCAACAGCGCGATCCTGCGGGAGCGTTTCCGGATGCTGGCTCAGCTCGATGACACCGTGGCCGCCAGCCCTCCCCAACACAGCCCCGCGGTGGGCGCCTTACTGATTGCGTGGAGGGCAGCCGGTCTGCAGCCCTCGCCCATACATGGTACTGGAGTAAACGTATAAGTCGCGATATACTCTTGTTCCATGAGCCCCGCCCTCGCCGAATCCGCATCCATATCTTCGATCGGGCAGATCGCCCTCACCGTCACCAGCCTGCCTCGCGCCGTGGCGTTTTATCGCGACATACTGGGCTTGAAGTTTCTATTCGAGGCTTCCGGCATGGCCTTCTTCGACTGCGGCGGCGTGCGTCTGATGCTCACCACTTCGGAAACTCCGGAATCGACTTACAGCTCCATCCTTTATTACAAGACCGCGGACATTCACGGCGCTTCGGATCATCTGAAAGCGCACGGCGTCGTGTTTGAATCCACCGCGCACATGATCGCCAAGATGCCCGATCACGAGCTATGGATGGCCTTTTTCCGGGACTCCGAGGGCAATCTGCTCGCCCTGATGAGCGAGGTTCGATAACAGCCAGGCATACTCGAACGCCTGATCCTTTAAGCGGTCGTAGCGCCCGGAAGCTCCACCGTGCCCCGCCGGATCCATTTTGATTTTCAACAACAACGGGTGGTTATCGGTCTTCAGCGTTCGCATTCGGGCAACATATTTGGCCGGCTCCCAATACATCACCTGGCTGTCGTTTAAACTTGTCGTCACTAACATAGCGGGGTAAGTCCCTTTAACCAGATTGTCATACGGGCTGTAACTCTTCATATAGTCGTACGCAGCCTGGTCATGCGGATCGCCCCACTCGAGGTACTCACCCACCGTAAGCGGTAAGGTCGCGTCCATCATGGTATTCATCACGTCCACGAACGGCACGGCGGCATGCACGGCGCGGAACAGATCGGGCCGCATATTGACTACCGCGCCCATCAGCAATCCGCCGGCGCTGCGGCCTTCGATGGCGAGCCGGTCCGGAGAAGTCCACTTTTCCGCAATCAGATATTCGGCGCTGTCGATGAAGTCGAAGAAGGTATTTTTCTTCTTCATGAGCATGCCGTCGAGACGCCAGTTCTCTCCCATTTCGTCGCCGCCGCGGACGTGCGCGATGGCATAAGCCATCCCGCGGTCGAGCAGGCTCAGACGCGAACTCGAGAATGAAGCGGACGTACCGAACCCGTAGGAGCCGTAGGCATAGAGGAACAGCGGGCCGCTGCCGTCCCGTACGAAGCCTTGCCTGTAAACGATCGAGATGGGTACTCTGACGCCGGCGCGCGCGGTCGCCCACAAGCGCTCCGAGGCATATTGAGCGGGATCGTAGCCGCCCGGCACTTGCTGGCGTTTCAGCAGCTGCGATGCGCCGGTCGAGGGATCGTAGTCGAATACGCTGGGCGGAGTAATCAAACTTTGATAGTTATAGCGGTAAGTCTTCGACCCGTACTCCGGAGTTACACCCGGTGACGCGGCATAGACCGGTTCGGGAAATACGATCGACGTCCAGCGACCGTTCCCGAACGTATAGACGCGCAGGCGGTTCAGCGCTTCCGACTTTTGCACCGACACGGCAAAGTCAAGGAACAGATCGATATCCACATTCAGCACCTCGGGCTGGTGCGGAATAAAGTCTTTCCAGTTCCGCGGCGATGGATCGGTCGCGGGAGCCGTCACCACGCGGAAATTCGTCGCCTCTTTGTTGGTGCGAATGTAGAAGAGCTCTTCGCGGTGGTCGGGGTAATAGCGATGCCCCTTCTCTCGCGGCAGAAATACTGTCGGATTGTCCTCGGGACGTTCGGCGGGCAACACCAGAAACTCGGTGGTGTCCTTCGCCTCAATCCCCAGCAACAGGTATTTCCTGTCCCGGGTCCGGTTGAGCCCGATGTCGTATAACTCGTCTTTTTCTTCATAGACGAGCTCCCATGCATTCGACCCGATGGCGTGTCGCCACAATTTGTCGGATCGTTTGGTGATGGCGTCTTCGGTCGTGACCAGGATGGTCTCGTTATCGGCTGCCCATTCAAGGGAAGTGACGCGCTCGGTGGTATCGGGCAGGGTCTCCCCGGTGCGCAGATCTTTCACGTGCAGTCCGTACTGGCGGAATCCGGTGTAGTCGGCGGTGTATGCAAGGAGGTTCTGGTCGTCGCTCACGGCGGTGGCGCCCAGACTCACAAAGGGGTGGTCCTTCGCGAGTTCATTCAGGTCGAGGAGCAGTTCTTCGGGCCCTTCCATGGCGCCCTTGCGGCGGCACTGGATGGGATACTGCTTGCCCTGCTCGGTGCGCGAGTAGTACAGATATGTGCCGCGGCGAACGGGCACGCTCAGGTCGGTCTCCTTGATATGGCCGAGCATTTCCTGGTAGAGCGCGTCCTGCAACGGCCGCAGTTCTTCAGTCATGGCGGCGGTGTAGGCGTTCTCCGCCTCCAGATAATGGATGACTTCCGGATTGGATTTTTCGCGCAACCAATAGTAGTCGTCGACGACTTCTTCGCCGTGACGGATCTCACGATGTTCCTTCCGCGGGGCGACGGGTGGCGTGGGAGAGTGTCCGATTCTGGGATTCCCGGGTTCGTCCGTGTACATATCAATTCCCCGTGCGTCTTTTCCGGGCTTCGAAGAGGCGGGTGAGGGCGCGATCGTACTGGAGATCGCAGCGCTTTTCGCAGCGATACATGTTTTCGAGCACGCGGCACTGCTCGGCTGGGGTGGTGAAGGCGAGAAAGGCGCGAGTGGCCGGGTCGAGTGATCCGGGGGATGGCGGGATGCGGGTGGGGGCGTCGAGGTCGAGGGTGTAGTCGAGGTCGGGATTTGGGTCGTAGAGGCGCATCGCGATTTCAGAATTGCATGAGGGGTATTGCGATGGACTTGGGTGGAGTGAGCGTGACGGGGTGCCGGTGTTTATTTTCAGTTTTTTGAGCGGCGAAAGTTTACTTTCGCGATTTGTGATCCAAGCACCGGGGGCCCGACGGCGGCGGATGAAACGAAGGCCCCGCTGGAGGGTCCTCCCAAAGCGGCGATTACGGAGCGCAATGCCTGCAGTGCTCAGTCAGCGGCCTATCCGTATGGAAGTATTTCTTATACGCAGCGATCCAGTCTCCCGCGATCTCGCGCTGCGCTTCCGTGAGATCCAGGCTTCCGTCGCAGACCATCTCGCGGAGGCGATCTTCCAGAGCGTCTTTCACCCGTGCGTTCCAAACCGTAGCCGAATAAGAGTGAGGCCAGAGGTTGTGAATGTCGTCGGCGCCTCCGAGCGCAGGGGTAACCAGGTAATCCACCTCGTACGCCCGGGGATCGGCCCCGGCGATTCCATACTCCTCGAACACTTTCCGCTGCAGGGTGATCGGGACGGCCTTATTCCCGCTGTTGGCCGACGCACATACGGCCGGCCGGCTTACGAGGAGGGTCGCTCCCGGGGTCAGCCGGGAATCGGGAACATAAACGACTCCGGCCTGGTCGCCGGAGGGATTGTGCCACTCCACATTGAAACGGGAAAGAGCGAACCCAAGCGCCAGCACCACGCATATCGCGGCTGCCGACGCCAATCCACGGGAGATAAGAAACCATTTTGATCGCGCTTGGGGCTCTGTCGCCGCAAGCTCTGCCAGCCTTGCCCGCAGCAAAGCGCGCGGACCGGCCACGGGCGGCAATTCCGCATCGAATTCCCGCTGATGGACCCGCACAAAATCGGTGATTGCCCGTTCCAGTTCCTGGCGGCGCGCGCGGCATTTCCAGCACGCCTCGACATGAGCCCGAACCAGTTTCTCATCCCGCGAAGAGAGTTCGCCCTCGATATCGAGGAGCAATTGCCGATCGGAAAGATGGGAGTCCGCGTACTTCATGAACCGCTCCTTTCTGGAAAACGTGCGTCAAGAGAACGTGCGATGCGCGCAAGAGATCGGGCCAGGGAAAGGGAGACGGCGCCGAGAGACATGTCGAGAATCCCGGCGATCTCCCGATAGCGCAATCCTTCGGCCCGCAAAAAGAGACACCGGCGATCCTGCTCCGGCAGTGCTTCAACAACCGCCATCATGCGCCGCCGAGTCTGGGTGTTTGCCAGCCGATCTTCCGGATTCGGCGCCGGATCCATGGCAAGGTCTTCGCCTCTCACCCCCGCCGGCGTTTCCGAATCGCGGCGGGTCCGATAGCGCCGCCGCAGCGCCAGATTGTGGGCTACGCGGAACAACCAGCCGCGAACATTATCGAGCGGCTTGCCACGATCGAGATTCTGGAACAACGAAAGAAATACGTCCTGAAGAACCTCTTCGGCGTCCTGATTGGTCAAACCGAAGCTCCACAGGTAGCGGAGCAGGGGCTCCCTGAACTGGTCGAAGAGAGCCGATACCTGTTCCTGCAGCCGGTCTCGCCCATTGGCGGAATCGGTCGCCGCCGCAGTTCGCAGCAGCGGCAGAAAAACCGAATCTGTGAAGCGGGATGACATTCACCTATTCACAATGTATATTCCAGTTCCCGCCAGATTGTTCACGTTTTTTTCGGCCCTTCCTGTAGTGGCGGGCACAGTGGTTCCTGTTGTCGATCCACCCGGGGGACAGTGAACGTCTATCTAATCGTCATGTTACCGAGTGCGTCGCCGCCAGCCGGCAGTTTGGCATTTCCCGCCTTGAAGCCATTGACCTCAAGCACATAAGCGACGATATCGGCATAGGTGCCGTCTGCCAGTGAGGCGGGGGCGGATGGGGGCATGGTTCGGGCGCGGTCATACAATTCCCGGACAGTGAGGCCGGTCCATTTGTTGCGGAAGTACTCGCCTGCCAGCGGCGGGCCGAAAGTACCGTTGGTCATGGTGTTTCCATGGCAAGCGGCGCAGTTGGAATTCCAGGCGGTTTTGCCTGCCGCAGCCTGTTGGGCGGTAAACTGCGGAGTGATGCCGGCGGCGGCGCCAGCGCTCGAACCCGGCCTTGCCGCGGAGGTGGTCTGGCCCCCGCCAACCGGTCCGGCCGTTATACCCGAACTCTCGTCCACATAGGTAAAGGCCAGTATCGCCCCCGGATCCTGCATCGTGCCGGTCGATCCGCCACCGAGCGCTTCGGCAAGCCCGCCCGGATCTGTGGCGATGTAAATCGTCCGGCCATCGGGGCTGACGGCCGTATCGCGATAACGGTTCTCCGACTGGAAGTAACGTGAAAAATGACCGGCCGCCGCTTTTCCGTCCGCAGTCAGAGGAAGCACATAGAGCGAGCCGCGCTTGAGGGTGGTCACCAGCAGAACTTTGTCCCAGCCGGGAATGCCTTTGCCATTTGAGGCGTAATATTCGATGCTCGAAGCGCCTACTGTCGGCCAGCAGATGAAATCGACGCCCTTGCAGACCGGGTCGTGAAAATTGTAGCCGGTGGGCACGGTAAACATGGTTGCAATCGGTTCCACGAAAGGCTGTTTGAAAGCCGATTCGGGCTCGCGAGGCACGGACGGATCAATCGCGAGGTCGCTGAAAGTCAGCTGCGAGCACGGCGTGCTGGCGTCGGCCCAGCGGGCGTATTCATAGGCCTTGTTGTCCTGTAAACCGGCCACATGAGGCCAGCCGTAGTTGGAACCCGCCTTCAGAATATTGATCTCGTCGTCGGTCTTCGGCCCCTGCTCGGAGGCATAGAGCGTGCCGTCGGGCCCGAAATCGATGCCCTGCATGTTGCGGTGACCGTATGTGTAGACGTGGCTGATCACGCCTGCCAGCCGCGGATTGTCGCCCGGTATGGAGCCATCAAGGTTCAGGCGCAGCGATTTGCCCACATAAGCGGCGTAAACCTTGCCGCTGACCTCCTGCTGGGTCGGAAGGCGCTGAGCTTCAATAGGCAGGCAAAAATTACCCAGCTGATTGTGGCCCTGGTCGCCGATGGTGAAATAAAGCTTGCTGTCCGGACCGATCTTCAGGCGTCCCGAGACGTGGTCGTTACCAACCGGCAGCCCCGTGATCAGGTCGACCGGTTTCGACAGCGTCCCGTTCGATCTGTTGTAAGTGAGGCGCACGATCTTTTCGTAAAGAAAGTGGTACGGGCTGCCCGCATCGGGGAAGGACGGGTTTGCTCCCTTGTTTCGATCCACGTAAGTGTAGGCGACATAGACATAGTTGTTGCCGGTGTTTCGGAGCAGTTCAGGGTGGAGCGCCATGCCCAGCAATCCGTCCTGGCTGCCGGGCGCGAAAACCTCGTCGATGGTAATCGCGACGCTGCGCTGTCCCGTGGCTGGATCGATGCGCGTGATGCGTTTGCCGGTCCGCTCGGTCACCCAAAGCATGTTGTCGGGTCCCCACGTCAGTTCCCAGGGTCCCGCCAGTCCGGAGACCAGCACACTCCTGCGGAATTCTTTGGTTCCTCGCAGGACCGAATCCGGCCCGTCCTGCGCCATGATCGTTCCCGGCAACATAATGGATATGGTCAGAATGGCTGCCCGCGTGGAAGACTTAATTGACATTTCGTGAAAGATGGTAATCGCTTGCCGACGAAATAGCAAGACTGGCGTAACTCCTCCGAGCATGCTGCACAGTCGGCTTGAAAGCAGTCAGCTTGAAAAAAGCCTGAACAAAAGGTCTGCTTGTGGAATTTACATATATGGACTCATTTGGAATCTGCAAGCGGGCGGCCTTTTTTTTGCTGGCGCTGGCGGGAGCCACTGCGCGAATCCAGGCGCAGCAGCCGACCGGCGAAGTCCGCATTCAGGTCAAAGACCCTTCAGGCGCCGCGGTCGAGGCTTCGGGAACATTGCGGAATCCGGCCGGCGGAGTGGAGCGCACCTTTCAGACAGACGCGCTGGGATTGTATAGCTTCCCCGCTTTGCCCTACGGCCGCTACAGTCTGGAGGTCTCAAGGAACGGATTTGCGGCGCAGAGTGTCCAGATCGACGTGCAATCCGCAGCTCCCGTTTCGCGCACATTGACGTTGAGGCTGGCGCATAGCACGAGCGAAATCGACGTGGTCTCGACGACGCCGCTGGCGGGAACCGATCTCTCGACCGACCAGATCGCGGGCCCGGTCCAGACCGCCACGGCGGCCGACGTCGAGAAGAGCGGCGCGCTGGATCTGGCGGATTTCATGAACCGGCGCCTCAATGGCGTGTATCTCAACGAGATGCAGGGAAACCCCTACCAGCCCGACGTGAATTTCCGCGGCTACACGGCGTCGCCGCTGCTGGGAACGCCCGAGGGCATCTCGGTCTATCTGGATGGCGTGCGGCAGAACCAGCCGTTTGGCGACGTGGTGAGCTGGGATCTGATCCCGAAGAACGCCATCTCGGAGATTACTCTGGTGCCGGGATCGGACCCTCTGTTCGGGCTGAATACCCTGGGAGGCGCGCTGTCCGTACAGACCAAGAGTGGCGTGAGCAATCCGGGTATCGATGGCACGGCGACCTATGGCAGCAGTGGGCGGAAGGCGGTTCAGGCAAGCTATGGCGGCGGCAAAGCCACCGGGTTGAACTGGTTCCTTGCGGGGAACGGCTTCCACGAATCGGGATGGCGCATCGACTCGCCTTCCGACGTCCGCCAGGGATTTGGGCGGCTTGGCTGGCGCACGGATAAAACCGATCTCGCGCTCACCGCGACATATGCCTATAACACTCTGCTCGGCAATGGACTGCAGGATTACCGCCTGCTCGATGCCGACTATTCAAGCGCATATACCGTCCCCGACGTAATCGCCGACCGCTCTCCCTCTTTCAATTTCAGCGCGCGGCACGCCTTTACCAGCAACCTGACCTTCTCCGGCAACGCCTGGTTCCGCAACATCCGTACGGAAGGGATCAATCCCAATTTCAACACGGACGCGCTCGGTAATTCGATCTACCAGCCGAACGCTGCGGAGCAGGCGGTCCTGAGTGCGGCGGGTTATACCGGATTCCCGACGAGCGGCGCCAACATATCGAACACACCGTTCCCCAAGTGGAGTTGCATCGCGGAAGCGCTGCAGCTGGGCAATCCGGACGGGACGTGCGATGCTGTCACCATCTACTCGAAAGAGGTTGAGAACGATTACGGATTTT
>JBEKAQ010000094.1:0-18102 GCA_050015835.1 Bryobacteraceae bacterium | reverse complement strand
CGAATCCGTCGGGGCGGCTGGTGATGACGTTTCCGGTGAACGAGCAGCAGGGGCCGGCGACTCGGCCGGACGAATATCCCGGCGATGGGAAGACCGTGAATTTCAGCGAGGGGCTGTTGGTGGGATACCGGTGGTATGACGCGAAGAACCAGACGCCGCTGTTTCCGTTCGGTTTCGGGCTGTCTTACACGACTTTCAAATATGCGGACTTGAAGATTTCGGGCGAAGTTGGCGGGAAGCGCACGGTGAGCGTCCGGGTGACGAATACGGGAGCGCGCGAGGGGGCGGAAGTGGTGCAACTCTATCTGGGTGCTCCGGCTTCGGCGGGGGAACCGCCGCATCAGTTGAAGGGATTCGAGAAGATCTGGCTGAAGCCTGGGGAGAGCAAGACAGTGAGCATGGCGCTCGACCGCGGCAGCGTGTCGGTTTGGGACGATGGGCACTGGAAGGTTGTTCCTGGTGTGTACTCGGTAAACGTCGGGGCTTCTTCCCGGGAAATTCGCCTGAAGGGCTCGTTCGCGGTTCGTTAGTTACCCTGTGTAGCCGGAATCAGATCTGCCCCCAGGGGCCCCGTGTCCGCCTGGGGCCTGATCCTCCGGCAGCGCATCTGCGGATTCGACGGCTGCGCGATTTTTTCAGGAGAGGTGCGCGATCCGCGGCTGGCGCGGACCATCCTCCGCTCGGTCTGGCCGTCGGCTTCAGAACGCAATGGTTCGGTCGTTTGCATCGCGCTGGCGACAGTGACACTGACGGGCTCGGGAGTCTCGTTCCAGTTGTTGAACAGACGGGTGAGCGATGAGCGACGGCATCGAAGAAGGAATGGGAACAACCGCGGGCTTTCGATTCGAAGGTGATGTCCCGCGCTTCTGGGGAACCGGAAAAAGCTTACTTGCCGAGGAGGTCTTCGAGGCTGCGGGCGTCCAGAAGACGAAGGGCAGTCTCTTCGACCTCGTGACCGGACATGGCTACCAGGCGTTGCCGGGCCCATGCGGGAACCGCGCCGAAGCGTTTTTCGATCAGGCGCAGCACGACGGTCCGTTCGCCTTCCACACGGCCTTCCGCGCGGCCTTGCTGCAGTCCACGCCGGATAGCCGGTCCGAGCAGGTCGTGGTCCATGATGTCGTCCAGAATCGGCATCGCCTTTGTCTCCTCTTCTATTATGGCCCCCAAGCGCCTCAAACCCGCCAGAACAATGAACTCCCGCAGCGCAATCTCCCTCTGTGCCGGATCGCTCTCCGATATCCGTTCGAGGATTCTGCGGACCGCCGCGCGCGTGTCGCCGAACCGCATCAGGACCTCGATTATGTTCTCCTCCGCGTTCCCGCTCGCGAGCAACGCCTCCCCGTCCAGTTCGCGGATATCCACCAGGCGGAACCGAAACCCGATCGAGTGGGCGGCAAGAATCTCCGGCATCCGCAGCGGCGCTCTTCCCACGTATAGAACAACCTGGTGGGGAAATTGCCGGAAGTGACGATAGACCGCGAGCGCATATTCAGCCATGCGAAGCGCCATGTCCGCGTCGTTAGTGCTTTGCAATTCCAACTGGACCAGGCTGCCATTGCCCGTCTCTCCGACCATGTCCACCCGGAGAGTCCGGACCTCCGGCAGTTCGACGTTGTGCCAGCGCTCGATGGCAAATCCGGTTAACGTCAGAAGCGCGCTTCCGCTCAGCCGCCGGATGACGCTCTTGAGCGCTGTGTCATATTCGTGCACCGCGCTGATAGGGCCGCCGAATCCGGCGAACCGGTTGAAGGCGGGGCGCTGGTCGAATGAATGTATAAGGGTGCGCACCGCTTTGGCCGCCGGTTCCGCGGCTTTGCTTTTCCCGGGGACCGGGTAGATCCGCACGCGCCGGCCCCGCTCGCCTTCACGATGTTGGCCATGGCTTATGGGATTGGGGGCGCAAATCTCCGCGAGCCGGCATGAGACAACGAATCGATATCCCCGAGCGTCATAAGGTCATGCGGTGTATCTGTGTGGCGCTTCTGGTTTCCGGACTGGCGTACGGCCAGATCGCGTTCGATGTTGCGTCTATCAAACCAGCCGCACCGGTGGAGTTCGGGCGAATCAGCGTTCACAGAAGCGTCGAGAAAGAGAAGGACACAGAAGGGCGCCTGAACTACCAGGGCATCTCACTGATGGACTTGATTGCGGACGCAAATCGCCTGCAGCATCGGCAGATTTCCGGGCCGGACTGGCTCAATACGCAACGATTCGACATCCTGGCCGTGATACCCGCCGCTCGGACGAACGACCAGATACCGGAGATGCTCGGCGCGCTGCTGCAGGACCGCTTCCAACTGAAGACGCACGATGAGACGAAGGAGATGGAGGTCTATCGGCTGGTAGTGGCGAAGGGTGGCCCGAAACTGAAGAGGATCGAGAAGGCAACCGGCGTTTCGGGAAAATCGACGAAAACGGCTGAGCAGGTGAGCGCCCGGACTACACTGGCCGGCTTCGCGGAGTACCTTTCGGGACGGCTGGATCGGCCCGTGGTCGACCAAACGGGACTCACCGAAGCCTATGAAATCCAGCTGGCGTGGACTCCGGATACGGCTGACGCGCCCACCGACTCAAACAGTCCGTCCATTTTCACTGCTATTCAGGAGCAGCTGGGACTGAGGCTGACAGCCGGGAAAATGAGTGTTCGACGGCTGGTTGTCGACCACATCGAAAAGAACCCGACAGATAACTGACAGGGGAAAGAAGGGGGTCGGCCGTTTCCTGCGTGCCGGGGAGAATGCGCGGTAGGATTAAAGGGATGGCGACCGGCGTCCTGGTTTCGGCGGAAGAATATCTGCGGACGAGTTACCGCCCGGACTGCGACTATGTGGACGGAGAGGTGGTCGAGCGCAATTTGGGCGAACGTAAACACAGCAGAACGCAGCGGGAAATTCTGTATTACCTACGTGATCGCTACCCAGGCCTCCGCGAGAGGCTGCTGCCAGAGCAGCGGGTCCAGGTGAAACCGACTCGCTTCCGAGTTCCCGATATCTGCGTTATCGACGCGGATGCGCCGGAAGAAGAGATCATCACCGTGCCGCCGGAGCTTTGCATCGAGATTCTCTCTCCCGAAGACAGCATGACCCGGACGCTCGAAAGGATCAAAGAATACTTCAGCATGGGTGTACCTGCGTACTGGATCGTCGATCCGGTGAGACGCGAAGGTTGGGTGGCAACGCCAGGCCTGCTGGAAGGAGCGACCGACGGCGTCCTGCGCGCGGGCGCGATTGAAATGCCGCTGGCGGAAGTGCTGGCATAAAGGACGGCGGCGCTGCCTGCCGGAATGAACGTATAGCGATGCGCACCGTTTTTTCCGTAGTGACAGGCTACGTTATTTTCGCCGGGTCCGCCGTGCTGCTTTTCCAGGGGAGTGGGGTAGATCCGCATGCGCCGACTCGGCTGGGCGACTATATCCGGAAGAAGAGAACGCACTCCGCGTCATGAATCGGGATGAATTGCTGGGGCGGCTGCGGGCGCGGCGCGAACCCTGGGACATGGTGGTGATCGGGGGCGGGGCTACCGGCGTGGGTGTCGCGGTGGACGCCGCTTCGCGAGGCTATGAAGTCGCTCTGATCGAGCAGCACGATTTTGGCAAAGGCACGTCCAGCCGCAGCACCAAGCTGGTGCATGGAGGGGTTCGGTATCTCGAGCAGGGCAACATCCCGCTGGTGATGGAAGCGCTGCAGGAGCGCGGCATCCTGCGGGAGAATGCGAGGCATCTGGTGCATGATCTGGCGTTCGTGGTGCCGAACTATGAGTGGTGGGAGGCGCCGTTTTATGGGATCGGGCTGCGGCTTTACGATTTGCTGGCGGGGAAGTATGGGTTTGGGAAATCGCGCAACCTGTCGCGGGAAGAAACGCTGGAGCGAATTCCCACGCTGCGTACCGATGGGCTGCGCGGCGGAGTGGTCTATTACGACGGGCAATTCGACGATTCGCGGCTGCTGATTCACCTGGTCTGGACGGCGGTGGAGCACGGCGCTGCGCCGGTAAACTATTGCCGGGCGGAGTCATTCCTGATAGAGGGCGGGATTGTTGCGGGGGTGGTGGCGCGGGACGTGGAAGCGGGCGAGCAGTTGGAACTGAGAGCGCGGGTGGTGGTGAACGCCACGGGCGCGTTCTCGGATGCGATGCGGCGCGCGGCGGACCCGTCGGTGGTTCCCATGATTGCTCCGAGCCAGGGTGCGCATATCGTGCTGGACCGTTCGTTTCTGCCCGGAGACAGCGCCATCCTGGTGCCGCACACGTCGGACGGGCGCGTGATGTTTGCGATTCCGTGGCATGGGCATACGCTGGTGGGCACTACGGACACGCCCGTTAGCGACGTTGCGCTGGAACCGCGGCCGCTCGATGCGGAGATCGACTTCATCATCGAGAATGCCGCGCGGTACCTGCATCATGCTCCCGGCAGAGAGGATGTGCTGAGCGCATTTGCGGGGATTCGGCCACTGGTGAAATCGAGCGGAGGGGCCACGGCGGCGCTGTCACGGGATCATTCGATCCATATCGATGCGAATGGGCTGTTGACGATCGCGGGGGGCAAGTGGACCACGTACCGGCATATGGCGGAGGATTGCGTCAATCAGGCGGCCATGCTGGGAGGGTTGGCGGAGCGCGACTGCGTTACGCGGCGGCTTCGATTGCATGGTTATGCGGAGACTGCGTCGTCGGTATATGGCTCCGACGAACAGGCGGTTGGAAGAGGCGCGCCTTTGCATTCGGCGCTTCCTTATACTGAGGCCGAAGTGATTTGGGCGGTTCGGCAGGAGATGGCCCGCACGGTGGAAGACGTGCTGGCTCGGCGTACGCGCGCTTTGTTGCTGAATGCGCGGGCCGCTATGGCGATGGCTCCTCGGGTGGCGGAGATTCTGGCGTCGGAACTGGGGCGCGAAACGCGCGGGCAGTTAACGGAGTTTCTCAGGTTGGCGACCGGCTATCTGCCAACTGAAGCGTGAAGGGGTCGGCTCCTATGGTTCCGACCAATTCCTGCAGATAGCCTGGGGAACTGACGTGGGCTAGTCGCTGACGCGCGGCTTCGGTGCCCAGGGCTTCGGCGTGACGGGTCCACAGGGCAATGTCGCGCCGCTGTTTTACGCATAGCCGCTCCTTGTACCAATTGCTCTTGAGAAGGGATTCCCTCGTGAACATGGCTCGGATGGCGGGATCGTCCACGCCCTTACCCTCATAATGGCCATGCGCCATGATGTGCAGGAGCGCTTTGATCGGCGAACAGGCCGCTTCGACACTGCCATCTTCGAAATAGTTGAGCGCCACGCTGCGCTGCGCGTCGCAGATGGCATCCACGCCCGCGACGAAGACGGCGAGATCCTGCTTTTCGGGACGCAGCATCTCTTCGGGAAACACCATATCCGGCATTTCGAAAATACGCCCGAGAAAGCGATCGACAAAGGTTGAAGTGATGCGATAACCGAGACGGCCGGCAAGTACAGTACGGCCTTCGTATTGGAAATCTTCGATCTTTTCGAGATAGCCGTTTACGATGAGGAACTCGGGTTCGCGTTCGAAGACGCGCATGCGGCACCAGAGTTCGGGGACCAGCATGCTGTTATCGTGATCGACGCGGAATTTCGGGCCGACGTGGCCCGCCGCCGTGGTAAATCCGCCGTAGCCGGTGAGGATGAACGAGACGAGCGCATTGTTGACATCGACCACGGGCCAGAGGGCGTTGAAAGGGCTCTTGGTGAGCGCGCCTTCGCTGCCGAAGCCGGTGGTGGAGGGCGACTTTCCGGTGAGGCTGCAGATGAAATCCATGAAGAGTTCCGGCAGCTCCTGATAGTGGATGGGGCTGTAGACGGCGAGGGGCGGAATGCCGGCTTTCAGGTCGGGCGGATTGTTGCGGCGGCCGGCGAGGACCGCGTTGACCGGGAAGTGAACATGATTTTCCGGCGGGATTTCACGAGCCAGGCGAGTGCCGATTTCGGCAAGGTAGCCTTCGCGCGGATGGGCCAGATCGGGACGCTTCTGCAGGTAGCGCGGATTCTTAGTCGGGATGCCGTTGACGAGACGCAGATGGGCCGAAGAAACGACACAGGTGGTCTGAGGATTGGCCACGAAATCGGCGATCAGCCGCTGCATCGGTTCGGTGTACTGATCGAATTCGACTACGTTATCGACTAACGCGCGCGCCTGGGACAGAGTAAGCGGCTCGAAGTTCGAAAGAAAGGTTCCGGGCGACGCGAGATCGGCCTCGGCGTCTTTGTCGAAGCCGCGATGGATGGCGTCGTCGGGGCGCTGGAAGAGCAGAGCTTCGGTGTTGATCAGGAGCTTGACGCTCTTATGCGGGTATTCCGGATCGAGATCATTCAGGCTGTCGGCGGGTAAGACGACGGACGCGGTGATGTCGTCCTCAACCTGCACTTTATCGGCGGGATTGAAATCGGGGCGAAGCTTGAAGATACGCCAGGAACCGTTGGGATCGTAACCTACACGCAGATAGTTGCCGACTAACTTCTGGTCGTTGAACTTGAGCTCATGGCCGGGCATGTCGTCGATGCGATCGACAGCGAAGCGATGCCGCCAGTTATCGCCCCACTCGGGCCGATAGTAGCGTTTGACCGTGACCAGTAGCTGGCGGATGGTATGCGGTAACTTGTGCAGCCACTCGTTGTGCTCGTCCGTGTAATCCGCGGAGGGAGTGAGTAGTTTGATTACGGATCCGAGAGAGCGGTCCTTACTGAGAATGGGACGCGTAGCGCGGCTGTGATGCGGCTTCCTGTAGATGCCCGAGAAATCCTTATTCAGTATGGCGGCAACCTGTTCGATATCGGCGTCGTAGTCGCCGACAAAGACGGGACCTTTCAGGATGATGCTGCCGAGGGATTTGGAAATTTCGGACTTGCCGCCGCCGGAGACCGTGCACGGCTTATGGCAGAGAATGCCGTCCGCACGTGAGGCAATGAGACGCCAGGCGGTGCCGCCGGGCTGCTTTTCGAGACGGATCTTGGTGCCCCACGGCAGGACGTAGACTTCTCCCGCGCGCAGCACCAGCCGGTGCGACGCGCCATCTCCAAGAGGCCAGCGCACGCAGCCTTCGCGAACCAGGAAATCGGCGTTTTCGGGAACGTAGAAGACATCGGGATAGGTGCGGTCGACGGCATAACGCTCCGGCTTGAGTTCCACGCGATCGCCCAGCAGACTCATGGCGTCTTCGTAGATGACTTGCTTGGTGAGTACGGTGCGGCCAGCGTAGAATTCCTGTCCCAGTACGTAAGCGGGGAATGCGATAGCTCCGCCCGCGTGTTCTTCTTCGCACAGGCCGAAGAGATTGGCCGCATAGCTGATCTGCGTCTTGACTTCCTTCTTGCAATAGCCGTAGTAGTTATCGGCGATGATGGTGACGATGACACCCCGTTCGTCGCGGCAGGTCAGCTTGAAGGCTTCGCCCTCGTTGTAAAGTTCGCCGGGATCGAGCCAGCACATGCCGTCGCGGCGCTGGAGATCGGTAGCTTCGTCGAAGTGCGGCAGCCCGGCGTCTTTCTTTTTGAATCCGACCAGATGGGGCGCGAGGATGACGCAGCCGGTGTGGCCGCTCCAGTGCTCGGGATCGAGCGCGGCGTCGTTTTCGGGCAGGTAGGGATCGCCCGCGTTGCCGAAAATTCCTTCGACGAAATCGAGATTGCTGACCAGACTGGCGGGTGCGAAGAAACGGGTTTCCATCCTTATGGCGCTGGCGCTGCCGGTGCCGGGACAGATGATGGGTCGCAGCAACAGGGTGACAAAGAGGCGAACCTGCTCCGGCTGGCTGGCGGTGAAGGGGAGTGCGAGGACATCGGCGGGCGGATTGAGCGCGGCCGCGAGCAGGGTCGCGAAGGCTCGCTTCGGGACGGTGATTTTGTCGGCGGGAACGGGCAGGCCTCCTTCGACGACGTGGAAGATGCCCTTGGTGGTACGGCGATCGCTCTTCGGATTGTGGAGAATGCCCTGCGGCACCTTGTAGGACTTCAGGTAGGGGGACGAATAATAATCCTCGCCGGCCGGCAGCGACATGACGCGCGCGAGGCCGGGCCGATCCAGAACGAATGTG
Source organism: Bryobacteraceae bacterium (assembly GCA_050015835.1). Taxonomy (GTDB): domain Bacteria; phylum Acidobacteriota; class Terriglobia; order Bryobacterales; family Bryobacteraceae; genus BOG-234. The sequence goes on along the minus strand of JBEKAQ010000094.1, from coordinate 10,055 downwards.
CCCACGGGCAGATGTGGCGTGGGCAGGCCGTGCAGGTACAAATCGAGAAACGCCTGAATGCGCGTATCGGCGGGGCAGAGGTAACGGCCGAGGCGCAGGTCTTTCTGGTGGTAATTGCGGAGCAGCGGGCCGGCCAGTTCGAGGAAATACGGATCGGCATCGGCGCGGCTGGTGGGCTGCCCGAGCGCGGCCAGCTTGAGATTGATGTAGCGGGATAGTTCCCCTTCCCTGGTTATCGGTTCCGTACGCATGTCTCCTGGATTGAGAGGCGGAGCACCGGGAATGGACTGGGTTCCGGAGTCGTCCTGGGACGCGGCAAGCGCTACGCTGTTGAATTTATCAGGTTAGCAAAGGCCCGACTTCAGCGGATACGGATTCGGCGTTCGGATACGACGGTTACGCGGTTGGCAAGGTCGCGCACGAGAAGCTCGGCCAGACGGGATCGGATGAAGTGCAGTACGGCCAAGCGGCCGGACATTCCGGGACGGAACAAGACGATGCCGGCGTGCGTGTGAGCGGGGTGCTGGACCAGATTTGCGATTCCTTTGTCGAGCGTCAACAGGATGCGCTCTTCCCGTCGCGCGGCAGCTACCACTATTGGGTCGGCAGCACCTGTCAAATTCTCTTCGCCCACCGTGTCGGCGTCGTGGCCAGCCAGACGCAAGTCCGCGGCGAAGTCGAGCGGCAGGTTTTCGTCCAGCTTGAACTTCACCGGATCTGGAGAGGAATCAATTGCTCTTCGTGCGCCAGTTCGGCGGCGTAGGCAAGGGCGGCCTCAATGTGTTCGGGCCGCAAGGAGGGGTAACTTCGGAGGATCTCGTCCCTGGATGACCCCTCTGCGAGATTGTCGAGGATCACCGTGACTGGGATCCGCGTCCCGCGAGCGCACAGATCGCCGCCACAAATCGCGGGATCGCCGCTTAAGTGCTCTTGCCAGCGTCTCATTCTTGAATTCTATCCCCGTTGCCATCAGGGACGCGGGGATAACCCAGTCGATCGACGTTCACATCGCCCGCTTTGCCGCGAGCGTCAGGTGTCTTTTGGTTTTCCGCTGATAAAAGCTCTCACCGTTTCTTGGTCGTGTGGTGTCAGAACGTCTATAGCGAAAGAAATTGGTTTGCGCCCTGGATCAATGGGGATCAATTTGACACCGGCTCTTCTCCCGTTAGAGACATGACGCACCTCTTGAATCTCGCCGACAAGCAACTGTCGGCGTCCCCGCAGAACCGTGCTCACCGTGATCGCGTCCTCGTTCAGTTCAACGGCGATTGTGAGCTGATTGGCTATGTTAGCGGTCATGATCAGCCAAAACGCAAAGGAAATAGCGGTAATAATATAACCGTCCCGGTTTGTGAGGTGCAAATGGCCTCGCCCCCAGACGAGGCTTAGCAGCCAGGCGACGACTGCGGTCATCAGAAGCCACATGATGGTAAACAAATTTCGGTTGCGCCGTGCCGGTCTGATCAGTATTGCCATTTCGAATCGCGCGACCGCGTGCTCGTGGAAACACACGCGGCGTTTTGGTCACTCAGACGTGGGCGTGGACGGCATCGCGGTCGATGGGGGTCACCGGATCGATCACCATCCACATGAAAAAGCCGGTGAGATAAACCGCCGCGCCCATGAACAGCACCGCGTTCCAGTTGTGATTCGTCAGGCTTAGCACTAACCCCGCGGCCGGGCCGTACACGGCTCCGCCCAGATTGCCCATCATGTTCATGGTGCCGGAGAGAGTCCCGGAATAACCTCCCGCCACGTCCATCACGGAGCCCCAGGCGGTGGGCATCACGAGGTCATTGCAGAAGGCCGAGAGGCCGACCGCGAGCACTCCGATCAGCGGCTGGTGGAGGAACGTCGCCACTACCAGGAAGAACGCGCCTCCGGCGAAACCGGTGCAGCCGAGGATGCGGCGGGTGGTCACGATATTTCCCGTCAGCCGCGTCAGGGGCGCCGAAATCAGCCCCGAAAAGAACGACCCGAGGCCGCACATCATCAGCGGCAGCGTCTTCAGCCACATGCTGCTGTTCACGTCCACGTGGAAGCGCTCGTCGATAAAGGTGGGCGCCCAGGTGATCAGGAAGTACCAGGGGAAGCTGAGCGCGAAGTACTGGGCGCAGAGCAGCCACACGGTTTTCGAGCGCGCGAACTTTCCCCATGGCGCGTTGCCGTGCCCGCCGGAGGGGATGTTGTGCCTCAGCAGATCGAGTTCTCCCCGATTCACGCCCTTCTTGTCTCGCGGATCGTCGCGGAACCAGATGTAGAAGCCAATCGCCCACGCCACGCCCAGCAGGCCAAAGGCGCAGAATGCCTGACGCCAGCTCATGAACCGGAACAGTAATCCGACGAGCAGCGGCGTGAACGCCCCGCCCCAGCGCGCGCTGAGCCAGATGATGCCCTGCGACCGAACGCGTTCGGACTGCGGCAGCCAGTTGGAAAACGCCCGCGTGATATTCGGGAAGCAGCCCGCTTCGCCCGCGCCGAAGAACAACTGCGTCACGTAGAGCGAGATGAAATTCCACGCCATCCCGGTGAGCGCCGTGAAAGCCGACCACCAGATGACAATGCGCATGAGCACTTTGCGCGGCCCCCACTTATCGCCCATCCAGCCGCTTGGCACCTCGAACAGCGCGTAGGAGAGCGCAAAAGCCCCGAAGACCAAACCCATCTGGCGGTCGCTGAGCCCGAGGTCCTGCGCCACCTGCTTGCGCGAGAGCGATAGCGCCACGCGGTCGATGTAGGTGACGATCGACAGGGTCACCGCAAAGAAGATGACCCAGTAGCGAACTTTCGAGGGCCGCTCATTCCCTGGGCGATCAGTCGCGCTCATTGCACCGGACACCGTGGATGCCATAGTCTTGCATCATATCTTGCGCGCGATGGACTTTCATCCCGTTGAAGCGAATTTACGTGAGTCTTTTCGCGTGCTGGCGGCGGGCCGGCCGCGGGGAGACGTTCTGGAACTGCCAGGCGTCACCATCGCTTCGCTCGGGGTGGCGTTCCAGATGTTTAACGCCGCGTTTCTCAACGGTCCGGTGCAGGGGCTCAGGGAACTGGAATGCCGGTTGGATCTGGCGGCCAGGCATTTCCGCTCCCGCGACCTCCCCTGGGCTCTGTGGATCTGTGAACACTGGCTCGACCGCTCAGCCCGCCGCAGCCTGACTCACGCCTGTGCGCAATTCGGTTTGCGGCTATCGTCCGAGATGCCGGGGATGGTGGCGGAGCGTCTGACGCCGCCGAAGCGTCCGCTGCCGGATCTGGAAATCCGCCGGGTGGATTCGGCCGCGGTGCTGGACGATTTCCGGGGCGTCGGCGCGGTGTGCTTCCATGTGCCCTTGCCGTGGTTCAGCGAGGTTTTCGACGGCAGTCTGCCCAATGAACGCAGAGGCTTCGTCGGCTGGGTTGCCTATCATGACGGGCAACCGGTGGCCACGGCAGCCACGCTGGCCGCGCATGGCGTGATCGGACTTTACAACATCGCTACGGCTCCGGGCCAGCGCCGGCGCGGATTTGCGGAGGCTCTGACGCGCTATGCGGCAGCGGCGGCGGGCTGTGCTCCCGATGGCGCAGTGGGGCCGATTCCGCTGGTGCTCGAATCCACGTCCCTGGGGTTCCGGCTTTACGGCCGGCTGGGCTTCCGCACCGTGACGGGAATCGCGGTGTATAACTCGGGATAGCCGGGGAGATAAAGAGGGCGGATCGGAATTCTGCCCCACCTTTCTGTACCATCAAAGCGGATGCTGCGCCGCACACTCCTGTATCTTTCGCATCATCGCGGGCTGCGCAATTGGGTGGAGACGTCCCCGTTCGCGCGCCGAATGTCGTCGCGATTCATTGCGGGAAGCACACTCGAAGACGCCATCGCGGTGTGCGGGAAACTGCGCGGCGAGGGAATTGCGGCGACGCTCGATTACCTGGGTGAGAACGTCAAATCGATGGACGAGGCCGAGGCGTGCCGTGCCATGTGTCTGCGCGTGCTCGACGCCATGCGGAGCGCGGGCGTAGAGCCCAACGTCTCCATCAAACTGACGCAATTCGGACTGGATTTTTCGACCGAAGCCTGCGAGGCGAACGTGACGCCGCTGGTCGAGGCCGCCGCCGGCATGGGCGGCTTTGTGCGCATCGATATGGAATCGAGCGAATATACCGACCGCACGCTGGGCATCGCCACGCGCCTGCATCGGCGTCATGGATCGTGCGGCGCGGTCATTCAGGCGTATCTTCGCCGCAGCGCAGCCGATGTGGGCGCGTTGATCGGCCTCGGCATCCGGGTGCGTCTGTGCAAGGGCGCGTACCTTGAAAAACCGCCTCTCGCATTCGCATCGAAGGCCGAGGTGGATCGCGATTTTCTCGAACTGGCGAAGAAGCTGCTGACCGGCGGCGTATACCCGGCCATCGCAACCCACGACGAACGCATGATCGAAAGGGTGGAACGCTTCGCCGCCAATAACAGGATCGGCCGGGATCGCTTCGAATTCCAGATGCTTTACGGGATCCGCCGGGACTTGCAAAAGCGGCTGGTGGAGGAGGGCTACCGGCTGCGCCTTTATGTGCCGTTCGGCGAAGCGTGGTATCCGTATTTCATGCGGCGTCTGGCGGAGCGGCCGGCTAACCTTTTCTTTCTGGCGCGGCATTTCTTCCGGCACTAATGGAGTTCATCGCTATCGTCTCGGGACTTCCGCGGTCGGGCACATCGCTGATGATGCAGATGCTCGAAGCGGGTGGGATGCCGGTGTTGACCGACGGCGTGCGCGCGCCGGATGCGGATAACCCGCGCGGCTATTTCGAATTCGAGCCCGTCAAGAGCACGAAGCGGGATGCGTCCTGGGTGGGGCAGGCACAGGGCAAAGCGGTGAAGGTGGTTTATCCCCTGCTGCGCGCTCTGCCGCCTGGCTATCAATATCGCGTCATCATGATGCGGCGCGATGTGACGGAGGTGGTCAGAAGCCAGCGCGCGATGCTGGAACGCTCGGGCCGGACGGGCGCTGGTGTAAGCGACGAGCGGATGGTTGAGATCTTCGAGGAAGAGATCGGATCGATCCTCGGGTGGTTGTCGCGCGAGGTTGGCTTCGAGGTGCTGGAGGTGAATTTTCGCGATTGCCTGAAGTCGGCGACGGCGGTGGCGGCGAGCGTCAACTGTTTCTTCGGCAGGATACTGGACGAGCCGAGGATGGTCGCGGCGGTGGACGCGAGCCTGTACCGGCAACGCGGATCATAATAGGGGGGGATGAGAACCACTTTGACGATCGACGACGATATTTACGAGCTCGCGGTATCCCGGTCGCGCGCCACGGACGAGAGCCTTGGCAAGGTGGTTTCGGAGCTGGCGAGGCAAGGGCTCCGTCCCACGCAGTCGCTGCGCGTCGTTAAGAAGGGGCCTTTGCCCAGGTAGACCTGCCCGCGAACGCTCCAAAGTTCGATCTACAGCGCGTTCGCGCAGCCTGGGAGGAGGCACAATCAGGCGAGGATCTGATTGCTGCGCGCCTCTGATCGCCAGATAGTGTCCTAAGCCCCCGTTGCAGATCCCTTCAGCCTTCTGACGACTCAGGGCACAAATCGGAATAGCGCCAGATACTCGAGGACCGGCGGCAAGAATGCCGCTCCCGAGAAAATCAGAATCTGACGCACGGAATCGCCGAAAAGACCTCCCACTGGGATCGCCGCAGTCACCCATAAAGCAACCGGCAAGCCGCTGCCATGCGGAACACGCTTTTCAATCCCGACAGCATCACTGTCATCATACGGATTATTTGCGTTTTGCTAAAACAGAGATCGCTTGCCACCGTGAGGACGAGCCGCCTCCCAACTGGGCGAGCCAACAATTGCTAAACTGATAAATCCAAATGGCCATCAGCCCCGATCTTCTCGAAATCCTCATTTGTCCGGCGTGCCGGGCCAAAGTGGAACTTAAGCCCGACGGCAGCGGCCTGCGGTGCGTCTCCTGCCATCGCCTGTATCCCATACGCGACGAGATCCCCGTCATGCTGGTTGACGAGGCCACCATTGACGAATAGCGGTCCCGTGTGGCAACCCCAATCCGGACAGACACGCTTGATCGACTTGCCCCAGGCAGCCGGGTCGCCGTCATCCGGCTGCGCTCGCTGGGCGACTCGGTTCTCAGCACGCCGGCGATTCATCTGCTCAAGCAGGCGCGTCCCGATCTACAGATCGGCGTGGTAGTGGAGGAGCGGTTTGCCGGCGTCTTCGAAAGCAACCCGGACATTGCCGAAGTGCTGGCACCGACCGCACGCGCACTGCGAGGCTTCGCGCCCGATCTTTGCGTGAATCTGCACGGGGGGATCCGCAGCGCCCGCCTCACCTTACTCTCGGGTGCGCGCATGCGCGCAGGCTTCGATATTTTCAGGCCCGCATGGATCTACAACACGCCCATTCCGACCGCGCAGGAAACGCTTGGGGTGGCGCGGCGCGTCCATACGGCGGAGCACATGGCTTCGGCGGTTTTTTATCTGGGAGTGCCCATTGTTGAGGTTCCGCGAGCCCGGCTGCATGTGGCCGAGGGCCGCTCGCCCCATGCGCCGGCGGGGCCTTACGCGGTGATTCATCCGTTGGCTGCCACGCCGGAAAAGACCTGGCCCGCGCCCCTGTTTTTCGAACTCGCGCGGCGCATCCGCCAGTCCTTCGACCTCGAGCCCGTGTTTGTGGGCGGCCCCGGAGAGGATCTGGCGCCGTTTTCGAATTGGCGGACGGTATCGGGAGCTCCCTTGCGCGAGGTGGCAAGACTGATGCGCGAGGCTGCTCTTTTCGTGGGTAACGATTCGGGCCCCGCCCATGTCGCGGCGGCTTTTGGAATTCCCGAGGTGGTGTTCTTTGGCCCGTCCGATGCGGATGTCTGGGCTCCCTGGCGCACGGGCGCCGCGGTGCTCAAGGCCGAGGGGCCGATTGAGACCCTCACCATCGATCGGGCGATGGCTGCGGTGGAAAGACAAATCGCTCATGTCGAATCGAGGGAGACTTCATGAACGATGCGCTGCGCCTGGCTCGCTACGCGCGCCGCTACTGGCTTCTTCTGATTCTTTCCGTCGTCCTGATGGCGATCATGGGGGCCATGACCGCGATTCGCCCCTTGCTGCTCAAGACCGTGCTGGGACTAGTACTGGATGCTCCGCCGGCGCCGTTGTTTACCATCCCAATCCTGCGCCATCCGTTCTACCTGCGGGATCTTTTCCCCGCCCACTTTCATAATCTTTTCACCATCGTCGCCATCACCATCCCGGTGGTCTTTCTCATCCGCGGCCTCTGCGATTATCTGGGCGACTACCTGACCAGCTTCGTCGGCTTCTCGGCCGTTACCGATCTCCGTAATGAGGTATTCGAGAAAGTGCTGCGGCACGGCGCGGCTTTCTTCGAAACCACTTCAACCGGACGTCTGATGTCGTCCGTGATGAGCGACATCGACAAGATCCAGGTGGCCTGTTCGGACATGTTCGCCGACCTGCTGCGCCAGGCCTTCTCGATGCTGGGCCTGCTGATGGTGATCTTCGGGACGGATTGGAAGCTGGCGCTGTTCGCTCTGACTTTGTTTCCGTTCGTGCTGATTCCGACGGCGCGCCTCGGCAAGAGGATCCGCCGCACCAGCCGACGCACGCAGGATGCCACGGGAGAGCTGAACCAGGTGCTGCAGGAAGCCATATCGGGGCACCAGGTGGTCAAGGCGTTCGGGGCCGAGAAATACGAGTTGAAACGCTTCCGCGCCGCGGCCGACCGGATGCTTCGCACTAACATGCGCTACGTGCTGATTCAAGGCATCCCATCGCCGTTCATCGAGCTGATGGGCGCGCTCACGTTTGTGGGCCTGCTCTGGTTCGGCCGCATCGAGATCCGCAACCGCGTGCTCACGCCGGAGGACTTCGTGGCGTTCATGTTCGCACTGCTCTTACTCTATGAGCCGGTCAAGCGCCTCACTAATCTGCACAACATCTTTCAACAGGCGCTGGGTGCTTCGGAAAAGGTCTTCTCGTACCTCGATCAGCCGGAAGAGATTTCGAGTCCGGCGGGCGGGAGAAAGCTGGATCGTTTCCGCCGCGAGATCGTATTCGAAAACGTCAGCTTCCACTACCCCGGCGCGAACGGCCTGCAATTGAACGGCGTCTCGCTCCGGATTCAGGCGGGCGAGATTGTCGCGCTGGTGGGCCCGAGCGGCGCGGGGAAGACGACTCTGGCAGGACTGCTGCCGCGCTTTCGCGATCCCGTGGCGGGCGTGGTGCGCATCGACGGCGTGGATATTCGCGAGGTGACGCTGGCCTCACTGCGCGCCAACATCAGTCTGGTGGCGCAGGAGACTTTCCTGTTCAACGACACGGTGGCGAACAATATCGCCTATGGGATGGAGAAGGTCGACCGACGGCTGCTGATCGACGCGGCCACGGCGGCGCTGGCGCACGAGTTTATCGAGAAGCTGCCGCAGGGTTACGACACGATGATCGGAGATCGCGGCGTGAAGCTTTCGGGCGGGCAGCGGCAGCGGCTCGCGATCGCACGGGCGATTCTGAAGAATTCGCCGATTCTGATTCTGGATGAAGCGACTTCGCATCTGGATACGGAGTCGGAGATGCTGGTGCAGAAGGCGCTGGGGAATCTGATGTCGGGCCGCACGGTCATAGTGATCGCCCATCGCATTTCGACCATCAGGCGCGCCGACAAGATTGTGGTGCTCGACCGCGGACGTGTCGTCGAGACCGGCAGCCACGAGGAGTTAATTCAGCACGGCGGCATTTACCACCGGCTGCATGAATTACAGTTTGCGGATACGCCGGCGGTGGTGGATCTGTAACCGGCGTTATTGCGCTACGTGAAAGTCGGCCTTGCCGTCCCAATCAAAGATAGAACGCGCATCGGCCCTCGGAGACGCAAGCCATGTTGTGCACTTCCTTGGCGGGGAAATAGGCATAGCCGCCGGGTTCGGGAGCGCGCTTCAATCCTCCGGCCTCGACGTGCAGGCGCCCTTCGAGAAGAACGATGCGCTCGTTGACGCTGTGCCCGTGAGGCTGGAACTTGTGGCCGCCGGGATAATGCGCGAAGAATTCCACGGCGCCGGTCTGTTCATCCCCGCGCAGGGTTGAGCTATCTGGGCCCGGACCCTGGCCGTTGCCGTGTTCCCACTTCATGTCGGCGGGACTCAACAGAGCCACCGTGGGGGTCGCTCCGGTAGAAACGAGCGCCGTCGCGAGGCAGGCGGCGGTGGCGAGAATCGCCGATCGGGTCATGCCGATCAGGATACTCCGGGGACCGCCGCGATCAGGACGCTGGCAGAAACAGAGGGGGCGCGATCCGGCCTGCGCGAGCCAGGAAAAGCGCCCCCTCCGAGTTTGCCGGTTGACAGCTCTATCTTCCGCCGAGATCAGGCGAGGTCGTAGCGATCAAGGTTCATCACCTTGTTCCACGCAGCCACGAAGTCCTTCACGAACTTCTCCTTTGAGTCGCCACATGCATAGACTTCCGCGATTGCTCGGAGCTGGGAGTTGGAACCGAAGATAAGGTCGACACGAGTGCCGGTCCACTTGATTTCGCCCGTCGCACGATCGCACCCCTCAAATACGCCTTCGGATGTAGAAGTCTGCCACTTCGTATTCAGGTCGAGCAGGTTGACGAAGAAATCATTCGTCAGCATCTCGGGCCGTTTGGTGAAAACGCCGTGTTTGGACTGCCCGAAATTAGCGTTCAGGACGCGCATGCCGCCGATGAGAACTGTCATCTCGGGGGCAGTCAGCGTCAGCAACTGCGCCCGATCCACCAGCAGCTCCTCCGCCGATGTTCCGTTTTCCTTCCGTAGATAGTTGCGGAACGCATCCGCGGCCGGTTCCAGTACGGCGAATGAGTGCACATCAGTCTGCTCCTGCGAAGCATCCGTGCGCCCCGGCGTGAAGGGAATCTTCACGTCGTAGCCGGCCTTTTTCGCAGCCTGCTCGACGGCTGCGTCGCCGGCGAGAACGATCAGGTCAGCAAGCGAGACCTTCTTGCCGCCGGACTGCGCGCCGTTGAAATCCTTCTGGATCGCCTCCAGCGTCCGAAGGACCTTCACCAGTTCGGCCGGCTGGTTG
>JBEKAQ010000093.1:0-18125 GCA_050015835.1 Bryobacteraceae bacterium | reverse complement strand
GAAGATCCACGCCCGTCTTCGCCCCGAGGCCGGCCTGATGCGCGTAGAACGCGATGTTGTCGATGCCCGTCTTGTTGCCGACGTTATAAAAATACGCGTCGCACGATTGCGCGATGCCCTTGTGCAGCGAAACCGATCCATGTACCGAATGGCACTTGTAAAAATGCCCGAAGAACGTCGCGCCGCCTGGACAACTGAACGTCGTATCTTCGTCGATCGACCCGCTTTCGAGCCCCGCCAGCGCCACAATCGGCTTGAACGTCGAGCCGGGCGCGAACTGCGCCTGCGTCGCCCGCGCCAGCAGAGGATTTCCCGGATCGCTCGTCAATTCCTTCCAGTCTTTATTCTTGATCCGCACGGCGAATTTATTCGGATCGAAGCTGGGCCGCGAAGCCATCGCCAGAATCTCGCCGTTATTCGGATTCAGCGCCACCACAGCTCCGCGCTTGCCTTCGAGCGCCAACTCCGCCACCACCTGCAGATCGAGGTCTATGGTCAGCTGCAGATTTTTCCCCGGCGTGGCTTCTTTAATCCCCAGCACTTCCCGCTCGCGCCCCAGGTTATCCACCACCGACTGGCGCTCGCCGTCGACGCCCATCAGAATGTCGTTGTACTGTTTCTCGATGCCGGTTTTGCCGATGATCTGGCCCTGGTCGTACTTCGCGTAGTCCGGGTTATCGAGCTCCGACTCGCTGATTTCGCCCGTGTACCCGATCACGTGCGCGAGGATTCCGCTCTCCGGATACAAACGCCGCTGCGATTCGATCAGTTCCATCTCAGGGAACGTCTCCGGGTCCCGATGCGAATCGACGAACGCGAGATCGGACGGCGACAGATCTTCTTTGAGGATGATCGGCTCATACTTCGGCCGGTTGCGATAGCGACGCACTTTCTTCGCGAGGTCGTCGTAGTCGAGATGCAGGCCGTCGGCGATTTCATGGAGATGGTCCTCCCGCAGGTTTTCCCGCGAGAGAATCAGGCTCCAACTCGAATGGTTGTCGACGATTACGCGTCCGTCGCGATCCAGAATTTTTCCGCGCGGCGCGACAATCGGCAGGGCCTTGATGCGATTCCGCTCCGCCCGCTCGTTGTAAATCTCCGGGCTCTTGATCTGCAGCTCCCAGAATCCCGAAACCAGAAACAGAAAAACCGCCACGGCCAGGTACTGGAACGCGGCCATTTTCGCCGAAGCGAACTTTGGATCGTCGCGCAGCTGGATCTTGTGAGGCTGCGGATGTATCTCGGGTTGGTGTTCTGTGGAAGGGAACCGCAAACTACTTTAACTTTACCAAGAAATTCAGGCCCGCTTATCCCCCAAAGCGATCACAAAATACTCCGCCACCTCCGGCCCTGGATTTTTCAATCCGTGCAGAGACATCGACGGCATATAAATCACGGAGCCTGGCGTAAGTCGGGTGGTCTGACCATCGCAGGTAGCATCGAGAAGTCCGCTGCGCACCAGCATCACTTCCTCGTTCGGATGCCTGTGGGCGGGGTGCGGCATCTGCCCCGGAGCGAGCGAAGTCATGTGCAATTCGACGGGATAACCGGAGTGCGTGACGCCATCGAAAACGGCCCGCGACTTGTTTAGTCCGCTCTCCTTCACGGGTAGATCCTCGAAACGGTACGCCTTCCCGGGAATTGCTTTCGTATCCTGCGCCGAGGCTGCGGCGGCAGCGGCCAAAGCGGGGACGAGTAAGGAAAGATCGCGGCGGGACCAGGTCATGTTCGGTAGTTCTCCTTGCCAAGAGTCTACCGCGGATCTGCGACCACCGAACCAAGCCTCCCGGCGCTATCGCCGAAGCGCTTCCGCAGGATTCGATTCATCGGCTCGGAATAGAAGCGCGCAACCGCCGCGCCCAGCACGCCCGATATCAAGATTGCCGAGGCGAACAGTACCGGCACAGCTTCCAGAGGCTTTCCCGCGCGCACAAAGAGCTGAAACAGCGCGAACACTACGAACATGTGCGTCAGGTAGACCTCATAACTGCGCTCGCCCAGCCTGAGTATCGGACCGATGAAGCGCGGTCCCTTCCACCGTGACTGTGCCGCGGCGGCCGCGATCATGCACGCGCCGACGGCAATGATCGACATGTCGAGCCCGATACGCGCCAGACCCCGATTGTACGTTTGCGTCGAGAAGCACAAAATGAAAATCAAAAGTGCGCCGCCGATCGCGCTCAGGCCCCGCACCACGGGACGCGAGGCATGGGCTCGCGAAACGATCAGAGCCGTAAGGCACCCAAGAGCGATCGCGTCCATCCCTCCCAGGTACGAATACTCCTTCCAGACCTCGTTTCGACGAGCGAGCACCGTGCGGCCGAAAGGTCCGAGCACGACGAACACCAGAAGCAACCGAGTCAGCCCCTTACCTCGCCCGAGAAGTCCGCACACCAGCGGAAAAAACAGATAGAACACCTCCTCGACCGATAGAGACCACAGGACGTCCCAGTTGGCAGGCAAGTATCCTCGCCGGGCTTCGAGCACATTGACATGGAACGTGAGCGCGGCCAGCAGCGCCCTTGGGAGTCCACCGGTCTTCGAAGCGATCGCGAAATTCGTCACGTGGGCGAGATCGAGGAGGCTCAGAATCGCGAGCAGCAATACCAGCAGAGGCGCGATACGAGTGAATCGCAGCAGGTAAAAGTCTTGAACGTTGATGCGCGAGAGAGATCCCCACCGCCGGATGGCGGTCGACGCGATGAGAAATCCTGAAACAGCGAAAAAAATCTGAACGCCGAACTGACCGTTCCAGACCAGCGATGAAACCAACTGTTCCGGCAGACCTTTGGTGTAAGGCACGCGCGCTATGCGCAGCCGCATGTTGACGTGGTTCATCAACACGAAAAAGATGGCCAGGCCGCGCAGTAGGTCCACGCCGTCCAGTCTGGTCCAGTTGCGTCTCGGATCGGGCCGCTCCGCTGATGCCACGCCCTATTATGCCGGAGCCCGATGTAAGCGCCGACCGAGTGGCGAAACCCGCTCTTCGAGCAGCGCGATTTGGGCGCCATGTGTTTTCAGGGTGTCTTCGATGCGGTCGAGGCGACGGTTAACCTCACCGAAGCGCACGTTCATGTCGGAGCGCAGATCGTCGATGCGGCGATTGAGGTCGTCGATGCGGCGATTGACCCCGTCGAGTCCCTTATTGTTGATCCACGTAGCGATCAGGATCGTGAACATGATCGGCAACCCGACCTGTACGAACGAATTGTTCAACACCGCCGGATTCATGGCCTGTCCGATGGTACCGCAATTATTTCTCAGGACTGCGGAAAATCGCCGGGACGATCCATGGGAAATCCGCCTAACTCCATGCTATACTAAGACTTAACCAAAAAGACATGGCCGACCAGGGTAATCCACCGCAGGCTCCTCCCCCGCCTCCCCAGAATCCTTTGCTTCCCGGCGCCGAAGGCGGCGGAAGCCACGTTGCGATCAACATCGAAGACGAGATGAAGCGGTCGTATATCGACTACGCCATGAGCGTAATCGTAGGCCGCGCCCTGCCCGATATCCGCGACGGTCTGAAGCCCGTCCACCGGCGCATTCTCTTCGGCATGAACGAAATGGGGCTCGCGCCCAATCGCCCCACCCGGAAATGCGCGAAGATCGTCGGCGAAGTCCTGGGCAAATTCCATCCGCACGGCGACGCTTCGGTTTACGATTCCCTGGTCCGCATGGCCCAGCCCTTCAGCATGCGCTATCCGCTGGTGGATGGCCAGGGGAACTTCGGCTCGGTCGATGGCGATCCGCCGGCGGCCATGCGGTACACCGAAGCGCGTCTCTCGCGCATTGCGACCGCGCTGCTCGAAGACATCGACAAGGAAACCGTCGATTTCCGCCCCAACTACGACGAGAGCGAATTCGAGCCGGAAGTCCTGCCTACGCGCGTTCCCAATCTGCTCATCAACGGATCGTCGGGGATCGCGGTCGGCATGGCCACGAATATCCCGCCGCACAACCTGCGGGAGATCATCGATGCGACTATCCTCCTGATCCGCAAACCCGACTCGCAGATTGACGAGATCTGCAGAATCGTGCAGGGTCCGGACTTTCCCACGGGCGGTTACATCCTCGGCCGCCAGGGCATCCAGGACGCTTTCCGCACGGGGCGGGGCAGTCTCAAGATCCGTGCCAAGGCCCAGATCCTGCCCATGGGGAAAGATCGCGAGCATATCGTCGTCACCGAAATCCCTTATCAGGTCAACAAATCGCGCCTCATCGAGAACGCCGCCGCGCTGGTCAACGAGAAGAAGATCGAAGGCATTTCGGAAATCCGCGACGAGAGCGATCGCGACGGCATGCGCATCGTGTTCGAACTGAAGCGCGGCGAGCAGGCCGACGTCATTCTCAATAATCTCTACAAGAACACGCAGCTTCAGATCAGCTTCGGCATCATTAATCTTTCCATCGTCAATGGACAACCGCGCGAGCTGAGCCTCATCAGCACCATTAAGTACTTCATCGAGCACCGCGTCGATGTGGTGCGCCGGCGCACCGATTACGAGCTGCGCAAAGCGCGCGAACGCGAGCACATCCTGCTCGGCTTCCGCCTGGCGCTGGACAATATCGACGAGGTGATCCGGCTCATCCGCGCCGCGAAGTCACCCAAAGATGCGCGCGAATCGCTGATCGCGGCTTCCACGCAGTTTGCTTTTAACAACGTTTATCTGATGGCGGCCGGCGCCACCGAACCGCTGCGGCAACTCACGGAGAAGCAGGCGCAGGCCATCATCGAACTTCAGTTGCAGCGTCTGACCGGCATGGAGCAGGAGAAGATCGCCAACGAACTCGCCGATATTCAACGGCGCATCGGCGAATATCTGGCTATCCTCGGCTCAGAAAGCGTGCTGCGCGAAGTCATTATTAAAGAACTGCAGGAAGTCAAAAAAGATTACGGCGACGAGCGTCGCACGGAGATCATCGACGATCCCGGCGAGATTCGTCTCGAAGACCTGGTGGCCGTGGAAGACATGGCAGTCACGGTGACGCACGCCGGTTATCTGAAACGCACCGCCGTCGATACCTACCGGCGGCAGACGCGCGGCGGTAAAGGCCGCATCGGCATGGGCACACGCACCGAGGATTTCGTCGAATACTTCCTCGTCGCCTCCACCCACAATTTCCTGCTGATCTTCACCAATAAAGGGCGCGTCTACTGGCTGAAGATTTATGAGATCCCCGACGCGACCACTACCGGCAAAGGTAAGCACGTTTCGAACCTGATCAGCCTGCAGCCCGATGAATCGGTGAAGGCTTTCCTTTCGGTCGACAAGTTTGTCCCGGATCAGTTCATCGTCATGGTGACGAAGTTCGGCGTCATCAAGAAATCCGAGTTGACGGAATTCGATAATCCCATGGCGCGCGGCATTATCGCGATCGGCATCGACGAAGGCGACGAACTGATCGCCGCGCGCCTGACTACCGGCAAGGATTACATCTTCCTCGGATCGCACGATGGCCAGGCGATCCGCTTCAGTGAGGCCCAGGTCCGCGCCATGGGCCGGCCCGCCCGCGGCGTGCGCGGCATGGATCTCGCGGCGGAGGATTTCATTGTGGGCGCGGAAGTGGTGGGTGACGAGGGGCTGATCCTTTCCATCTCCGAAAACGGCTACGGCAAGCGCACAAAGCTGTCCGATTACCGGCTCACAAATCGCGGCGTCAAGGGCGTGATCAATATGAAGACCACGCGCAAGACCGGCAATGTGGTGGCGATTCTTTCGGTGAAGGAAGATTCCGATCTGATGATCGTGACGCGCGACGGCAAGATGATTCGCATCGATTCAGGCGAGATCCGCCAGGCGGGCCGGTCAACGCAGGGAGTGCGCCTGGTGCGCATGGACGAGAACGACCAGGTCGCCGCGGCATGCCTGATTCCGGAAGCGGAAGAGAAGGGCGAAGACGACGGCCAGGAGAACCTTACCCTGCAGTGAGACCGCTCCCTCACGGTCGCGTCTCGGTAACGATGAACGCGACTGTAGCGCGGGACTGTGCGCGGGTAGAAACGAAAAAAAGGAAAAGAGACCCCCGCAAGGGCGGGCCCCCTTTCCCTTATCGATCAAATTTTACTTTGTTTTTAGACGGGGCTGACTTGTTCCGCCTGCAGGCCCTTCGGTCCGCGGGTTACAACAAAGGAAACCTTGCTGCCTTCATCGAGCGAGCGGTAGCCGCTGGCCTCGATGGCGGAAAAATGAACGAAGACATCTTCGCCCGATTCGCGCTGAATGAATCCAAATCCTTTGGCGGCGTTAAACCACTTCACCGTTCCTGTTTCTTTCATGTGTATCTGTGTCTCTCTTCCAGCTTATTGGGATTCCCGGCGGCGTTCATTCAGGACTGAGCATCGAACTACGTGACGTGTTTCGTGGGAGGTCGGCAGAAGTAACAGCGGGTATCAAAAGCTACGTTGAGAATAGCACGGTAACCGATTAATTTACAAGCCCATGGAAGTTTTTTTGCTTTTCGAGATCGGGAAGGAAGGCGGTCAATAACCCGATTGCGGGAAGAAAGGAGCAAACCTGGTAGACAAGCGCGATGCTTGTGAGGTCCGCTAATCGCCCCAGCACAGCCGCGCCGATCCCCGCCATCCCGAAGGCGAATCCGAAGAAGAGTCCCGAAATCATTCCGATCCTTCCCGGCACGAGTTCCTGCGCGTAGACCAGAATGGCGGAGAACGCGGAGGCTAAGATCAGCCCGATTACCATGCTGA
The DNA here is from genome assembly GCA_050015835.1 of Bryobacteraceae bacterium. GTDB lineage: Bacteria > Acidobacteriota > Terriglobia > Bryobacterales > Bryobacteraceae > BOG-234. The sequence continues at coordinate 11,416 of JBEKAQ010000093.1, read as the reverse complement.
GAATCGCCGTCCAGAACAGACCCGCATACGGCAGCATCAGCGTGAACGGCAGCACGCCGAGGATCGAAACCCAGATCACGTACTTGCGCCCGATGCGGTCGCCCACCGGTCCTCCGATGACTGTGCCCGCCGCCACCGCGCCGAGGAACAGGAACAAATAGATCTGCGCGCTCCGCACCGGCAGATGGAATTTGCCGATCAGATAAAAGGTGTAATAACTGGTGATGCTGGCCAGGTAGAAGTACTTCGAAAAGATCAGCGCGATCAGAATCGATATGGAGATCGCAACTTTGCGAGCCGGCAGCCGCGCATGCCTGTGCTCGACGTGCGGCCGATTGGCGCGCCGCTTCTGATGCGCCTTATACCAGCTCCCGACCTTCAACAGCACCATGATCCCCACCAGCGACACCAACGAAAACCAGGCGATGCTGCCTTGTCCGTGCGGCAGTACGATGAACGCGGCGAGCAGCGGTCCCAACGACGATCCGGCGTTCCCGCCCACCTGGAATATCGATTGCGCCAGGCCGTGCTGTCCTCCGGAGGCCATGCGCGCCACCCGCGAGGATTCGGGATGGAAGATCGACGATCCGAGGCCCATCAGTCCAGCCGCCAACAGGAGCACCCCGTACGACGGCGCAATCGAAAGCAGCAGCAGGCCGCACAGTGAAAATCCCATCCCGGCGGCCAGCGAGTATGGTGTCGGGTGCTTGTCGGTATACGCCCCGACGACCGGCTGCAGCAGTGAAGCTGTGATCTGGAACGTGAGCGTGATTAACCCGATTTGTCCGAAATCGAGCCGGAACGAGCTCTTCAGGATGGGATAAATGGCCGGGAGCAGGGATTGGCTCATGTCGTTCAACAGGTGGCAAAAGCTGATCGACAGGAGGACGCGGAACGCCGTTTTTTCTGTGGCCGGAGACAATTCACCAGTGTAGTACCGCCCGAAATCGGACACGCCGTTACCGCAACCGGACACCGTTACCTCCGGGGCCGAAGTCATATCCGGTTCATAATCAAACAATTACCGTCTCCCGTTAATGGCTGGCCACATGCACAAAATCACGCTTCGCAATCTAATGCTCAAACGTCTTCGAGCACCTCTGATTCTTTTGCCGCTGCTGACCGCCACCGGTCCGTGCGGTTTTGCCCAAATCACCATCACGAACCCCAAAGAGCCGCCGGTGGTGGGACCGATGCTGCGCCCGTTTCATCTCGAAAAGCGCATCGTCTCGGCGCCCCGGCTTGCGAACACGCCCCGGCTCGAATCGCTGGTTCGTGGCGGCAATCTTTACTTGTCGGTGCAGGATGTCGTTGCGCTGGTGCTCGAGAACAATCTGGACATCGAGATCCAGCGCTACGGCCCGTATCTTGCGCGAGAAGTCGAGCGGCGCTCCTATACCAACCTGCTGCGCGACATCAGTTCTCCCATTCTGGCCGGACCGACCAGTGTGAGCACGGCGGGAGTCAGCCTGAATGCGAGCGGTTTAGGAAGCGCCGGCGTCACGTCGGGTGGCGGGGTGGTGACGGGAATCGGCCCATCGCCGCTCAACCTCGACCCCAATCTGAACGCCGGTTTTCAGATCGGCCACACTACGACACCCGTCTCCAACACTACGCTGAACCAAACCGACGCCCTCACGAACGACTATCGCTATTACTATCTCCAGTACCAGCAAACCTTCCTGACCGGGACTTCGGGCACTGTGACTTACTACAGCAATCACGGTTTCCTGAATAGCCCGACGCCGTTCCTCAATCCGCAGATTACCGGGTATCTCGACTTGTATGTGACGCAGAGCCTGCTGCAGGGATTCGGCCTGGCGGTAAACGATCGCAATATCAAGGTAGCCAGAAACAATCTGAAAGTAACCGATCTGCAACTGAAGCAACAGGTGATCACCACGGTCTCCGCCGCGCTCAATCTCTACTGGGACCTGGTTACTTTCGACGACACGGTTCGAATAGCCGAACAGGCGGTCGCCGCGGCACAGAAACTGTATGAGGATAATCAGGCGGAAGTAAAATTGGGCGCTCTGGCGGCAATCGAAGTGACGCGCGCCGCAGCGGCCGTTTCTACCGCCAAAGAGAACCTGTTGATCGCGCAAACCAACGTAGCCCAACAGGAGACAGTGCTGAAGAACGCGCTCAGCCGGACCGGCGCCGAGAGCGCTTGGCTCGATGAAGTGCATATCGTTCCGCTGGACCTTATCGACATTCCGAAAACCGAAGTCCTGAAGCCCACGCCCGAGTTGATTCAGGAGGCGCTTAGTAACCGGCCGGAGCTGGAACAGAACAAGATCAATCTGCTGAGTAAGGAACTTCTCCTCAAAGGAGACAAGAATGGCTTACTCCCCAGTCTGAGCGCGTTTGCGGAATTGACTAACAATGGCCTCTCCGGGCCCGTCAATCCGCTCTATAATGGTGCGAGCGGAGTACCCGATCCTTATTTCGTTGGTAGTTACGGAAATTTTGTATCGGAGCTTCTGCGGCGCAATTTTCCCAACTACTCGGCGGGTATCTCACTGAGCATCCCTTTCCGCAACCGCGCCGCGCAGGCCGACTATGCCATCGACGCGCTGCAGGTTCGCCAGCTTGAGTTACAGCTTCGCAGAGCGACCAATCAGATCGCCGTCGAAGTCAGGAATAATGTAATCGGATTGCAGCAGGCGCGTGCCCGCTGTGAGACCGCCGTCAACACGCGTGAGCTGGCGGAGCAGAATCTGCAGGCGGAGCAAAATCGCTTCAAGTTCGGCGCGGTGACCGATGCCACGCTGGTGATTCAGGCGCAGAACGATCTGGCCGCGGACCAGACGGCGGAACTGCAATCGATGGCCAATTACACGCACGCCAAAATCGCTTTCGATCAGGCGGTGGGCCAGACGCTGGAGGCGAATCATATTGCGATGGCGGAAGCGGCGTCCGGTCACGTGGCGAGACAATCCGTGATTCCGGATTCGGTGCCGATGGAGAAGGCGCGATGAGGATAAGAATGGACAGACGGAAGCGTCTGTCCCACATACTGATCCTGATCCCGGTGCTGTCGAGCGCCCAGGCGCCCATTCTGCGCGATTACCAGGTCCACCAGACGCCACCCGTCCGGGTCAACAATTCGGCGCGCCTCGCGGGTCTCATCCGGGCGGGAAAGCTTTATCTGACTCTGCAGGATGCCATCGCACTCGCCATCGAAAACAATCTGGATCTCGAAGTCGCGCGCTACGAGCCACTGCTGGCCGCATCCGCTTTGACCCGTCAGCAAGCCGGCGGCCCGATTCGCGGCGTGCCCAGCGGCAGTGCGCAGATTGCCGCTGTCGATAACGGTCTGGGCGCGGTCGGAAGTATTCAGGCGTCGGGGCTCGCCAGCTTCGGCAACGGTGGAGGCGCCGGCGGCAATGGCAACACCACCGTCCAGCAGGTTGGGCAGATCACCCCGAATCTCGATCCCAATTTGCAATACACCATGTCCTTTTCGCATCAGACGCAGCCCTTTGCCAACAGCATTGGAGTTGGAACCTACGCCCTGGTGCAGGCGAAGCATACTTACAGCACGGTCTTCACGGAGGGCCTGATCAGCGGCGGCACGTTCCAGATCACGGACTACGAGCAATATCTGCACGAAAACTCGCCGGGCGACGTGAACAATCCCGAGGTGGGTCCGTATCTCGCCGTGTATCTCCGCCATCAGCTTTTGCAGGGCCTGGGCATTAAGCTCAACGACCGGTACATTCGCATCGCGAAATTGAATGTGGAAGGCGCGCGCGAGACGTTCCGTTCACAGGTTGTCGATGTGGTGACGAGCGTAATCAATCTTTACTGGGATCTTGCGAGCGCCGACGATGAGTTGAAAGCAAGAGCGCAGGCGCTCGAGATCGCGCAGAAATTCTATGAGGATACCAGGGCCCAGATTCAGATCGGAGCCGTGGCCCGCGTCGAGCTTCCGCGTGCCGAGTCCGAAGCTGCGGGAAGCCGGCAGGATCTGCTGATTGCGCAGGCGAGCGTGCGGCAACTGGAGACGCGGCTCAAAGAAGCACTGAGCCGCAGCGAAGATCCGGCGCTCGATGAAGCGGCGATCGTTCCTCTCGATCACATCGATATACCCGCCACCGACGACTTACCGGCTCTGCGGCAGTTAGTGGCCATGGCGATGGAAAAACGGCCTGATGTAGCGGCGGCAAAAATCCGCGACCAGACGCAGGAGATCGGCGCGCTCGGTACCATCAACCCGCTGCTGCCCAGCCTGGCTGTAACCGCGCAGGCGCAGGATCGGGGATTGGCCGGCGCTTATCAGCCTTCTTCGGGAGTTCCGGTCAATAACTATTTCACCGGCGGCTACGGCACCGCTCTGGGGCAGATTTTTCGACGCGATTTTCCCAGCGAGGCTCTGTCGTTATCCTTCTCGGCCCCATTCAACAACCGCGCCGCGCAGGCCGATTACGGGATCGACCAGTTACAGCTGCGCCAGTCGGCGGTCGGCGGCCAGAGGGATTTGAATGCCATCGTGGTGGCGATCTCGAATCAGCTGATCGGGCTTCGCCAGGCGCGCGCGAAGTATTCCTCGGCCGTCGATACGCGCGAACTGGACGACCAGTTGCTCAAGGCCGAACAGCAGAAGTTCGCGTTCGGAAAATCGTCGATCGGCAACGTGATTATTGCGCAGAGAGCGCTGGTGGCCGCGCAGACTTCCGAGATCAATGCTCGGACCGCTTACGCTCACGCGCGTGTTTCGCTCGATCAGGTGATCGGCGCCACGCTCGAGACCAACCACGTTGCGCTCGACGATGCGCTGAATGGACGCATGCCGCCGGGCCGCAGCCAGACTCACTAACGACACGCTCAGCGATGACGCGTTAACACGATCTGAATGACCATCGAGCCGGTTTCGCGATTCGACGAAGCCGATCTGCTCGGGCTCGTTCACGATGCATCGCCATCCGGCATGGGCTGGTCTGGCTGTAAGGACCGGCTATTCCTTCTGAAACGACGCGAGCAGTTGTTCGAACTTCCGCTCATTGGCGATTACGGTCTTAACCGGGCCGGTGAATTTCAGGAACAGGTTGCCATTGGGATTTTCCACGATGGCGGCCAGCATCCGGTAATCGGCTTGCGGCGCCTGAGGCGCCATCATGGGTCCGCCCATCCCGGCATACACACCGGTCACGTCCATGGTGGTGACGGGCAATCCGTGCACGGTGCGTTTGGCGGTCTTCGAAGGCGCGGGCGAGCCATTGCGGGTAAACTGGCCTCCCCAGCGGGCGAGATTCGCTTCCACGCTGCCGCCCTGGCCCGGTCCGAAAAAGTAGACTACGCACTCCGCGTCGCCCACGGTGTATGTGGCGGCGCGCATCGGTGCGGCGCCTTTCGAAACCCAGCCCGATGGCGCTGTCCACTTCACACCCGCCGTGGATTCCGCCAGCAGCGCCACTGCGGCGCAAAGTAAGATTAATCCGGAACGCATAACAACCAGTGTAGCTCTTAAAGACTTCAGCAATTCTTCAGCTTCCTGCTGTAACATATTTGAGGTCCGTCCAAGGAGTCATCAAGAATGAAACATCGAATCGCATCGGCATCTCTGGCCCTGTTGCTCGGCGCATCGGCCTTCGCGGCCCCACCCACCTATAAGGTGGTGAACAAGATCAAAATCGGCGGAGCGGGCAGCTGGGATTACGTGTATGTGGATAGCGCCAATCACCGTCTCTATGTTTCGCACGGCACGCAGACGGAAGTCATCGACACCACCACGGATAAGCTGATCGCTACCATTCCGGATACGAAGGGCGTACACGGGATTGCCGTCGCCGACGATCTGGGTAAGGGTTTCACCAGCAACGGTCAAAGCAACGACGTCACCATCTTCGACCTGAAGACCAGCAAGCCCACGGGCAACGTGAAGACGGGCGCCAATCCCGACTCCATCATTTACGAACCGGTGACGCACCGCGTATTCACCTTCAATGGCAGGAGCAAGGACTCCACCGTGTTCGACGCGAAGACCGGAGAAGTAATCAACGCGTCGGTGGCGCTGGGCGGCAAGCCTGAGTTTTGCCAGGTGGACGGCAAAGGCCATGTATTCGTCAATATCGAGGACAAGAACGAGATTGTCGAGATCAACGCGAAAGATGCCACGGTCGAGAAGCGGTACTCCATCGCTCCCTGCGACAGCCCGAGCGGCCTTGCCATCGACCCGAAGAAGGATGTGCTGTTTTCGGTTTGCGATAACAAGACGATGATCGTCAGCGATCCGGCTGCGGGCAAGGTGCTCGCGACTCCCGCCATCGGCACGGGGCCGGACGGCGTGGCGTTCGACGACGGCTATGCCTTCAGCGCCAATCGCGAGGGCAATATCACGATGGTGGGCGAAACGTCACCGGGCAAGTACGACGTGGTCGCGACCATCCCGACCCAGCTGGGCGCACGCACCATCGGTGCGGATCAAAAAGCACACAAGTTGTACTCTCCGACGGCGGAATACGGAGCGCCCGCAGCGCCGAAGGACGGAAAAGCCGGCAGGCCCCAGGCTGTGCCGGACAGCTTCATGATTCTTGTAATCGGGCGCTAAGACGCCTGCGTGCCGGTTGTTACAGAACCACGGGCACGAGTGTTCGAAACCATTCCCGGCACGCTCCAACAGCCGCAATCGATCGGGGAATCCCCGATCCGCCGCCGCGACTTTCCACGTACGCCATGCATGGGGCTGGTGGGATCGAGGTGTCGATCGGCAAACTGGCGATCTACACGGCAGCGGGAGTCGATCCCGTCGTAGAAACCTACCGACAGGCCCCAATAGCCTTCATTGAAAATAAATGCGGCACAGCCCCAACCCTCTGACGGTGGAGTTGAGCCATAAAATCGGCGCCACCAAACGCCGCTTGACCCAATCCGGTCGATGTGCGTGTCGATCTGCGCGAAACCACCCCGAATGCGTGATACTCTCGGGAAACGCTCTGCGCGCGCATGCGATGAAGACGGCTACCCGAAAACCCGCGAAAAATCGAGCCACAAATGCTCGTCAGGCGGCTTCCCACCCGCCAACGGGCGGGAAGATGTTCCCCATCGTAGGTATCGGAGCGTCGGCAGGCGGTCTCGAAGCTTTCACGGAACTCCTGAGCGCTTTGCCACTCGACACCGGGATGGCTTTTGTCCTGATCCAGCACCTCGAGGCCGAGCATGAAAGCATGCTCACCGAGCTGCTCTCGAAGGTAACCGAAATGTCGGTTACCGAGGTCCGGCAGGGAACGCGCGTGGAACCCAACCACGTCTATGTGATTCCTTCCAACGCCGACCTGAGCCTGACGGATGCGGGACTGCGGGTTTCCATCCGCAAGGCCGCCGCCGGCCGTCACTTGCCGATCGACCATTTCTTCCGCACGCTGGCCGAGGCTAACGGGCACCGGGCTATCGGCGTGGTTTTATCCGGAACCGCTACGGATGGAACGCTGGGGCTCAAAGCCATCCGGGCGGCGGGGGGCATTACTTTCGCCCAGGAACCCAAATCCGCCAAATTCGACGGGATGCCGAGGAGCGCGCTGTCAGCGGGATGCGTCGATTTCGTGCTCCCACCGGAACGCATCGCGCGGGAGCTGGCGCAGATCGCGCTTCATCCTCCGGCGGGGCTTCCTAACCTCGACAAGGAGGCTCCGCTCGCTCCTGCCTGGGACGAGGATTGGCTGCGCCTCTTCAAGCTGCTCCGCGACGCGTCCGGCGTAGACTTCACGTTCTACAAGAAATCCACTCTCAGCCGCCGCATCGCCCGCCGCATGGCTTTGAAAAAAATCGAGCGGTTGAGCGAGTACCTGAAGCACCTGCAGGGCAACCGCGAAGAGCTGCACGATCTCTACCGGGATCTGCTGATTCATGTCACCGGCTTCTTTCGGGACCCCGACGTCTTCCGTGCGCTGCGCGGAAGGATTATTCCGCAAATCCTCGCGCGCGAGCCGGAGGGCGATCCCATTCGCATCTGGGTACCGGGCTGCTCGACCGGCGAGGAGGCCTATTCCATCGCCATCTGCCTGTTCGAGAGTCTGCGGGATCGGGCCACATCCACGCCGATTCAAATCTTCGCCAGCGATATCAGCGAGCAGGCCGTCGACCGGGCGCGCGCCGGCGTGTATCCGAAAGACGCTCTGAAGAAAGTTTCGAAGGAGCGCGTGCGGCGTTTTTTTACCGCGGTGGAGGGGAACTACCAGATTAAGTCCGGCATCCGCGAATTGTGCATCTTTGCGCGGCACGACCTGACCAAGGATCCCCCATTCTCACGTATGGATCTGATCAGTTGCCGCAACGTGCTGATCTACCTCGAGCCGGTTCTGCAGAAGAGGATTCTGACGTCCTTCCGTTACGCGTTGCGGGATGGCGGATTCCTGCTTCTCGGCAAGTCGGAAACGCTGGGGGGCTTTACGGATTTCAAGGTGGTCGACCGAAAGAATAAGTTCTTCGCGAAGGTCGCTGCGACGGCCACTGCGTGGGAAGCCTTGCCCGTGCCATTGGAGAAGCCGGCCCACCCGGGGAAGCGCCACTTCGAGGAGGTTCCCGGCTTCGACCTGGAGAAAGAGGCCGACCGCATTATCTGGGAACGCTCCCGGCACGCCGGGCTGGTGGTCAACAACGACCTTCAGATCCTGCATTTCCGCGGCGACACCAGCCCGTATCTCCGGCCGGTTCCGGGAAAGGCGACGTTCCAGCTCCTCAGAATGCTTCGCGAAGAGCTCGTAATCGAGCTCCGGGGAGCTGTCAATAAGGCCCGCAAAACGGGAGCGAGCGTCAAGAAAGAAGGAATCCGGATTAAGCGCAACGGGGACGTTCAATTCGTCAACATTGAGGTCCGGCCTCTGCCGGCGCGCCGAGCGGGAGACCGGTACTTTCTCATCCTGTTCGAAGACGTTGCCCTTCCCCCCGAACAGCGCACCAAACCCGCCGTGCGGCGCCCCGTTGAGGAGGATCGGGAATTGGCCGAGGTCAAGAACGATCTGACCCGCACGCGCGACTACCTGCAGGCCATCATTCAGGAGCACGAGACTACCAACGAAGAGTTGAAGGCGGCCAACGAAGAAGCTCAGTCCAGTATGGAGGAGCTTCACAGTACCAACGAGGAGCTCGAGACCGCCAAGGAAGAGCTTCAGTCCACCAATGAAGAACTGGTCACGCTGAACGAGCAGCTGCAGAAGCGCAACACGGAACTGGCCCATCTCAGCGACGAGTTGAGCAACGTGCTCAACGACGTGGATATCCCGATCGTGATTCTCGGCGGCGACCGGCGCATCCGCCGCTTCACGCCTCCGGCGGAGAAGCTGCTTCGCCTGCTTCCGGGCGATATCGGCCGCCCGATCGGCCATATCCGCATCGGGTTCCATCTGCCGGATCTGGAGGACTCGATCGCGCACGTCCTCAAAGGGTTGGGCGATGTTTGGCGCGAGGTGCAGGGCGAGGACAGGCGCTGGTACTCCGTCCGCATTCACCCGTTCCTGACGGCGGATCGCAGGATCGACGGCGTCCTGATCGCGTTTGTGGATGTGAACGACCTGAGAGAGAGCCGCGAGACCTCGCAGCGGGAACGGAAGCTCACCACGGCCATCCTCGACGCGGCGAAGGATCTGCTGGTGATCGTTCTGGACCGCGAAGGACGCGTCAGCCAGTTCAATCGCGCCGCGCAGGAGCTGACGGGATATTCGCTCGAAGAAGTGAAAGGGAAGGCGCTTTGGGACTTCCTGCCTGCCCCGGAAGAAAGGGCTGAGGTGAAGCGCGGCATCGAGGCAGTACTCAGGGGCGGGGAGGCGCACGGCGAGACGCACTGGGTTACCCAACAAGGCGGAAGCCGGTTAATCGCCTGGTCCAACACCGTCGCCGTACAGGATGGCGGAACCGTGGACTACGTGATTCGCACCGGCGTGGACGTGACGGAGCGCGCCGAAGCGCAGGAACAGGTGCGGGACAGCGACGAGGCCGTTCGCACCATCCTCGAAACGGCGCCCAACGCGGTTCTTGCTCACAACACCGAGGGCCGTATCATGTTCGTGAATGCGGCGGCCGAGGTTACGTTCGGCTACACGCGCAAGACGCTGATCGGCCAGCCGGTGGCGATGCTGATCCCGGAACGATTCCGGCAACAGCACGTCGGGTATATGGCAGCCTACTTTCTGAACCCGCGCATGCGCGCCATGGGCGCCGGCCTCGAAATCCTTGGATTGCGCAAGGATGGGTCGGAATTCCCCGTTGAGATCGGCTTGAGCTATTTCAAAACCAAAGCCGGCCAACTCGGTGTGAGTTTCATTTCCGATATCACCGAACGGAAGAAGAGCGAAGCGATATTGTTGCAAAATCAGAAGGAGCTGCAAGCCCTGACGGCGCGCCTTCTCAGCCTTCAGGAAGCGGGCAACAAGGATTTGGCGAGGGAACTGCACGATGATCTCAGCCAGAAGCTGGCGGCATTGGGCATGGAGGTTTCGACGCTGCTCCGGCCTTCCACCGATCCGCACGACTCGCTCCCGGAACGCGCCCGCGCTCTCAGCGCCCGAATCGATAGCCTGGCGACAGACCTGCACGCTTTGTCCCGGAGGCTGCATCCGGCCATCCTCGATGAGCTTGGCCTTGAAGCGGCGCTAAAGGAGGAATGCATGGCCTTCTCGGCGCAGGCGGCCATTCCGTGCGAAGTCGAATCGAGGGGTGTGCCGGCTTCTCTCCCGGAAGACGTTTCCCTGTGCCTCTATCGCGTGGCGCAGGAAAGCCTTCGAAACATCGCCAAGCACGCCGATGCCACCAAAGTGAGCGTCCTGCTCTCGGGGAGAAAAGACGGCATCGCCCTTCGTATTCAAGACGTCGGCGACGGCTTCGATCTCAACGAAGTCAAGGGGAAGGGAGGGCTGGGCCTGATCAGCATGGAAGAACGGGTGCGGTTGATCCACGGCAAATTCACCATTCAGTCGCAACCGGGCCAGGGCACCACGGTGGAAGTCATTGTTCCTCTCAAAAGGAGAGGAAAATGAAACGGTGCAGACTGCTGCTGGCCGACGACCACGCCATTGTGATCGAAGGACTGCGCCGCGTTCTCGATCATCCCGATCTCGAAATTGTGGATGTGGTCAACGACGGGCGCGCCCTGGTTCTTGCGGCGGAACGGACGCAGCCCGACATGATCGTTGCCGACATTACGATGCCTCTGCTCAACGGTATCGAGGCTGCCCGGCAAATCCGCAAGAGTAACTCCGGCGTCAAGATCATCTTCCTTACCATGCGCCAGGATGTCGCCTTCGCCACCGAGGCACTGGCTGCCGGGGGGGCCGGCTATGTGCTGAAAAGCTCGGCGGGAGACGAACTGCTGACGGCCATTCGTGAAGTGGCCCGGGGGCGAACCTATATCACGAAGTCGATCGCGGAGTCGGTGAAACAGGGGCTTTCGGCCCGATCCAGCACTTGGCGGAGCCCCCTT
>JBEKAQ010000092.1:0-18281 GCA_050015835.1 Bryobacteraceae bacterium | reverse complement strand
CACGCAGGAGGTCCGGGGTTCGAGTCCCTGCGCGCCCACCATTATTTTCAGAGGCTTACGAGACTCCCCAGCCGTCGTAGGCGCCGAATTCTGACACAGAGCACCTGCTTTCCAGCTGGATTGGCGGTCACTGTGCCAAAACCCATGCAGCTTGCCGCGGCAATCGCGATGGGAATACCGCAGTAAGATTGTAGAGACATGACTCCGGAACGTTTCCAGCAGATTGAGGGGTTGTACGTATCCGTTCTGGCATGCAAGCCGCAGGAACGTTCCGCCCTGCTCGACCGGGCCGATCCCGACGTGAGGCGCGCCGTTGAACGAATGTTGGCGCAGGAGGGGTCGATGCTGCTTGATCGCCCGCCGGCGTCGGAGGTTCTGGAGGACACGAAGAACTCGAGTCACTCGGCAGGGGAACGCGTCGGGCGCTATGAGATCGAGGGGCAATTGGGCGAAGGCGGCATGGGCGTGGTTTACCGCGCGCTGGACACCAATCTTAACCGGCCCGTCGCTATCAAGTTTCTTTCCAACGAATTCGCGGATGCGGCAGCGCGACACCGGTTCCAGAGGGAGGCGCAGACCGCGTCGTCTCTTAACCACCCGCACATTCTCACGGTCTACGACGCGGGCGAGTTCGAGGGACGGCAATACCTGGTCATGGAGTTTGTGGATGGCGGCACGCTGAAGACGTGGGTCGGTTCCGGGAAGCGCACCTGGCGTCAGATAATCGAACTACTCACCGGCGTCGCGGATGGGCTGGCCGTAGCCCATGCCGCGGGTATCCTGCATCGCGATATCAAGCCCGATAACATCCTGGTCAGCCGGAGCGGGTACGCCAAGCTGGCTGATTTCGGCTTGGCGAAGCTTGCCGAAGGCGCCGACACCGACCTGACCCGCACATTTACGGAGGGCCGTACGCGCCCGGGGATGATCATCGGCACGATCCCTTACATGTCGCCCGAGCAGGCCGCGGGAAAGCCGGTCGACGCTCGCAGCGATATTTTCTCATTCGGCGTGTTGCTCTACGAATTGCTCGGCGGGCGGCGCCCCTTCACCGGGAATACCAACCTCCAGGTGCTGCAGGCCATCCTGCACTCCGCGCCAGAGCCGCTGGGCGGAGACGTGCCGCTGCCCCTGCGATCGGCCATCGAAAAAGCTATCGAGAAGGACCCGGCCGAGCGTTACCAATCCATGCGGGATCTGGTGGTCGATCTGAGGCGAGCCACTCGCCAGACGGTTGTCGAATCCGCGCCCGCCCCGGTTGGAAGCGGCAAACCAGGCCGGCGCGACTGGAAATGGATCGCGATCGGTGCGGCTGCTCTGGTTGCGGTCGCGGCTGGCGAGGGGTGGTTTATCCTCCGCCCGAAGTCGGCCGGCGGCGTTCCGCGTCTCGAATACACGCAGCTCACCAACTTCGCGGACTCAGCCGTTGCGCCGACGCTGTCTCCAGACGGCCGAATGCTGGCGTTTATTCGCGGCGAAAACCCCTTCGAGGGGCCCGGAGACGTTTACGTCAAGCTTCTGCCGAACGGCGATCCGGTTCAAGTGACCCACGATAGCGCCTTCGGCAAGGAGGGACCCGTGGCCTTTTCGCCGGACGGCAGCCGGATCGCTTTTACTGATGGCAACAGCGGTGGTGGTACGTGGACTGCCCCCGTTCTGGGCGGTGAGCCAACGCGATTTTTGGCCCGGTCATCCGCTTTGAGTTGGATCGAGCCGGTGCCCGGCCAACGGCGCGTGATGTTCTCCGCCACTTCCGGGGATGGCATCCATATGGGGATATTCGAATCCTCGGAGAGCCGCTCGGAATTGCGCACGGTCTATATGCCGGCCGGCCCGAACGGGATGGCGCACCGGTCCTTTCTTTCGCCCGACCACCGCGGCGTGCTGGTCGTCGAAATGGATCTGGACGGTTGGCAGCCGTGCCGCCTGGTTCCTTTCGACGGCGGCTCCACAGGAACTCGCGCCGGGGGAACCCGCGTCGGTCCTCAGCCGGCACAGTGCACCGACGCCGCGTGGTCGCCCGATGGAAAGTGGATGTACATGTCCGCCAATACCGGCGATGGATATCACATCTGGCGGCAGCGCTTCCCCGACGGAACTCCCGAGCGCGTAACTTCCGGCGCTACGGAGGAACGAGGGCTCTCTTTCGATCCGGACGGCCGGTCCTTCGTGACTTCGGTGGGCGCCAGCCAAAGCACGCTTTGGGTTCACGACGCCAGTGGCGACCGGCAGATCACTTCCGAAGGTTTCGCGTTTCTTCCCTCGTTTTCCGGCGATGGCAGGACTCTCTACTACCTGGTACGCTCGCGAGCCAGCCACCGCTTCGTGAGCGGCGAGTTATGGTCCGCCAGCCTCGAAACGGGACGCGCCACGCGACTGCTGCCGGATTACCTGACCGAACACTATAACGTCTCGCCGGATGGGAAGCGCGTGGTTTTTCTGAGTGTCGACGAATCCGGGTACTCGCAGCTCTGGATGGCGCCCCTGGATGCGAGTTCGCCGCCGCGCCGCCTGGCCTCTCCTGAGTATGCGGATCGCGCCCTGTTCGATCCCCACGGCGGCGTCCTCTTCGCGGGAGGTGAAAAAGGAGTCTACTACCTCTATCACGTGAACGAGGACGGAACGGGACTTCGAAGACTGTTCCCCGGGCCAGTCTCGTTCCTTTACGCCATTTCTCCGGATGGGAAGGCAGTGGCCGTATGGGTGGGTGCGGACGTCTATGTCGACGCGTATGACGGAAGCTCGCGGACGCTGATCTGCAAGGGCTGCGGAACGGCGGGAGAGGAAAACCGCGGTGTTACACCGGCGTTATTGAGTTGGTCTCCGGATCAGAGGTTCTTGTACGTGCATTCCACCCGCACGCGCCAGAGCTACGCCGTGCCACTGCCTCCGGGCCAGCTTGTGCCGCCGTTGCCTCCCGGAGGCCTTGCGAGGCTTAGCGATGCGGCAAATCTCCCTGGCGCGAAGACCTTCCCCCAACCACGGGTTTCCGGCGGTGCGGACCCTTCCGTTTACGCCTATCCGCGCGTTACCACGCATCGCAATATTTATCGCATTCCCGTTCCTTGAGGAGTTTCGGATGCAAGTGAATCGCAGACAGTTTCTAAAGGCCGCGCCGTTAGCGCCAGCGGTCGCCGTGACTCAACAGAACCCCGAGCCCCTGATGGACCGCGGCTTCGCCCGGGTGACTCGGGCTGCGGACGGCGTAATACGTCGCCATTGCTGCTCCCGGAGGCCCGCAGTGCACTTCCAACGGGGCGGTAATTGCCGGCCGCGACGCCACGCTCATCGTGGAAGGACATTTACGACCGCAGGCTTTGACTCGCAGCTTCCCCAGTTCGAGATCACGACGGTCTGGGATTGTGGCTGACACCCTCTGACAGCTAGGAGGAGGACGTTCGCTGTGACCGGTTTACCGTGAACAACGCGAGGCTATAATCCCGTTGAGCGGGTTTATGGAGGGTTCAACGAAAGCCAACACAACGACAGCCGACACAACGCAGCTGCTTCGAGCGTGGGCTGATGGCGACTCCGGGGCTCTCGAGCAACTTACTCCCCGCGTCTACCGGGAGTTGCGTCACCTGGCCGCCCGGCTGCTGCGGAATGAACGTCCCGGATATACCCTTCAGGGCACTGATTTGGTTCACGAAGTCTATCTTCGTCTGGTGAACGCCGAGGAGCTCAACTGGCAGCACCGCGCACACTTCTTCGCCGTAGCCGCGACGCTGATGCGCCGTATCCTGCTGGACCGTGCGCGACGGAAAGCAGCCGTCAAACGGGGTGGCAAGCCGCAGCTGCTCGACGTCGGCAAAGCAGTGGACATCGCCCAAGCCAGGGCGCGCGAGTTGGTCTGTCTGGATGACGCGCTCAATGCCTTATCCGCGGTGGACCCGCGCAAGGCTCGCATCGTGGAGCTGCGATTCTTCGGCGGATTGAGCGTCAAGGAGACCGCGGAAGTGGTAAGGGTCTCTCCCGACACCGTGCTCCGCGACTGGAAAATTGCGCGCGCGTGGCTCTTCGCCGAATTGAACAGCGCCGCCTGAGATCTCCAGCCCGTCCGGCGAAAAAAATCTTTCCCGGGGTTCATGTTTTCACGGCGCGATTGCGCCTTCCAGAATGCACGCGGCAGACGCACAGTCGAAAAGGTCGGTTGTTTCCGTCTGAATTTTCACCGCGGCAGAAAGAGGAACCTCAATGAAAGCAATCTCCCGAACAGTTACCCTGACCCTTGGAGCCGGGATTCTCCTGGCGATTTCGGTCTCAAACGCCGTCGCCGGTTGCGGCGACATGTCCTCCCTAAAGGGCCCGTTTCAGTTCGCCGTTCCCGGCGGGGAGTCCCGCCAGGAACAACCGGCGGCGCAGGCGAACACCGCAAAACTTCAAGGTTTGTCGACCCCGTCGATCATCGGCCTTTGGAAGTTTCAATTCATCTCCGAAGGCAACACGACTCACGATCCTTCGATCCCGGACGGTGCCCTCCTCGACTTCGGATACATGCAATGGCACAGCGATGGAACCGAACTCATCAATTCCGCCGTCCATTCAGACTTTTGTATGGGCGTATGGGGACAGACGGGATTCCTGACCTTCGAGATCAACCATTTTGCGATCAATTACGACCCGTCCACCGGAATGGTTGCCAGCTATGTCAATGTCCGCGAGCAAGACACGCTTTCGCCGAGTGGAGACAGTTATACCGGGACGCTCACCATAGACGTGTACGATCCAATGGGCAACCACCTCGATCACCTGGTCGGAACCGTCGTGGCCACACGGCTGACGGTGGATTCGACCATCCCCGACGCCATCCCCTCCAATTGAATTCCGCGGGCACGCGCAAACCGCCCGGATCTGAGCGTGCCCGCGGTCGCCTCATCAAGTATGACGAGCCCTCGCAGATGATTACCGGAACGTGAACACCCCCTCTAGCGATTGACCCAGTTCCCAGGGGAAGTGAATTGACGGGGGCCTCTAATCGTATACCTAACCAGCGTAGAATCAAGACATGAAGGTGCCGCTCAATTCGATCGGCAATCGGATCGCGTTCCGCAATCCCGATGTCTCCCATTGCCGACATCCTTCGCCCAGTGCCCGGCCCCCCAGGCCGATTCCGAAAAATTCGTTACACGCTGGACTCAATGTCCGGGGAGCGGAAATATCATGAACCTCAAAGAAGAATATGAATGTGACTTCAGAGAGAGTGACGTGCGAATAGCGACTGTCGTGTCAAGTAACAGGATCACGCCCCCTGAAGACCCGGTAGAGGTCCGGCACCTTGTTTTAAAGATTTCCGAGGCTCGCCGGTCTCGCCGCCGCCCTGCCAGCGATGTTCCAGACGCGCGATGCCGCGTTCATAAAAGGAGATCGCCCGCCGCACGCACTCGGCTTCGCCCTCGATACGCGATTGCCACCACACGAAGGCGATGAAAACGGCGACAGGCAGGGCGATCGGCCAGGCGGGAGCCAGACCGCGAACGGCGCACCAGATGAGCGCCGTTCCGGCCAGAGCGATCAGTAAGCGGACATAGCCCAGGCGATTGCGCCGCGCCGAGAGATCCCGCAGTTGGCGGGTGCGTTCCGCCAGTCTTTCGGCATAGATTTCACGCGGCGTGGCGCTCGGTCCCATCAAAGCCAGCTTAACGGACCGGCTGTGGAGGTGTATTAGAATTAAGGATTGCCCGCCTTTTCGGGGCGCGTAGCTCAGCTGGTTAGAGCGCCTGATTCACGCGCAGGAGGTCCGGGGTTCGAGTCCCTGCGCGCCCACCAATACTTTCAACAACTTACGGTTAACTGTCAACAAAAACTGATCACCATGAGTACGAAAGTGGGTGGGCAACTGGGTGGCGTGAACCCTGTTGCGCAGGTACGCGGCCTCGCTGTTAGCTTTCGCACTCCTGCCAGCAAATCAATAACCTGGGGTCAGTCTCCGTGCCAGGGAACACCTATGGGGAGCGAAGTGGGTGGGCAATTGGGTGGGTTGATCTCCTGCTCAATTCGCAGGCGATCAATGCCTGCTCTCGGGTTAAAAAGCCCTCCGCCGCAAATCGCTCGGGCACGAATCCATTCTCAAGACTGAGCGCAGCCTGAACCGGCCTTCCAGTCTGGCCCTGCTAAGCTGATGGGCGCAAATGGACGGTGCCGCTCTCTGCCTGACCCCGCACGGCCGACTGGTTATTGTCTCCGATTCCGGGGCGCAGCGACTCGACACGGGGCTTACGGAACGGCTGCACGAGGCCTTCGCCCGCGGATCGGGTCACGGGCTTCTGCTTCTGGGGGTGGATGAAGCCGGAACGACGTTGCCGCCGGTTTTCACCTGGTGGCGGGATTTCGGTGCGAGCTACGTGACCGCGTTATGCACACGATGGGAAGGCGATACCGCGCAGCATAAATTCCGCCTTGCGGCCCCTTTGATGCAAGAGCTGGAAAAAATCGCGCTCTCGACGCCACCGCTGATTGGCGCAGAATATCTGACGTCGGCAGTCCTCCACTCTTTGTGGCAGGAACTTGATACGGCGTTCTGGGTCGAGCTATCCGAATCTAAATGTGGTGTGCAGGATTTCCTGAAGCGGCGGAATCCGGCATGGAACCTGGTTGGTCGCGTTCACTTCAATCTTGCCGAGAACCGCAAGGACGCGGGCGCCCCATTCGCGTTTCTCGCCACCTATACGACACGGCTCTCGGCGCAGGCCAAAGCCCAGCATCTGCCCCTGGGGCAGGCGCTGCGCGAGTACGCGGGCGCGGCGAACAAGGAACGGCTTCTCTCACTGCTTGTTCCAGTGCAGCGTGCGGCGGAAGCATGCCCGTGGCTCAAGGCGATGGTCGACGCAGGTGAAATCTTCCATCCTTTGCGGTGGTCGCCCGGCGAAGCGCTGCAGCTCCTGAAGGATGTCCCGGAACTGGAATCCGCCGGCGTGGTGGTGCGAATGCCCGCAACCTGGCGGGGAAATCGTCCGCCGCGGCCTCGCGTGACGGGCACTGTTGGAGGCAAGCCCCCCTCGGGAATCGGACGGGACGCGCTGCTCGATTTCCATATGGAGGTCACGCTCGACGGCGAAACGCTGACCGCCGCAGAAATCAGGGAACTGCTGGCCAAATCGGATGGACTCGCGCTCGTGCGGGGGCGCTGGATTGAGCTGAACCCGGAACACCTGAAGCAGGCAATCGACCGCTTCCGCGAAGCCGAGCGCGCTGCGCGCGAGAACGGCCTCGCCTTTGGTGAGGCCATGCGTCTGCTGGCAGGAGCCGATATGGCGTCCGCTGACATGCCTGCGGAGGGTGCGGGCTGGGCGCAGGTGGTGGCAGGTCCATGGCTGGCGGAAACGCTCAAAGCGCTGCGGAGCCCCCAAGGCCTGGATGGGGTGGACACCCTCGTTGGGCTGAAGGGTAAGTTGCGGCCGTATCAGCAAGTGGGCGTGCGATGGCTTCATCTGCTGACCAAACTCGGCCTCGGCGCCTGTCTTGCGGACGACATGGGGCTTGGCAAAACTATCCAGGTTCTTGCGCTGCTGCTGCTGCTCAAACGCGAATCCGGCGCCAATCCGAAGCCGAGCCTGCTGATCGTCCCCGCTTCGCTGCTGGCCAACTGGGCGTCGGAGATCGAGCGATTCACGCCGAGTCTGAAGACTCTGATCGCGCATCCGTCCGCGGGTCCGGCGGGCGATCTCAAGGCACTGGGACCCGATGGTTTGCGCGGGGTGGATCTGGCAATTACGACTTATGGTTACCTGTTGCGCGCGGAGTGGGTCGCCGAGGCTTCGTGGCGTCTGGTGGTCCTCGACGAAGCGCAGGCAATCAAGAACCCCGATGCCAAACAGACGCGCGCGGTGAAAAATCTCAAGCCGGAAGCGAGGATGGCGCTGACGGGCACGCCCGTGGAGAACCGGCTGGGGGATTTATGGTCTCTGTTCGATTTCATCAACCCCGGCCTGTTGGGATCGGCGAAGGAGTTCACGAGATTCACCAAACGTCTGGCGGCGAGCCCGCAAGCTTCCTGGGGTCCTCTGCGTGAACTGGTGAAACCTTATATCCTGCGGCGCCTGAAGACAGACAGGAGCGTGATCTCGGATCTGCCGGATAAAACCGAGATGAAGGCGTTCTGCCCGCTCGCGCGTTCGCAGGCGGCGTTGTACGAACAGGCCGTGAACGAACTCGCCGGGCAACTCGGAGACTACTCGGGGATCAGGCGCAAAGGGCTGGTTCTCTCGTACCTGATGCGCTTCAAGCAGATTTGTAACCATCCGTCGCAGTGGTTGGGAGACGGCGCATGGCGCGAAGCCGACAGCGGCAAGTGGACGCGCTTACGCGAAATCGCCGAAGTGGTCGCCGCGAGGCAGGAAAAAATGCTCGTGTTCACGCAGTTCCGCGAGATGACGTCGCCGCTGGCCCGATTTCTCGGCTCGGTATTCGAACGGCCGGGCCTTGTGCTGCACGGCGAAACCGGGGTTAGGAGCCGCGGGGACCTCGTACGGCGCTTTCAGGAAGACGAATCCGTGGGATTCTTCGTGCTCTCATTGAAGGCAGGAGGCACGGGTCTGAATCTGACCGCCGCTTCCCATGTAGTGCACTTCGACCGGTGGTGGAACCCGGCGGTTGAGAACCAGGCCACCGACCGCGCCTTCCGCATCGGCCAGACAAAAAACGTCCTCGTTCATAAGTTCGTATGCCGCGGTACCGTAGAAGAGAAAATCGACGAACTGATCGAATCGAAGCGCCGGCTTTCGCAGGAACTGCTTGAGGGTGGAGCGGATCTGTTGCTGACGGAGTTGAACGACGAAGATCTGCTGAAGCTGGTTGCGCTCGATCTCAATAGAGCGCTGAAGGAGAATTGACCGATGGATTTCTACGGCTGGAAACCGTATGTTTCCGTGGCCGAGCGGCGCCGAAAGGCGATGCGCGAGATTGAAAAGCGCAGGAAGAAGGGTCACCCTATCTCGCCCGTAACCATTGATGGCCGGGCGATTGTTAAAACTTTCTGGGGCAAATCGTGGTGCGAAAATCTGGAGCGGTACAGCGACTATGCCAATCGTTTGCCGCGCGGGCGAACCTATGTGCGCAACGGTTCGGTGGTCGATCTCCAGATTAAGCCCGGCTCGATCCAGGCGCTGGTCAGCGGCTCGGAGCTTTACGAAATAACGCTGAAAATTGCCCCGGTTGGCAAGCAGCGCTGGAAATCGATTTGCGAGGACTGCGCGGGAGCGATCGATTCACTGGTCGAGCTTCTGCAAGGACGGTTTTCGAAGGGCGTGATGGAAAGGATTTGCCGGCAGAGCCAGGGATTGTTCCCCTCACCGGCTGAAATCAAGCTCTCGTGCAGTTGTCCGGACTGGGCGGGGATGTGCAAGCATGTGGCAGCCGTGCTCTACGGCGTCGGCGCCCGGTTCGACCATCAGCCGGAACTCCTCTTTCGCCTGCGTGAAGTGGACGAAAAGGAACTTATAGTCAAGGCCGGCAAGGCGCTTCCGTTGACCAAACAGGCGCCGGCAGCAGGGAAGGTGCTCGGCGACGAAGACCTTTCCGATATCTTCGGGCTCGACATGGCGCAAAGCATCGGCGCCGATGCCGGACCCGCGAAGAAAAAGGCGGTCGCGGAAGCTACGAAAAAGAAGGCCGCCAGCAGAAGTGTGCCACTGGCCGACAAGTACCCACTGCGGAAGTCACCGAAAAGATAACGGTGTGTTGATGCTTAAGGCCGCTCATACAGAGCGAGGGACGTTCTGGTTACTGGACACTACGGGGTGGGCGTTTCGGTCGAGCGAACTTGCCGCAATCGACGCGCGTGAAAGATCCGGGCACCGCCATGTCAACGGCAATCGCGATGCGGCCGACATGATCCTTTATCAGCCGCCAGTGGGGAGCTGACAGCGACACAACCGCGATCATCCGGTCCTTCATGTTCTGTTCATATTCGAGAGTTTTGTCTCCCGTGACAAGAACGTCGAACCCCGCCACCTCGGCCGCGGAGAGTAACTCGCCGTTTTTTAAGCCGGCAAAACCCATGTATTGAACGGTTACCGTATCAAACTCCGCGAGCGCATGGCGGAGTTTATGGGGCATGTTTTCATCACAAAGTATGCGACGCGTCACAAGACGGGCTGCGACTTATGTTCATCGGCATAGACGAGCAAAGCCGTTATCTGGTCCCTTGTTATCGAGGGATAGTTCTCGGCGATTTCCTCCACGGGACTGCCCAGTTCGGATTCCTCCACGATCTGTTGCGCGGGGATGCGCGTACCCTTTATGAGCGGAACACCACCCTGTTTTCCGGCGACGATTTCGACGAGATCGCAATTCTGCCAGTCCACGAAAACCTCCCTTGCCAAACCGTCATCCATGCCTTATATTGTCCCGCATCTCAGCCCAACGGAGAAACTTTTGGCAACCGACAAGTGAGGGAATCTCAAACCGACGGGTTCGATGAGTCAGGGAAGGCGAAACAGCCCACCCAATTGCCCACCCACGAGAGTACTTTTGGTGCTTAAATTAAATTTTAATGCGAAAATATAGGTAAGAATATATTTGACAACTCCATAAATGAACTACGAAAATAGTAGCGGCGTGACAGGCCGGTGGGCACTTTCAACACGGTGGGTGTCCACGTGCGCATTCAACACCGTGCGATGTATTGGCGGATTATGGCTCTCGGCGGTCGGGTGGCTGGGAAGGATCGCTAACCTGGCTGGGCTACCAGGACTTGTGCGGGACTGCGAGTACAATTCTGAGGCGACATCCACCCGCGTCACGGTGCGCCGTACAGCGCTCTATACGATCATCACCGTGAACGGGACGGATGTATACTTCTACCGGCTGACCGGTGGAATAGACGGGGTCGGGGCTAGCCAAGCTTCTTGTTGCACGACGGAGCCAGTGCCAGAATAAGCACGTCTTGACGGGCCACTCTCCGTTGATTGTTTGCTACCTCCTCCCACGTGCAATCCGTGGGGCTCCCGCGCTTGATGCAGGTTCCCGATTCGTTCAGGTGTTCCAGAAGGCGACGCTCCATATTGTTGCTCTCCCCGACATACAGCAGTCCATTGGGACCGTAGATCCCATAGACGCCGGAACCGGACGAAACATACTTCTTGATGCCCTCCTCTGTGAAGGAACACCAGGTTTTGCGTTCAAATGCCATTTTAGTTAACCTCGTTGATTTGCGAACGGGCGCGAACATTGCCGCGCCCGTTCTGGGGCGGTAACCTTACCGCTCACGCTGGACGACATACTGATGTAAGATAGCGATGTCGCCCACGCAAGTGGACCGAATGTAATTTTTACAGTCACCACGCGCCGATCCGATGGCCCTCGAAAAACTACCGGATCGGCGCTTCGATTTTTGGCCCGTCGCGTCGGTGGCCTTGGCGTGACGGGCGGTGGCCCTCATAGTGTTCACTTGTTGAACTCCCTTTGAAAATCCATTTATGCGCCTGGCTTCGCCCCCATCAATCGACCGAACCCCTCGAACCATTTCGCCTTAAGGTCATCGGTCCAGGAAGGGTCGAAGGTTGGGAACTTTCCCAGAAGTTGCTCTTCCCACGTACCCTTGACGTGATGCTGGGGCGTCGTGAGATCGCTCGGTGGGGTAACGTCACCCCGTCTCGACCCATTGGCCGATCTTTTTTTCCGTGGGCCGGTGGAGCGCGTTCTGTCGGAAAAACGTTTTGCTATCGGGATTCCCAATTCCGTACACGCCTTGATAAAAAAACGCATAGCGGTTTTAAGGGTAGATCCGCTGATGCCAAACGCTTCAAACGCCTCCGTGAGTTGCCCAGGGCTGATCGTAGTCAGATCCAAAGCAATAACATCGCGGTACTTTTCCTCTATAATTTTTCTTAAAAGAGGCTTCCGGTCAACCGCGTTCACAAGCGCCTGAAGCGATGGCAATACACGGTTTTGTGGGTCTATGAGGCCAAAAAACCTGTAAGACAGGATCAGTTGCCCACGGATAGACCCGGACTGAGACTCCCAGATTGATTTGTCGATCTTCCCGCTCGCCGGTATTCCGTGATTTCGAAGCGCATCCAGCGAGGATATCAGCGTGGCGTATGGAACATACGCGGGTGTGGTCAGTGTGATGTTTTCGTTTTCTGCTGCCATATTCTTAGCTCAATGGGTAAGCCCACTGCCGTAGATGCGACCACTATACCATGCAGGAGGCAATATTTGTCAATGTTATTAGCATGTAGTTTGTTACACGGTAAAGGATTGTCCTTGAAAAAACCTAAAAGATCTTTGTAGACTTCAATCATGAGGACACTCAAATGATAGAGGGACAAAGGGTTAACGTTTTATTGTACGGCGGGGCAACCGGGCAGCGCCGCGTTGTTGCCGATAAGGGAGATATTGTTGTCATTTGCTCCGAGGAAGAGTATCAGAGTGCTCTTCGCGAAAAAAGGCCCCCATCCGGACTCGGCTTTCCGAAAGAGGATGTTCTTGATGGTACTCCCGAAAAGAAAGTGCCTACATCGGAAGTGATCATGACAAAGAGAGCCAAAGCTGGCGATTAAACGCAATGAAGCCACCGAAACCGATTGCCATACCACCAGAACTAGCCGCGCAGTACACCGGGCCGGATCAGTTTGAAAAGTTCGATGCAGCGGTGCGGAAAATTCTCGCGGTGCCGCGCGCGGTGATTCTCGCCCGCGAAGCGGAGTACAAAAGGCAATCAGCGCTGAATCCAAACAGGCGAGGGCCGAAGCGGAAGCTAAAGGCGTAGTTAAGTAAGGTTGTGCGCTAAATATGTGTGCCTGGTTATTTTACGGGGTGGGCAGAGAGGTAGGCGACAAGTTGTTGAATTGTCCAACCGAGAAACCCGGCAGCGAGAACGAGAAGTCCGCCTACAACCTTAGCGGCGTGAATGTCCTTGCCGATGGCCTTCAATTCTTTTCCGTGCTCCCTTGACGCTTCCTCCAGCGACGCTACGGCCTTCAAAAGCGACCCTACTTCACGATTAATAGTGCCGACAAGCTCTACCGTGTAGCTGTAATCCCCAGAAGGAAATGGCGGCGGTATTGGGAGATCTGGCGGCGGTACGGCTGGGCGCTGAGACTTTGGTGGGTTAGCCATTCGGCCTCGCCATTTTCGCCCTAAGCCATTCCCAGATATCTGGAGAAGCAAGGCCATTGTATCCGGAAATTGGGAGCACGATTCCCGTTATGCCCTTGTCGGCCTTGCGCATGCCGAGTTTGATTGCAATGTCCTTTGATGTTACGCCATCAGCTGAGACGAACCACTTATCTGACTCCAGAGCGTAGTACTCGTCAGGAAAGTGCTCCTGTATCGCCTCGCCCAAGGCTGCGGGGTCGCCAAGTCCCATTACGACGAAAATCGCCATCAGCCAATACTATCCCACAGTCGCTCGCAGGACAGATTCCCGCTTTCCGCGCCCCTGTCGCTTTGCCTCTTTTTCAGAAAGCTTCCGGCCTTTCATCTTCCCGTCCGATCAACTGCGCGTACGTGAGGCGCTTGCCGACGATCTTGCGGACCAGGTAACTGAAACGCTCCGCGTCGGACATCGGAAGCCGATTGTTGTAGCGGAACGCCTGTTCATCAACGTAACGGAAAAGATGGAACGGCTCGACCGAAACGTAAGTGCCGCCGATCCCGCGCTTGAGCAAGCTCCAGAAGTTCTCGATCCCGTTAGTGTGGACGTTGCCGTCCACATAGGTTTCAAGGTGGTTCACGATCTGATGGGTGTACTGGTCGTCCATCCGCCACATATCGGCGAACTCATCAGAGTGAATCTCTGAGCCCTTCTGGACGTTTTCTTTCACGAAAGGCTGTATGGTGGCCTTCTTGCGGTCGGATGTCACCTTAGCTCGGACCTTCCCTTTGCGCTCCAGAATGCCTATGACGGTGGTTTTGTTGCCAGTATTCCGGCCATCTTTCTGCATCCGCACCTTGCGGTCATAATGCATGTTTCGAGCCTTCCCACCGATCAGGGTTTCGTCCACCTCGACCTCGCAGCCTTCGCCGCCGATCTTTCCGCCGTGGCATTCATCTTGCATTGCAAGGCGGATTCGCTGAAGCATGAACCAAGCCGTTTTCTGGGTTACTCCCAGCGCCCGGTGGAGTTCCCACGAAGAGATACCGTTACGGTTACTGGATAGAAGCCAGATCGCGGGCATCCATTTGTCCAGGCCGATAGGGGACTCTTCCATGATCGTTCCGGTTTTCAGCGTGAACTGGCGGCGGTCGTGATGAACGCTGCACTGCCAACGGTTGTATTTCGGCTGCGCGGTAACGGCAGAACTGCCGCATTGTGGGCAAGTAACGACGCCATCCAGCCAGCGTCTCGGAACCATGTACTCCCGGCAGTTTTCGGGGCTCTTAAAGTACTGAACCGCTTCAAGTAAGGTAGTTGGTTCCTGTTCCATAACTCAATGTTAGCTGAGTTTTATGGAGTTGTCAAATATATTCTTACCAAAATATAATCTGTGTAATCAAGGACTTACGGGAGCCGGCCTGATTCACACGCAGGAGGTCCGGGGTTCGAGTCCCTGCGCGCCCACCATTATTTTCATAGGCTTACAAGGCGCAGTTTCCAGCAATTCAGGCCTGCTGCTTTTCGAGCCGGTTCTCGCCGAGGTTCTTCGCGACCAAGCCCTTTGATTGCTTCTCTTTAGCCAAACTCGGCTCATCGTCACTACAACTCGAGTGATCCAAAACTGTTCCAAAACTCGAGGCTCACCTTCCCATCGCGACTTCCGCCTCGCGACGGATAACTTCCGAACAGCCGGTCGTTCAGGACCTATCGCCGTCGATGCGAACTTCCACAACCGGACTTGGAACAACTGGCGGGGTTGAGCGCCGATCGTCAGTCTCTTGTCTCTCGGACTGTTCCACGTTTCCGGGATTGCGGCGGGCATGACTGGAACTCCTCCCGAAACCTCTTGAACACCTCATTCAGAAGCTTGTGGCCGGATCCCAGGGCTCGGGTGGAGCGAACTCTCCGGCCACAGCGCGTTCGTGTATTTCCCACGGGGACGCGCCGGCCTTACGAGCCTCCACTAGCTTGTCCGGGTCGATCTGCGCGGGCCTCCCCGCCTGGCCCGTTCTAAGGTATTCCGTTGCCGTCCATGGGCTGCCGTAGTTGTAGAAGAACATTTCGACGACGTTCCGGTCAGGGTCCTGATAATAGAGGGATATTCCCGGCCCGTGGTCGGCGGCCCAGAGCAGCGGTATGCCCAGGTTCCTGAGACGGACATAGGTACCCAGCAGATCGTCGATGGTCGTGCACTCGAAGGCGACGTGCTGCAGCCCGGTATGCTGGCGCCTGTCCGGATCGGTAGTGGCCCTGGGTATTTCAAAGAACACGATGCGATGATCCATCTCATCGTTACTGATGAACGCCAGGGCTGAAAAGGGCGGACCGTGGTGTGTTATGCGCGCGATGGCCGGAATTTTCGAGCGATGATTGACTGTCATACCCAGCGCCTTTCTGTACCAATCGACGATCGGGTCCAGGTCGGCGGTAATCAGCCCGTAATGATGCAATTTCGGATGGACGATTGTTTCGGTATTCATTTGAGTTGCTCCCTTGTGCGGGACCCTCGATCGGGGGCGTCGGGACTTGACTCCCTTCTGCGGGCCCCATATAGTTTAAGTTGTAAGCATCTTCTTTTTGCAGTCAATTTTATCTTAAAAGTGCAGCCATCGCATGTCAAGAGCAAATTCGACCAGGAACACAAAAAGTTCTGAGCTCCGGCGGCATCTGGGAGATCTCTCAAGAAAGTTCAGCACGCAGACGGTCTTCCTGCATGAGGCAATCGCCCAGACCGCCGGATTGAACGCGACCGATACCAGGTGTCTCAGCCTGATCCGGTTTCATCCCGGCGGCCTGGCGACGGCTGGCTGGCTTTCAGACATAGCCGGTCTGACGACGGGAGCCATCACACACATACTCGACCGGCTGGAAAAGCGGGGATTTATTGAGCGGGTCCGCGACACCGAGGACCGGCGGAAGGTCTTCATTCGTATCCGGCCGGAGAGTTTCGCCGAACTCGAGTCGCAATACGAAGCCCTTGGCAGGTCATATCGAAGCGTGGTCGAGCGCTACAGCGACAGCGAGCTGATGCTGATTACCGATTATCTGGAGAAGATGTCCAGGCTGACGGAGCGGCTGATGGCAGATACGGTCGCTGCCCGAAGCTGCGAATGAAACGCGCTTCAGTCCGCCGATCGGCCTCGACGGTCTGTCGGCGTTCACGCTCCCAATATAAGTTGGGGGAAGCGCGAGATCGGGTCCCGCCTGGGGTATTCGTCAGTTATTGAAGGTTTGTTTGGATTTCGGCGCACTCTCCGGATTACTTCCGCAAGGTCGGTTACCCGGGAGAAATCCGCACGAGCCGAATGGAGGATTGGTATCCAAACCCAGCATGCGGACCCAGCCAACCCCACACTATCCTGATCCGCGCGTTACGCTATTTACTACGGTCAAGGGGAAGGCCGCTCGCTGCCTGCGTTCTTGAACTGAGCAGTTTACGCAGCGAATCGATATCTGCAGCAACGCGGGCGGCGCACTCCTGCAGCGTTTCTCCAGTGTTTGACAGTCTTGTATTGGACTCGGTCGTTGCCAATACCATTTCGTGGTGGGCTGCGAAAGTGGGCGCGATGGCCAAGACCGGTTTTCCCCCATTCGCGTTCCCAGACTCGAAGCAGTCCGGACAATGAGGTTCGGACGCACCGCCAATGAGGTTGGTCGGAGAAGTGCGCTGCGCAAGGAACCGGGCCTGGCTATTGAGCACGCCATTTCGCGGCTTTGTTGTGTAAGTACCGTCGCGCCGCATGTGACGCGCGCTGGCATCATCCGCAAGGTACGGGCTCAGGATCTCGTCCCGGATGCGATGAACGAGGCGCGGCGACCTGATTGGAAAAAGTACTTCGACGCGGCAATTAAGATTGCGCGTCATCAGATCGGCGCTGCCCAGGTAGACCTCCTCGTTTCCGCCATTGCGGAAGCAAAAAATCCGACTGTGTTCGAGAAAGCGCCCTACAATACTGATTACCCGAATGTTGTCGCTCACCCCGGAAACGCCCGGCCGCAAACAGCAAATGCCGCGAACCAGCAAGTCGACGCGAACACCCGCGGAGGAGGCCTCGCACAGCAACCGCATCATGCCGGGATCCTCTAATGCGTTCATCTTGAAAATGAGGTGTCCGCGCCGGCCTCGACGATGATGTTCGATCTCGCGCCTTATCAGTTCAGACAGGCGCTGACGCAGGTTCACGGGCGCTACCAGAAGTTTGCTGAATTCAATCTTTTCCGAATAGCCAGTCAAATAATTGAAAAGGGTCGTCGCATCCGCGCCGATTTCGGCGTCGCAGGTGAACAATCCCATGTCGGTGTACAGATGTGCGGTCGTTGGATTGTAGTTCCCCGTGGCGAGGTGAAGGTAACGGCGGATCTTGTCGCCTTCTCGTCGAACCACAAGGGCTACTTTGGAGTGGACCTTCAGTCCAGACAGGCCGTGAACGACATGCACGCCCTGACGTTCCAGTGCGCGTGCCCATTCAATATTGCTCTCCTCGTCAAAGCGTGCCTGCAACTCAACGACTACCGCGACCTGCTTTCCATTCCGAACGGCCTCCAGAAGAGCCTCTACCACAGGGGAACCCTTTCCCAGCCGATAAAGCGTCATTTTGATAGCCAGCACACCTGGATCACGGGCAGCCTGTTTCAGGAACTCGACCACGGGCTGGAAGGAGTCGAAAGGATGGTGGAGGAGCATGTCTTCATGCTGGATCGTCGCAAAAAAATCCTTATCCCTGGCGAGGAAAGCAGGAACCTGAGGCTGGAACGGGCGGTCCTTGAGGTCCGGGCGCGACAGACCGGTTAACTGGCGCAATCTGCCGAGATTTAGTGGGCCGTCGACGCGATAAACGCCGCACGGCTCGATCTCAAGGTTGTTGGTGAGGATTTCGAGCAGCGGTGCCGGCATCCTCGCATTGACCAGCAGTCGCACCACGTCACGAAAGCGTCGCTGCCAGACTGCTTCTTCGATCGTGGCCAGCAGATCGTCCGTCTCGATCTCCTTGATCGCCACCTCGGCGTCACGTGTTACATGGAACGGATGGGCCTCGACAATCTCCAGACCTGGGAACAGAAGCGGGAGATTAGCTAAGATCACCTCCTCAAGCCACACGAAGATTTGAGTTCGCTACTGCGGTCTGGCCCCACTTCGCTACTCTGAATTGGCCCCACCCGATGTTAACAATTTCCTCAGTCTGAAGGTTTGGTTTTCATTCTTAGGAAGGGTTTTCCGGGGGTTTATTCCGGGCCGCGTTTA
>JBEKAQ010000091.1:0-18455 GCA_050015835.1 Bryobacteraceae bacterium | reverse complement strand
GGCGGCGGCTCGGGCTTGGCCTCTGCCGCCGAACTGGTCTCTCCGTTCGAGCCTACGCTGGCCCTCTGCTCACCCGTCCCCGCGGCATCCGGAACCAGCGTGCCGTTCTGCGCACTCATGCGCACGTCCTTGCCCTGATCGATGGCTGTCGAATCGCTCACCACGCCGCCCACCACGTCGCTGACCCCGCCCGCATTTCTGCCCGCTGCCACGTCGGGCACGCTGAGCGGAACCGGAGGCTTCAGCGATGTCATCGTCGGCGTGCCGCTCTTCGCCGCCAGGCTGGTATCGGGACGGCCCGTAATCAGGTCCGTGGCCCTCGCCACCATCCCCTGCTTGTGCCGGTTCTCCAGTTCGTACTTCATGTGCGCATACGCCGCCGGATCCGCCGCCGGAATGGGCTTCTTCAGCGCCGTCAACCGCTCCTTCGCCGCCTCCACATGGGCGCTCAACGGATAATCCTTCACGATTCTCGCCAGCGCATCGCCTTCCTTGTCTTCGAAGCGATCGCCCATCTTCCGATACGAATCCGCCAGTTCCCACAGCACCTGGTCCGACCCGCTATACAGCGGATACTGCTGCGACACGTAAGCAAAGCGGCTCGCCGCGGCCGGATAGCTGAGCTTGTGGTGATAGAACTCGCCTGCCATGTACTCCTTCTGCGCCAGCACTTCCTGAACCTCGCGCACTCTCTGCTCCGCGCTCTTGACGAACTTCGAATTGGGGAACTGCGTCATCACCGCGCGGCATTCGTCCTCGGCACGCTGCGCCTGGGCGGAATCGCGGTCGGCCTTTTCCATCTGCTTGTAGTGGATATCGCAAACTCTCGACTGCGATTCGGCCGCCTCTTCCATATTCGGGTAGAACAGGATAAAGTCCTTGTATTCGGCTTCCGCCTGCGCGAGGCCATGCGCGCCGCCCTCGCGGAACCAGCTGTCGGCAATAGCCAGTTTGGCCTTCGCCAGATACTCGCTTGTGTCGTAAGTATTGATCAGCGTGTTCAGCGTCAGCCGGGCGATCTCGTAGTTGCCCTTTTCGATGTTATGGATGGCGCGGTCGAACAGCACCTTGTCGGGCTGCAGCGTGTCCTTCGAGATCGGAGTCTCGTACTTCTTCTTCTTGAACGGGTACGGGAATCCAAAGCCGGAAAGCAACAGAATTGCCAGCAGGCTCGCCGTGATCACGAGGATAGGATTGCGTCTCTGCATCGGATGATTGTTTATTTTCCCACAAACGAGTCGCATGCGGACAGCCGTGTCGCCCGCCGTGCGTTAAATCGCGCTTTTCTCAAACCTGGATCGCCGCCGCGTTTTCGGCCAGGTGTTGCATCTCCTTCACGGTTGCAGCCGGGTCCGCACTATGGAAAACATGCGACCCCGCCACCAGCCAGTTGCAACCCGCCCGCACGATCGCCTCCACATTCTGATGGCTCACGCCCCCGTCGATCTCGATCGCGAAATCCAGCCGCCGCTCCCGCCGCATCCGGTCCAGCCGCCGGATCTTATTCAGCGCATTCGGAATGAAAGCCTGCCCGCCGAATCCCGGATTGACGCTCATGATCAAAACGAAATCGCAAACATCGATGACATCTTCGAGTAAGCTCACCGGAGTCGCCGGATTCAAAACGATCCCCGCCCGAGCCCCCAGATTCTTAATGTTGTGCAAAGTCCGGTCGAGGTGCGTGGCGGCCTCGTAATGTACGGAAACCTGATCCGCCCCCGCCTCGATAAAAATGGGAGCGAACGTATCCGGATCCGTGATCATCAGATGCACGTCGAGTGTCGATTTGGTGATTTTCCGGATCGATTGAACCAAAGGAGGGCCGAGCGTCAGGTTCGGAACAAAGTGCCCGTCCATGACATCCACGTGAAGCATTTTGGCCCCACCCAGCTCCACCGTGGCGATCTCCTCCCCGAGGCGGGCAAAGTCCGCCGAAAGGATGGATGGAACAATCTGAACCATGCTTATCAAGAAAATCCTACCATAATGTGGGACAGGCGCTACCGCCTGTCCATAGCGTATTCTCAAACTATGGAACTGCTCACCCCCGACGAGATCGTCCGCCTGTCGCCACCCGAACGGATTGCGCTGATTGCGCAGCTGTGGGACAGTCTCGAAGCCGATCGCCTTCCTCTGACCGGGGCGCAGCAGGCGGAACTGGAAAGCCGCTTGGCCTCGCGCGACGAGGACCAAAAGAACGGGGTGACGTGGACCGCCTTGAAGGCTGAACTCGAGCAACGTTGCCCATAGCCATTGTTTTTCACTAACCGAAGCGCAGGACCGGGCTGCCGTTTGTTTCCCGAAATGGGTAAGTCTTGACACGTCGCGGGAATGCCTGCAAACAGGCCACTTGACGCGTGTCATATACCCAGTCCACCAACCCGCACCAGACGAGCATTTTACCGAGCCGCGACCGTAAGGGAGCCGGTAACGAAATCCTGGAGCAGAGCCAACTCTCCAGCCCAAGGTATCGGGAGCCACGACGAAGCGCCCTGCCCTTCTGCCTTCCCAGAAGAAACTGGAACACGGAGATACGCTCATCGTGTGGAAGCTCGACCGGCTGGGCCGCAGCTTGCGCGACCTGATAACCATGCTGGACGATCTCCGCGTCCGTGGCGTGAAATTCCACTCGCTCACCGAGGCAATCGACACGGCGACGCCCGCCAGTATGT
Organism: Bryobacteraceae bacterium; assembly: GCA_050015835.1. Classification (GTDB taxonomy): domain Bacteria; phylum Acidobacteriota; class Terriglobia; order Bryobacterales; family Bryobacteraceae; genus BOG-234. The sequence goes on along the minus strand of JBEKAQ010000091.1, from coordinate 15,783 downwards.
TGCACACCTTCTGAACGTGGGCCGCTTGACGCTTTGCCGGGCGCTTGCCGATTGAGGCCTACTCTTCCGTGTAATCTATGGAAGTGCAAACCGGCATGGCGGCGAGGAGTTCTTCCGGACCCCTGAACGTCGTGCCCCACAGGCGCTCTACCGCATCCGCAAAATCAATCAGGCGCTCCTGTGCCGCCACTTCCAGCAGCCCCAGCGTCCCGGTAACCCGAAAACCCCTTCGGCGGGCAACGTTGACGCCTTTCCGTTCGTCGAGGAGCAACAGGTCGGCGTGGAGCGATTCTGCCATGCCGGCGGGCTCGCGATCAATGCGCGCACCGCTGCGGGAGCGTCGGCATCGTCGAGTTCTTCCCGCACGGCGGTCCGAATGATCACCCGCTCAAAGAGGAGTGGCAACAGACCAACGTGCCCGATCAGGATCGGGTAATTGACCGGCCCGGTGTCGGCGATGACCAGTTGCAGGAACCTACGCCCCCAGGCACGCTCTCATATCGGCGACATCGCGCTCGATATCCTCGATCGTCACGTCTTCATAGACGCCATGGGACTTGAGGAAGCCATCCAGCTCAATGCGACCCAGGCCGAGCATGCGCCGGAGCTCAGGTTGCGTTATGCGCCCTCCCCTGAATTCTTCGCGCGCGCAGGCTTCAAGCGCCCGGCGTGACAGGTCGCCTGGCGCGATCGCGCGGCCGGCCAGATCGTCCGGGATCTCAAAAGACACTTCCATACAACCAGCCTAAGGCGGGCCGCCCCCCGAGTCAGCCCCGCCTCAGTCCAGAAATCTTTCGTCTTTCGTCCCCATGCCCTCAACCACTTACATCCCTGGTCGCGTCCAACCCATTCCCCCGCATGCTACTTCTGAAGCCGAAGGAGCACCCTCATGTCGTTCAACAAAGAACTCCGCGACCAACGCCGCCTCGAAAAGGACCGCAAAAATCTGGAGAAGGTCTCAAGACTCCTCTCCGACCGCCAACAACGCGCCAACCAAATCAACGCCCTAAAATCCACCGGACCCCGCACCGAAGAAGGTAAACAAAAAGTCCGTCTCAACGGTCTCCGTCACGGACTCACTGGTCAGGTTTCGGTCATGACTGACGACAACCGCCGCGAACACGACGAATTCTGCAATCCGATCCTCGCGCGCCTCAGCCCCGACGGACCCCTCGAGCTCCAACTGGCCAACCTGATCGCCCACGACCACTGGCGTCTCAACCGCGTCCACTCGATCGAAGACGGAATTTTCGCCCTCGGCCACGGCTACCCCCAAAACCAGATCGATTCCGGAGCGCCCCAGGCCGACGTTGCTTTCAGCGAAGCGGTCACCTTCATGCGCAGCTCGAAAGAGATCCTCCTCCTCACCACCTACGAATCGCGCATCAACCGCAACATCAAAAGGAACATGGAACAGCTCAACCAGCTCCAGACCGAGCGCCAGGCCCATCTCAAGAAGGATCGGGAAGAAGCCCAGCTCCTCCACCAACTCGCTGAAAGCAAAAGCCAGGCCTTCGACCCCGCGCAAAATGGCTTTGCTTTTTCATCCCTGGAACTGAACTTCCTGGTAGAACGAAATCGCCAACTAAAAGAGGCAAAGGCGCTCGCCGAACCACCCCGAACATTCAAAAAAGCCGCCTGAAACCCTATGAAAACCCGCTAACCAGAACGATGCCGCAACCCCACCGCACCAGAGCCGCGCCCACTCGTCTGGTATAACACTTATATCAGTCAATGCGCTTCAGCTTCGATGCCCGGAAGAGCAAGCGCCTCCGCGCGAATCCGCGCCGCGGCATCGGATTCGAAGAAGCTCAGGAGCTGTTCTCCAGGCCTTACTGGCTTGATCGGCGATCGGACGTGCCGGAGCGGTATCTCGCCATCGGTTGGGTCGGCGACCGGCTCTACTCCGTCATTTTCGAGCACCACGAAGACGAAATCGGCGAGATCCTGCATCTTGTAACGCTGTGGAGATCGACCGAAGAGGAGGTCCGTTTATATGAAGAAAACTCGTAAGCCCGTCAAGCCCATATCCGCCGACGCCATTGCCAGATTGGCCGACGCGAAAAAAGACATTTCCGGTTTCTTCAAGGGCGAAGGCCGTATGGTTCGACCGATTCAGCGCGTCAACGTGGATCTCACCGCCACTATGCTTGAGGAACTCGACCGGGCTGCCCAGGAACTGAACGTAAGCCGTCAGGCCGTGATTAAGACCCTGATCCGCCAAGCCCTCGACCAGCACTACCTGGCGAGGGGTGCCAAACCTTCACAGCCCATCCACTAGAATCAATGCATGGCTACGGAAGCCGCCATCAACCCGGCGGTCGCGAAACTCAATCAGGTCAGGTCTGAGATCGGTAAAGTAATCGTCGGACAACAGAGCGTGGTGGATGGCGTCCTCATCTGCCTCCTCGCCGCCGGTCACGTCCTGCTCGAAGGCGTCCCCGGCCTCGGCAAGACCACTCTGCTGCGCACCCTCGCGCGCGCCCTGAATCTCCGCTACTCGCGCATCCAGTTCACGCCCGACCTCATGCCCGCCGATATCGTCGGCAGCATGATCATGGAATCCGACGACCGCGGCCACAAGATGTTCCGCTTCCAGCCCGGCCCCATCTTCGCCCACCTCGTGCTGGCCGACGAAATCAACCGCGCCACGCCCAAGACCCAGTCCGCGCTGCTCGAAGCCATGCAGGAGCGCACCGTCACCTCAGGCACTACCACGCATGAGCTCGAATCGCCCTTCCTCGTCATGGCCACCCAGAACCCCATCGAGATGGAGGGCACTTATCCTCTGCCCGAGGCCCAGCTCGATCGCTTTCTGATGAAGATCGTGGTGCAGTACCCGTCGCGTGCCGAACTCAGCCGCATCGTGGAGCGCACCCTCACTCGCGAAGACTCGACCGTCCACTCCGTGCTCGGCCGCGACGAAGTGCTCGAGCTGCGCGCCGAATGCCGCCAGGTTCTGGTAGCCCCGCACGTGCAGGATTACGCCGTGCAACTGGTCATGGCCACCCAGCCCGATCGGAAGGAAGCCCACGAGGAGGCCAGGCGCTACATTCGCTACGGCAGTTCGCCCCGCGGCGCCCAGTCTCTCGTCGAATGCGGACGCGTCCTCGCCTTCATGCGCGGCCGCTATCATCTGAGCGTCGACGATATCAAGGAACTCGCGCCCGCCATTCTGCGCCATCGTATTATCCTGAATTTCGACGCCCACGCGGACGGTCGAACGCCCGACTCCATCCTCAGCGCCATCATAAGTGGGGCAGATTTCCGATCTGCTCTCTAACGGGGTTTTCTTTTGGCAAACCAACCCTTACTGGACCGGCAGTTTCTCGAACGCCTCGAACGCCTGACCATCCACTGGCAGCGCTCATTCGCCGGCCTCGTCGGGGGGCACAATCGTTCGCGATTCGCCGGCGGCGGCCAGGAATTTCTCGATCATCGCCACTACCATCAGGGCGACGATCTCCGCGCCGTCAACTGGCGAGCCTACATGCGCCTCGACAAAATGTTCCTCAAGATGTTTCAAATCGAGCCGCGAGTGCCCGTGCGCATGCTGGTCGATACCTCGGCTTCCATGGTCGGGAGCAAGTTCGACTATGCCATGCGCCTCGCCGCGTCCCTCTGCTACGTCGGCCTCGTCAGGCTGGATACCATCGAAGTCCTTCCCTTCGACGCCGAGCTGCACGAGGGCAAGGTCTGCGGCGGCGGACGTCATCGCTTCACCCCGCTTTCGCGCTTTCTCGAGAACCTGAAGCCCGGCGGCGTCTCCAATTTCCTGGGCGTAGTCCGCACCTTTCTGAATGAGTATCCGCAGCGCGGCCTGGTCATCGTGATCTCCGATTTCCTCGACGAAGCCGGCTGCGAAAAGGCCCTCCAGTATCTCGCCGACTACGGCAACGAGCTGATGCTGATTCAGCTCTGGGCCGAAGAAGATCGCACCCCGCCCTGGTCGGGAGAACTCGACTTCATCGATGCCGAAACCTCCGCGCGCCTGCACATCCACATCGATGCCGAGGCGCGCCGCCAATACACCGAAGCCTTCGACCGCTTCGCCGCGTCCATCAAAACGGTGGCCTTTCGTAACGATGGAAAGTATGCCGGCCTGCCGACCTCCATGCCGCTCGAAGAAGCCATCTTCGGAAGCCTCGCCCGCATCGAAAGTATCGCCTGATATCGCATAAAGTAATGGAGTTTCTCAACCTCAGCCTCGGCCAATTTCTGACGCTGTTCGGAACGGTGTCGGCCATTTCGGTAGCACTCTACCTTCTCGACCGAACGCGCCGCCGGCAGATCGTCTCGACGCTGCGCTTCTGGGTCGCGCCCGGACAGCCCGCGCCCGTATCGCGCCGGCGCCGCATCCAGCAGCCGCTCTCGCTGCTCTTGCAATTGCTCGGCATGGCACTGCTCCTGCTCGCCATCGCGGAGTTCCAATTTGGAGGCACGCTGAATAAACGCCGCGACCACGTGCTGATCCTCGACACCAGCGCCTGGATGGGTGCCAATATGCCGGGAGCCAGCTTGCCCAACAGCAGAGATATGACCCTGATGGACGCCGCTCGAGCCAATGCGCTCGGCTGGCTGCGCGCCGTCCCGCCCACCGATCGCGTGCTGCTGGTGCGCGCCGATGGCCTTGCGACGCCCGCCACTTCCTGGGAAACCGATCGCCGTAAAGTAGCTCGCGCCATCCTTGCGTCGCAGCCCGGAGCCACCGCGCTCAATCTTTCGCAGAACGTCGAATTCGCCCGCGAACTACAGCGGCAAAGCGGAGCCGAGTCGGGCGAGATCGTCTACGTTGGCCCCGGCCGCATCTCATCGCGCGAGGCCAATAGCGTGAATCTGCCCGACATCCCAGCCTTCCGCGTTCTCACGGTGGATGACGCGGTCGAGAATTGCGGCCTCCGCAGTATGGGCGCGCGGCGCTCCGAAACCGACCCCGGCGCCTGGGATGTGCTGGTGCGCGTGCGCAACTACGGTAAGCTGCCGCGCGCCGTCAACGTCACCCTCAACTACGGCAAAGCGCCTCAGGGAATGCATCCCGTCGACCTCGCCCCGGGCGCGGAAAAGGAAACCAGCTTCGCGGTGCGCACGCGCGCCGCCGGGATTCTCGAAGCCCGCCTCTATCCCCGCGACGCCTTCGCCGCCGACAACTACGCGGCGCTGGAATTGCCGCAACAACATACCCTGCACGTGGTCGTCTATTCCAACCAACCGGATACGATCCGCCCCGCGCTGGCCTCCGACCCAAGGGTGAATGCCGACTTCCATCCGGCCGCCCAATACACGCCGGCCACCAATGGCAATGACGAACTCCTGATACTCGACCGCTTTCATCCGCCGGTCGGCCCCCAGGAAAACGTTTTGTGGATCGACCCCCCGGCCCAAAACCCGCCGATTCCGATTCGCCAGCGCATCGAACATCCTGAGGACCTGAAGTGGATTCCGGATCAGCCGCTCACTCAGGGCCTGCGCGCGCGCAATATCCAGATCGAGTCCACGTCGGTGTTCGAACCGGCATCCACCGACATTCGCGTCGCCGAGGTGGCCCAGGGCCCGGTGATGGTCGCCCGCACGGCGGCCAACGGATCGAGGATGGTAGTGATGGGCTTCGATCCGTTCAGCGGCGCCATGCGCTACGAGCTCGCCACCCCTCTTCTACTGGCCAATATTCTGCGCTGGATCGCCCCCGGCATCTTTCGCGACCTCGATGTCTCGACGCAGAGCACCGGAGCGGTAGCGTCGCCCTTTCCGCAACAGACAGACCGGAGTTCCGTGCAGGTGATCACCGACGCGGGCCGCATGCTGCCCTTCAATATCCGGGATCGCGCCGTGCAGTTTTTTGCCGGTGAACCGGCGCGGGTGCGTGTGATCGCCGGCAGCTCCGAACGCGTCTACTCGCTGACGCTGCCCGAACTGGGCGAAGTGAAGTGGACGCCCCCGGCCAACGCGCGCCACGGCATCCCCGCCTGGACTGACACTATCCGCCGCAGCCACGTTCTGTGGCCGTATCTGGCCATCATGGGCGTGGCATTGCTGATCGCCGAGTGGGTGATCTACGGCAGCTACACCACTTCTCGCCTGCGCATCGTGAAGCCCGCATTCGGGAGGGCCGCATGACCTTCGAACGCGTCTGGGTACTGGCGCTCCTGGTTCTCCCGCTGGCCTGGCTGGCATGGGAGTGGCAAAGGCAGGTGCGCCGCGGCCCGCTCCTGATGAAGATCGCCATGGCCGCGCTGGTGATCGTCGCCCTCGCCGCGCCGGTGCTCGAAACGCGCGACCGCAAAGTGGCTCTGGCGGCGCTGGTCGATACCTCCGCCAGCATCACACCCGAGGATCTGGCCCGCGAGAGCTCGCTCCTGCGCCAGATGGAAAGCGCACGCGGATCGAATCTGCTGACCGTGATCCCCTTCGCCGGCACCCCGCGAACGTTGTCCCCACAAGAGGCCGGATTCCGCCTCGAGCGCAGCCCTGGCGCGAGTGGCCGCGGCACCAATCTCGAGTCGCCCATCCGCCAGGCGCTGGCCTCGCTGCCGGCCGGGACCATCCATCGCGTGGTGCTGATTACCGACGGCAACGAGAATGACGGTGCCGCCACCCGAGCCGCCTGGCAGGCCCAGCAACTGGGCGTTCCGGTGGATGCTATCGCGCTCGCGGGACGTACCCAGCCTCAGCTCCAGACCCAGGCCGTGGGTATCCCCGGAACCGTTTTCACGGGCGAGCATTTCCCTGTGGATCTCACCATCTACTCCCCGAAAGCCACCGAGGCCACCGTGGAACTGGAAGCCGAAGGCAAGCCCATCGGCACTCACCAGATCGCTCTTGCCCAGGGCGATAACCGGGTCCGTATTCGCACCAGCCTCAACGCCGCGGGCGCCATCGATCTCGCCGGCAAGGTGCAGGCCGCCGGCCTCGGAGAATCGCGCTTCGAAAATGCGGTCGCGGTACGGCGTCCCAAAGTCGTCTGGGTATCGGACGACCCGGCGGGCAGCGAGCAACATATGGCTCAGCTGCTGGCCGCCAATCGCTTCGACTTCGCACAATCGAAAACGCTGCCGGCGAACCTCGACGATACACAGCTGGTGGTTTTCAATAATGACAATCTCGACAACCTGAGCGCAGCCGACAAACAGCGCGTGGAGGAGTTCGTCCAGCGCGGCGGCGGCGCTCTCTGGATCGCCGGCGAGCGCAACAGTTATGTGGATCATAAGAACGCGCCCGAAGATCCGATCGAACGCACCTTCCCCGCCAAACTCGCACCGCCCCGCTCGCCCGAAGGAACCGCGGTGGTCCTGATCATCGACAAATCGTCGTCCATGGAAGGCAAGAAGATTGACCTGGCCCGCATGGCGGCAATCGGCGTGGTTGAAAACCTCCACACCGACGATTACGTGGGGGTCCTCATCTTCGACAACTCTTTCCAGTGGGCAGTACCCGTGCGCAAGGCCGAGGACAAGGCGCTCATCAAGCGCCTGATCGCCGGCATCACGCCCGACGGGGGAACGCAAATTGCGCCCGCTTTGAACGAAGCCTACCGGCGCATCGTCCAGGTCGACTCAACGTACCGGCACATCGTGCTGCTGACCGACGGCATCTCGGAAGAAGGCGACAGCCTCACCCTCTCGCGCGACGCGGTGAACAGCCGCGTAACCATTTCGACGGTGGGGCTGGGGCAGGACGTGAACCGGGCTTACCTCGAAAAGATCGCCTCCCTCGCCCGAGGCAAGTCCTATTTCCTGAACGAGCCAGCCGGCCTCGAACAGATCCTTCTGAAAGACGTCAAGGAACACACCGGCACCACCGCCGTCGAGAAGCCGATCCGCGCCCTGCTGAAGCATCCTTCGGATCTGCTCGACAACGTGGATGTCGCGACGGCGCCCGCGCTCGCCGGTTACGTCCGTTTCGAGACCAAGCCGACGGCGGATGAGATTCTGGAAGTCGACGAGAAAGATCCGCTGCTCGTGCGCTGGCAGTACGGCCTGGGGCGTGCGGCCGTGTTCGCGTCCGACGCCAAAACCCGTTGGGCGGCGAGTTGGGTCGGATGGCCCGGCTTCGACCGCCTGTGGACCAACATCTTCCGCGATCTTCTGCCGCACGGTAACGAGAGCGAGGCGACGGCGCGCTACGACGCGGCCAATGAGGAGATCGTAGTCGATTATCATCTTTCCAATCGCGCCGCGGAACCGGCAGTTGCGCCCGATCTCTACTGCATCGGCCCGGGAGATTTCCGGCGTCCCCTCGATGTTTCCCGCGTCTCGCCGGGAAATTACCGCGCCCGCGTGCGCATCGGCGCGATCGAGGGCTTATTCCGGGTGCGCCCGCTGAATGAAACGCGCGCCTTCCCCGAGGTAGGAGTTTACCGGCAGGAATCGGAAATGTCCGATTACGGATCGAACGACGCCCTGCTCAATTCGATTGCCCAATCCACCGGGGGACGCTTCAACCCATCTGTCAGTCAGTTGTTCGATTCGGGCGGCCTTTACATCGACTCGACGATGCGTCTGTGGCCCGCGCTGCTCGGTCTCGCGATCCTTCTCAATCTGATCGAACTGGCGATGCGCAAATGGCGGGGGATTGTGGAGAGCTTTCGGAAGCGCCGGCCGCAATCGAACCGCTTGGCGGCGTAAGGGATAAAAAGCCTCGCACGTTGATCACTCCGGGACCTGTGGAATCGGTGAACGCTTTGGCGCCAAGGAGCGGGTGACACCGTTGCACCATCACGGGCTTGCAAGCGAGCCGAGCGGGGCATCGCGAGACGTTCGAAATCATTGATGAGAGACGCGATAGCGCATCGTGCGAGAAATATCGTTGACATGCGATTTATATCGCAGTAAACTGTCGGGCAGATGTCTTCATCGCCTCGAAGTGCTTCCGACGAGCTTCCGCTTCCGACCAACGCCGAGCTCGATATTCTCGCGGCGCTGTGGCGCTTCGGCGTGGCGACGGTTCGAAACGTCCATGAACAACTCGGCAAGGGCCGAGGCTACACGACGACTATGAAGCAGATGCAACTGATGACCGACAAGGGATTGCTCATCAGGAGCGAACGCTTTGGATCACATGTCTACGAGCCGGCCCTACCCAAGGAGCAAACTCAAAAGCAGATCGCTGGAGATCTGTTACAGCGGGCCTTCGAAGGTTCAGCCAGGAGCCTCTTACTGGGCGCTCTGTCAGCCAAGGCCTCATCAGCCGAGGAATTGGCCGAGATCCACAAGATGATTGAGACCTTCCGAAGGGGAAAGCAGAACGCGAAATGAGGATAATCGTTCTTCTGTCAGCGCAGCCCCTGGTCGGGCGTCTCGGCTGGGCACTGGTCCATTTCCTGTGGCAGGGGGCCTTAATCGCCTGTCTCTATCTGATCGCGCGAACCCTGTTCGGTCGTCCGAAAAGTGCGGGAACCAGGTATATCCTGTCCTGTGCAGCGTTAGCGGCAATGACGGTGGCTCCGGTAGTCACTCTCATTACGAACCCGGCGCCAGAGCCGGCTCCTGCCGTGGAGTTTATCCCTGGCGTATTCACCGCGCGACCGGTGGCGGACCCGCAGAGTCGCTCGATGCCTTTTGAATCCTTGCCCACGACGGCGCCTACCGCACGGGCCAGTGACTCCATGACGTGGCTAGTGGTCATTTGGCTCATCTGTTCCCTGGTGCTGTCGATTCGACTCATCGGCGGTTGTGTTGTAGCGGCACGAATAAGGTCGCTATGGGCCGGCACTCCTCCACCAGAATGGCGCGACGCCCTGGACTCGCTCATAACGCGGACCCGCCTTTCGTCTCCGGTGAGGCTACTTGTTTCCGGCTTTGTGCAGACGCCGTCCGTGGTTGGCTGGCTTAGGCCCGTTATCCTTCTTCCCACCGCCATCACGGGGCTGGCACCGGAGCACATCGAAGCTCTCCTGGCGCACGAACTGGCTCACATCCGGCGGCATGATTATCTGGTCAAGGTGCTGCAGTCAGTCGCGGAGACGTTGCTGTTCTATCACCCGGCAGTCTGGTGGCTATCGCACCAGATAGACGCTGAGCGGGAGGCCTGCTGCGACGACATTGCAGTCGGACTCACCGGTGATACGCTGACGTACGTTTCGGCGCTCGCCAGTTTGGAATCGTGCAGGCGGGAACACTTTGCACCTCTCTTGGCGGCAAACGGCGGCTCTTTACAACGCCGTATCGCCCGCCTGGTCAGTCAATCCCCGGCTCCGGCCTGTCCTTTGCCGGTGGCTGGGCTGACGACGCTGGGAATCCTTATGGGCTTGACCGTATGCGGGCTTATGGCACAGTCCGCAGATACTCGTCCCGCCTTTGAGGTGGCATCTTTGAAACCCGACAAATCGGGAACCGGGGTGGACCGAATCAAACGAACCGGAGGAAGTTGGGTTATCGAGAATGTTTCTCTGAAGAGGCTGATCGGCATGGCTTACGGCGTTGCGGAGGGCACTGATTATCTTTTCAAAGGCCCGGACTGGTGGGACACGGAGAACTTCGATATTTATGCGAGGTTTCCGCCCGGCAGTGCCGATTCACAGGTTTTTCTGATGTTGCAACGACTGCTTGACGAACGCTTCAGGTTGAAACTGCACCACGAGTCCCGCGAGTTCTCGGTCTATGCTCTCGTGGTCGACAAGCGTGGTTCGAAAGTACGTCCATCGGCGACCCCCGGACCCTACAAATTCAGCGCACGAGACGGACACGGGGTAGGGACCTCGATGTCCATGGCCATGTTTGCCAGCCGGCTATCTAAGGAAGTCGGCCGCCCAGTCGTCGATTTCACCGGTCTCACAGGGCAATTCGACCTGACCCTCGACTGGAAGCCCGAAGCCGTGCAGGTGGAGGAGCCAGATAACGCTTCCGATCGGCCATCGATTTTCTCTGCCTTGCCGGAGCAACTCGGCCTCAAACTTGAGCCGCGAAGAGTTTCTCTCGATGTTCTGGTCGTGGATGCCGGCGTGAAAGTGCCGGTAGAGAATTAAATCCGGCAACGCGCCGAGCCTACGCCCCCACTGGAGCGTTCCAGTGACCCACAGATTCCTCAGACGAGACAAAAAAACGGCAGGCACTCGGAGGATTGTGCCTGCCGTTTCACCAAAGAACCATCAGGCGCTCGGAGGAGTGCACCTGGTGGCTGGACCGCTGATTTCCGGTGCGCAATTACTCACGCCTGGAGCGGTACCACTCGGTAAACTTCGGAAACGTATTCCCACATTCATTATGACGGATTCCGCGAGAAACGGTTACGGGAAAAGCTTAGTAATGAACTACGCCCTCAAAAGCTAGACTATCACAAAAATTTCTACAGCGTTACGAATTCGCGCCGTTTTTCCGGCGATGTTTAAAAAAGACTACCGGAGGTAAAACAGGCTAAGCCGTGGAAGAGCAGCCGATTCCAGCGCTGCGCTCTCCAGAAACTGATTCTCCAGCATAGCGATCTGCGGAGCGCTCATTCTACCTTTGTAGGGGCGTAGGTGTGAGTCCAGATCGCGTCGTACCGCCAACGCCTGTTCATCGGTCTGGCGGCTCCGCGCGAGCGCTATCAGCTTTTGTTCCAGCACGGTGAGCCGCTGTTCGAGCGATTCCAGATCCTCCGATAAGGCGGGTAGATCCCCGGCGATCTGGTCCAGGGATTCCGCGATCTGCATGAAATCCGAGACTCCGGCAGCACGTATGGCGGCGGCGTTGCCCTCCACAAAACGCTTCAGATCGTCGGCCGGAAAGGGCTCGGGCTCCTGCCTCGCGGGTTTTGGCTGTCCCCCATCCGCCATGCGCTGCGCTTCCGCCATCACGGCCTGAGCGCACCAGGCCAGTGAATTCACCAACTGGGCGCGCGAACGCTTAGCTCGCCATTTTTCAAAAGCCGAATCGATTCCGCGCAGAACCGCTTCGAGCGGCACGCCCGAATTCTTCCAGGACTCGACCAGCGCCCAATCGAGCGGTGACAGCAGGAATAAACTGGTGCCTCTGGCCCGTTGAAAATGTTCCTCGATTTCGGTGAAGTAGTTGAAGTAGTTGGAGAACGTCACGCTTGGCTTACCGGCTGCGCTCCCAGATGATCCTGAGACCCTCGAGCGTAAGATTCTCATCCACGTGGCGGATGTACTTCGACCCGTCTGCAATGAGTTGCGCCTGGCCGCCCGTGCCGACGACCTGGGTGTCCTGCCCAAGTTCTTCCACCAGCCGTTCGATCATGCCGTCGATGGCGCCGATGGCCCCGTAATAGAGGCCCGATTGCATACTGGCCACGGTGTTGGTTCCGATCACGGTTTTGGGCTTGCGGAAATCGACCAAAGGCAAGCGCGCCGTCTTGCTGAAAAGCGCTTCGGCCGAAATGCCGATGCCGGCCGCGATGATGCCGCCCAGATACTCGGCGCGGACCGAAATCGCGTCGAATGTGATGGCGGTGCCGAGGTCGACGATGACGCAGGGGCCACCATATTTCCGGAACGCCGCCACGCTGTTCACAATCCGGTCGGCGCCCACTTCGGATGGATTCTCGTACAGGATGCTGAGGCCGGTGTCGGTTTGCCAGGTGACAAACATCGCTTCCAGGCCGAAGTACCGCTGCGCCATTTCACGGAGCGCGCCGTTGAGCGGAGGAACCACGGACGAAACGATGATGCCGTGGACCTCCGCCGGGTCGAGCGATGCGTAACGCAGCAAGCTCATCAGCAGAATGCCCCACTCGTCCGAGGTCTGCTCGCGAACCGTGCGCAGCCGGCGATGGTCCGCCAGTTCGCCGCCGCGGAAGATGCCTACCGTGATGTTCGTGTTTCCTGCATCGAGAGCGAGCAGCATGCCTGATATTAATCTACGACTTTACATATAGGCCGGAACGGCGATGCCCAGAATCGCCAGCGTACGCTCCAGTTGCGCGGCGAAAAATTCGGTCATCCAGAGCAGGAACACACGTCGTTCGCGGTCGGGTTCCGAAAGCACCTGGTACTGATGATAGAAGTTGTTGAACGTCTGGGCCAACTGAAAAGCATACTTCGCCACATGGGCTGGTTCGCCCGCCGTAACCGCGCGCTCCACCGCCGCATCCACTTTCGAAGCGGCCAGCAGAATCTGCCATGAGTCTTCGGGCGTCAATTGGCGCTCCATGGATTCCCGCGACAGTTCGGCCGCGAAATCGGGCTTCGCTTCGCCGCGCTCTTCGAGCTTGCGGAAGATATTGCGCGCCCGCACTGCCGCGTATTGCACGTAAGGTCCGGTCTCGCCTTCGAAGCTCAGCGCTTCCTGAAAATCGAACGCAATCACCGTATTGCGCGTGAACTTGAGCAGGAAATAACGCAGCGCTCCCATGGCGATCTCGGCCGCCACGGCCTTCTGCGCGGCGATGTTGTCTTCCGCGTGCCGCGACGCGACTTCGGTGAACGCGCGCTCGACCAGCTGGTTCATCAGGTCGTCGGCTTTGACGCCCAGGCCTTTGCGGCCGGAAACTTCCACGTAGGGCTTGCGCGCATCTTCTTCGGACAGCGCGATGCCCAGATCGGCGCAGCAGCGCGGCGAAAGCGCCACCATTTCATAGGAGAAATGAATCGACCGGTTGGCCTGCTCTTCGAAACCGAGTGCGCGCAACCCCGCCACGACGACATCCTGCAGATACGATTGCCGGGTATCGATGACGTTGTAGACCGTGTGCCCTTTGCCGAACGCCGGTGAGGGACGCGGCTGCGGCTCGTCGGTCGAGACCCAGACCTCTTTACCATCGGTGTAGCGAGTGAGCAGCCGGTAATGGAAATCCTTGCCTAATAAGCCGAATTTCCATAGCTGATAGGCGATGTCCTTGCCGACGTATGTGACGGTGCCGTTGGAGCGCACGATCACTTTGCTGTCTTCGTTGGCCTCGTCGCCGCCACGGAAGGCGGAGGACGGCATGACCCAGCAGCCCTTGTTCTTGCCCTCCTCCTCGAAGTAGATTGCCTGGCGTTGCTTCAGAAGTTCGAACGCCGCCGTCCAGAATTTGAGATGCAGAATCTCGCTTTCGCGCGGCAGAACATCGTACTGAATGTTGAGCCGGAGCATGGTTGCGAGATGCGCGTTTACGATGGCGTCCGCCACCAGGTTCGCCAGCTCCGCCAGTTCGCCCTGGCCCGCTTCGATCGCATGCAGCGTCTCCGCGCGCCACGCCAGAGCTTCGGGATGGTCTTTGTAGTGTTGCGAAGTGCGCGCGTAGAGATCCCAGCACAGGTAATCGAACGGCTGCTCACCGTTCATGAGTTCCGCGACTTCGGCCGGCGTTTTCATTTCGAGGAAATGAAATCCGGCCACCACGTCCGCCACCTGCACGCCGGTGTTGTCGATGTAATTCTGCACCTCGACGTTATTGCCGCGCGCGCGCAGCATGCGGACGAAAGTGTCGCCCAGCACGGCATTGCGCAAGTGCCCGATGTGCGCCGCTTTGTTGGGATTGATGTTGGTGTGTTCGACGATGGTTTTCCCTGGCGTAGCGGAGGCGGGCGCATCCGGCGTTTTCAGCAGCGCCGCCCCGTAGAAGCCACGATCGAAGCGGACATTGATGTAGCCGTTACCGGCGATCTCCATGGCGGCCACGCCGGGTATCGTTCCCACGGCGGCGATCACATCGGCGGCGATTTTCTTCGGCGGCTGCTTAAGCGATTTCGTCAGTTGGAACGACACCGGCAACGCCAGTTCGCCAAACGACGCCTGCCTGGGCTGTTCGAGCACAATCTCTGCATCGACGCCAAACTGCGCGCGCACACGCTCCCCGACGATTGCCTGTATCTGCTTCTCTAAGTTATGGAACACGGAAATTTGAGTATAGCGATGGGGCGGATAACATGGATGTGAGCGGTGCTATGATCCACAAAGCAAATACAAAAGCATCCTTCGTCCTTTGCGCCTGAGTACCGCTCCCTCACGGTCGCGGCTCAGCAACCGGCCTGGCCCCATTCCGAGCCGCGACCGTGAGGGAGCGGTACTCAGGCGCTGTGGACAGCAGTTCTGCGAAGCGACTCGCACCGGAGAAGCGTCAGCAGATCCTCGACGATCTGGACCGGTATTTCGCGCGGATCGACGCCAAACGCCAACCTGTATCGGAAGAAGAGGCCGGCGCGATCATCAACGAGGCCCTGCGTTCAGCCCGGCCGGATTATTTTCCGTTCACGCCCGCTGTTCCAACACCCGCCGCGCCTTAGATTGCCAGAGTGCCAGCAATTCGCCGACATTGATGAAGCACTTCAATACGCTCCGCATCACGATCCTCGAAATCGAGGGAGAGAATGCTCCCCGCGAGAGGACGAGTCAGGCCGCGTCCGGACAGATCGAACACCTTGCGCAATAATTCGGCGAGAGCCGCGGCTCGGAAATCGGTCTGAACCATCCTGTCTCCAGTTTACGCTGCCTCGCGCGATTCAAGTTCAGAGGCAGTCCGCTAAATGTTGGTTGAGGGTTCCGGTAGGCTCAATGTCCCATCCGAGTACACAAAAGCCTCCCACCTCGGACCTGAATAGCCGAAGATCGCCAGTTGCCTACGTTCGGCTGACGCATTCCCGAAGACATCAGCTTCCCGAACTATCCCTGCATATTTCTGAAGCAGTCTTGCGCCGCGTTCCTCCGTTTGGGGATAGGTTATCAGCACCGCATAGAGGGACATTGTAGATTTGGAGCCGGTTCATCTCTTCGGCGACCTCTTGGTATTCGTTTTCATGTTCAAAGGCGACGGAAATGTATTTAGCCCAGGTGAACTTCGAATTGGGAAAATCGATCGTATCTCGCTCTTGATAAAAAATCGTGTCAATCCCGAAGTATCCGTTGGAGTGATGAACGCCGAGTTCGT
>JBEKAQ010000090.1:0-19079 GCA_050015835.1 Bryobacteraceae bacterium | reverse complement strand
GCGCCGCGCGAATTGGGGTATGGAATCGAGCCCGGCCAGTTTCCCGATCGCGGCGAAGCGCGCGTAGCCCCCGAAAATTTCGTCGCCGCCATCGCCGCTCAGCGCGACCTTGACGTAGCGGGCGGCGAATTCGGAAACGATAAAGGTCGGTATGGCGGACGAATCCCCAAAGGGTTCGTCGAAGTGCCGGACCAGCCGGGTGACCAGATCGACGGAATCCGGACGCACCAGGATCTCATGATGATCGGTCCCGTATTGCCGGGCCACCTGCGCCGCGAAAGGCAGTTCATTGAAGCCCGACTCCTCGAAACCGATAGAGAACGTCTTCACCGGCTCCGCGGACTGCATTGCCATGGAGGAGACTACCGCGCTCGAATCGAGGCCGCCGCTCAGGAAAGCTCCCAGGGGTACGTCGGCGACCATACGGATGCGCACCGCATCGTCGAACAGTTCCCGGAGTTCCCGAGCCGCTTTGTCCTCAGTCCAGCCGGACGGCGGCTCGCCGCCGGCGACGGGCCACTCCCAATAGCGGCCTTCTTCCGTCGTTCCGTCCGCTGCCCTGTAGCGCAGCCATGTTCCCGGCAGCAGCTTGCGAACCGACTGCCAGGGACTCCAGGGATCGGGGATATAGGTGAACTGAAAATACCAGCGCAACGCGTCTTTGTCCACATCGAGCGGGATTCCGGCGGCGCGCAGGCAATTCAATTCACTGCCGAAATAAAACCCTTGTGGAAGTATTGCGTAGTACAACGGCTTCTTGCCGAAGCGGTCGCGGGCCACAAACAATTCACGCCGGCGCTGGTCCCAGATGGCGTAGGCGAACATGCCCTGGAGTCGGGAGAGGCCGGCGGCGCCCTCCTGTTCGTAGAGGTGCACGAGCGTTTCGGTATCGCTGTGAGTGGTAAAGCGATGGCCCTGCGAGATCAGGCGCGCGCGCAGATCCTGAAAATTATAGATCTCCCCATTGAAAACAACCCAGATCGTCCCATCCTCATTCGACATGGGCTGGTGGCCGGTCGCCAGATCGATGATGCTGAGCCGCCGCATCCCGAGCGCGCACACCGGATCCACATGAAAACCTTCATCGTCCGGGCCCCGGTGGCGAATCTGGTCGCACATCGACTTGACGCGGGCAAAGTCGGCCGGGCCATTCCGCGAAACGTATCCCGCAATGCCGCACATTGGTTTTGAAGCGTTCCTTTCGATTATCGCAGAGGCTTCGGCCCCGTTGTGCTACAAGAGTGAGACTTTCCCATGGGAGATCCGGGTGGGGAAGTTCGTGGATCTGTGCGGCCTCGTGGCTCTTTCGCGAACCGGACGCACACTCACTACCGGAGTAACGCGATAGCGGTTCGCTACCTGCCCGCGTGGGATAATAATCGAAAATGCATCAGCAGCCGGCCGTTGGTCCGGGCGCGTCGACCCCGGCGGAACGAACCATCAAAATTATCCATCCGGCGTCGTTCAATCCTTTCGGCAGTATCCGGCATCTGGGGATACTGGCCGACCACCTGGACTTGTTTCTCACGCTGAGTCTGCATCGCATTCGCGTCCGTTATAAGCAGTCGGCTCTCGGCATCGCCTGGGCTTTGTTACAGCCCCTTTCCCTGATGCTGATTTATACCCTCATCTTTTCGGTTGTAACGAAGATGCCCAGCAACGGCATGCCCTACGCGGTATTCGTTTACGCCGCGCTGCTGCCCTGGACCTATTTCTCGTCGGCGGTGACCAGCGCGACTTCGAGCCTGGTCTCCCACATCAATCTGGTAACCAAGGTCTACATACCGCGCGAAATTCTGCCCTTCAGTTACATCGTTGTCGGAATCTTCGACTTCTCCATTGCCTCGTTGGTGCTGGCGGGCCTCATGGTGTTTTATGGAGTCGCGGTAAGTGGCGTCGTCGTGTGGGTCATTCCAATTCTTCTTATCGAGACGATGCTGATAGCCGCGTTGACGCTGCTGTTCTCCGCGATTCAGGTTCAGTTCCGCGATCTTGGGCTTGCCATGCCTTTGCTGATGCAGCTATGGATGTTTTCCACGCCGGTCGTGTATCCGCTCAGTTCCGTGCCTGCGCGGTTTCGCACTTTGTATCTGTTGAATCCCATGGCGGGCGTGGTTGAGAGCTTCCGCCGGGTGGTCCTGCAGCGGACGGCTCCGGATTTCGGGGCTCTCGGGGAATCGCTGATTATCTCGGCGATTCTGTTGCCCCTGGCGTACATTTATTTTAAGTACATGGACAGTAACATCGCCGACATTATCTGATACCGCATCTGATACCGCAGTGGAGAATGCATCCGGCCCGGACATGATCGATCTGAAATTCGAAGGCGTCTCCAAGCGCTATCGCATGCGTCGGAGCGAGATATCGCACGGGGGCGGGATTTTTCGCAGACTGGTGGACCGGTTCCGCCCATCCGGCGAGTTCTGGGCACTGCGAGACGTCAACTTCCAGGTCTCCCGCGGGGAAACGCTGGGGATCATCGGGCATAACGGTTCCGGCAAGAGTACCATCCTCAAACTGCTCTCCAGCATTACAACCCCGAGCGACGGGGAGATCACCGTGAATGGACGGATTGCCGCCCTGCTTGAACTCACGTCGGGTTTTCATCCGGAGCTGACCGGACGCGAGAATATTTTCCTGAGCGGCTCCATCGCAGGGATGAAGCGCCGGGAAATTCACCGCAAGCTCGACCGGATTATCGATTTCGCGGAGATCCGGCCCTTCATCGATACTCCGGTCAAGCGTTACTCCTCCGGGATGTTTGTGCGGCTTGGCTTTTCCATCGCCGCGCATCTGGAACCCGATATTCTTCTTCTCGACGAGGTGCTGGCGGTCGGCGACATGGGCTTCCAGTCCAAGTGCATCGCGCGCATTCTCGAACTGAAGCGCTCGGGAACGACGATCGTTTTCATCTCGCACGACCTCGGAGCGGTGGAACGGCTCTGCGACCGGGTGTTGCTCCTCGAACGGGGCCGGATTGTCGGCGAAGGCTCGGCGGGCGAGATGTGTCTGAAGCATCTGACGCGTCTCAACCCACAATCCGCGGACCCCTCACTCAGCGGGCGGAAGATCGTCGAAGTAACGTCCCTGCGGATGTTCGACGAGAATGGCGATCCGGCGGTGCAGTTCAGGACCGGGCATGCGTTTCAGATCCGTCTCGAGTATGTAGCCCATGCAACCGTGCAGGACGCCACTTTTTCGGTAGACTTTCATGCCGTGGACGATCGGGTACACAGCGCTCTCTGGAGCGGCTCCGACGGCTCGGCGGCGACGCTCCAGCCGGGGCGGGGGGCCGTTGAGTTCGAGTGCGACGAGATCGTATTGCCGCCCAACGTTTATCACGTAGATGCGCGAATCACGGGGCCCGATCTGGTCGATCTTGATATTCAGCGCAATTGCGCCACGGTTCATATCAATCGAGGCAAGGGCGTTCACGGCCATTTCTACATGCCTCATCGGTGGCGCGCGATCGAGGAGACTCCTGTCGAACGAAGGTGACGGAAGGAGCGCCGATTATCCCGTTTACCTGGCTCCTCCCCTCGAGAACGGGCCGCCCGTTCTCTTGATTAATAACTTCCCGGAAATCCTCGTTCAGATTCGCAAGCATGCCAACAATTCAACGGCCGGGATCAGGAACTATGATCCGTTCTTCGACTATTTCGCCGATGTGAATGCCAAAATCTGTCGGCGGCGATTCATTGCCTGCGCCCTCCTGCCGGCGTCTTCTCATCACTTCATCTCCAGCCAGAAGGATGTCCCGGTATATCCGCCGGTCTGCTCGCGATACCGCGAGAACGATCGCTGGAGAATTGGTTGCGGCCAGCTTTGATTCACCAGGTTGAGGTCGGATTCGCGCTGGCTCAGATAAGCGAGCGGCAGGAGCATCTCGAGCCTTGCATATCCCCCAAGGAGGTATGCGGCGAGCAGATACTGTTCGGAGTAATGGCGGTGCGCCCATACGGTCGGGTAATCGAACGGCAGGAAAATATCGTGAATATAAACCAAAACCCCTGGCTTCAGCCTGGGCAGGATTTCCAGGAAAAACACCGTGACGTCGCCGTTCTGGAATACCCGGTGGGAGTTGTCGATAAACAGCATATCCCCGCCTCTCAGTTCGTCGAATGTGTCGGGGGCCGCGTCCTCGATAGGCTTACGGATTACCTGGTCGCACAGCGCGTCCACCTCCGCCGTCGGCGCCGGATCGACTGAGACAATCCGGGTTTCCAGATGCAAATCGCGCACCGCCCGGCGAGCGAACATAGTGGAGTTTCCCGATCCCACCTCAAGGTACCGGGCAGGCTTCTTCCAGCCGAGAATGCTGTAAAGCGCTGCGGCATCCATGGCCGAGAAAAAGGCATTCTCCCAATAGCACTCGCCGGGGCCGCCGGACGCTTCTGGAATGCGCGCCACGGTATCCGAGAAGATCGAAATCTCGGCCACGGTTTGCCGGTACCTCGCGTCGCCGCGACCTAGAAGGGCGGCAATCTCCGGGTGAGCGGGTTTGCCTTCACCGTAGCGCGGCGTGGGTCGGATCGGGTTATCGAGCACCACCGGGTAGGCAGGATAGAGAAGGTCTTCGAGCCGCCATGTGCAATACCGGTCAAACAGAGCCTTCAGGATACTGGCCTTTGACAGTTTCATTCGCCACGTTGTGGACGTCCGCCCAGCAGCTCCGCAAGTATGCTCTCGAATCGTTCAGCGGTTCGGTCCCATGTGCATTCCGACTGAACCATCTGACGTGCCTCATGAGCCATTCGTCGGCGTTCCATGGGATCGGCCAGCAGTTCCAGACAGGCATCGGCAAATTCTTCGGCGCTGCCGGCAAGGCGAATATTTTCGAAAGGCTTCACGTCGAGGCCCTCAGCTCCAACGGGTGTTGCAACCACCGGGATTCCGGCGGCCATTGCTTCGTATATCTTGATCCGGACTCCGCCGCCCACACGCAGGGGAACGATACAAACCTGGCTGCCCCACAACCAGGGCCGGACATCCGGAACCGTTCCGGTAACCTCGACGAGTGGGTCGTCCGCTCCGAGTGCCACCACTTCAGGCAGGGGTGAACTTCCAACGATTGAAACGGTGCAGTCGGGGCGTTTCGCACGAATCAAGGGCAGTATCTCGCGCACAAACCAGATTGCGCCATCCACATTCGGCCACCATGACTGACATCCCACGAAGACCAGATCGGCCTTCCGGGAAGGCGGTGGCGGCGGGGCGAAATAGTCCGAATCCACGCCCACGGCGATGGCCGACACTCTCTCCACGCCATACAGATCTTTCAGAGCATCCGCATCCGTGGTGGAAATGGCGATTACGCCGGCGGCCGCCCTGCATATTCTCCGCTCCAGCGCAAATGTGCGTCGTTCCTGTATTCCCCAGTGCAGCCGGAGCAGGGTTCGCGAAGCGTTCTCTCTGTGGCGCCGAAGAATCATCGATTCCACGTTCGATTCGAAGAGAACGCACTTACCCATATCCGGGATATTGCGCGCCACGTGAAGGGCATCGCACACAACGATGTCGAACCGCTCCTGTTCAACGAGACGATTTATCTCGCTGCTCAGTGCCAAGGTTGTGGCGTGACGGACATCCACCGGCATTGGCGAGAGAGCTTCGCGCAGGACCTGGAGGGCGTACGGCCGCAGGTTGTGCGGAGAACGGGGCGGCGTCACAGGCCACGCCTTCGAGCAGTATTCCGGCGCGGAATCCGCATCCTCGTTTGGGTTGAGGTACGCAACGAAGTGCACCGTATGGCGGCGCTGCAGCCGCCGCAGAATCTGAAGTGGCACGATCTTACCACCGGAGTTTGTGGGATGCAGAAACGAAGCTCGTACCCATAGGATCTTCATGCAGGATTGATCCGATTACGTCTTCACGATATCTTCAGAACATTGAGCGCACTGACATCGGAAAGGCGAATCCGCAAATCCACCGGACTGAAATTGCCCTTCGCCGCCAAGGGCTTCATTCGCGGCTGTGCCAATCCGGCGCGGTCGATCCAGATGTCGGCTTCACGGAATTTTATTCTTGTTGACGGCTCGGTATTAAATGCTCAGTTCAACGCAGGGAACCTGAGATAAAATCCCATTGGGGGCTCGCCGCTTTGTCCTGGACTCTCGATTTCATTCGCCAGCAACGAGTGTACTATACGCTGCCTTCGGCATGGCGGCTCAGAAGTCTGGCGCTTCGCACCAACGCCGGAGCGCTCCGCCCGGACGCTTACCTCCATCTGAACATGAAACATCCTGTTTCAGCGGAGTTTACCATCCGGGAGTGTGGCTCGGATATGACTACGGTGCAGGAGATCCTGTTTGACCGCGTCTATGGGCCGCTGGGAGATCAGCTTGACCACTGCCGGACGATAATCGACCTTGGTGCAAACATCGGACTTGCATCGCTCCATTTTTCAATAATGTTTCCCGAGTCCAGGATTCTTGCGGTTGAGCCGGAGAAATCCAATTTCGACCTGCTGGAGCGGAACCTGGGCGCTCTTGTCAGGGCGGGCCGTTGCCGAACCCTCCGCGCCGCAGCCTGGAACACCGACGGTACGGTGGGCATCGAGCCGCACGAGGGGAACTTCTTTTGGGGATTTCATGTCAACCCGGCTCCCAATCCGGTTGAGCAGGTTTCCGCCCTGAGCATGAATAGTATCCTCAGCCGCAGCGGGTTTGACACCGTTGATCTCCTGAAGATAGATGTGGAAGGAGCGGAAGTAGAGATATTTCAGGGCGATCTTTCCTGGGTGCCGCGAGTAAGAGCAATGGCTATCGAATTTCACGGGGACTCCCTCGATCGGATACCTCTCGGCACCATCATGCCGAATTACCGCATAACGCCATTGAACGATCATACGGTTCTGGCGCGCGCAGTTTAGCCTGGCCGCTCTTAGTGCTCCGGAGGAATCCCGGAAGGCGCGCTCGAAAACGTCGTCCGAAGCATGGGCAAATCGACAAATGTCAGGGCTATAAGAGCGGCCGTGCGACTGCACACGGCAAGCATCAGGCTCCGCTCTTGTATTGGATCTTTCCTTGAAGACCGGCGTGATCTGTGCCATCCTGTGGAAACGATGAAGGTTCCGCGCGTCCGGAGGCACCTCTGAAGCCCACCTCGGGAGGACCCGATTTGGACCACGTCGCCCCCTCGCCACCCTCGTCTGCGGATCGCACAACGGACTGGCTCGCGATTCGTACCGCGCCGGTCGAAGCATGGATCGAGCGTAACGCCGCGCTGGTGTTCGCTATCTACACCTTGCTTTATTTCCTCCATGCGATAGGAGCCTCTCCCCAGAAGCTGTTCTGGAACGACGAGTACCTGGCCTACTGGACGTCGCAATTAAGGGATTTTTCCACCATCTGGCGCTCGCTTCGTGAAGCTCCCGTGGCGGCCGATCTGCCGCTTTATCATTTCGCTTCACACCTCTGCCGTTTGCTTCCGATACCACGCGAACTAAGCGTTCGTCTGCCCTCGATTATCGGATTCTGGGTGATGCTGTGCAGCGTTTTTATATTCGTCGGGCGCCGGACGAATGCATTGGCGGCGCTGTTCGCGTCTTCGATCGTTCTGGCGAGCCCGGCGCAGGGGTATGCGATCGAAGCGAGGCCCTACGGGCTACTCGTGGGATGCGTGGCGTCGGCGTTGATGTGCTGGCAAGCCGCTTCCATGCGCGAGGTTCGCCGTTTCTGGCCTTTGCTTGGAATGAGTGTCGGCATCGCGGCCGCTCTGCTCAGCCATTACTATGCGGTCTTTTCCATCGGTGCGATCCTTGCCGGCGAGATGGTCCGGTCTTTGACGAGGCGGCAGTGGGACCGCGCGATGTGGCTGTGCATTCTGGTTCCATTCCTGTCGATGGCCGTTTACATACCGTTGCTTCCAGCGACATCGATGTGGCGGAGCGGCGGGGGCCCCCCGCCGGCGATAGCATCGCTGCTCGAGGGCTACTTATTGGGTGTCAGCCCGGTCTTGGTGCCCGCTCTGATTCTGGCTATCGTCTGGCCGTTCTTCCGGAAACAGGTTGCGGTGCGGCCCGAAGCCGCCTTCCCCGTGTGGGAAGTCGCTGCCGCTCTGGCGCTTTTCATTGCTCCGGTGGGTGGATTTGCGGCCGGCCGGCTGATCACGCATGCCTACATCGGCCGGTACACTCTCCCCTTCATCGCCGGCTCCGGGATCCTGTTAGGTTGGGGGTTTTATCGATCGGTGGTCAATCGGCTGGTGGGCCTGGGCCTGCTCATCGGCTTGGGAACCGCTCTGTTTTCGATCAAGACCGGGGTCGCGGAGTTTTTTCAGCATGCTCCACCTGCTTTCGCACAAATCGCCAATCTCGATCCCGAGGCGTTTCGCCGCTATCCTTCGCTTCCCATAGCCATCAACCGCAGCGAAATCTTCTATGCGGATCGGCTCTACGGCAATCCGTTATGGAGGAATCGTTGCGTGGCCGTAATCGATCCCGAAGGCGCGCGCGGGGTCTTTCGCGCCGAGGCCCTGGCCATGTCCTCTCTTTTCGAATGGACGCGGAGGCAGTGGCTGCCGCTCCCGATCGAAGACATATCCGGTTTCGTTCGGCGTAACCGTCAGTTTCTGCTTTGGGGCGAGGGCCTGGAGCCCGCTCTGATCGAGAAGCGGGGCGCACGGCTGGAGTGGCTTGACCAGGCCGGATCGGCGCCGGTCTTTCTCGTCGTATTTCCGCCGTAGCCGATCTCACTTCAACATCCTGCGATACACGGCAGCGATGCTCTCGGCGAAGTTCCGCCCGGTGAAAGTGTTCAGGACAGTCTCCCGCGCGGCTTGACCGACGGCGGCGGCGCGCTGCGGATCGTCGAGCAGCAACAACAACTTCTCCGCGAGGCTCTCGGCATCCTCATGGCGGCAGAGAAAGCCATTCCATCCGTCGCGGATCAGCTCCGGCACTCCGTCAACCGCGGTTGCCACCGTCGCTTTGGCATAGGCCATGGTCTCAATCAATGCCAACGGCAGCCCCTCCTGGTGCGTGCTCAATACGGCCGCGTCGAGGCCGGCGAGAAGACGGAACGTGTCGGAACGGTATCCCGTGAAGATGAAGTGCTTCGTCAAACCGGCTGCCGACAGCAACTGCACGACGTAGCTGTAATGATCGCGGGCAACATCCGTCATCGCCTTGTCTCCGACGATCAGGAAGCGCGCTTCGGGGTGAGCGGCAACAACGAGGGCCGCGGCGCGAATCAGAGTGTCGAAATCCTTCTGCGGCGCCACACGGGCCACCATGCCGATGAGCCTGCAGGATGCAGGCAGGCCGAACTCGGCTTTCAGAGCGGGCGCCGCTTCCCGGCCCGCCGCCACCGTCGCGTCATCCGGCGCGGCGATCCCGTCGTAAACGACCGTGCCCTTCCGTGCGCCAACCCGGTAGGCAAACCGGTTCCACGTGTCTTTGGACACGAACGCGAATTGTGTTACCGGCCGCAGGAAAATCCGGTCGCGGAAAGACAGATCGCTGTGCCGGTTTCGTATGTGGCACAGTACCGGCACCCCCGCCAGATATCCGGCCAGGGATGCGTGATGAGCCGCGAGGTAGTCCGAGCAATGGACCAGGTTAACGCCCAGCCGCCTGAACTCGCGGGCCATGGCGCGCGAAGCCGCCCAGAATGCCCGACCGTGACGAATACTGGGTTCGGGGGCTGGCCACTCGATCACGGGAAAGCCCGCGTCGGCGAACAAGGCGCGCAATTCATCGACTTTGTGCAGGTTGAACGCGATGTTCCCGACCCCGAAGGGCTGCACCGCCTTCATGATGCGAAGCGTGCCATGCTCGGTGCCCCCCACCGAGGGATACGGAAGGATGTGTGCAACGATTGCTCCGTTCAACGGGTCGACAGAGCGGGTAGAATCCATCCGAGATCATTCTACAGCCGGCTTATTGCGTCGCGCTCTTGCGCGGCCCTTCTGCGATGAAGTCGCCAGGCCGCTCTCAAGAGCCTGTTGAGGTGTAGCATGAAGGAAACCTGAAACTCCCGATGCCGACTGGTTTTGCCAAAGGATTCATCCGTTCCCGCTACCCGGCATTTGCCAACCTCCTGCGGCTGAACCTGCGCTACGCGAAGCAATTCTGCGGCGTTCCACCCGAAAGCTTCGAGCGTGGGGCTGCAATTTGGCAATGCCTCTTTGAGGAGTATGGATATGGCCGTTCCTGCCAAACAAATTCCTCCGTTGACGCCCTCGGCGAGCCGATTCCCTGGTATTCCTATCCGGCCACCGAGTTCCTCAGCGGGATTTCTTTCGCCGGGAAAAAAGTGTGGGAGTATGGATGCGGCAACTCAACGCTCTGGTGGGCGATCCGGGCTCAGTTGGTCCGTGCGGTAGAGAGTGAAGTCGATTGGCACACGCTGGTTAAGAAGAAGCTGCCCGGCAACGCTTCCGTCGACCTCGCTCCCGATCGGCGCGCGTACATCGATGCAATTCGCGCGGACGAGTTCAGGTTCGACGTGATCGTCGTCGACGGGCTGGTAACGGATCTGTACCGTTTCGAGTGCTGCGTAGCCGCTGTCGACGCGCTGGAGCCGGGCGGCATGATTATCCTGGACAATAGCGATTGGCTTCCACGTTCATGCGGATGGCTCGTCGAAAACGGGTTCACGCAAATTGACTTTAACGGATTCTCTCCGATCAACCGCTGTCCCGGACGTACATCGGTCTTCTTCCGGGATCGGATGGGATTCGGCCGGCTCCCTCATCGGCCAACGGTTGGAGGAATCGTCCGGAACTGGGAACTCGATCCGGCGAATCCGGCGTGAGCGGTCTTTTTCCCGCTTGAGCGGCATACTCCCCGGCCGTCAACCACGATCCCCCGAAAGTACCAGACCGTGGCACTCATCCTCGAACCGCATTGTAAGCACGATTCATCGGACCTGGCCGAGGGCAGTTGATTTCGCGTCGGGAACGCCCTGAAACATTCGCGTGCCCCGATATTCGCGCGGCGACCGCGCTTCCGTAAACCTTATCGAAGATAATGGTCTTGGTGCCGCAATTTCGCCAACGTGAGTTTGAGCCGTCACCGCGCCTGCCGGTAGAGGTGAAAGCGAGATCTTTCCGGCCTTCTTCACCCGCCGGATCGCCCCCCTCTTCTCCTGCTCCGCCGGTGGACCCGCGCTGGGCCGCCGACGAAAGTAACAAGGCGCGCCAACTTGGCGTCGCCCTGATTGTTATCTACGTCTTTATCCGCTTCAGTTTGATCAGTGAAATTCTGACTTTCGGACTGGGATTCAAACCCTATCTGATCATCGTTTTCGGCCCGTCGTCGCTTCTCCTCACGCTTCTCAGCGGCGGCGTTCGCCGCAGTATGCGGGAGAAACCCGCCTGGTTCATGGTCGCCTTTATGCTCTGGCTTCTCGCTGTCACCCCACTCAGTACCTGGAAAGGCGGCTCCGTTCGCTTGCTGGTGCCAGCTTTCGAAACCGAATTTACCATGTTCTTCATGACAGCCGGTCTGCTGTTTACTTTGAGCGATCTGAAACGCGTATCGAAAGCGATCATCCTCGGTGGTCTCGCGGCCGTGATCGCGAGCCGCTTTTACGGAGTCACCGAGTATGGCCGCTTCTCTCTCTCGTTTGGTTCCTTAAGCAATGCAAACGATTTTGCTACGCACCTGCTCGTCATCGTGCCATTTGCCCTGATGGCCATTCTGGGAAAGACCTCGTTCCCTCTCCGCATCGTTGCCATTGTCACGGCGGTGGGAGCCAGCCTGATCATCTTCAAGACCGGTTCCCGCAGCGCCCTGGTGTCGGTCACCCTGATGGTGTGTTTCCTTTTGTTCAAGTCCCGCGGCGCTCAGAAGATCGGATTGATGGCGGGTCTTTTTGTGGTTGCGGCAGTCGGCGTCGTAACTCTTCCCGAGTCCACGCTCAATCGCTATCTGACCTTGTTCGGTTCCTCCGGCGCCACGACTGTGGATGAAGCGGTGGGCCTCCAAATGGCCGCCGGCTCCGGCGCGCAGCGCAAGGAACTGCTGATCGACAGCATGATTATGACGATTCAACATCCCATCTTCGGCGTGGGGCCGGGACAGTTCGCCGTCCAGGATGCCGCCCGTGCCGCGTCTATGGGCGTGAACGGGAAATGGCTTCTGACTCATAACACCTACACGGAGGTATCGAGCGAAACGGGCATCCCCGGCCTGATTCTGTTCGTCTGCGTTCTGGGTTCGACTTTCAATTCCGTGCGCAGGGTTTACAACGAGTTGCGAGCCTGCGACGAACTGGCTCCGGTCGCAAGCGCGGCGCTGTGCCTGATGATGTCTTTGGCGGGTTTCTATGTGTCCATTTTCTTCGCCGCCATGTCCTACCGGTATTATGTGCCCACCATGGTGGGCATCACCGTGGCGTTCGTTTCGGCGGCAAAACACGAGCTCAATGCGTGGAAGGCGAAGAATCCGCCTCAGGTGTCCGCCGTTTACGCCGGGTTCCCCACTCCCGTGGTTTCCCGCTGACCGACCAGCTGAAGTCGAACTGAACCGCACCGGTTTTTGGGCCAGGTTCACCGCCGTGACCCTTCTCCGGGCCACAAGAAACAAGCTGGCCGTAGCCAGATCCACCGAGACCTCGCCCGTGTGGAGTGCCTGTATTTTCAAATCGCGCCGGATATTCCGAATTCGATCCGGCCGGAGCGCTGAGGCGAGATCGGCGTCCTCAAAACAAGTGATGCCGCAACCTGGGGGAGTCCTTGACGGCCCGCTCCAGAGGCCGCATCCAACCATACCGTGCTGTAATGAAGGCAACTTCCGTGGCGTCTCACGGAACCTTTTTTCATGTGTGCCATCACCGGATTCGTCACCACATCGCAGCTCCCGGCGGCCGAAACTGTGCTGCGTTCCATGACCGACCGGCTTCGGTACCGGGGTCCCGACGGCAACGGATACTTCTGCGACACCAATGTCTACCTCGGGCATCGGCGCCTCAGCATCATCGATGTGACGGCCGGAGCTCAGCCCATGTGCAACGAGGATGGCCGGGTGTGGATCGTCTACAACGGAGAGATTTTTAACCATGCGGATCTGCGTCCGGCGCTCGAACAGGCCGGGCACACTTACAAAACGCATTGCGATACCGAGACCATTCTTCACGCGTACGAACAATACGGAGAGGCATGTCTGTCGGGTTTCCGCGGGATGTTTGCTTTCGCCATCTGGGACAGCCCAAATGACACCCTGCTCTGTGCCCGAGACCGGCTCGGAATCAAGCCGTTTTACTATTACTGGGACGGCTCGACTTTTGTCTTTGCCTCCGAGATCAAGAGCCTGCTGGCGCATCCCGCGGTCGGCGCGCGCCTGGAGGAATCGGTAGTCCCCGAGTATCTTGCCTTCGGTTACCTGAGCGGCGACCGAACTCTTTTTTCCGACATCCGCAAGCTGCTTCCCGGGCACAAGTTGCGCCTTCGACTGAACGGAGGGACTCCGAGCCTCGACGTCGAGAGGTTCTGGGATGTGCCGGAATCGCGGAACGAGAAACGTTCCGATACGGAATGGATCGCCGAATGCCGGTCCCGTCTCGAGGAAACCGTTCGCATGCGCCTGATGAGCGACGTCCCTTTGGGAATGTTTCTCAGCGGCGGCGTCGATTCGAGCGTCATCGCGGCACTGATGAAGCGCATGACTTCGACTCCTGTGCGTACGTTCGCGGTTGGGTACGCCGAGACGCAGTTCAGCGAACTGGCGTATGCGCGCCAGGTAGCCACCCACCTCGGTACCGATCACCACGAGGTGGTTGTGGGCATGGAGGAATTCTTCAATGCGCTGCCGGAGCTCGTGTGGCACGAGGACGAGCCGATTGCCTGGCCTTCCAGCGTATCGCTTTATTTCGTGGCCCGGCTGGCGGCGGAGCACGTCAAAGTTGTGTTGACCGGCGAAGGCAGCGATGAGCTGTTTGGCGGCTATGGGCGGTATCGGTTCTACGAGGTGAACCAGCGTTACGCGCGCCTTTACCGCATTCTGCCGGCCGCGCTCCGCGGCGCCATTCGCGGCCTCGTCGCCAACTCGGGTCTGTTCTCCGGCTCTTTTCGCCGCAAACTGCAGCACACGTTCGTCGGCCGCGGGGACGATCTGGAATCGCTGTATCTGGATAATTTTTATTCGGCTTTCTCCGCTTCCGAACAGAAGCGGACCTTCCCTGCATTACCGCGGGAAGACGTTTATGCGGGTTACATGCGCTACCGCGATGCCGCTTCGGGGCGCTCCGAACTCGAACGCCTGCTCTATGCGGACCAGAAAACATATCTCGTCGAATTGCTCATGAAACAGGACCAGATGAGCATGGCTTGCTCCATCGAAAGCCGCGTCCCCTTTCTCGACCATCCGTTGGTCGAGTTCGCGGCGCAGGTTCCCGGCCATCTGAAGATTCGTAACGGCGAAGGTAAGTACATCCTGAAGCGAGCCGTGGAAGATCTCCTGCCGCGCAAAATAATTTACCGGAAGAAAATGGGGTTCCCGACCCCTCTGCGCCAATGGCTGCGCAACCCGCAAAGTTTGCCCATTGATTCGTTTCTTACCTCGACCGATGGGTTGGTGGCATCCTTCACGGATTTGCCTGCCCTGAAGTCTCTCCTCGACCGCCACCGCTCCGGCGCCGAGGACGCGACCGACCGTATCTGGAGGCTTCTGAATCTCCAGTTGTGGGGCGATATCTTCCTGCTGGGAAAACGGGAAAACCGGCGCGAAGGAATGTTTCCGGCCGCGGCTGCTCCTTCCCTTCG
This sequence comes from Bryobacteraceae bacterium, assembly GCA_050015835.1. GTDB lineage: Bacteria > Acidobacteriota > Terriglobia > Bryobacterales > Bryobacteraceae > BOG-234. Next base: position 4,373 of record JBEKAQ010000090.1, on the reverse strand, counting down.
ATGAAAATCCTCTGGGTAAAGTGCGACTTCCTTCACCCCACGACAAAGGGCGGTCAGATTCGCACGCTCGAGACGCTGCGCCGGCTTCACGAGCGGCACGAGATCCATTACGTTGCGTTTCAAGATCCAGGTCGGCCGGAGGGTCTCGCGCGAGCCGGCGAATACTCGACGCGTGCCTATCCTGTGACGCTCCGGACACCGCCCAGAGCTTCCCTGGCCTTCGCAGGGCAACTGCTTCGGAACCTGTTCTCGACGCTCCCTCTGTCGCTCGCCCGCTATCGTTCGGACGAGATGCGGCGGACCATTGAGCGGCTGCTCAGCCGCGAACGTTTCGACAGCATGGTGTGCGATTTTCTTTCCGCAGCGCCCAATATCCCCAACCTCGATCGCGCCGTCCTGTTTCAGCACAATGTCGAAACCGTGATCTGGCGCCGCCTTGCCTCGCAGGGCTCCCTCCTGAAGCGCACATACTTTGGGTTGCAGGCCGATCGTATGTTGCGCTATGAGAGCGACGCATGCCGACGGGCGGGCCGGGTGATCGCCGTGTCCCCGGACGATGCCCGTCTGCTGACCGAGATGGGCGGTGCGGCAAACGTCGCGGCCATCCCCACGGGGGTGGACATATCGTATTTTGCTTCGCCTTCCGATCGCGTGCCTCCCACGGCCGATCTCGTCTTTGTCGGCTCCATGGACTGGATGCCCAACATTGACGGCGTCCGCTGGTTTCTCGAACGCATTCTGCCCCTGATTCATGGGAAGAGACCGGCTACCACCGTGGCCATTGTCGGGCGCAAGCCTTCTTCCGAGTTTGTGGCCGCCGCGAAAAAAGATTCGAGGATCCGGGTTACAGGCACGTTGCCCGATATTCGTCCCTGGCTGTGGGGCTCGTCTGTTTCCATTGTGCCGCTGCGCATCGGCGGTGGCACACGGCTCAAGATCTATGAAGCCATGGCGGCGCGGGTTCCCGTCGTGTCGACGGCGGTGGGAGCCGAGGGCCTCGATATTCATCCTCCCCATGACATCCGGATCGCGGATACCCCAGAGGATTTTGCCGCCCAGTGTCTGGAGTTGCTCGAAGATCCGGCCACCAGTCTGAAAATCGTCGATGCGGCCTGGAAGATGGTCGCGTCCGAATTTTCGTGGGAACAGGTCGCACTTTGTTTCTCGCGGATTCTGGAAAGTTCCCCCCGGCCCCGATGACCGCGGGCACGGCACCGGGTTCCCGCCCGAAACTTCATGCAACGTGTGTGTGATACTTCGGAAGGAGACTCTATATTGGAATCCGCGCCGTCGCAGGTTGCCGTCGTTGGGCTGGGCTACGTGGGATGTGTTACCGCGGCATGTCTGGCCAGTCTGGGGCACCGCGTTACCGGAGTGGATCGGGATGCGCACAAGGTTTCTAACGTTCTGCGCGGTCTCGCCCCTTTCTACGAACCCGACCTCGAGGAACTCGTACGCAGCAATGTGAGCGCCGGACGGCTCTCGGCCACTACATCGCTCCCCGATGCCGTGGCTGAGTGCGACATTGCCCTGGTTTGTGTCGGCACGCCTTCGGAAAAGAACGGCAATCTTGGGCTGGCTCAACTGGAACGAGTCGTCGGCGAGCTTGCCGGCAGTCTGGCGGGGCGCACCAGGCGGCTTATTGTCGCCATCCGCAGCACGGTTTTTCCCGGTACCTGCGAGGAAATGGTGATCCCTCGTCTTGGGCCTCCAGCGGTGGTGGTTTCCAATCCCGAATTCCTGCGCGAAGGCTCGGCCGTCAACGATTTTGTGGATCCCTCGCTTTTGGTCATCGGGGGCGACGATCGCGCGGCCGTGCGCGAGGTAGCAGCCCTCTATGCCGCCCTCGATGTCCGCCCCTGCATGGTGTCGCTGCGCACGGCCGAGATGATCAAATACGCCTGCAACGCTTTTCACGCCGTCAAAATCGCTTTTGCCAACGAAATCGGCGCCCTCAGCGATACCCTGGGCATTGATGCGCAGGAGGTGATGCAGACACTCTGCCAGGACGTGAAGCTGAATGCTTCGGCGGCTTATCTGAGGCCTGGATTCGCTTTCGGCGGCTCCTGTTTGCCGAAGGATTTGCGAGCGCTGGTGTACCGCGCCGGCCGCCTCGATCTGAAACTTCCATTAGTCGAATCCGCCCTGCCCAGCAATCGCTGCCACATCGAGCGCGCGGTTAATGAAGTGCTGGCATTGGACGCAGAACGCATCGGCCTGATCGGGCTGGCTTTCAAGGAAAATACCGACGACCTGCGCGAGAGCCCGGTGGTGACGATGCTCGAGCAGCTTCTCGGCAAGGGCAGGCAACTCCGTGTGTTCGACCCGCATATTCAACTCGACGACATCTACGGAACCAATCGGCAATACCTGCTTGAGACCATCCCGCACATCGGTAAGCTGCTCGACCGGAATTTGTCCGACACCCTCCAGTGGGCGCAACATCTGGTCGTCGCTCAGAAACAGAAGGGCGAAGTCGCCGAACGCATTATGTCCTCCGGCCTGCCTATTCTGGACATCGCCGGAACGAATCTGGCTGCCCTCTCCGCCGCAAGGACGTGACGCGTGTCGGCCGTGCTGTCGGACTTCTATCGCCGCGCTTATCTGGGCATCAATTATCGAATGCGCACATTTGCCGGCGGCCGGTTCGCTTCCCAATGCCGGCCCACTTCCATCATTTTGCTGATTACGGAACGGTGTAACGCGCGCTGCGTTCACTGCGACATCTGGAAGAATCGGGGCCAGGAGGAGTCGCCCACCGTCGACCAATGGAAGGCGCTGCTGCGCGATATCTTCCGCTGGCTGGGCCCGGTTCAGGTGACGCTGAGCGGCGGCGAAGCTCTCTTGCGGGCTTACACACCCGAACTGGTCGCCTTTGGTTCGTCGCTCGGTCTGTATATGGAAGTCCTCACGCACGGCTATTGGATGGAACAGAGCCGCGTCGAGCAACTCGCGCGCGCGGGCCCGCGGTGTGTCACCGTTTCACTGGACGGAATCGGCGCTACGCACAGCCGCATTCGAGGACGCGAAAAATTCTGGGAATGCACGGAACTTACGCTGACAACGCTGGCGCGGCTGCGGGAGGAAGCGCGGGCCGCATACGCCATCCGCCTGAAAACGGTGATCATGGACCAGAATCTCCACGAAGTCGCCGCCATTGCCGGCTTCGCGGCAACCCGGGGAATGGAGGTTTTTTATCAGCCGATCGAACAGAATTACAATACGCCGGAAGACCCCCGCTGGTTCGATCATGCCGTTACCTGGCCGAAAGAGCCGGAAAAAGCGGTCCGGGCCGTCGAGGACCTCATCCGCCTGAAGCGCGCGGGCAGTCCCATCGTAAACAGCTTTGGGCAGTTAAACGCGATGATTTCCTACTTTCGGGATCCGGACGCCATGCGCGTACGGGTGCAGAGCCACGCCGGACACGAGAAGCGGGTTTCCTGCGCCGCTCTGAACCTGATCCAGATTCAATCGAACGGTGACGTTACGACCTGCTGCGCTTGTCCCCCCGTGGGCAATATCAAACTTCGATCGATTCGCGAAATCTGGGACACGCGACCCCGCTGGTGGGAGACGGAATGTTGTATCGACCGGCGGTGTTCCGCAGCCGAAGGGCGGAACGTGAAACTCGCCCGCCAGGAGTCTGTTCTCTGAAAGCCGCGCACCCGCGTGCGGCGCGACTCCTGCGGCGGCTGAGCCGGGCTTTTGTCGCCGCCTCGGTCGGTCTGACGATCCTGACTCTTTTGGTCTATCTGACGCCCCTTGTTCCCTGGTATGCCAGGGCGTTGTCCGGGCCATGGAACGATCCCGACGGCGATATCCTGATCGTTCTGTCGAGTGAATCCGAGCCGGGCGATATTATCGGTTTGGAGTCGTATTGGAGGAGCGTTTACGCGATCCGGGCCTGGCGGGCGGGACATTTCCGGACCGTGGTTGTCAGTGGGGGCCATACTCCGAACGGCGAGCGATCCATGGCGGCTGTGATCGGACAGTTCCTTGCCAGCAACGGAATTCCGAAAGACAGGATTTTTCTGGAACAACGCGCCGCCAGCACGCGCGAGAATGCTCTCTTCACCGGGCAACTGATCGCAGGCTGGGCTGGCAGGAGGGTGTTGCTGACCAGCGATTACCATATGTTTCGCGCGCGTCGGGCGTTTGAGGCCGCGGGTGTGCCGGTGACTCCGCTGCCGTTCCCCGATATCCTGAAGAGGGCCACCGGCATACAAGAGCGCGGCTCCTGCTTTTGGGCTCTTTGCGTCGAAACCCTCAAAATCGCATACTACTGGCACAGGGACTGGCTTCGGAGCGAATGAAGGTTATTGATGTCGCTCGAATACCCGGACTATGCCGGCGGCCTGGGAATTGATCCTGTG
>JBEKAQ010000089.1:0-19086 GCA_050015835.1 Bryobacteraceae bacterium | reverse complement strand
TGGAGCCTGACCATTCTCGCGCTGGCCGCGATGGGCCTGTTCGTCGTTCTGCCGCTCATCGCCGTTTTCGTGCAGGCGTTCGAAAAAGGCTGGCGCGCCTATCTCACCGCAGTCACGCAGCCCGACACCATCGCGGCCATCAAACTCTCCCTGCTCACGGCGGGCATTGCGGTCCCGCTCAACCTGGTCTTCGGAGTGGCCGCCGCCTGGGCCATCGCCAAATTCAACTTCATCGGCAAGAACGTTCTGGTAACGCTGATCGACATCCCGTTCGGAGTCTCGCCCGTCATCTCCGGCCTGATCTTCGTGCTGGTATTCGGAACCCAGGGCTGGCTCGGCCCCTGGCTGAACGCTCACGACATTCGCGTCATCTTCGCGGTGCCCGGCATTATTCTCGCCACTACCTTCGTCACGTTTCCCTTCGTGGCGCGCGAGCTGATTCCCCTGATGGAATCCCAGGGCTCGGAAGAGGAGGAAGCGGCGCTGGTGCTGGGCGCGTCCGGCTGGCAGATGTTCTTCCGCGTCACGCTCCCCAACATCAAATGGGGATTGCTCTACGGCGTGGTGCTCTGCACTGCCCGCTCGCTCGGCGAATTCGGCGCCGTGTCCGTGGTCTCGGGGCACATTCGCGGCCAAACCAACACGCTGCCGCTGCATGTCGAGATTCTCTATAACGACTACAACTACGCGGGCGCCTTCGCGGTGGCCTCGCTGCTGAGCGCGGTGGCCGTCGTCACTCTCGCGCTGAAGAAATTTCTTACTGAGCCGCGACCGTGAGGGAGTGGTCTGATGAGCATTGAAGTTCTGAACATTCGGAAGCAATTCGGCACTTACGAAGCTCTGCGGGACGTGAGCCTGAAGATCGAGACCGGGGAACTGGTGGCGCTGCTGGGGCCCTCCGGTTCCGGGAAAACCACCCTGCTGCGCATTATAGCGGGCCTGGAACTGCCCGATAGCGGCACGGTGCTCATGAACGGTGAGGACGCTACCAGGTTCACGGCGCGCGATCGCCACGTCGGATTCGTCTTTCAGCATTACGCCCTGTTTCGCCATCTGACGGTATTCGAGAACATCGCCTTCGGTCTTCGCATCCGTCCCAAGTCCACGCGGCCTCCGGAGAAAGAGATCGGCGACCGCGTCCGCAAACTGCTCGATCTGATTCAGCTCTCCTGGCTGGGCGGTCGCTACCCGAGCCAGCTATCGGGAGGGCAGCGGCAGCGCGTGGCTCTGGCGCGCGCTCTCGCCGTGGAGCCGCGAGTCCTGCTGCTCGACGAGCCTTTCGGGGCGCTCGATGCCCGTGTGCGCAAAGAGCTGCGCCGCTGGCTCCGCCAATTGCACGACGAGCTCCACGTGGCGAGCGTATTCGTTACGCACGATCAGGAAGAAGCGCTCGAGGTTTCCGACCGCGTCGCCATTATGAATCACGGAAAGATCGAGCAGTCGGGAACACCCGCCGAAGTCTACGACAATCCCGCCAATGCATTTGTCTACCAGTTTCTCGGCGACGTCAACCTCTTCCACGGCAGGGCCTATGTACGCCCGTCGGAGCTGGATCTCGCCAGGCTGCAGGAGCTCGCGGGTGACGCCGTATTGGCCTCGGTTCGTTTCATCGCTGCTGCCGGTCCTGTAGTGCGCGTCGAATTGCAGCGGGAAGACACCGGCAGTTCCCTCGACGCCGAAATCTCGCGGGACCGCTTCCGCGAACTGGCGCTGACGGTGGGTGACAAGGTCGGCGTAACCCCGCGCCGTCTCCGCGTCTTCGATACCGAACACAATTCATCCAGCGACGTGCACGGCCAGTAGCTTTTCAAAAATCCACGGCTGCGCGGAGAGCGCGCCGAACGCCCAGCGGCGAACCTTAGGCCCTCGATCCAGCACCAGCATGGTCTTCGTCATGAAGTTTGGTTTGGTGGCCAGGCGCGGGTGCAGGCGGCAGTAGCGCGCCAGATCGCCGCGCGCCATGGCATCGGTGAGCAGACCGGCCTGTTTGAAGCTAAGGCACAGGCCGTCGCCGCTGATGGCATCGACCGATCCGGAAGCGTCGCCCACCAGCGCCACATTGCCGCGCGTTACCGAGCGGAGCCGCATGGTCGCAGTGATCGCTCCTCGTTCGCGGCTGGCGATCTCAGATCCGGCAAGGCGCTCGTCGAGGGCGGGAAAGAAACGCCGCAGCGCGTCGTCAAGCCTGAGGTCCTGCGTGCGGGAAATCAAAGCCAAACAGACTTCCTGAGGCCCCACCGGCGTCACGTAGATCTGGCAGCCCTCGCCCCAGTGGATTTCCATGTAGTCGGTCCAGGGGGCGATCGAATAGTGGCGGCGGTAGGAAAAGCGATGCGAATTACGCGCGCGGGCATCGAGCCCGGCCCAGCGGCGCACGCGCGACCCAGCGCCGTCCGCCCCGATAATCCAGCGCGCACGCACATCTTCGAGGCTGGCAATCGGCACGCCCCAGCGAAGCTCGACGCCTGCCTGCGCGGCTGTTTCGACCAGCGCTTCATGCAGACGGACACGGCGCACTCCGATGCCGCGCGCTCGCCCCGGAAAATCCGCTTCGATGAAACGCCCCGCGCCATGGAAACGCACGCCGCGAAATTCGAAGCCGAGCGAATCAGGAAGCTGGATGCCGATGCGAGCCGCGGCGCGCCGGGAATCCGGCATCAGCCCTTCGCCACAAGCCTTATCGATAGGCGGACGATTGCCGTCGGCGACTACTACGTTCCAGCCCTTGCGCCGCGCCGCGATGGCCACCGCCAGCCCCGCCGGCCCGCCACCGATGACGAAAACATCCGGATCGGCCATAGCCGCATTCTAGCCGAATATCAGGTATGGCCCGTTTTGGACGATTCTGAGAAGGTAGAGCGCCACCTCGCGCGCGTGATAATCGCCCCACATGCAGGCTTCGCCGCGCGGCACTCCATCCGCATCCGGCGCCGCGTCCCAGCCGTTCGGCCGGTGATAAACGGCGTGCAGGATCAGCCCCTGATGACTCGGGTCGGACCTGAGATACGGCTTGTCGAAGAGGGTGTCGCAAACGGTCAGGCCAGCCTTCCAGTAGCGATCGTCCTCGAGGTAACGGCCGAGACGCAGCAGTCCCTGCGCGGCAATGGCGGCGGCGGAACTATCCACCGGTTCATGGCTATTGAACGGATCGGCGGGCCGGCTGCGCCAATCTCCCAATTTATGAAGATGGGGCGCGCCGGTGTCCCAGTAAGGAATGCCGTCCGACGCCGAGTTTTCGATATAGAAATCGCAGGTGGCGATGGCCGCGCGCCGCAGCATGAATTCAATCTCTTCGCGCCCGCCGAACGGGGCGAGATCTTCGGCCGAAAGCGTGGCCAGAAATTCGAGCTGTTCCGCAAAGCCGCACATCGCCCAGGCGAGGCCGCGCATCCAGGTGCTGAACGGCGAGTAGCCCTGTTGCGTGCTCGGGCAGCGGTAGCAACCGTCGTTGGTATTGAAAATACTCTCATGCGCGGTGCGGCCCGAGACATCGTACGCGTCGCGGCCCTCACCGTAATAGACGGCGTAAAGCGCAGTGGCGCGGGCATGATCGATAAGGCGGCCGAGAAGCGAGATGCGGCGATCGTTTTCGCCCATCAGGACATGGCCCAGCCGATGAGCGACAGCCAGCGCGCGCAGCGACCGGATGGTATCGACAAACAGCGAATGCGGGCCGTTGAAGGAATAGATGTAACCGCCGCCGCCCGCGACCGGGGACCAGCGCATGGCCTGCACCGCACCTGAACATTTAAGGGCCAACTCGTAGAAGCGGCGCTCCCAGGCGTTCTCGGCGATGCGGCCTTCATTCATAAGCCGCAGCAGATTGCCGAACGTGCTGATGTTATTGAAGCCATGGTCGTGAACCCCCTGGTGGGTGATGTGGGAGGGCATGAGCCGCACGGTATGGTCGCGCCCGTATTCGAGGAAACCGCGGTCGCCGGTGGCATCGAATTGGAGGATCGGGGAGCCGAATTGAAACCCCTGGGTCCATTCCGTCCAGCCGCGACTCGAATATTTCCCCTGAACGGTAAAGACCGGAGCGCCTTGCGCCGGATCCCATGCGCGCGCGAGCGACTGAAGCTTCTGTGCGGAGACGTCAAACAGCCTGACGACCTTCCTTTCGAGGCCGTCCGGCGCGAGATCGGTGCGAATGATCATTCGATTGGCATCCTATCCTGCATCGCGATACTCGCCGAATACTTCACGCAGGGTGTCGGAGATCTCGCCCACGGTTGCGAAAGCCTGGGCCGCGTCGATGATGGGCGGCATCAGATTCTCCGTCGAACGGGCGGCATCACGGAGCCGTTCGAGCGCGCGCTTCCATGCCTCCGCGTCGCGCCCAGCGCGCAGTTCACGCACGCAATCGATGCGCGACCGCTCCATCGCCGGGTCGATGCGGAACGCCGTAGGGTTCCCGCGATCCTCCATCACGAAGCGGTTCACCCCAACGATCACGCGTTCGCCCGATTCCACGCCTCGCTGAAATTCGTAAGCCGAACTTTGAATTTCGGCCTGAATGAAGCCCGCTTCGATGGCCTGCAACGTGCCGCCCATCTTGTCGATACGGGAGATGTAATCGAGCGCCTCCCGCTCCATCCTGCAGGTAAGTTCCTCGATATAAAAACTGCCGCCCACCGGGTCGGCCGTGTTGGCGACGCCCGTCTCGTAAGCGATAATCTGCTGGGTCCGCAGCGCCAGCCGGGCGGATTCTTCGGTGGGCAAACCCAGCGCTTCGTCGCGCGCATTGGTATGCAGCGATTGCGTTCCGCCCAGCACTGCGGCGAGCGCTTCGATGGCGGTCCGGACCAGGTTGACGTCCGGCTGCTGCGCGGTCAGGCTGGAACCGGCCGTTTGTGTGTGAAATCGCAGCATGCACGAACGGTCGTCCTTCGCTCCAAAGCGTTCCCGCATCATGTGCGCGTAGAGACGCCGGGCCGCGCGGAATTTGGCGATCTCCGTCAAAAAATCGACATGCGAATTGAAGAAAAATGACAGTCTGGGGGCGAAGCGATCCACGTCGAGCCCGGCCGCGACCGCCGCTTCGATGTACGCGATGGCGTTCGCCATGGTGAAGGCAAGTTCCTGAACCGCAGTGGAACCGGCTTCCCGAATGTGATAGCCGCTGATCGAAATGGTGTTCCATTCCGGCACTTCGCTGGACGCCCAGGCGAAAAGATCCGTGATGATTCGCATGGCCGGGCGCGGCGGATATATATAGGTGCCGCGCGCGATATATTCCTTCAGGATGTCGTTCTGTACCGTGCCGTTGAGCTTACGAATTTCCGCGCCTTGTTCGCGCGCCGTCAGCACATAAAACGCGAGCAGAACGGCGGCCGTCGAGTTGATGGTCATCGAGGTAGAGACCTGGTCGAGCGCGATGCCGTCAAACAACTTACGCATATCCGCGAGGGACGCGATGGAGACGCCGACGCGGCCCACTTCGCCCGCCGCGAGCGGATGGTCGGGATCGAGCCCGATCTGCGTGGGGAGGTCGAATGCGACCGAAAGCCCGGTGGTGCCCTGGCTCAGCAGATAGCGATAGCGCGCGTTACTTTCCTCGGCCGATCCAAAACCCGCATACTGGCGCATAGTCCAGAGACGGCTGCGGTACATTTCGGGATAGATTCCACGGGTCCAGGGGAAAACGCCGGGGTTGGGCGGGGCTTCCATCGATCTCGATGATTCACCTCAAATTAGGATGTTTGCTTTCAGGAGCGGGAGATGCGCCGGGCTTTGCGAATCGACGAGACGCCGTAGCAGGCCATAACGACCACGAAAATGGCAATGATGGCCAGCTGGACGGGGGGCATGGGCCCGGCGTGATGCCAGATCTTCCACGCGCCGATCCCCGCAAATACCAGAAAAGTAAAGCCCAGAATCTCATGCCAGAGCGAATGAATGGGCTTGACCGCGGCGGGCAGAACGTGTTTGACGAAGGAACCGGATTGCCGCGCCGTCGGCAGCCAGTCTTTGGCTTTCTGCCCCGTTTGCTTCGCAACAGGCAGCCACTTCTTCGCGAGCCGGGCCGCGGCACGCGCCATTTCCTGCTGCTGGGAAGCGTTCACAATCTCATGCTATCAAAAGCAATGCTTGTAGCCTTCCGGTTCCGCTTGTACAATCAAGGGGACCTCGGTTGTATTTCTTTCGGCAGGAACCGATGGCACGTTAGTTGCATCAGAAGTAATAGCGCGGAACGCCCGGTAGAGAAAGGGGCAGAACTTGGAAGAACGTCTCAAGAGCTTAATGCAGGACCTGGGAAACGCGATCAACGAATCGCTCTCCGACTCCGAGCGCATTGCTGAGGCAATCGGAGAAATCAAACGTGCGGGCTATGACGTTTTTCTGGTTCTTGAAGCAACCATCGGGTTTAATAAGCGGGAAGAAGGCGACGAGTACGAGGGTGAGGACGCGGCGCTCGAAGAGCCGCATGAAATTACCACCAACGGCCGGGTGCGGTTTACCACCCAGGACCAGCGCTTCCTGAAGGCTCTTCGTATCGCGGTCGACGAAGAAGTCTGACCGTTTCCGCAAATAATTCTAAAGCTTGTCTGGCTGCGTCCGATATGAATTATGTATGCTGCCAGAAATCTCCTTCGCTCCTTCGATTTCCGCTCCGGTAAATTGGAAAGAACGGCTGCGCCGCGCTGTCGGCTCGCCGCTGGGTGAACTGCTGGGTGCGTTTACAATGGCCCCTGCCGCAAGAACCAGTTCGTGCGTTTGGTACGCAGGTATCGCAGCCGAGCCGGCGGAATTCAGCCGGCAGCTGGCCGATCTGGATTTGTCCATCGTAAGGGAAAACCGGCAGGCGGCTTGCCGCACGGGCGAGGCTCACGAATGAAGCCGCTTAAATCCGGCCAAACTTCTCAACCGCTTCCCGGATCGATTTGTATTTTTCGATGAACGGAATGGTCGAGTGTTCGGTGTTATCGAGATCCTGCGCCTTCTTGAGGATCTCAGCAGCTCTGGCTCGCGGGACGACCACCACGCCGTCTTCGTCCGCCGTGATAATGTCGTTTGCATTCACCAGCGCTCCCGCACAGGTGACCGGCACATTCACGCCCGCAAAGCGGAAATGGTTCACCGCGGTGGAAGGCGTCACGCCGGTGCTGAATACAGGGAACTGAAGCTTTTTAATTTGCGGGGTGTCGCGAATGGCCGCATCGACCACCGCTCCCGCCAGGCCACGCGCCTTCATGGCAGTCGCCATCAGGCCGCCGACGCCCGCGTAATCGGCGCCGTCCTCGAGCTTGATGACGTAGACCGATCCCGGCGCCGCCGCATCGATGGCATCGAGCATGCCCTGCACGGCTTTCCCGCCTTCCGTGTTTTCGTCCTTCTTCATCAGCACGGTGACCGCGGGACCGGCGAACTTGGTGGTAAACAGGGGCCGCATCTCATGGTGCATGTAAAGCTTCTGGCCGTACAGTTGTTCGATTGCATCGGCGACGGAAGCCACTTCCACCGTGCGGAAGCCTTCGACAATCGGGTCGCCCGCGGGCGTCTGAGCGAGCGTCTGAGCAAACGACAGGGCCAGTCCGGCCGCACACAAACCCAATAGGCTCATCCATATAGTTTTCATCGGCATCAGCTTATCTCATTTACAAAGTTACCGGCTCGCCGATTTGTTCCCCGATCAGATCGGCAATCAACTGGTGAAGAGTTCGGCCGTCGGCGGGCAGAACGAAGGTGGATTCGGCGGCGTCCCAATCCAGTTTGAAACTCTTCACGCGAGCCGAGATCCATATCTGGCGGACGGGCGCATTCGGGCTTACCACAAACTTCGCCGGCGGTTCTTCGAACTCGATGGTCAGGGCGCCCTGGTTGTTATCGACGTCGAACTCGTGGTCGTCGGCCGCCCGTTCGAGAGCACGCTGCAGGCGTGACAAAGCCTGGTCGGATGCGGCGCGGAATTGCTGTTCGTCAAGCACCTATTGATTATTGCGGATTGCGAATGGTGATGCCGGTGAGGGCCAGCGTCATGCCGATGACAACCACCACCGTGACCCACACGACGGCGTTATAAACCGGGGGATTCACCCACTCTTTCATGAGGTGCCGCTTATTGATCAGGATCGCCATAAAGATCAGAATCACGGGCAGCAACATGCCGTTGAGCAACTGCGAGAGCAGAATCATCTGCACCATGGAAAAGCCGGGAAGCAGGACGATGCCCGCCCCGACCACGATCAGCAGCGTGTAGAGCCAATAGAAAATGGGCGCTTCTTTCCAGCGGCGATTCACGCCCGATTCGAAACCCAGCCCTTCGCAGACGGAATACGCGGTTGAAAGCGGCAGAATACAGGCGGCGAAGATCGACGCGTTGAGCAACCCGGCGCTGAACAAAAGAAAGGTGTATTCGCCGAAGGGCTTCAGGGCCAGGGCCGCTTCCTGCGGGCTATGGATGTCCGTCGGGTGGTCCTTGTAGGCGCCGGCGCACGCGACGATGATGAAAAACGCGATCACCGACGTCATGAAGCAGCCGACGATCACTTCGATCCGCGATTCCCGGTATTCCTTGGTGGTAATACCCTTTTCGACGACGGCGGCCTGCAGATAGAACTGCATCCAGGGCGCGATGGTGGTGCCCACCATGGCGATCAGCATCGTGATGTAGCCGCTGTCGAGCATCAGGCGCGGACGAACGCTGGTGATCAGGGCCTCCTTCCAGTCCGGCTTGACCAGGAAACCTGCAATCGGGTAAGCGATGTAGATGACGCAGGCGAAGAGGAAGATCTTCTCTACGCTCGCATAATTGCCGCGCACCGCGACAAACCAGACGAGCACAGCCACGAGCGGCACGCAGATGAACTTGCTTACGCCGAACAGATCGAGCGCGGTCGCGACCCCGGCGAACTCGGCCATGATGTTGGTGAGGTTCAGCAGCACCAGCAGGATCATGACGACGAAGGTGATGCGCAGGCCGAACTCTTCGCGGATCAGATCGGAGAGCCCTTTGCCCGTTACGGCGCCCATGCGCGAGCACATCTCCTGGGTGACGATGAGCGCCACCGTGATCGGCAAGAGCGTCCAGAGAGGCAGGTAGAGCCAGCGTGCGCCGGCCTGCGAATAGGTGTAGATGCCGCCCGAATCGTTATCGACGACGGCAGTGATGAAGCCCGGCCCGAGCACGGCCAGAAAGACGAGGATGTGGCGCTTGAAGCGCGCGAACAACTCGGCCACTTTACCGCTGCCTCAGAACCGAAATGACGTCGTCAGCCGTGATGACCCCGGCGAGCGTGCCATCTTTCTCGAGGACCGGCAGAGCCAGCAGGTTGTACTTATCGAAGAGCTCGGTGACGCGATCCCGCTTCTCTTCCGGCCGGGTCGCGATCAGGCGTTCGAGGGCCAGATCTTTCAATTGTGTTGCGCCACCGGCGAGGAACAGGCGGGCCAGCGGAACTGTCGCGGTGACGCAGCCGCGAGCGTCGGTCAGGAACAGGACATGGGTGCTTTCGAGCAGGTCTTCGTGCTCGCGCAGGCGGGTCATGGCCACGTCGAGGGTGGTCTCCTGCGGCAGGACAATGGCCTCGGTGTTCATCATGCCGCCGGCGGTGTCCTCGTCGTATTCGAGCAGTTCCCTGACTTCCTCGACGGGCTCGCCTTCCATCTCTTCGAGGATCTCGGCCGAGGTCTCGTCGCCGAGCTCGGAAAGGGCGTCGGCGGCCTGATCGGGGGACATCTCTTCCACGATGTCGGCGGCGACTTCGGGCTCGAGCGATTCGAGAATGCTGGCCTGCATCTTCGGATCGATCTCGGAGAGCGCTTCGGCGGCGACTTCGCTGTCGATGGTCTCGAAGATGGCCTCGCGATCGTCGGGACCGAGCTCCTCGACGATGTCGGCGAGGTCGGCGGGATGGAGGCTCTCGAGTTTATCGTTCGAGATGTTCAGGCGCAGGCGGCGCAGCGGGTCGGCCTCGACGATGTTACAGAACTCCCAGCGGATTGAATTCGGTGAAATGGGCCGCTGCAAACGACGCACTACGCCGGCAGGGACAGCACCCTGGGTGAGGCGGCGGAAGATGCTGCGGATGCCGACGTCCACTTCGAGCACGATCAGGGCATCGCGCTCGTCGTGAGTCACTTCGAAGGTGACATCGTTGACCCGCACCACCTTGCGGCCGTTTACGTCGATAATCTGCTGGTCGAGCAAATCCCGGTTGATGCGGAGCATGTACTCATCGGAGTGGTACGGGTACAGCTTCTCGTTACAGAGCTGAATGCCGCCGGTGAGCGAGATTTTCGCAATCTGATCGTAACGAACCGAAAGCCAGGACGTGCCCGCACCCACAAGGAAGCGATCGACGCGCGCGGGATGGATGAGCGGAACGATGGCGGCGTCCTTCACCCGGCCGATGCGGCGGTTCTTCAGATCGTGGACCGGCATGCCGATCAGTTCGGTGAAGTAGAGGAAATCGAAATTTTCCGCCGCCGTCATGCCTGAACCAATATGCCGCAGGGCCAGGGCCCGAGGCAAGAGAAAAGAGCTACTTGAATTCGATGGCGTAGGGCATCATTTGGAGCATGCCTCCGCGCATCCAGACCCTGAGCCGGTCGTCGTGCCACGCGGCCCGCAGCGGCTCGAGGCCCGCACGGGACATCATGGCATCCGCCTCGGAATCGCCCGCGGAGTGCATCAGCAGGTCGAAGAGGCTTCGTTTGGCCGGGTAAGGCACCAGGCTGACCGGGGCGGTGGTGGGAATTCCGGCTTTCTGCTTCACCAGCTGGATGGCCCGGTCGATGCCGCCCAGCTCGTCGACGAGGCCGTTCGATTTCGCCTGGTCGCCCAACCACACGCGCCCCTGGGCGATGGGCTCGATCTGCGCTACCGTCTTGTGCCGCCCAGCCGCGACTTTGCCGACGAAATCGGCATAGGCGGCATCGATGCCCTCGCGCAGCTTCTGGCGTTCGGCGTCGTTGAGCGACTGGTAATCGGACTCGATGAGGGCGAAGCGTCCGCGGCTGACAAAATCCTTGGTGATCCCCACCTTGTCGTAGAGGCCATGCAGGTTGGGTTTGCCGAAAACGACCCCGATGGAACCGGTTTCGGTGCCCGGGTAGGCCACGATGGGCGCGCCGGACATCGCCATGTAATAGCCGCCGGAGGCTGCCGCGTCGGACATGGAAATGACCACGGGCTTGCGCTTTTTGAGTTCATTCATGGCGCGCCACATGTCGTCCGATGCGGTGACTTCTCCGCCCGGCGAATCGATGCGTACGATGACGGCCTTGATGGAGGAGTCGTTCTCGATCTTCGTGAGCATCTTGTCGAACTGTTCGGAGGCGATGCCGGTGTCGTTTTCGGAATCCGGATCGCCCCGGGTGATGGAGCCTTCGCCGACGACGAAGGCTATCCTGTCCTGCGCGGCCGCCGAAGAGTCGGGGATATTCAGGTAGTCGCGATCGGCGATCTTTTTCAGTTCGGTCTGATGGAGCGCGGTCTTGAGCTCGCCGAACATTTCGTCTTCATAGCGAAGCTCGTCGACCAGGCCTTTGGCCTTCGCCTGTGAAGCGAGGAAGGGGCCTTCATCCATGAGGGCGCGGACCGCGGCCGGATCTTTCCCGCGGCCCCTGGCGACGGTGTCGACGAGGTCGGCATAGAGGTCGTCGATGAGGCTGTTCATGACCTCTTTCGTCTCCGGGCTCATGGAGGTTTTGGTGAACATATCGCCGTAGTCTTTGTATTTGCCGACGTGCTCCACGTCGACCTGGACGCCGAGTTTATCGAGCGTGTTCTTGAAGTACATGAGGCCGAGCCCGATGCCTTTCAGGTTGAGCGTGTCGGCGGGCGTCAGGTAGATCTTCGAGCAGGCGGTCGCCATGTAGTATTCGCGGGTGCCGGGAGCCTTGAGCCAGGCGTAGAGCGGCTTACCGGATTTACGGAACTCGATGAGATCGGAGCGAATTTCCTGCATTTTCGCCCAGCCGACGCCGGCGTCCTCGGGCTCAAAGACCACGGCTTTGACGCGGGAATCGGACGCCGCGTGACGGAGAATGCTCCAGACGTTTTCGACCGTGACGGTGGTCTTCTCCGAGATGAAAGGGATGGACAGGTCGATTGCCGGTTTTTCCGGCACATCGCCGGAGAGGCGCAGGATGAGCGTAGAGCCATCGGCGACGGAGGGCGGCTTCGATTTCAGGGATGCGACGGCGAAGACTCCGATTACGACGATGAGAACGATTAGAACGGCTCCGGTTACGAGGCCGAGCAGAAATTTACCCATGCGGGAGGCGCTCCTTACAGTCCGAAAGTAGCATGGAAGAGGCGAGGTCCGGACATGCGGCTGCCAGCCGCGTTTGTTGGCGCCCGCGCAGACGCGGCCAATGGCCGCATGTCCCCTCCTGGTAAAGCATGGCTCAGTTCCTCAGAGGCTTGCCGGTTTTCAGCATGTGCTGGATCCTTTGTTGCGTTTCCTTGCGGCCGCAGAGGCTTAGGAAGGCTTCTCGTTCCAGATCGAGTAAGTACTGCTCAGAGACCTGCGGGGTTCCGACTTTGGCTCCTCCGCTCAGGACGTGCGCCAGTTTTTCGCCGATCACGGCATCGTAATCGGAGATGTAACCTCCTTTATGCGCGGTCCAGACGCCCAGCTTCATGAGGGCGAAACCGGCTTCGCCGGAGACGGTGATATCGGTGCGGGGGGCTCCGGGCGCGTAGCCGGGGATCAGCTTCAGGGCCAATTGCTTCGCGTCATCGAGAAGGCGCTCGGGATTCATCGAGATGCCGTCGCCGTCGCGCAGGAAGCGGAAAGATCTGGCTTCGGCGGCGCTGGTGGAGACTTTGGCGAAACCGATTTGCTCGAAGATTTTCTTCACGTCGTGGGAGCGGAGGAGCATTTCTTTGCAGCCTCCGCCGGCCGGAATGAGTCCGACGCCGACTTCCACCAGCCCCATATAGAGCTCGGCGGAGGCCTGGATGCGGGCGCAGTGGAGCGGGGTTTCGCAGCCGCCTCCGAGCGCCATGCCGAAGGGCGCCGCCACCACCGGCTTGGGCGCGTACTTGAGCGCCATGTTGATCTGCTGGTAGCGATGGACGACGGCGTTCAGTTCGACCCATTCCTGCTCCTGCGCGGCGAGGAGCACCATCATGAGGTTGGCGCCGACGGAGAAGTTTTCGCCCTGATTGCCGACGACCATGGCGTCGAAGTTGGTTTCGAGTTCGGCGAGGCCGGCCTGGAGCATGCGGAAGATGTCTTCGCCGAGGGAGTTCATCTTGCTGTGAAATTCGCAGCAGAGGATACCGTGGCCGAGATCGACGAGGGACGCTCCGGGGTTGGTCTTCACGACTCCCCGGGCGCGTTTGATGTCTGACAGAGCTGTGATTCCGGGGCGGGGCTCTATCAGCCGATAGCCGGTGTTGGCGGCCAGATCGAAATATTCGGTGCGGGGCCGGCGATCGGCATCGGCGGCTCGATAGAAGGACTGGGCACCGGAGGACAGCATCTGCTGCACATTCGCCGGCAATGCCCGGCCTTCGGATTCGATGCGGCGGGCCGTGGCCTCGAAGCCGAGCGCGTCCCAGAGCTCAAATGGCCCCAGTGTGTTGGCATAACCCCAGCGCATGGCGCGATCGATCTCGACGATGCGGTCCGAGATTTCGGGCACCATGTGGGCGGCGTAGACGACATGATCGCTCAACACCTGCCATAGAAAGCGTCCGGCCTTGTCCTGAAGCGCGACAAGGGCTTGCAGGCGATCGGCGAGCGGCTCGATCCTGCGCACGGTTTCGAGCGAATCGAAGCGGGGCTTGGCGGCGGGGTGGTATTCAAGCGTCTTCCAATCGATGGCGTGGATTTCGCGATCCTTACCGACGCGCTTGTAGCAGCCCTGGCCGCGCTTGTCGCCGAGCCAGCCGCGATGAATCATCTCCATGAGAAACGGCTGCATGACGAAGCGGTTGCGGAAGGGGTCGTTGGGAACGGCTTCGTAGAGGTTGGCGGTGACGTGCGCCCAGACATCGAGGCCGACGATATCGAGCAGGCGATAGCTGGCGCTTTTGGGCAGGCCGACGAGCTGGCCGGTGAGCAGGTCGACCTCTTCAATAGTCAGATCGTCCGCGACGGTCAATTGCTGGATGGTGGCGCCGAAGAAGGAGCCGATGCGGTTGGCGATAAAGTTGGGGGTGTCCTTGCAGGGGACGACGCCTTTGCCGAGGTGGAGATCGCAGAAATCGGCGATGGCGGCGATGATTTCGGGACGCGTTTCGGGGCCGGGAATCAGCTCCGCGAGGTGGAGATAGCGGGGCGGATTGAAGAAGTGGGTACCGAGGAAATGCCGGCGGAATTCGGCGGGATAACCTTCGGCGATCTGGCGCAACGGGATGCCGCTGGTGTTGGTGGAGACGATGGCGCCGGGGGCGCGGAGGGGGACGAGCCGGTCATAGAGCGTGCGTTTGATCGAGAGATTTTCGGAGACGGCTTCGACGATCCAGTTGCAGTCTTTGATCTTCGTGAGGTCGGCGTCGAAGGTTCCGATGGTGACGAGCTGCGCGGCTTCGGAGGTGAAGAAGGCGGCGGGGCGGCCTTTGAGCGCGGCGTCGAGGCCGTTGCGGGCGGCGGGGAGGTCGAGATCGAGGAGCAGGGAGGGAATGCGGGCGTTGGCGAGTTGCGCGGCAATGCGCGAGCCCATGGTCCCGGCTCCGAGGACGGCTACACGGCGGATTGGTTTCATGCGATTTGGGGGCCGGAGGGCAGTATACAGCAGAGTGCTGAGTTTGGTGCGTTGCCTGATTTCGCCAAGTTGGGGGTGCGTTGATTGCGGGTTGCCATCCTGACCGATATTTTTGCATTCCGGGTGGGGCGTATCGTGGCGGGAGCCTGGTTCCGGCGGCCGGTATGCGGGCTGGGAACGGGCTCGCACTGATTGAACCACTGCATCGTGATCGGACCGAGGCCGGCTGGCGAAAACACAAGGGAGTTTCCGTCGGCGCCCAGCAGCCATCCGAGCGTCGCCATGCCGACGTCAGCCGCGCCCGGGAACGCAGGAGCACCTGCCTTTGCTTGATTGACGTTCATGTGGTACGAAGCGTGGACACTGACTGCAGAGCCGGAGTGCGCGGCCGCCGCAGAAAAAGTATGATCGCGCCAACCAATAGTCGGGCGCCCAGCCCGGACGCGGCCATCGTCAGGCGGCTGGGCCTCTCCGGGGATGTCGGCAAGGACGGCGGGTCGAGAACGTCGAGGTTTTCGCCAGCTTTGCGTTCGACAATGTCACGAACTGTGCCGCCGCGCGACGCTTTCGCCCGCTGCATAGCGGTTTCCCGAGCCTCAATTATTATCCTTTGCACAAATGCTTGTGCCTTGAGTCTGTCGGAATACGCGAAGGAAATATTCGGACTCCCTACACTCGGACATGAGTTCGGATTAAGGAAGGAATCGCGCTACGGCCGATCGAACCAGTGAAGCTGGATAGGGCGAGTCGCGCGCACGATCCATGGCTTTGTTCTGGTATTCTATCGGCAATTGTGACGCCACGATTTATGGCACTGATCGGGTTGGTGACGATGAGCGCTCTGCAAACGGGTGGATGGGCGCAGGCTCGGGGGGATTCTCCCATAGATCTTTGGCGCCTGATCCGGACTACGTTAACGGCTGAAAAAGGGGACAAATATTTCGAGCGGATCAAGGGCTCGTTGATCCCACCCGTCTTTTCCAGCGACGGGACTCCTTTTGGCCGGATTGAGCGCAAGGTGGTCTCTCAGCCGTCGCCGAAAACACTCGTTGTGAATGTAGACGACCCTGCCGGGGACGCCACGTTGACATTCAGGAATGCGAAGAACGTCGACCCGGGTACGGTTGTTTACTTCACCGGGGTCGTCGAATCCTGCGTAAAAGAACCCTACATGCTCGTTTTGGCTGCAATTAAATGAGGGCGGCGGTTTTCGAGCGATACGGGCCTCCGGAGGTGCTGCGGATCGAGGAGGTCGAGAAGCCGGTTCCGGGGAGCCACGAGGTGCTGATTCGGATCCATGCCACGACGGTTTGCGCGGGCGACTGGCGGATACGAAAAGGCGATCCCTTTTTCCTGCGATTCGCGTACGGCTTTCCGAAGCCGAAGAAGGTCAGGATCCCGGGGATGGAACTGGCCGGGACCATCGAGTCGGTGGGCGATGCGGTGACGCGGTTCCGAGCGGGCGACCGGGTATTCGGAGGGACGGGGTTCCGGTTCGGCGCCGCGGCCGAGTATGCGTGCATGCCGGAGAGCGGCAGCCTGGCGATGCAGCCGGCCAACATGACGATCGAGGAAGCGGCGGGGGTCTTTTTCGGCGCTATGTCGGCATTGCATTTTCTGCGGCAGGCAAAGGTCGGGGCCGGACAGAGAGTTCTGATCTATGGCGCGTCGGGGAGCGTGGGTACCGCCGCGGTTCAGTTGGCGAAGCACTTGGGCGCGCACGTTACGGCCGTATGCAGCACGGCGAATCTGCCCTTGATGAAATCGCTGGGCGCCGACCAGGCGGTCGACTACACGAGGGAGGACTTCTCGATCGCCGGCAGGGTTTATGACGTTGTCTTCGACACGGTTGGCCGGAGCGGTTTTCGGCGTACCCTGAGAGCCCTCAAGCGCGGCGGCATCTATGTTCAGTGCGGGTATTCCGGGCGGCTGTGGTCGCTTCCCGCCGGGATGATTGGGGGGATGTGGACCTCCCTGACGGGCACCGCGAAAAACGTCGGCGGCGTGGCCCGCGGCGGCGCCGCGGAACTCTCCTTTCTTAAAGGGCTGATCGAGGCCGGGGAGTTGCGGACGGCAATCGATCGAATTTACAGGCTGGACGAGATCGCGGAAGCTCACCGGTACGCGCAGGCGGGACACAAGAAAGGCAACGTGATCGTAATCGTCGCGCCGGCGAGCGGGTAGAAGAAGCGGATGCGGAGGAGAACGGGTTCACGTGTCACGGCTTTGTATCTGGTGGCGGTAACGATAGCTGTGACGTTCGGCCCTGGGATGCTCCTTGCGGCTGCCAACCGAGCCTGGTCGAACCTCGGCGAGCACGTAGACATGCGGCTCTATCCGGCGACGCCGCTTTGGCACGTGCTGGCGGGTCTGATCGGGTTTTGCATTGCGTTCCTGAATTGTGAGCGCTTTGAAGTTCGGCCGTTCCGGCGCGGGCTCAGGCGGGCCTATGTGGCAGCGCTCGTCATGCTGGCGCCGGCGACCCTCCTGTGTGTCAGAAAACATGCGGTTTTCACGGAGTCCGCGATTGTGGAGCAACGGGCCTGGGCTCGGTCGCCGCCCGCCTCGAGAGTCAGGCGCGCGGGTGTCTCAACTTCACGCGCCGCGTTCGTCTGGCTGCGCGACGGCAGACGTGGGTGCACGGATCGATTGCGGCGCTGTTGGCAGCGGCTCTGGCGGCGAGGAAGCTGGCTGGGCGGTTTCGTCCTTCCCGGCGCGGCGCAAGACAGCTCGGGACGCGCGAAAAGGATTAGCATAAAAACAGGGCTCTGCGTCGCAGCCGGGAAGGACGAGATGAACTATCAAAAGGAGTTGCGAAAGTCGAAACAGGTGGTTCGCGAGTGGGTTCGCGCGAACTTCTCGGACGAGAAACTGGCGGGTGTGACCGCCTTCAACGCGGACGGAAAGATGACCTTCCGGAATCCGTGCGGCTGCCTGATGGGAGTCACGCACAGCGAACGGCTGCACATGGGTCGGGACTGCGACCGGAATCATTATTGGGTGGCGCGGCGGCAGGACCTGGCGCAGACGCGGCGCTTCGCGGCACTGTTTCCGACTTCGCGGATCGGCCGGGCCGAGAAGGCTTACAATTTCCTGGGCTTTTCAGCCAGCTTCGGTAACTGCTTCGGCGACGACGAGCTGCGGCGACGCCGATTTTCCGCGCTCCTGCGCGCGGAAATGCGCCGGCGCGAGCGGATTCGCGGGACGATGGATCGGGACGAGGTGGCTGAGCCTGAAACTATACTGGTCGAGTGAGCTGGGAGATCTGGCGGAAATGCCGCATGCGAAAACGCCTACTCCACGGTAGTAATACAAAATTTCTATTGACCAAATAAGAAACTACGATGTAAAGTTATGTCAGCAGGATCTAAGGCCTGCTGAGGAGTTTCTTATGTCCACCCCTGAGCGCGACTGGAATGCCGTTTACCGCGCTGGCTTTTTCTGGACCGGCGTGCTGATGACGCTGGCGTGCGTGGTCCTTGTATTGGCTGGCAACACGGAATTGGGGTACCGGTTAGAACATACCGGGTTCCCGCTGTCGTGGGCCTTCGCGGGCGTCGCACTGCTTGAATTCGTGGCAGTTGAGATTTGCTACCTCGGAAGCTCCCCGTCCAACGGACCTAAGCGATAGTTTTTCGGCATCGAGTTGCGCGCGCTTCAGGATGGACTGGAGGCGGTGCGTAAGTCCAGTTCGCGGCCCAGGATTGCCTTGGCCGGTATCAGCCCTTCCCGAATACCCAGCGCGCTGGCTCCGGCACGAATGAAATCTCCGGCGGTGTGTCGATTCACGCCTCCGGAGGCGATGAAGCGCACATCCGGGAAGGGCGCCTTGAGGGCACGGATGTAGTTCTGGCCCCCGACTGCGGAGCAGGGAAAAACCTTCACGAAATCGGCGCCGTCTTTTCTCGACAGCATGACTTCGGTGGGAGACAGGACGCCGGGGATCAGCATTACGCACCGCCTTTCGGCGAAATCGACGATTTCGAGATCGAGGTTCGGGCTGGTCAGAAACTCCGCGCCCGCTTCGAGGCAGGCTCCGGCGCTCCCGACGGTGAGGACGGTTCCCGCGCCGATCACCCGATCGGGATGAGTGCGCCCGAGTTCCTTAATCACGCCGATGGCGCCGGGCACGGTCATGGTCAATTCGAGAATGCCGGATGCCGCCCCGGTATATTGCGGCGGCTCCGAAGAGCGCATCGTCCGCCGAAGGAGCGCGGATGGCCGGAATGATGCCGGTCTCTTCTATGAGCGATAGCAGCCGAGGGCGAGTCGGATGTTTTCGTCCGAACAGCCCGCTCTGCGAACATAGAATGATGGTTTATGCTGCGGCTCCTCACACAAGGGACCGCAACAATCGGTTCATGCTGTCTTTTCTGATCCGGGGAACCCCGAGGGCCGTACTGCTGCGCGCCGTCGCCATGA
>JBEKAQ010000088.1:0-19222 GCA_050015835.1 Bryobacteraceae bacterium | reverse complement strand
GACTTCTGGACCCTCTGTGTCATTCTCGGAAGAGAAGAAAATCCCGCCACCGCTCAACAGAGAGTGGCGTAATATCAACTTAGCCCGCCGCTTCAACCTTCAACTGCGGCTGGGACATCCTCGAGATTGACGGTTTCGATTCCAGCGTGGCGAAGAATCGAACGGTGCAGAGAGGTGCTGTTGATTTTCTTGTAGGGCGGATTCAGAATCGCGTGGGTAAACCCTGCTGAACCCCGCCAGCCTTGCCGCGCAGCCTCCCAAATAAAATCGCCAGGGGAAACACTATAGCTGAGAGGCAACCTCTGCCCATAGCCGGCCAGTGTGGCCTCAAGATGACCGCGCAAAGTATCGTCGATCTCGTAGGCCTCAACCTGCGTCCGCTGAAAACTCAGGCCGTCCCCGGCGCTCCAGCGGTCAAGGAAGGCACAGGAAAGCGCCCCCAATCCTGCCCCGGCGTCGAGCAACCGGCAGGTCCGCAGCGTGCTCACCGGAAAAAGTGATGCCATGAATCGCGCCACACTAGAGGGCGTCATGAACTGTCCCAGTTCGGATTTCCACCTGAGCGCGGTGCGCGACGCGAGTCCCCCGCGTCCACCGTTCGCACTGTCCACTAATTCGAGTGCCAAGCTATATCATCCATCAAAGCCTCTTCAGCGCGGAATATCCCTCTTAAACAAAGGCGGAAGCAGTTGCCCCAAATCCACACAAAGGCTCACCTTCAAAGAGCTGAAAAGCCGGTCCAGAAATAATTCCACTTTCTTCCCTTACGAATCAGTGCCTTAGAGAATTCCCCCTCCAGCGCGTCACACCGATCCCCTATGCTCGGCTCAGGAGACAAGATCTATGCCCAGCTCAAGTCGACATCCCGAAACCCAGCCACCCGCAACACCACCCCAGTGCGCCCCGCGAACCACCGACCGCGGGAGAAAGGCGCGAAGGCGTTGCGAACGCAAGATTCATTGAAAACAAACGAGTTACATAGATAAAATTGGCTTCGTTCGGGGGTCCCGAACCCAATTTTATGGGCTTTTTCGCCGCTTCTCACCCCCGCCACCCCATCAATTATAAATATTATTAATATCAAGGCTCACTTGCATTTCCTAAACTTAGCCACTAAACTGGAACTTCATAGCAATGCCCTCCAGCTTCACAAGCCGAATTACCGCGACCGTCCCTGTACTCGTCGTAGTCGTAGGGATTATTGTGGTCGTTGTAGCCGGCCCCGTCTGAAGCCCCGGGCATAGCAAGGTTCCGAGGCCATCAGCGGGGTAAGACAACCCCCGCAGGTGGCCTTTTCTTTTGATGCAGGCCTTTTATTGCTTTGTAGCTTTTTTAAGTTAACAGGAGTCGACTTTAACGTATGCAAGCTCCCGAAGTTCATCCCGCCCCCGCCAAACGCGTGGAAACCGGCCAACTCATGACCGGCGCCGAAATGCTCCTCGAATGCCTCACCCGCGAAGGCGTCGACTGCTTCTTCGGCTACCCTGGAGGCGTCACCATCCCCTTCTACGACGCGCTCTACCATCACCACATCAAGCACATCCTCGTGCGCCACGAAGAGAATGCCTGCTTCGCCGCCGAAGGCTATGCCCGCGCCACCGGCAAGGTCGGAGTCTGCTGCGCCACCTCCGGCCCCGGCGCCACCAACCTCGTGACCGGCCTCGTCGACGCCCTGATGGATTCCATCCCCCTCGTCGCCATCACCGGCCAGGTCCACTCCAAGCTCATCGGCAGCGACGCCTTCCAGGAAGCCGATACCTTCGGCATCACGCGCCCTTCGACCAAACACAACTTCATGGTGAAGACCCTGCAGGAGCTTCCGCAGATCGTTCACGAAGCTTTCTACCTTGCCGCCAGCGGCCGCCCCGGCCCCGTGCTCGTCGACATCCCCAAGGACGTTTTCCAGGCCCGTGGTCACTACACCCCCGTCGACACCATCCACCTCCCCGGATATAAGGTCTTCACCGAAGGCCACACCGGCCAGATCCGCCGCGCCGCGCAACTCGTCTGGGAATCCGAGCGCCCCATGGTCTATGCCGGCGGCGGCATCGTCGCGGCCAACGCGGCGCCCGAACTTAAGGAATTCGTCGAACTCTCCGACGCCCCCGCCGTCTGCACCCTCATGGGTCTCGGCGGACTCTCCTCCAGCCATCCCAACTACATCAGCATGCCCGGCATGCACGGCAGCTATGCCGCCAACATGGGGATGACGGAATGTGATCTGCTGATCGCTCTCGGCACTCGTTTCGACGACCGCGTCACCGGCCAACTCCAGTCCTTCGCCCGCCACGCCCGCGTCATCCACGTGGATATCGACCCCGCCGAGATCGGCAAGAACCGCACTCCCGATATCCCCATCGTAGGCGACGTGAAGCGCGTCCTCCAGAAACTAAATAAGGTGCTGCAGGAACTCGAGCCCGAATTCGGCAAAAAGAAATCCGAAGCCCGCCGCCAGTGGTGGACCCGCATCCGCGAGTGGAAAAGCGAGCGCCCCTACGACCGCCCGCACGCCGAAAACGAAATCAAGCCACAGCACCTTATGGATGAGATTGATCGGCTCTCCGGCGGCCAGGCCATCGTCACCTCCGACGTCGGCCAGCACCAGATGTGGGCCGCGCAATTGATTCGCTTCAACGAGCCGCGCCTCTGGATCAACTCCGGCGGCCTCGGCGCCATGGGCTTCGGCGTTCCATCTGCCATGGGAGCGCAAATGGCCCGCCCCGATAAACTGGTGTTCGCCATCTGCGGCGACGGCGGCTTCCAGATGGCCATCCCCGAACTCGCCACCATCATGACCCACGCCTTGCCCATCAAAATCATCGTCATGAACAACGGCTATCTCGGCATGGTCCGGCAATGGCAGACACTCTTCTACAACAACCGCTTGAGCGCGGTCGATCTCACCTGCTTCCCCGATGCCGAAAAGCTCGCGGCGGCTTACGGATTCAGAGGCCGTACCATCGATAAACCATGGCAACTGACCCAGGCGCTGCAGGAAGCCATCAATGAGCCGGGACCGTACCTGCTCAACGTGATGGTCTCGCCCGAAGAGAACGTTTACCCGATGGTGCCGGCCGGCGGAGCCATTCAGGACATGGTCTTCGGCCCCCCCGAACCGGTGGCAGTGTAAGGACTCTAAAAATGCTTCAGACAATTTCCATACTTCTTGAGAACAAGCCCGGCGCGCTGTTACGCGTCACTGGTCTCCTCTCGGCCCGAGGCTACAACATCGAGACCCTCACGGTAGCCAAAACTATCGACCCGGAGCTCTCCCGCATGACCATCACGGTTGAAGTGGAAGATCGCCTCCGCACTCAGGTCATTAAACAAATGAACAAACTGGTGAACGTCCTCCAGGCCACCGATCTGACCGACTCACCCGCGGTAATTCGGGAAATGGTGCTCCTGAGAGTACGCTGCTCACAGGAAACCCGCACGGCCGTTCTCAAGGAAGCCGAAATCTTCCACGCCAGGGTGGTGGATTCCTCGGTGGAAGGTTTCGCCATCGAAGCCACCGGGGATCCCGAAAAGCTCGATGAATTCATCGACGTGATGCGCAGCTACGGCGAAAGCGAAGTCTCCCGCTCCGGAGGAGTCGCCATGTCGTTAGAGTCGAGGAAGTTAAGACTACAACCGCCAGTAGCGCTGGTGGGGCAGGTTTCCGACCTGCCCACGCAACTTACCGAACCGCGACCATAAGGGAGCGGACAAATTAAACAAGGACAAGTTCCCCTAAATGCCAAGACGCTTTTACGAAAAAGACGGAAACATCCAGCCGCTCAGAGGAAAAAAAATAGCCATCATAGGCTATGGAAGCCAGGGCCATGCCCATGCCCTCAATCTGCGCGATTCCGGCCTCGATGTAGTGGTCGGCCTCCCGGCGAACAGCAAGAGCCGAGCCAAGGCCAAAGCCGCCGGCCTGCAGGTTCTCGATACCGCGGAAGCCGCCAAAGCCGCCGACGTGATGATGATCCTCGTGCCCGATCACATCCAGGGTCCGCTCTACGAAACCGACATCGCCCCACACCTTACCAAAGGCAAAACGCTGATGTTCGCCCACGGCTTCAGCATCCATTTCGGAGCCATCAAGCCCCCCGCCGACGTCGACGTTTCCATGATCGCGCCCAAAGCCCCCGGCCATCGCGTGCGCGAAGTTTTCACCGAGGGCTCGGGAGTTCCCGCTCTCGTAGCCGTAGCGCAGGATGCCTCCGGCAAGGCGTTTGAGAATGCCCTGGCCTACGCGACCGGCCTGGGCAGCCTGCGAGCCGGAGTCATTGAAACCACCTTCCGCGAAGAAACCGAAAGCGATCTCTTCGGCGAACAAGCCGTACTCTGCGGAGGCACCTCCGAACTCATCCGAGCCGGCTTCCAGACTCTGGTAGATGCCGGCTACGCCCCCGAAATCGCCTACTTCGAATGCCTCCACGAGCTTAAACTCATCGTCGATCTCATCTACGAAGGCGGCCTCAACTACATGCGCTTCTCTGTCTCCGACACCGCCGAGTACGGCGATTACACCCGCGGCCCGCGCATCGTCAACGATGAAACCCGCGCCGAGATGAAACGCATTCTCTCTGAGATCCAGTCCGGCGAATTCGCCCGCCAGTGGATTGCCGAAAACAAATCCGGCCGCCACAACTTCCTCCACATGCGCGAAGCCCAGCACGACCAGCTGATCGAAACGGTAGGTAAAGAACTCCGCGCCATGATGCCGTTCTTAAAGCGTAAAAAAGAAGAAGGAGTCCCCGAGGAGCAGGCAGCCGCCAAGGCCTGACCTCAGGCGACCTCGATACACGACACCATGCGCATTCAAACCTTCGATACCACTCTCCGCGACGGCACGCAGGGCGAAGCTGTCTCCTTTTCCGTGGAGGACAAAATCCTCATTACGCAGAAGCTGGACGAGCTCGGTATCGACTACATTGAAGGCGGATGGCCCGGTTCCAATCCCAAAGACAAGGAATTTTTCGCCCGCGCGCGCGATCTGAAGCTGAAGCGCGCTAAGCTTACCGCCTTCGGATCCACGCGCTTCGCGAAAAATCCGGTCGAGCAGGATCGCAATGTCCGCGAGCTCGTCGATGCCGGCACGCCCGTGGTCGCCATCTTCGGCAAGAGCTGGGATCACCACGTGCATCGCGCGCTCGGCATCAGCCTCGAAGAGAATCTTCAGCTGATCTCCGAAACCGTCGCATACCTGAAAGCCCACGGCAAAGAAGTCGTCTACGATGCCGAGCATTTCTTCGACGGCTACATCCACAATCGCGACTACGCACTGCAAACTCTCGCAGCCGCCAGGAGCGCCGGAGCCGACGTGCTCTGCCTCTGCGATACCAATGGCGGCACGCTCACTGAATTCCTCACCGGCATCGTCGCCGACGTCCGCGCGAAGTTCGATGGGGTGATCGGCATTCATCCGCACAACGATTCCGATGTCGCGGTAGCCAACGCGCTCGCCGCCGTTAAAGAAGGCGTCTCGCATGTGCAGGGCTGCATCAATGGCTACGGCGAACGCTGCGGCAACGCCAATCTCGCCAGCATCATCGCCAATCTGGAACTGAAGCTCGGGCACCGGACCATCGGCCCGGATAAGCTCCAGCTGCTCACCTCCGTCGCCCGCTACATAGCCGAGCTGGCCAACCTGCAGATCCCGCGCGGCCAGGCTTTCGTAGGGCAGAGCGCCTTCGCCCACAAAGGCGGCATCCACGTCAGTGCCGTTCTCAAAGACTCGACCACCTACGAGCACATTTCACCCGAACTCGTCGGCAACCGCCAGCGCGTCCTCGTGAGCGATCTCTCCGGGCGCAG
Organism: Bryobacteraceae bacterium; assembly: GCA_050015835.1. GTDB lineage: Bacteria > Acidobacteriota > Terriglobia > Bryobacterales > Bryobacteraceae > BOG-234. The sequence goes on along the minus strand of JBEKAQ010000088.1, from coordinate 13,417 downwards.
CAACGTCGATTACATGCTGCGCAGTTACGACTTCCTCGCCGAGCGCCTCGGCGGCGATACCCGAAGAGCACTGGTCGATCGCGTCAAGCAAGCCGAATACGAAGGCTACGATCTCGAAGCGGCCGATGGAACCTTCGAGCTCTTCGTCCGTCAGGCTCTCTATCCGGGCGTGCAGTTCTTCGAGGTAGAGGACTACGAAGTCACCATCCGCTCCGGCGAGGCGAAAGCCAAAGTCCGCATCGGACTGCGCGACGGAGAGCACACCGAAATGGACGCCACTGGCCACGGTCCCGTGCATGCTCTCGACGTCTGTCTGCGCAAATGCCTCTCCGCGCTCCCCGGCATCAACGATGTGCACCTCACCGATTACAAAGTGCGCGTCCTCGATTCGAAGAAGGGCACCGCGGCCAAAGTCCGAGTCCTGGTCGAATGGTCGGATAGCCAGAAGAGCTGGTCCACCGTAGGCGTTTCCGAAGACGTGATCGAAGCCAGTTGGTTCGCCCTCGTCAGCGCCCTGCAGCTCGAACTCATGCGCCTCCTCGAAAGCGATCGCAGGATAGATAAAGCCGTCGCCGCGTATTGCTGGGGAGCGTAATGTCCCCGACCTCGCTCTGCGCCCTGACCCTGGCGCAGGGGGTGTCCGTCGGTGTCACCGGCGGCGTCCCCGTTTCGCCCTGGTCGGAGATCTTCCCGCAGCTCTCTCTCTACACCGGGACCCCGATGTACGGGCCCAACGAGCTGTATACGAAGCCCTGTGCCATCGGGCCCACCGTCGACGTGAGCCTGCCCCGGAACCTGTCGATCGAAGCCGGCCTGCTCTGTCAACGCCTGCATCAGGACGTAACAACAGGCCTGATCCTCGCAACCGGAGAGCTTGTTAGCTTTGGCTACCGCCAGGACGTGGCGGGCAATCAGTGGCTCTTTTCCGCTGCCCCACCAGCAGCGATCCCGCCACCGCCATCACCCTCGGCTGCGGTGTCCGCTGGCGCTTGTCCCAGCTCGACCTCGCGCCCGAAGTCCGATCCTTACACCGCACCTCGCCCGATTTTCAGCCCGCCCGGAACCAGGCTATGCTGATGCTCGGAAGCGCCTTTCCTGCGAGAACCAATTGAGCCAACTCAAACCAGGCCAGCCGGCGCCGGACTTCGAGCTTCCCGATCAGAACGGTACGCCGGTACGCTTGAGCCAGTTCCGCGGCCACAATGCCGTGGTAATTTTCTTCTACCCGAAAGACGACACCTCAGGATGCACCAAAGAGGCCTGCGGCTTCCGCGACCGTTTCGAAGCGTTCCAGGCGAAGGGCGTCCGCATCCTGGGAATCAGTTCCGATTCAACCGGCTCGCACCAACAATTCGCCGCGAAATTCGGCTTGCAATATTCCCTGCTGAGCGACGAGGGAGGGCGCGTGCGCAAGCTCTACGGCGTGCGGTCGACCTTCGGCTTCATCCCCGGCCGCGTCAGCTTCGTCATTGATCGCGACGGCGTGCTGCGCCATATATTCTCCTCGCAGTTCCAGCCGGAACGTCACGTCGAGGAAGCCCTGCGCGCGCTCGATCCCTAACCCTTCAGATCCCGGAACGCGTCTTCGATCTCGCGCTGCGCCGCGGCCGAAACGGGCACAAAAGGCAATCGCGGCGGCCCGCCGTAATACCCGTTCAAATCCATCGCATGCTTGAGCCCCGGCACTCCATAGAGGTCCGTCACCAGAATCGAAGGATGCGCAATACGGGCCTGCCAGTCGAGCCCAGCCTCTTCCTCGCGCGTGCGGAAGGCCTCCCAGAGGGCGATGGCGGCGTAGGGGGCCGCACTCGCCAGAGGCAGTGCCGCGCCGTTCGCGCCCGCTTTCAGCGAATCCCAGACCTGACCCTCGCTGCCTGCCAGCACGGCGAATTCCTTCGGCACCTGAGTCCGGATCTGCGACACTCTCCCGGCCGGCGTTCCGGTCTCGATCACACCCGCAATGTTCGGATGCCCGGCCAGGCTCGCGACCGCCGCGGGCAGCAGGTCGACGCCCGTAATCAACGGCGCATTGTGGATCAGGACGGGTACCGGCGATTGATCCGCCAGGCCGCGAAAGTAGAGTGCCTGCGCTTCCGGACCGTACATCATGTTGCGGTATTGATGTGGCACGAGGCTCAGCACCGCATGCGCCCTGGCTTCCGCTGCCGATTTCGCCAGCTTCGACGCCACACGAACACCCTCCGCGCTCACATCGGCGATCAGCTTACGCTCGCTCCCCACGTGCGCAGCGGCCAGACGCAGCAGATCGATCTTCTCTTCCGCGTCGAGCAATGGCCCCTCGCCAGTGAGCGATCCGACGATAAATCCGGCCAGCGACGTCCGGCCCCACTTCTCGAAGTTATGCTGAACCTTGGCGCGGTAGATGGCGCCGGTGTGATCGAACGGCGTCGCGACCGGCGCCAGTATGCCCTGTAATTTCATTCGAAGCTACCATGTTCTCAATCGACCTCGACTGTACGCAAGAAGACAAAGATCTGATGATCGCGGAGCTCTGGGAAGCGGGCTCCGCCGGTATTGTCGAAGTGGAGGACTATGACGACGCGGCACGCCTGCGCGCCTTCTTCGACGACGATGCGCGCCGGCCCGAACTACAGGCCCGCTTCGGGGGCGAGATTCAGCCCGCCGACAATCGCGATTGGGTCGCCTTCGCCCGCGAGCACCTGAAGCCGATGGAGATCGGCGAACGCATCTTTGTCGTCCCCGAATGGCGCGACGATCCCACGCCGCCCGGCCGCATTCGAATTGTGGTCAACGCCGGGCTGGCCTTCGGCACCGGCGCGCACGAGACGACGCGTCTGTGCCTTGAAGCGATCGAGCGGACTCTGCAGCCAGGCGCCGTGATGGTGGATGTCGGCACCGGCTCCGGCATCCTTTGCGAAGCGGCTATCAAGCTGGGCGCGGGGCGCGCCTGGGCGGCCGACACCGATCCGGCGGCCGTCGCCGTGGCCAGGGAGAACTTCGCTCGCGCCGGAATATCCGTGCCGGCGTTCGTTGGATCCGCCGATGCAGTGGCGAGCAATATCGCGGATTTGATCGCCGCCAATATCAGTCCCGCCTGGATCGCCGGGTTGGCCGCCGAGTGGGTGAGGATACTGAAGCCCGGGGGTGTTGGGATACTCAGCGGCTTCGAGGCCGCTGACGTGTCAGGCGTCTCCGCGGCGCTCACCACTGCCGGCGCCAGGATCACCGGCGAGTTCGGTGAACTCGAATGGCGTATGCTGCAAATTACCCGGTAGCTCTGTGCGGCTATCGGGATCCGCGCTCGACCGGATCGCGCCGTTGAGGAGCGCGGCGGGCCGGGGATTTCACGGCGGCGGCGCCCGTCACAACGATTCCGGGCGAAGTCCCGGTGATGCTGGACGTGGAGGTATCGGTTGCCGTCACGGTCTGCAGCCCTGGCGTGTTCAGGGTTAAGGAGAAGGTTGCGACGCCGGCGGAGAAAGCCATATTGGCAGGCAAAGTCGCGCTGGCGTCGCTGCTGGTGAGCGCAACCGTATCGGTAAAGGTAGTCGCAGGCGCGCCGCTGTAATCGATCGCCGTCACAGTGAACGTCAGCGCGGTTCCCGCCGGGACGGTGTCCGCGCTCGGCTGAACGACCAGGCTGACCGCCTGCCCCGGGACCGAGACAGGGAAGGTCACTACGTTACTGACGTAGGCCAGCTGTGCGATGGTGGTCTGCGTGTTGTTGTCCGCAACAAGGCCTGCGTTCAGCAGAAACTGAACGAAATAGACTCCCACAGTGCCAGGCACCAACCCGACGGTGATGGGAGTAGCGGCGGTACCACCCGTCAGAATCGAGTCGACGAACGCGTTGGGCGGATTGATGGAGCCGCCCGGGAAAACCTGACCGGTCGAGACGTTCTGCGGGTTCAGCGTTCCGAGGCCGGTGGCGAACAGGTACAGCAACTCGCCTGGAATCGCGGGATTCTGGCGTGTCACCAAAGCGCCCTGCACGTTGGAGCAGCACATCGTGGGGTTGTACACGGTGAGCAACAGCACCGGGTTGGCATTGGTGCTGGCGGTGGTAATGGAGATCGACACGGGGACGCCTTCACCCTCCGGGCCGGGCGTAATTGAAGTCAGGGTGAGACGGTTGTATTCGTTGGCCACCTCGGCGTAAACGTTGGGATCGGGGGCGCCGTTGATGGCGGCGATCAGACCGTCGCGAACATTGGCCAGCGTGTCGCTCGCCTGGACGGTGTAGCTGTAGCTGTTCCCCGCAATCATCACCGTGCCGACGTCTCCGGCCTGGATCAGCCCGTCACAGTCGATCAGATTGAATGCGCTGCTCGATCCGTGATAGATGATGCCCGGCCGGGGGTCGCTGCCGCCCTGGGCAAAGATGCCGGGGTTCTGCGGCACGATGGTGACGGCAACCGGCGTGGTGGCGGTGACCGATCCGTCGGCGTGCTGGTTTCTGACGTAGACGCTGGTGCTGGTGCGGTCCGCCGCCTCGAACATCATCTGCGCATTAATCTGGGTCGGCGAGATGAAAAGCAAAGGAGCCGCCACTCCGTCGACGTAGAGAGTGCAGCCATTCTCACTGAAAGGCAGATAGGGCGTGGTGAAAACGCTGGTGACGGTGGTGTCGCAGAGATTCTGGCCGGTTACCTGAATGATGGTGCCGGGAGCGACCTGCGAGGGATTCTGCAGATAGATATTCAGCATCGCGCCACTGGCGGTGGCGGTTTCCGTGGCGCTGGCCGAGATGCTGGTGGCGAGAGTGATGTTGCCGCCGTTGGCGCCTGGCTGGCGAGCTGTGAGCACAACCTCGAGGAGCGAGATATCGGCGCTCGCGATGACGTTCGGGTCCGGCGCCTTATTAATTACGTTCACGAGTCCCTGCACGATGGTAGCGAGCGTATCGGTGGCAGTGACGGTGTAGGTATAGGCGACGCCGGTCGAGACCGAACTGCATATGCCGGTGGCCGTGTTGGTGGGCGTCGAGTTGGCGCAGCCGATGGTGATGGTGATGGTGTTCTTGGCGGTTACCGTGCCGCCGATGGTAACGTTGCCCAGCGCGTAGATATTGATACTGGCCGAGTTGCGGATACCGTCCAGGGGAATATTATCGATGCCCGGCGAGTAGACGACAACGCGCCGGTTGTAGCCGTCGGTCACATACAGATTCGTACTGCCGTCCCAGGCAAGCGAAGTCGGAGTCTGGAACGCGTCGGCTCCGTCGGGATTGAGGCCGTCGTTATCGCTGAACTCATCGACCTGGCCGAGGATGATATCGGCGCGCGTCCCGCTTTGGGTTGGAATGGTGTTATAGACCAGCACACGATCGTTTCCGCCATCGGCGACGAACAGGCGCGTCCCGTCCGACAGGGCGAAGCGCGGAAACTCCATGGTGGCGGCGCAACGCACGGGATAGGTTGTGTAGGCGTCCGAGTCCGTCCCGTTCGATTGGCAGAGAACCGGGGTCGCGCCCTCCGGATTATTGTCGGAATCGAGCGTGGAGTTGGTGATCGTGAAGCTGTTGTTGTCGGTTGCGGACACCAGATCGGGCTGGCCGAGCGCGACGTCGGCGCTGGCGCCGTTCGTCGTTGGAATGGAATTAAAAATCAGGACGCGATTCTGGCCGAAATCGGCAACAAAGAGATGCGTACCGTCGGTGGTCACCGAGGTGGGATCCTGCATGTTATTGGCGGCGGTAGTGGGCTGCGACTGGGTCAGATCCGGTTGCACGAACGCCGTAAAGCTCGACTGGCCGACTACCACGTCGGCGGGCGCATTGTTCGTGGTGGGGATCTTGTGGTAAATCAGGACACGATTATCCTGGGTATCGGCGACGAAGAGCATGCCCTTGTAGATCCAGACGCCCTCGGGCCCGCGCAGCGAAGTCTGGGTCGGTGGAACCGACGTGCCGTTACTGACGAAATCGGGCTGGCCCAGCACTACATCGGCGGGCTGGTCGTTGGAGGTGGGCAAGGTGAGCCAGATCAGCACCCGGTTGTTATCGGTATCGGACACGACGAGCACATTTCCGTCGGTGGCCACGCCGGTTGGATTACGCAGCCCGTTGGCACTGAGATTGGGGCTCGAGGTGATGAAGTTGGGCTGGCCCAGGACCAGGCTGGCAATGCCGCGGCAAACTCCGCAGGTGCTGCCGGAAACATCGGGAAGGCCAGTGGGCGTCGGGTAGGTGTCGACGTCGCTGAAGCGCAGTACGCGATTGTTATCCGGCGTCGAGCCGAGGCGGTTGGAATCGACTACCCAAAGGACGCCGTTAGCCAGTGCGATGCCAGCGGGCGATCCGATCAGCTGGTTGGTGGCGCCGTAGTCGCCATAAGTGAAATTCTTCTGTCCTATGATCAGGCGGGCGGCCTGGCCGGTATTGAAAGCCGGGGTTTGCCCGAAAGCGCACACGACCGCTGTGCCGGCCAAAAGAAAAAGGGCGCGGAGAGACTTCATCATTTATTAGAGAGGACCCACTGGAACGGCGATTTAACCACTCAGTATAACAAGGGCAAATGACGTACCGCCGCGCGCGCGAGGTTTCGTCGAATGCCGAACTGATAATCTGGCACTTGTCCCTTGTTCCGCCGAGAGAAATAACGCCTGCCGAGGTGAAAGAGAAACTGGATTCCGGAATCGGCATTCGAATGATCGACGTGCGCGAGCCGGAAGAGCGGCAGATCTGCCGGATCGAGGGCTCCCGGCTTATTCCGATGAGGTCTATCCCTCTGCATCTGCAAGAGTTGAAAGAGGGACGCGAGGAGATCGTAGTATTCTGCCACCACGGAGTCCGGAGCCTGTCGGTGGTGGACTGGCTGCGCCGCCAGGGGGTGGAGAACTGCCGGAGCATGGCGGGCGGAATCGATTTGTGGAGCCGGCGGATCGATCCGGCGGTTCCGCGGTACTGAAGCTTCGTCCCTGGCGGCGTGACGCAAATGGGTCACAGCCTGGGCGGAATGAATCACAGCTATGACGGTTATTGAAACGCCGCGACTGATTCTTCGTGGCTGGAGCGCCACGGACCGCGAGCCCTTCGCGCGCATGAATGCCGACACCCGCGTGATGGAGTACTTCCCGCGTGTTCTGACGGCGGCGGAGAGCGGCGCGGGGGTGGATCGAATCGAGGCCCATTTCGAGCGGCACGGCTTTGGCCTGTGCGCGGCCGAGCTGCGAACGACCGGGGCGTTCATTGGGTTCATCGGGCTTTGTTTTCCAGGGTTCAACGCGCACTTTACGCCCTGCGTCGAAATCGGCTGGCGTCTGGGCTTCGACTACTGGGGACAGGGCCTCGCCACGGAGGGAGCGCAGGCGGCTCTGCGCTTTGGTTTCGACGTGTTGCGGTTGAGCGAGATTGTTTCCTTCACAGCGGTTGCGAACCTGCGCTCGCGGCGCGTTATGGAACGGATTGGGATGAAGCGCGATCCAGGCGACGACTTCGACCATCCTGTATTGCCGGATGCACATCCGCTGCGGCGGCACGTTTTATATCGGACGCGGGCGGAATAGGATACTCTTGAGAGAAACGGGCGGTTGCGGCACTCAATCGGCATGGACAACACCCAGCTTTATCTCGCTATTGGATTACCGGTATTCGCCGTCATGATGGGCATTCTTGCCAGCACGGTGCAGATTACCGCGATCAACGCCAGAATGACGAGTCTGGAAACCAGTCTGGGCACACGAATGACCAGCCTCGAAACCACCGTGAGTGCGCGTTTTTCCAGTCTCGAGTCGCGCTTTGACACGCTGGTGGGTAAAGTTGTTCAAATCGATAATCGCCTGACTCGGGTCGAAGCGTTACTGGAACGCTGACAGCGGAGCCGGTATAAAATGAGTTGCTATGCGCAGCACTCCCTTGCTCTCCCGCCGCCGGTTCCTTGGATCTTCCCTTTCGCTGGCCGCAGCCCCACTATTGACGGCGGCGTCGGGCCGCACCATCGGCGTTCAGCTCTACACGGTGCGCGGCACCCTGATGAAGGACTCGGACCATGTGCTCAGGACCATCGCGGCCATCGGCTACAAAGAGATCGAGGGCGCGGGGCGCGCGGATCTGCTCGCGTTGATTCCGCAGATCGACGACCTCGGCATGAAGGCCGTCTCCTGCCACGTCGAGACTCCGCTGATCACGGGCGACTGGGAAAAATACAAGGGACTGAAGCCGGTCGCGCTCGAAGCGGCTATCGACAGCCTTAAGAACGCGGGGCTGAGTTATTTTACAATGGCTTACATTCAGCCGCAGGCGCGCGGCGATCTCGATTTTTATCGCAGGACCGCCGACAACATGAACCACGCCGCCGAGTTGTGCCGCAAGGCCGGCCTCCAGTTCGCCTATCACAATCATGCGTTCGAATTCGCCGGGAAGGAAGGCGAGCGTCCCATCGATATCTTCTACGAGCGGCTTGACAGGAACCTTGTGGCGCTCGAGATGGATGTGTTCTGGGTCAGCGTGGCGGGGAACGATCCTGTCGAGACGCTTAAGAAATGGAAAGGCCGTGTGGGGTTGCTGCACCTGAAGGACAAAGCGAAGGGTACGCCGGTGCAATACACCGAAAGCGTGCCGCCATCCACATTCCGGGAGGTGGGCAGCGGCATGCTGAATTTCACGGCCATTCTGAAGGCGGCGCCGGCGGCGGGCGTCAAGCATTACTTTGTGGAGCAGGACCAGACCGAGGGCGATCCGCTCGACAGTCTGGCGAAGAGTTTCGGCTACCTCAAGAGCGCCTGACGGCGGTTTATCGCCTCAGGCGGGGACGGCCAGCGGTTCCAGTTCTTCCGGCCGCACGAATTGATAACGCTCCATGGTGACGGCAACTTCGAAAAGGTTATCGACCGCGGGCTGCTGGCTGCGGAGCACCTTGCCGAGGCAGCGAATGCGAACAGGCGGGTTGCTGCCGGAGAGTGTAATCACGTATTCGATTTTTCCCCCGACCTCAATGGCGCTCCCGGACAGGAAGCAGACGCCTCCGGAACTGATATCCCGCGTCTTTTCGGTTCGATTGACCCGTTGGTCGCCCAATTGAAGAATATGGAGCGGTAACTGGAGCTTGTAGCGCTGAGTTCGGCGTTGGTCCAAGTGTCTACTTTAATGCTGTTACGCCGCCGAATCAATGGTACCTATCCAACTAGTTCAGTCGGCGTCTGTCACAGGCGGAAAATGTCGTGGTGTAGTACCAGGACCCGAAATCAAGCGTTCCCGGGTTTCGGAAGTGTTTGTGCTCCTGCATCACAGATACAGCACGCGCCCGGCGGCTGCCAGCGGGATGACCTGTAAAGCATTGAGTATACGTATAAAATATATTTCGTCCTGTTGTCACTGCCTGCATCTACTTTAGTCGTAGATCGCGGCCGGTCATATCCTTCGGCTGTTTTTCGCCCAGCACGCCCAGGATCGTGGGCGCGATATCCTGGAGCGCCCCTCCGGCCCTGAGCCGGTCACCGGAATCGTCCACCAGAATGAACGGCACCGGATTCGTCGTGTGGTAGGTATGGGGCCCGTGCGTGACCGGATCGATCATGGTCTCGGCATTGCCGTGATCGGCGGTGATCACCCAGCGCCCGTTTTTCTCTTTCAGGCGCTGCCAGATGCGGCCGAGGCATTCATCCACCTTTTCGACCGCGCGCACCGCCGGCTCGAACTTGCCCGAATGCCCCACCATGTCGGCGTTCGCGAAGTTCATTATGATGATGTCGAAATCCTTCCGGCCCATGGCGTCGAGCACAACGTCCGTCACGCCGTCCGCGCTCATTTCGGGCTTCAGATCGTAGGTCGCGACCTTTGGGGAAGGAACCATCTCGCGCTCTTCCCCACGAAAGGGCTTCTCTACGCCGCCATTGAAAAAGTACGTCACATGCGCGTACTTCTCCGTTTCCGCGACGCGCAGATTCTTCCAGTTTGCCTCCTGGCAGACGTAGCCCAGGATGTTATTCAGAGGCTCCCGGGTCAGTACGAAGGGTACTGCGAACGACTTGTCGTACTGTGTCATGGTGGCGAACTTCAGGTTGCGGGGAGCCAGCGAGCGCGCTGGACGTTCCAGCGTAGTACTGGTGAGCGCTTCCGTCATTTCGCGGCCGCGATCCGCCCGGTAATTGAAGAAGAAGCAGGCGTCGCCGTCCCGAATCAGGCCCACCGGCTCATTACGCGCATCCACAATGGTCACCGGTTCCACAAACTCGTCGGTCACGTCTTTCTCATAGGATCGCTGCATTACGTCCACGGGATCCGTGGATTTGGCGCCTTTGCCAAGGACCATGGCGTCGAACGCTTTTTCGATGCGCTCCCATCGTTTATCGCGATCCATGGCGTAATAGCGGCCTCCGACAGAAGCGATCTGTCCTACGCCCAATTCGCGAATCTTCTGCTGCAGTTCTCGGATATAGCCGACGCCGCTCTCAGGCGGAGTATCGCGTCCATCCATGAAGCAATGGATGAAGACGGACTCGACCTCTTCTTTTTTTGCCATGCGCAGCAGCGCGTACAAATGCTCCTGGAGCGAATGCACGCCGCCGTCGCTCGACAGACCCATGAGGTGCAGGCGGCGGCCCGCGCGCGCATAGTGCATCAGGTCGAGCAGGAGCGGATTCCGATAGAACTCGCCGGTGGCGATCATCAGGTCGATGCGTGTCACATCCATGTGCACGACGCGCCCCGCGCCGATATTCAGGTGTCCAACCTCGCTGTTCCCCATCTGGCCCTCCGGCAGCCCGACCCAGGGGCCGGAGGCCTGGACCAGCGAATTCGGGAAGTCCCGCAGCAGCCTGTCGTAGGTGGGCTTGCGCGCGGCGGCGATGGCGTTGCCTTCCACGGCCGGGGAGAATCCCCAGCCGTCCAGAATGGTCAGAATGAGCGGCTTGTTCCGTGGCATTATTGACGGAACGCCTTTCGGCCGGGGAATTTCGCGGTCGCCCCCAGACGCTCTTCGATGCGCAGCAGCTGGTTGTATTTGGCGATGCGATCGGTACGGCTGGCGGAGCCGGTCTTGATCTGGCCGGCGTTGGTGGCCACCGCGAGATCGGCGATGAAGGGATCTTCCGTCTCGCCCGAACGGTGGGAAATGACGGCGGTATAGCCGGCCTTAAACGCGGTCTGCATGGCGTCGAGCGTTTCCGTCAGGGTGCCGATCTGATTCACCTTGATGAGGATCGAATTGGCGACACCTGATTCGATACCGCGATTCAGGCGCTCGGTATTGGTGACGAACAGATCGTCGCCCACCAGCTGGGTGTTCGAGCCCATGGCGTCCGTCATCAGCTTCCAGCCGGCCCAATCGTCTTCCGCCATGCCGTCTTCGATCGAGATGATCGGGTACTGTCGGCGCCAGTTGGCGTAAAACTCTACCATCTGTTCGCTCGAGCGGCGGCTCTTGTCGGACTTTTTGAATACGTACATACCATCCTGATAGAACTCGCTCGACGCAGGGTCGAGAGCGATACTGATCTGCTCCGATGGTTTATAGCCGGCCAGCAGGATGGCTTCGAGGACCACTTCCAAAGCCTCTTCGTTCGACTTCAGGTTGGGAGCGAATCCGCCTTCGTCGCCGACGGAGGTGGAATAACCGCGTTTCTTGAGAACGGTCTTGAGATTGTGGAAAACTTCCACGCCCATGCGGAGGGCTTCGGAGAATTTATCCGCGCCGTGCGGGACGATCATGAATTCCTGCATGTCCACGGAGCTGTCGGCATGGACGCCGCCGTTGATGATATTCATCATCGGGACCGGCAGTGTCGAGGCGCCAACGCCGCCCAGATACCGATAGAGCGGAGTTTTTTGCGAGGCGGCCGCGGCGCGCGCGACCGCCATCGAAACAGCCAGAATGGCGTTCGCCCCCAGATTGCCCTTGTTCGGCGTGCCGTCGGCGTCGATCATGATCTGGTCGACTTTAGCCTGCAGCGTCGCATCGTGGCCGGTTACTGCTTTCGCCAGTGGACCGTTGATGTTGGCCACAGCCTTGAGGCAGCCTTTACCCAGATAGCGTTTCTTATCGCCATCGCGCAGTTCCACCGCCTCATGCTCGCCGGTAGACGCTCCACTGGGCACAGCGGCCCGTCCCACACTGCCGTCGGCGAGGAACACCTCGGCTTCCACCGTGGGGTTGCCCCGCGAATCGAGGATCTCGATCCCGTTCACTTTAATGATCGTTGACAATGAATTCTCCTGTTTGTTTAAGAAGGTTGGTGGTTACGACTTGGGAACCGGCGACGCTACCACGGTGATTCCGGATTCGGTTACGACCCGTCCCAGGGCGCGGTCTTCTTCCGGATCGAAGCCCACCCTGCTGTTTTCGGCCAGCACCACATCTTCATCCAGTATGGCGCGACGCACCCTGCTGTACCGGCCGATTCTCGCGCGCGGCATAATAATCGAGTCGTCGATCTCGCTGTAGCTGTTGACGCGTACAAACGGACCGAGCACGCTTCGATTTACGCGTCCCCCGGAGACGATGCAGCCCGGTGAAACGATGGAATCGCTGGCTATCCCCATGCGCTGGCCTTCGACCGCGAAAACGAACTTAGCCGGCGGCGCCTGGATCGCGCGCATGCGAATAGGCCATCTTGTATCGTACAGGTTGAACTCGGGCGAGACGGCGATCAGATCCATATTCGCTTCATAATAAGCGTCCAGCGTGCCGACGTCCCGCCAGTAGCGCGCCGCTTTGGCATTGATATCGTTGAAATCGTAGGCGACCACCCGGCGGCGCTCGAGGCACTTCGGCAGAATATTGCGGCCGAAATCGTGCGCGGAATCGGGATCCTCGGCATCGGCGAGGAGTTCGTCGATCAGGACCTTGGTGCTGAAGACATAGATGCCCATGGAGGCGCTGATCATGTCCGGATTAAACACCGACCGGACGGGATTGCCGTGCTGCGGTTTTTCCTCGAAACCGTACACCCGGTAGCCGTGATCGATCTGGGCGACACCGAAACGCCCGGCCTCGGCGGGATCGATCTGGATGGTCGCAATGGTAATGTCGGCGCCTTTCGAACTGTGCCACTCGATCATGTCGCCGTAGTCCATCTTATAGATATGGTCGGCCGACAGGACGAGCACGTGATCGGGCGCTTCCGTAAGGATGCTGTGGAGATTCTGATAGACGGCATCGGCGGTTCCCTGATACCACTCGTCGGAAACGCGCTTCATGGGGGGCAGCACTTCGATATATTCACCCAGTTCGGAGCTGACGATCTGCCATCCATCGCGAATATGTCTGTTCAGTTCCAGCGACTTGTATTGTGTTAAAATGAAAATTCTGCGCACATTCGAATTCACGCAGTTGGAAAGCGTGAAGTCGATAATGCGATAGACGCCCCCAAAGGGAACCCCGGGTTTTGCCGTATCGCGGGTCAGAGGATAGAGCCGCTCACCCGCTCCTCCAGCCAGCAATATCGCGAGAACATTCACCATTTGTGATCCGGATCGAGTGCTTTGGGGTACGGTTAC
>JBEKAQ010000087.1:0-21776 GCA_050015835.1 Bryobacteraceae bacterium | reverse complement strand
GCCTCCGAGACCGCGGTTACGGCTTCGTCCTGGCCGATCACGCGCCGGTGCAGCTCTTCTTCAAGATGCAAGAGCTTCTGCATTTCGCCTTCGAGCAGCCGCGACACGGGAACGCCGGTCCAGCGGCTCACTACGGCGGCGATATCTTCCTCGCCGACCTCTTCTTTGAGAAGCTTGGTGGGACTCGCGGCAACGGATTCGGCGGCTGCGAGTTTCGCAGTGAGCTCGCGCAGTTTGCCATATTTGAGTTCGGCGGCACGGTTCAGATCGTAAGCGCGCTCGGCCTGGTCGATCTCGGTTTTCACCTGATCGATTTGTTCGCGCAGGGTGCGCAGGGCTTGCACGGATTCCTTCTCGAGCTGCCAGCGAGCCTTCAGGGCATCGCCGTCGGCGCGCAGATTGGCCACCTCGGATTCAATCTTGCTCAGGCGCTCGCGCGAAGCGGCGTCCTTTTCTTTCTTCAGCGCCTGGCGCTCGATTTCGAGCTGCATCGTCCGGCGCAGGATCTCGTCGAGCTCGGCCGGCATGGAATCGATTTCCACGCGCAGTTTGGCGGCCGCTTCATCCACCAGATCGATGGCTTTATCGGGCAGGAAACGGTCTGAGATGTAACGATCCGAAAGAATCGCGGCGCTCACCAGGGCGGCATCCTTAATACGCACGCCGTGGTGCAGCTCGTAACGGTCCTTCAGGCCGCGCAGGATGGAAATAGTGTCCTCCACGGTCGGCTGATCGACCATCACGGGTTGGAAGCGGCGTTCGAGCGCCGCGTCTTTTTCGATGTACTTGCGGTATTCGTCGAGCGTGGTGGCGCCGATGCAGTGCAGTTCGCCGCGCGCCAGCATGGGTTTGAGCAGATTGCCCGCGTCCATGGAGCCTTCGGCCTTGCCCGCGCCGACTACGGTGTGCAATTCGTCGATGAAAAGAATGATTTCGCCGTTCGAATCGAGCACTTCTTTAAGGACGGCCTTGAGGCGTTCCTCGAACTCGCCACGGAACTTGGCGCCGGCGATGAGCGCTCCCATGTCGAGCGAAACGATGCGTTTTTCCTTGAGGCCTTCGGTCACGTCGCCGCGCGTGATGCGCTGGGCGAGGCCTTCCACGATGGCGGTTTTGCCGACGCCGGGTTCGCCGATCAGCACCGGATTGTTCTTGGTGCGGCGCGAGAGGACCTGGATGACGCGGCGGATTTCCTCGTCGCGGCCGATGACGGGATCGAGCTTACCGGCCGCCGCGGCCTGTGTCAGATCGCGGCCGTATTTTTCGAGCGCCTCGTAGGTGGCTTCGGGATTCTTGCTGGTGACGCGCTGGCTGCCGCGCACTTCGCGCAGGGCCTGCATCAGGCGGTCGCGAGTGATGCCTGCATCTTTGAAAGCTTTCGAATCGTCAACCGCCGCGAGGAGGAAATGCTCGACGGAAATGAAATCGTCTTTGAGGTGTTTGGCCTCGTCTTCGGCTTTGGTGAACAGCTTGTTGAGGCGCGGTGTGACGAAGATCTGGTCGGGTGTTCCGGTGGGCCCGCTGACTTTGGGCAGGCGATCCAGATCCTGATTGAGCCGTGCGGCCAGAGCCTCGACGTTGGCTCCGGCGCGTTTGAGGATGGACGCGGCAAGACCGCCTTCCTGGGCGAGGAGGGCGGCCAGCAGATGCTCTGCGTCGACCTGTTGATTCCCGCGGCGGAGAGCATCGCTTTGCGCTGCCTGGAGAGCTTCCTGAGTTTTCTCGGTTAAGCGGTTGATATCCATAAATCGTTCCTTGCCGCCTGGGCGTGGACAGGCGGAAGCGCCTGCCCCACATGGAATCCGGGGATGGCGGCTCGCAATACTTCATGCACGTGTTCGGCCAGGATAAACTCCATTTCCTGGCGGGCGTCGCTCGGCAGATCCCGCAGATCTTTCTCGTTCTGCTTCGGAATAATGACGCGCTTGATGCCGAGACGGCGCGCGGCCAGCATCTTTTCCTTGATCCCGCCCACCGGCAGCACCAGGCCTGAGAGCGTGACTTCGCCGGTCATAGCGGTATCGGTGCGCACCGGGAGCCCGGTGTAGAGCGAAGTAAGGGCGGTGGTCATGCTGACGCCCGCCGAGGGGCCGTCCTTGGGAATCGCGCCAGCCGGGACGTGAACGTGGACGCCGTAGCGCCGGAACAGCGATTGATCGATCGAAAACTCGCCCGCATGCGACCAGATGTAGCTTTGGGCGGTTTTGGCCGATTCCTGCATCACTTCGCCCAGTTGGCCGGTGAGGCCGATTCCTGCATCACTTCGCCCAGTTGGCCGGTGAGGGAGAGCCCTTTGCCGTCCTTCAACAGCGCCGCTTCAATATACAGAACGTCGCCGCCGGCTTCGGTCCAGGCGAGACCGGTGGCTACGCCGGCAGGTACGTTCTTACGCGCCTGCTCGGGGGAGAAACGCTCGGGCCCGAGGAGGTCGGCCAGTTCTTCCTTTTTGATTTCGACCGCGGCGTTAATTTCAACCGCACCGGGATTGCCTTCGGCCACCTTGAGGGCAACCTTACGCATGATACGACCGATGGCGCGTTCCAGTTGGCGCACGCCGGCTTCACGGGTATAGCGCGAAATGACCACGCGCAGCGCCTCATCGCTCAGCACACAGGTATCGGCGGATAAACCCGCTTCCTTCAATTGTTTCGGAACCTGGTAGCGGCGCGCGATTTCGAGCTTTTCTTCCTCGCTGTAACCGGCGAGACGCACCACTTCCATACGATCCAGCAAGGGCTGTGGGATGGTGTCGAGGGTGTTCGCTGTCATCACGAAGAAGACCTTCGAGATATCGAAGGGCAGGTCGAGATAGTTGTCGCGAAAGGTTTTGTTTTGTTCGGGATCGAGGATTTCGAGCAGGGCGGCGGCGGGGTCGCCCCGGAAATCGCGGCCCAGTTTATCCACTTCGTCGAGCATGAGCACGGGATTATTCACGCCGGCGCGGCGAATGCTTTGGATGATGCGGCCGGCCATGGCGCCGATGTAAGTCCGGCGATGCCCGCGCAGTTCGGCTTCGTCGTGCATGCCGCCCAGGCTGAGCCGCTCAAACTTACGGCCGAGCGCCCGCGCGATGGATTGTCCGAGCGAGGTCTTGCCCACCCCGGGAGGGCCGACGAAGCAGAGAATCGGGGCCTTGGCGCCCGGATTCAGCTTCAGCACGCCCAAGTGTTCGAGAATGCGCTCTTTGACGTCTTTCAGGCCGTAATGATCGTCGGCGAGGATTTGGCGCGCGGCGGGAATGTCGATGGTGGAATCGCTCGCCTTCATCCACGGTAACTCGAGGATCAATTCGATCCAGGTGCGGCCCACGTTGTAATCGGGCGCCTGGGTGGAGAGCCGTTCGAGGCGCGACATTTCGCGCTCGGCTTCCTTGCGGACCTCATCGGGTAATTCGGCGGCTTTCAGGCGCTCGCGGAGGAGTTCCAGCTCGGATTCGCCTTCCTTGCCGCCGCCCAGTTCCTGCTGGATGGCGCGAAGCTGCTGGCGAAGAACGTATTCGCGCTGTTCCTTGCCCATTTCGTTCTGCGCTTTACTGGCGATTTTACCCCGAATTTCGAGGATCTGGAGCTCATTCGAGAGGTGGGCGTGGATGAGGCGCAGGGCCTCGACGCGGCTTTCGACAGCCAGCAGGGAGTGCTCGACTGCCACGTCCATACTGAGGACGCTCGCGAGCATCCAGGCCATTTGGAGAGGATCGTCCTGGCCAGTGACGGCGCGGGCGAACTCGCTGGGCAGTTCTACGTTGGCGTGTTTCAGAACGCTCACGGCGAGGTCGACGACTTCGCGGTGCAGGGCTTCAATTTCGGGATTGGCGCCCTCGGCGGCCCGATCCGGGATGGGAATGGGGCGATAGCCGGCGCGCAGATAATCTCCGTCGGAGAATTCGGTCAATGCTACCCGCTCAACGCCTAAGACGAGGATTTCGAACTTGTCCCCGCTACGGCCGGAGCGCTTAATGACTGCCTTGGTGCCGTTAGGGAAAATATCTTTAGAATCAGGTACTTCCACGGAGGAATCGCGCTGGGTGACGATCAGAACTTCCTTCGCTTCGCTTCCGAGCGCCGCCTGGATGGCTGCCACGGACTTTTTCCGGCCCACCGAGAGGGGCATCAGGAGGTTGGGGAACAGCACGGTGTTCTTGATCGGGACTACAGGGAGAACCGACGGGTGGAGTGACATCTTAATTGCCTCTTTGTCATGAAAGATGAGTCTAGTGCACTAAAGGATTCGTCGCGGAGATAAATTTATCGTGTCAGGCGGTAACGGGCATACCATGTAAACCTGCCATACAATTAAGACCTGTGACCCCGCGCGTTGGCACTCTATTGGCGATAGCTGTCTTCGTTGCCTGCGCTTTACCCTCCTTTGCGGATGAGGCCGGTCTGCGCGCCTTCGTCCGCACGAATTGCAGTGGCTGCCATAACGAGAAGGTGGCTTCGGCAGGCCTGAACTTCTCCGCTTATGCGGACGCGAGGACGTTCGTCGATAACCGCGCCGTTTGGGAGCGGGTGCTGGCCAAAGTCAAGGCGGGCGAGATGCCGCCTCCGGGCATGTCCCAGCCTGCCGCCGCGGACATCGCCGCCGTCACGGGTTGGCTCGAATCCGAATTTGCCCGGCAGGACGCCGTGAAACGGGCGGTCGAACCGGTCGCGGCGCGCCGTTTGAATCGTGCAGAATACAACAACACGGTGCGCGATCTGCTGGGGATCAATATCCATCCCGCCGACGATTTTCCGCAGGATCAGGCGGCATTTGGATTCGACGACATCAGCGATGCCCTGAGGATGTCATCGGCGCTGCTGGAGAAATACGCCGATGCGGCAGAGCTTTCGGTGCGCACCGCCATTTTCGGGCCGCCGAAGCTCAAGCCTTCGATGACCCACTACCCGCTGCCCGTCCGCCTCAACGATGCACGTGGCAAGAAGACGCCGATTCCCGACGCCGCCCACTACGATCTGACGGGCCTGAGCACGCTGCACGCGGCGCATGCCATCCACGATTTTCCGGTGGATGGGACCTACAGTTTCCGCCTGGTGCTGAATGGACACCGGCCCAATCAATCGATGCCCGCGCACGTGGGTTTCTGGATCGACGGCAAGCTGATGCAGGAGATCGAAGTCGACGCCACAGATCTGGAGGGGCAGGTGCGCGAAGTGCGCACCAAAGTCACGGCGGGGGAGCATCTGCTTTCGGCGTCTTATCTGAAGCAGTTCCACGGGATGCCGCCGAGCTATAACGGGCCGGAACCCTCCACGCGTCCGCCCGAGCCGCTGATTAATCCGCGCGGGGCACTGACGGAGAAAGACATCGAAACGCTGCGCCGGCTCGGCACCACCATTAAGACGGACGGTATCGAAACGCGCATCGATAACCGGTTTGAATCGATCGACGTGGGCGGGCCGTTCGACCAGACCACGGGGCCGTCGCCCGAAAGCATCCGCCGCATCTTTGTCTGCGGACGCACTCCGGCGCAGCAGAATGCAGCTTGCGCGCGGCGCATTGTTGCGAGCTTCGCCGAACGCGCCTTCCGCCGTCCCCTGCAGCCGAAAGAGGCCGATCCCTGGGTGAGCCTTTATGCGCTGGCCCGCAAACAGGGCGATTCGTTCGAGGAAGGCATCGCGGCCGCGCTCGAAGGCGTGATGGTGTCGCCCAACTTCCTGTACCGGATCGAGCGCGATCAGCCGGACTATGAGATGGCGTCGCGGCTCTCCTATTTCATCTGGAGCAGCATGCCGGACGCGGAGTTGCTTCGTCTGGCCGGGGAGCACCGTTTGCGGCAGCCGTTGGTGCTTGAAGCGCAGGTGCGGCGCATGCTGAAAGATGAGAAAGCACGCGCGCTGGTCGACAATTTCGCCGGCCAATGGCTGCAATTCCGCAATATCGAGGTGGTGCGCCCCGATGGGCAGCGCTTTCCCGATTTCGACGAGAGCCTGCGCTACTCGATGAAGCGCGAAACCGAGCTGTTCGTGGAGAACATTGTCCGGCAGGATGGCAGCGTGCTCGATTTTCTCGATGCGAATTACTCGTTTTTGGACGAGCGCCTGGCGCGGTTTTACGGCGTGCCGGGAGTCACCGGGCCGGAGTTCCGCAAAGTAGATATGAGTGCGACCGATCGCGGCGGCGGCATCCTGGCGCAGGCGAGCATTCTGACTATTTCTTCGTATGCCACAAGAACCTCGCCAGTGCTGCGCGGCAAGTGGATTCTCGAGAACCTTCTTAATGCGCCTCCGCCGCCCCCACCGCCTTCGGTGCCGGCGCTCGACGATACCAAGGTGGGCGAAGCGGCTTCTCTGCGGCAGCAGATGGAGGCGCACCGGCAGAGCGCGGTCTGCGCGTCCTGCCACGCAAAGATGGACCCGCTGGGATTCGGCCTCGAGAATCTCAATGCAATCGGCGCGTGGCGCGAGGTAGACGGCAAATTCCCGGTCGATTCGTCGGGTATGCTTCCCGACGGGCGGAGTTTCCGGGGGCCCAGGGAATTGAAGGCTCTGCTGATGGCCGGACGCGACGCGTTCGAGGCCGGGCTCACCGAAAAGTTAATGACCTACGCTCTGGGGCGCGGTCTGGAGCGTTACGACAAGCCGGCGCTCGAAGCGATCGAAGCCAGCCTGCCCGCGCACGATTACCGGTTTTCGCAGCTGGTGATCGGGGTGGTCGAAAGCGCGCCCTTCGAAATGAAACGGGCTCGCGGAGCCGCTCCGCTGCCGGCCGTGGCATCGAATAAACTGGAGAGAACGAGATGAGATTCATCACCGGCAGGCATCTTTCGCGGCGCGCCCTGCTGCGCGGCTCGGGCGCTGCGATCGCGCTGCCGTTTCTCGATGCGATGTGTCCCGCTTTCGCCGGTCCGGCGAAGCCGGTGCGCCGTCTGGCCGTGATCTACGTGCCGAACGGAATCATCATGAACCAGTGGACGCCGGCCGAGATCGGCGCGGATTTTCAGTTCACTCGTATTCTGAAGCCGCTCGAACCCTTTCGCGGCGATATCACCGTGATTTCGGGTCTGCAGAACAAGGCCGCCGACAAAGCGCAGGGCGGCGGCCATGCCAAGGCATCGGGCAGTTTTCTTTCGAGCGCGCAGCCGAAATACACCGCCGGCGCCGACGTGCACGCGGGGACCACGTTCGATCAGGTGGCCGCCAGGCAGTGGGCGGCCGCGACGCGCGTCCCGTCGCTGCAACTCGGCTGCGAGGATTCGCGCATGGTGGGGAACTGCGACACCGGTTCGAGCTGCGCCTATACCAACACTCTTTCGTGGAAGAATCCGGATACTCCGCTGGCCGTGGACGTGAATCCGCGCGCGGTCTTCGAACGTTTGTTCGGCACCGTGGACCCCAGTCTTTCTCCTGCCGTACGCGCGCGCCGCGCTCTGTATCGGCGGAGCATGCTCGATCTTACGCAGGAGAGCGCGCGCACACTGGAACAGGATCTCGGTGCCGCCGACCGGCGCAGGATGGACGAATACCTCACTTCGGTTCGCGAAGTGGAACAGCGTATGGCCGCGGCGGAGAAAGACGCGCGCGTGGCGCCGGTCGACAAGCCCGCCGGAATTCCGTTTCAATTCTCCGAATACGTGAAGCTGATGTTCGATCTGCAGGCCATCGCGTTTCAATCGGATCTGTCGCGCGTCTCGACCATGATGATCGGGCGCGAGGGCAGCGTCCGCACCTATCCCGAGATCGATGTGCCCGACCCGCACCATCCTCTCACGCACCACCGCGGGCATCCGGACTTTATCGAAAAAGTGACGAAGATCAACTGCTTCCACGTGGAGCTTTTCGCGCACTTTGTGGCCAGGTTAAAGGGCACGCAGGATGGCGACGGCTCGCTGCTCGATCACTCGGCGATTCTCTACGGCGGCGCGCTCAGCGACGGCAACGCGCACTCGAATACCAATCTGCCGCTGCTGGTGGCGGGGCAGCCGGTTTCGGAGCGCGTGGGCGGACGCCATGTTCATCTTGAGAAACCGACTCCGGTGGCGAATCTTTTTGTGACGTTGCTCGATGGCGCGGGGGTTCCGGTCGAGACGTTTGGCGATTCGACCGGCGGCCTGGATCTGCGCGGTTAATTACTGAACGATTTCGAGGTCCGCGGTGCGCGTGCTTTGATGCCCCGCATCGTCGGCGCCGGTGACCTGTAGCCGATAAGCGCCCACCGGCAGGTCCCCGATCGGCAATCGCATGGCCAGCGGGACGGCCGGATTCCCCGTGGCGCCGGGGGCGGGGATGCGGGATACGCCGAGATCTTTGGCTACCTGGCCGGTCTTCGCGTCCAGAAATTGCACCGAAATACCCATGAGGGGCGCTTTGGCGTCGGGAGCTGCGGCCAGCGCCGGCTCGTACAGCTCCGCATAGACAAATCCCTGGCCGGTCTTCCGGAAGCGGTTGCTGCCCGCGGGATTGATCTCGAGGCCGTTGAAGACCAGCGGCACCCGATCTTCCATCAGCCCCGCCTCGAGAGCGGAATTCGCATTCGCCGCCTGATGCACGTCGGTGCTGAAAGCCAATCCGCTGAGCGCGAACTGACTGGTATTCCAGGGATCGAGAACGAGCGGCATTTCGAGTTTGCCGAAAGCGTCCGCACTGGCGCTGAAGACCACCCTGAGGTTGTATTTGCCGGAGGCTATTTCAAACTGCTTCTCGTAATGAAACGGTTTGGTTTCGAACTCTTCGGCTTGCTTCTTGTCGTCGAAGGTCATTTTGACGGCGTCGCTGAAGCGCGCTCCCACGCCCCCGTCGGGACGGTATGCGATGCCGACGACGTTCAGCGTGGAATGGAACTTGCCTTTGTCTTTGGTGAATTTCCAGGGAGCGGCTGGAATGTCGAGCGCAACATCGACGCGCGCCGTGTCGGGCGAGACGTAAAAGAACGGCGCCTGCATGGTGGCCGTCACGGTGGGAGTTGCGTTGGCCTTGGCGCGCGCCTCGAGATCCCGTTCGGCGGGCGTTCCGGAGAGCACGTCTTCCGTCTTCGTATCGCAGTAGCCGGTGCGCGAGCGGATGGTGGCCCCGCTTCGCTCCACTTTCACTTTGAGGGTGTGGCAGACGCCCGGCTCCGGCTCTTTCGAAGGCGTGTAGCCCAGCACGTAATATTCGGCCTGCTCTTTGCCGATTTTGTCCATGCCGCCCAGCAGATCGTTGGTGTTGGCGATGACGAATCCACCGGTGCCGTCGGCCAGCGCGAAGAGCACCTGCTGGGGTCCGGAAATGGCGAGCGGCGGCATGATCTGCTTCAACTGGTTGCGCTGCTGGTTCAGCGGATTCAGGGGGTTGTTGCGGTTGTTGTTGAAGTTTGTGTTGTTGGAATTGCCGCCGGAGTTACCGGTGCCCGGCCTGCCGATATTGCCGTTGCCGCCGGTCGTTCCGCCACCACCTGTCGTTCCACCGCCTCTTCCGCCGCCGGTCGTTCCGCCACCGCCGGACGTGCCACCGCCGCCCGCGGGTCCACTGCGTATCTGAAATGCCAGCGGGCCCGTCAGCAGCGCCGCCTGCAAAGCCGCCAGGCCCGGAACGCCTGGTCCCAGCGTGCCTGGGCCCAGCATGCCCATTCCTACTGGCGTAACCAGACCGCGCACGTCGATAGGATAGATGGCCACGTTGGCGCGATTGCAGGCGTCGATGGTCGCGGTCACCTCCGTCATGTTGTCCTGATTCACGGGAAAGCCGGCGGAGAGGAAGACCAGCGTCTTGCGTCCCGGCACGGAGGCGAGACCCCTGGCCATATCGCGCAGGGCTCCGAGAACCGTCCGGGTGGAGAAGTTGGTGAACGCCGCCGGCATGCTGGCATCGTTAGGAGAAACCACGGAGAGCTTCACTCCGCCGACCACCTTCTTCAAGCGGTCGGCGTCGTCGGTAAAATTCTGCGCCACGCGCAGCGTTCCGCCGAATTCCACGATGGCGATCTGGCGGTTGGGGGCGGCATTGGCGTCGATAAACTTCGTAGCCGCCTGGCGCGCATAGACCTGATTATTGGCCGAGACGGTGGAATTATCGAAGAACAGCACCAGGTAGCGTCTCTGCGCCTCCGCCGGCGTAGCCGGATCCGCCAGAAACGAAAAGCTGGTGATGGTCTGCTCTTTATTGTCTTCGTAGACCTTGAAATCTTTCTGCTTCAGATCCTGCACGTAGGCGCCCTTCTTGTCGGTCACCACGGTATCCACCAGCACCACGCGCGTTTCGGTGCGGATGACGGTATTGCTGTCGACGGTCTCCTGAGCGGGCGCCTGGGCGTGAGCGCGGGAAAAAATAAGAGCGCAGGCCAGAACGCCTGCCGCATATCGGTAAGAAGTTTTCATCACGGTATCTCCACGGCGCCGTTCTGCGCCGCCATCATTTGACCTTCAGCGTCCCGAACCACGATCCGGATCACATACGTACCCGGCGTAACCTTGAAATCCGAGCGGACCGTAACCCCGGAGTTCAGTTTGCCGGCCAGCGTTTCGTCTTTCAGGCGCATGGTAACGGTCTTGGTAATTCCCTGCACAAAGTTTCCATTGCGGTCGAATAATCCGGAAACTACGGTCATTTCGTTGCCATTGCGCCCATCGGTTTTGCGGAAGCGCAATTTTCTTACGTCCACCCGCGCCAGCACGGCGAGGCGCGCCTCCACTTCGCTGGCCTTGAAAAACTGCGTGTGCATCTCGACCGGTATATCGCGCACTACCTCGCGGGAGAAGAGCGCCTGAGAAATTTCCTCTTTAGCTTCCTCGGCGGCGTCGGGCGCATGGCGCGGCGCGTAGTAGCCCCGGCGGGCCCTGGTGCTCAGGCCGGGCGGCAGCTTCACGGTGACTTTGATCGAGTGGTAAGCGCCGTCCATTTTCAGGTTCTGCGGCGCATAGCCGAGCACGTAGTAGACGTCCGGCGTGGCCGAGAGCCGATCTATGCCCCGCGTCAGATCGTTGCTGTTCTGAAAAAAAGTGCCGCCGGTGCCATCGGCCAGTTCGGCCATCACTTCGGATTGCGTGAAGGCCGCCTCGTGGGCGTAGCGCTGTTTGACATTGTCCAGCGCCGCCGAAAAGCCCATCTGAGCGATGTCCGGGGTGTCGGTATAGAGGCCGCGCGCGTCGAGGGCGTTGATGGTGACGTTCGATCGAATGGCCTCGTCCATGATGGCGGTCTCGTCGCGCAGCTGCTCGTCGAGGCGCGTGAAACCGGGCGATACCAGTACGATGGTGCGCTGTCCCGGCATGGCGGCCATGCGGCGCACCAGTTCTCTCAGCGATGTCAGCGACACCTGCGTCTCGTGCCGCCCGCCCGCCAGCGCGCTCTCCGCCGTGGTCTGCGCGACTCCCCTCGCGGTGATGAAGTTCTGCGGCATGGTCGGGTCGAGGCCCAGGCAGATCATCGCCTCCTGCATGGCTACGTTCAGTGCCCCGGCGTCGTTCTTGTTAATCATGCGGTCCGCCATGTAGAAGTCGATATCGGGGCACTGCGGCACGGTCGAGCGCGCTATGGGACGCGGCTTTAACTGGAGCAGGGTGCCGCGCAGGGCGCTTCGATCGTCGGTAAAGTCGAGCGTATTCTGTCCCGATGTCGTGTAGATGGCGGCGCGGTCGGTCTCCTGGAACGACGTCACGAGATATTTTTCCGCGGCGTCCCGAGACCGCACGAGATCTTCGAATTCGAGGTGAACGTCGTCGAAAATCCAGGCGACGAAATGACTCGGAGGCGTAACGGCGGGCGGTTTATCCCCGGCTGCCAGTTCCGCCGGCGCCTGTTCCACGGCACTTGCGGGCTGGCCCGGCTTTCCGCCGGATCTTTCCACCGAGAATTTCGTGATGACCTGGGGCTTGCCGTTATCGAAGAGCTGAAAATCCTCCTGCCTGAGAGTGCCTACCGGCTTGCCTGATCTATCGCGCACTACCGCCGGGACCAGCACCAGGTTCACGCGGGACTGGAAGACGATGGGAGTGTCCTCGGAACTCACTTCGGCGGGAGCAGGCGGCGTTTGCGCCAGCCCCGGCAGAACCGCCATGGCTGCGGAGAGAGCGAGGAGTCTCACGCGGATTCCCGGCATATTGGATTTGATTGTACCGGATTTCGAGGGCTCTGACGTTTCCTTTACTCGCGGGAGCGCAGACGTTTGGCGCGGCGCAGAAGAAAGTCGATGCGGCCGTCGGCGTCGGGATGCGAATCGACGGAAAAATGCAGTTCGGGGATGCGGCGCAGGTTCAGGCGGGCGGCCAGTTCGTGACGCAGGAAACCCGCCGCGTGTTCGAGCGCCGCGAGCGCCTTTTTTTCTTCGCCGGTTTCGACCGCGACCTTCACATGGGCGTGCCTGTTGTCGGGTGAAACCTCGGCCCCGGTGACCGATACATCGCCTAGACGCGGGTCGTCCATCTCGAACTCGATCAGTTCGGCCAGTTCTTCCTTAACAGCTTCGGAGACGCGCCGGGCGCGGTGTTCATCCATGGCCTACAACCAGTCTCTCTTCACAGCCATTCGGTATCGGCCCGGATGAGCATGGGCCCTAAGGCGCTCGACGATTCGTCTTCCACGGCCTGCAGAATTTTCGCGGCAAAATCGCGGCTGGAAGAAACCGTGGCGGCGGCGATGACCGCGCTGTTGTGGAGATCCTGATCGTCGATCTCGGACACGGAGACGTTGAACTTATGGCGCAGCCGGTCTTTCAGGCTCTTCACCACGTGACGCTTTTCCTTGAGCGAATGCGCGTGCTCGATGCGCAACTCGAGCGTCAGCACTCCCACCACGGCCATCAGGCCGCTTCGTTCGCTACCCGCTGCATCGCGAACGCTTCGAGCACATCGCCCTGTTTCACATCGTTAAAATTCTCGACCGTGATGCCGCATTCCATACCGCTGCGCACCTCGCTGACATCGTCCTTGAAGCGGCGCAGCGAGCCGATTTTGCCGGTGTGAACCACCACGTTATCGCGCAGCACGCGCACCTGCGAATCGCGCGTGATGGTGCCATCGACGACCAGGCATCCGGCCACTGCGCCGACCTTCGAAACGCGGAACACTTCGCGAATCTCGGCCTTGCCCCGGTAGATCTCTTTGTAGACCGGCGCCAGCAGACCGGCCATCGCCTTCTTCATTTCGTCGATCAGCTCATAGATGATAGTGTGCAGCCGGATATCGACGTTTTCCTGCTCGGCCGCGGCCGCGGCATTACGTTCCGGGCGCACGTTGAAACCGACGATGATGGCGTTTGACGCCGCCGCCAACTGCACGTCCGATTCGCTGATGGCGCCCACGCCGGAGCGGATGACGCGGATCAGGACCTTGTCGCTCGAAAGTTTCTCGAGCGTGTCGCGCAGCACTTCCGCCGAACCGCCCACGTCGGTCTTGAGGATGATGGGGAGTTCCTCCACTTCGCCCGCCGCCATCTTCTTATGGAACTGCTCGAGCGTGATGCGGCCGGTCTTGGCGAGATTCGCCGTGCGCTCTTTATCCGCGCGATACATGACGATCTGCTTGGCCTTGCCGGTATCGGTGACGGCCTGGAAGCTGTCTCCGGCTTCGGGCAATTCATCGAGGCCGAGGACTTCGACGGGCATGGACGGCCCCACTTCGCGCACCTGCTCGCCGCGATCGTCCAGCATGGCGCGGACGCGGCCGAAGACGGTTCCGCAGATGAAGTAATCGCCGACGCGCAGGGTGCCGTTGCGGACCAGCACGGTGGCCACGGGACCACGGCCGCGGTCGAGCTTGGCTTCGAGCACGGTCGCCATGGCGGGACGCGCGGGATTGGCCTTGAGGTCCTGAATCTCGGCAACGAGAAGAATCATTTCGAGCAGCAGATCGAGATTCTCCTTGGTGCGCGCGGAGACGGGAACCATGACGGTATCGCCGCCCCAGTCTTCGGCGAGCAGGCCGCGATCGGAAAGCTGCTGCTTGATGCGGTCAACCTGGGCGTCGGCTTTATCGATCTTGTTGATGGCCACTACGATGGGCACTTTGGCGGCGCGCGCATGGTCGATGGCTTCGAGGGTCTGCGGCATTACGCCGTCGTCGGCCGCCACCACCAGCACTACAATATCGGTAACTTTCGCGCCGCGGGCACGCAT
Organism: Bryobacteraceae bacterium; assembly: GCA_050015835.1. Taxonomy (GTDB): domain Bacteria; phylum Acidobacteriota; class Terriglobia; order Bryobacterales; family Bryobacteraceae; genus BOG-234. The sequence continues at coordinate 7,748 of JBEKAQ010000087.1, read as the reverse complement.
GCGGGTAAACGCTTCATGGCCGGGCGTGTCGATGAAAACGATCTTCTGCCCGTTCTTGTCGACGTGATAGGCGCCGATGTGCTGGGTGATGCCGCCGGCTTCCCGGCCCGCCACGTTGGCGACGCGGATGGCATCGAGCAGCGAAGTCTTACCGTGATCGACGTGGCCCATGATGGTGACGACGGGCGGACGGCGCGAGAGGTCGCTCGATTCCTCGGCGATCTCGATATCCTGCATCGCCTCTTCTTCGTAGGTAACGGTCGAAGTGGAAGCGCCGAACTCGCGCGAAAGGTCGGTCGCGAGCTTGGCATCGAGAGTCTGGTTGATGGTGGCGAAGATGCCGCGATCCACCAGCTTCTTGACCAGCAGATTGGCCTTCACGTCGAGCTTTTCCGAAAGCTCCTTGACGGTGATGCCTTCGGAGATGGTGATATCGCGGCTGATAGGCGGCGGCAGGGCGCTTTCGCGGCGCGTCTGCGGACGGAGGATCTTCTCTTCCGCTTCTCTGCGGCGGCCCTGCACGGGACGCCCGCGCTGTTGATACTGCTGGGGACGGCGCGCCGCCTGGTCGGGCGGGGGCGGGGGCGCGCCGGGTCCGATGAGACCTCCGCGCGAGGTCGGATGCATAGGGCGCGGACCACCGCCGGGACGTAATCCTCCTCCGGTACCGGGCGCCGGCCGGCCGGTGCGCTGCTGCGTGGGCGGTTGCCCGGGGCGTGTCGCGGGACCCTGATAGAGCGGCTGTCCGGGACGCGGCAGCTGCGGGCGCATCGGAACGTTGGGACGCGGGGGCGCCTGCCCCGGCATGGGCGCGCGCTGCTGCTGTTGCTGGCCTAATTTGGCAACCAGATCGGGACGAGGCGGCACGACGGGCCGCGCGGCGGGCTGGCCAGCCAGCGGACGTCCGACTTGCGGCGGCATCTGCGTCCGCGGCTGACCGGGCGCGGCATAACTCTGTGCCGGAAAAGCGGGGCTCGCCGGCCGTGGCGGAGGCGCGATGGGTACACCGGGGCGTGCGCCCTGGGTCCCCCGGTCCTGGGGCGGGCGTTCCTGGTGAACAGCACGGTCCTGCACTACACGATCCTGAATTAAACGTTCCTGGTGAACAGCACGATCCTGCGGCGGGCGTTCGCCAGGCGTGCGCTCCTGAAGCGCGGTGGGACGCGGCTGCGGGGGCGCGGCGCTGGGCGGAAGCGGCTGACGCGGACCCGAGAGGACTTGGCCGGGACGCGGAGCCGCCGATGGAATAGGTCGTGCCGGAGGCGGAACAGGCCGTCCCGGCGCACCCGAACTAAGCCCTGCCGGACCGGGCCCCGGCGGGAGTGAAACCGGACGCACGCCCACCGGAGGATGAATCGGGCTGCCGCGGCCGAGCAAGGGGGGACGCAAAGGAATGGCTCGCCGCCTCAGTTCCTCATCTTCTTTTTCTTTCTGCGCATCGGCCGAGCTTGACTCGGCAGCGCCGGCTCCGTCGCCGGCCTTCGTTTCCGCAAGACCCTGGCTGACGGACGGCGCAGGCGTTAGCGCGGCTTCCGCAACCGGCTCGCGGCGTGCCGGAGCATGGGGCGCTGCGTGACGATCGGCGGTGGCTTCTTCCCGCTCATCCTCGCCTTCGTCACTCGGACCTTTTCGCGCATAAGGGCGGCCCGCCGCAATCTCGCCGGAGTAATAGCGGCGCAGGCGGTCGGCCATGTCTTCGTCGATCGAACTGGAGTGGGTCACCTTCTCGGCGATGCCGAGTTCCTGCAATTTCTCGATGACCTCGCGCGACTTTACTTCCAGCTGCCGCGCCAGTTCGTTGATTCGAATCTTACTCATAGTCAAGAGATTTTTTACCTGCCTGCCCCTGGTACCCGCACGCTAACCGTCCACCTGGACTTCCGAATTTCCATCCCGATCCCCGCCCGGAACAGCCTCCGGAGCCTTCTCCGCCGATTCCTCCATCGTATCAGAGGCGGAATCCCCAGCAATTTCATTTATATGGCTATCGGCCCCAATCGCGGCAACATCCCCGGCCTCCTCAACCGCCGGCTCCGCGGCTTCGGCGGGCAGATTTTCACCGGGCAGGCTTTCGGGTACCCCTGCACCGTACTCCGCCGGCTGCTCTGTATATTCCTGTCCGTAGTAGCCGTTGATGGCCTGCTGGATCCGGTTGACCGCATCCGCGTCGATCCCCGGAATCGACTCGAGTTCCTCGGGCGTCATGGCTCCCAGCTTTTCCACGGTCCCGATGTTGCCCTTCACCAGCGCATCCACCGTCGCCTCCGCCAGTCCATACTCGATCAGCGCCGAAACCGGAGCTCCCGTGGACAAGAGGTTGATCGCATTCTGGACTTCCTGGCGCTTCTCTTCCTCGCTCTTGATATCGACCTTCCAGCCAAGCAATTTCGCAGCCAGCCGAACGTTCTGCCCCTTTTTGCCGATGGCCAGCGAGAGCTGCGAATCGTCGACGATCACTTCCATATGGTGCTCCACAGGATCGAGAATCGTCACCCGGCTGATCTTCGCGGGGCTGAGCGCATGCGTGGCAAACTGCACCGGATCGTCCGAATATTCGATAATGTCGATCTTTTCCCCGCGCAATTCCCGGATGATGGATTGCACCCGCATCCCCTTCATGCCGACGCAGGCGCCCACGCTGTCCACATCGCGGTCGCGGCTCCACACCGCGATTTTGGTGCGCTCACCGGCTTCCCTGGCGCAGCCTTTGATCAGCACCGTACCGTCGTAAATCTCCGGCACTTCCTGCTCGAACAGGCGCTTCACCAGTTCGGAATCCGCGCGCGACACCACTACGCCGGGCCCTTTCGAGGATTTGTCGACGATGCGGATGACGCAGCGCACGCGGTCGCCCACGCTGTAACTCTCGAGACGCGACTGCTCGCGCTTGGGCAAACGCGCTTCCGTCTTTCCGAGGTCGACGACCAGGTCCAGCCCTTCCACCCGCTTGATCGTGGTATTGACCAACTCGCCCACGCGATCCGCATATTCGCGGTAAATGGTCTCGCGCTCGGCCTCCCGGACCTTCTGGAAAATCACCTGCTTCGCGGTCTGGGCGGAGATGCGGCCCAGCGCATCGGTGGGCTTGGGAATGCGGACGATGGAACCGACTTCCGCCTGGGGATCGATGCGCCGAGCCTCCGCCGGCGTCATCTCGATGGACGGGTCCGTTACCGTTTCGGCAACCGTTTTCACAGCATACAGCTTGATGCCGCCCGAGTTCTCATCGAAGACGGCCTCATAGTTCTCGGTGGTGCGGAAATGCTTCCGCGCCGCAATCAACATGGCGTCTTTCACCGCGTCGAGTACGATTTGGGCGTCTATGCCCTTTTCTTTACTGAGAATCTCAATCGATTGATAAATGCTGTCCACTGAATTTGCCTCGATCCTGAAAATTGTGCGAAAGGAATCGTCTCGTTTCCGAAAAAGCCGGCCGCTACCAGTCGAACTTCAGATTGGCCCGGTCCACCTCTTCCAGAGGAAAGGCGACCTGCCGGCCATCGGCAAGTTCGACGGCAATGGTGTGGCGCCCGCCCGGGTCGATGGCGGCGCGGGAAATGACTCCCTCGAAGTGTTTCAGGGCGCCGTGTTGCGGATCCCCCGCCAGCGGTTGCTTCAGAACCACTTTTGCCTTACGTCCCTGAAAACGCTCCCAGTCCCGCCATCTCCTGAGCTTGCGTTCGACACCGGGAGAACTGACTTCAAGCTGGTAGGAAGCGGGGATCACGTCCGCGGCGTCGAGCAGGGCGCTCATCCCGTGTGAGACCGCTTCGCAATCCGCGTGCGTGACGCCCTCCGGCTTGTCGATAACTATGCGCACCAATTGATTACGTCCTGAACCTTTAAGCTCGACTTCAACAATCTCGAGCTCACCCGGTACGACTCGTTCAGCGAGCTGTTCGATCTTTGCGATAGCTTCATTGCGATTCATCTGAACAAAAACGGCGACCAATAAAAAAGTGGGCTTTCGCCCACTCATCATTTCCGTCCGTCAAAGCCAGTATAACAGAATGAAAACCATCGCAACAATGCTTCCGGGCGATGGTTCCGGACGAGGCTGAGCCGGAACCTGATTCAGACTCCGCATCGGTCGTGGAATTCGTTGTCGTTGGTCTGTGCGCGATTGCGGCGAAGACGGCGGTAGCGCACGCGAGTTGCTCCAGCCGCCGCATCGTGGGCTTTTGCCAGGGCTTGTCCAGACGGTCCGGATCGCGCTCCGCGCGATGGGACAGCCGGATTTCGTACTTCACAGATCGCGCGGCCGCCTGTACTCTTCAGGGCGATCATGCGCCCCTGGCCGATGTCGTCCAGACAGCCGCTGCAACAGGCCTGGCAATTCTTCAACCAATGTGGGATAGGCGTTTCCGCCTGTCCATTCTTCGGAATTCACCGAACACGATCTCACGCGGGGCCGTACGCTGAATCCCGTATTATCGACGATGGACCATTGAACCTGCCGCCCCTCGACATCGAGTCCCCGCCCCGCCCGTGCTTCACTCTCGACAACACGAATCATTTTGTCGAGAGTTGTGAGGGTGGCGACGGACCGGGCGATTTAAACAGAATCGCTCCGTTTAACGTGTTATTGTGACCTGCCCCCCGGAAACCGTATCGCTGTCGCGGCATGCCCGGAGCGCCAATACCTGTCTCGTAATGCGGGAACTTTTTGTCCGGCTTCGGCGTCATCACCGCAGGATGAGATGGTCCCGCTTCGTTTTGCTGTTGTTCGGAGTCGCAGCGTTTGCGCCCGCTCAGCCGCGGTTCGATGCCGCGTCTGTTCGGCTCGTGGCCGATCCGGAACTTCGTACAAGGTCGGGCATGGGTGAAAAATCGCCGGGTACGTTCTTTGCGGAGAATATGCCGCTTCACTTTCTCATCCAGGAAGCTTACGGAGATAGTCCCGACCAAAGCTGGGTGCTGCAGTCGATGAGCGGGCGTCAACGCGCCTCTTGGGAGAGTCTGCGTATCCTGAATGAACCAGAATGGGTGAAATCGGACCGGTACGATGTGATAGCGAAATCGGCGGCTGTTGCCTCCGCCGGCGCGCGAAGCCACGCGCAGATGATCCAGGATCAGACGCAAATGGATCTTATGCTTCGGGCGCTACTCGAAGAACGGCTTCATCTCAAGGTTCATCGCAAAACGAAAAACCTTCCCATCTACGAGTTGGTCGTATCGAAGCCGGGATTGCTCAGGCAGGGAAGCTGCGCCGACGCCTGCCGGACCTCTGATTTCGGGCAGAAAGGCGCTGATCTCACCATCGACGGACAGTCCATGAGCGCAACCGAACTCGCCGGTACGATTTCGATGGTGCTTGGTCGGCCAGTGGTCGATCGGACCCGCGCCGAGGGGACGTTTGACGTCCACCTGCAATGGACACCCGATCCCGGCGAAGTCGGCGATTCCGATGCAGCGTCAATTGGAGAAAGTTCCGGCTCGATCTTCACCGTGCTGAAGGAACGGCTCGGCCTCAAACTCCAGCGGGCCACCGGACCGGTTGAAGTTCTCGTGATTGATCACGTCGAAAGACCCTCCGCCAACTGATCTCCGGCCTCAATTCCGCCTGATCGAAGACGCGTACCGGGTGAGCGACACCACCAGGTGGCATTCGCTCACTTTAGTGCTGCCTAACTTAAGGCCCACCCCAAACGCCGCGCGATCCAACACAGTTCGGACGTGTCTGACCATGAAGTCTCCACCGCCGCCAGCCCCCGCCATATTAGCCCAGCCGTTCCAAACCATCGGCTCCACTTTATCGAGCCGTCGCGCGACGACTACCAATCGCGGGTCTTTCTCTTTCATCGCGTTGTAGCCTTTGCGAAAGTATGGCAGCTTTCCTCCGCTGTGGATGTGCCAATTCGAGTAGATAACCCTCCAGAGTGCGGGAGTACCCCAAAAAAACTCATCGTTTCCGAATTTTGCGGAATTGTAGGGCGGCGGTACGAAACCGCGATCAGACGGCCTTGTAACCGCGCAGCCCTGCGGGGCTGCGGCAGCAGCTTTACCGCCGCATGCCACGACAAAGGGCAACAGAATAAAAAACAAGTGCTTTAGGTTCATGTGATCTTCCCTTGAGCTGGATTTGCCGACCGCTCGTTCTCAGAATAAACGGCTTTGCAGAGATTCGAGAAGACCCAAGGCGGCTCGGTCGTCGTGCAACGCTAGTCTCAAAACCGGTAGGTGCCGATACGTCGCCGGAACCGCTTCAATAAGGCGCTTGACGCGTGTCGAGATGACCGCATTTCGAGCCCGCTCAGTGACGACTCGTCCGATCGTCTGGAAAGCAACACGATAACGTCACCGAAGCATCGATTACGATCCGAGTCAAGGACGCGCCGCATCCCGCAATTCACGGATCGTCATACCGCAAAGCGAAAGGCCATGGGTCCTCCCAAAGCCTTTCAGCGTCTCGATGGCCTCAACTACGTCGCAGGAGGGTGTGGACGGCTGCGACCTGTCAGCCGCGCATCCGGCAGCATTCTCGACCAAGCTGGCGGCATACGCATCAACGCCAACGCCCCTCGCGGCGGCCTGCCGAGCGAGTTCCGCGTGAAGCTCCGGTGCGAGCTCAATCGTTATCGTCATTCAGGCGCCCTCAAAGCCCTACCGTAGCGCAAGCTCATGTATCCCCGGAACCCTTATGTTTGAGGAGAAGCGCTTCCAGCAAAGCCCTTGGCCTTCGGAACGTCGTGCCTTCGAGCAACCGGATCGCCTTCGCGAAATCCACCAGACCACGATCCGCCGCCAGATCGAGCAATCCAAGAGTGCCCGTGACGCGCAGACCTCGCTTTTGGGCCACGCGAAAGCCATCCCGCTCATCAATCAACAAGAGGTCGGCATGGAGGGATTCCGCCAGGGCGATCGCTGCGGTTTCGCCTTCATCCAGGCCCGAGACTCGCGGCAGAAATGTGGTGTCGTGGATCTCAAGCCACGCGGGCGGTTGGGTGATCCAGAGACGCACCGATGCCGGCGCGAGAGCATGGGAAAGCTCGGCCTGGACAGCGACCGGAACCGCGACTCTTTCAAACATGCGGGGAAGAAGTTCCATATGCGCGATCTGGACCCAGGTAGTTGATCGGGCCGGTATCGGCAATCACCAGTCGCACGGGTCAGAGTCCCAGTTCCTTGAGAGCCTGGCGTTCCTGCTCGAAGTCTTCCAGACCGTAATCCTGATAGACGCCATGGGACTTGAGAAAACCATCGAGCTCGATGCGAGCCAGCCCCAGCATCTTACGCAATTGCAGCTCGGTGATGCGGCCTGCCCGGAGTTCTTCAAGCGCGAAGGCTTCCAGCGCCCGGCGCTCCAGCTCGTCGTGAACAGCCTCGCCGCCAAGCTGGGCGGCCAGGTCGTCAGGGAGTTGGAGGGTGAGCTGCATTACTCCACGCTATCCTGCCCGCAATCGTTAATCAAGCAGAGCAGCCCAGCATGACCGGTGACAAATCCCCCAAATTTATTTTCAGCCCAACCCCTCAATAACTTACAGCCCTCTCCACCCTCCCCGCCCCCCATCTTTCGCAGCCTCACCCTGTAAATTCGGGCCAGGAGATGCCCATGCGCCCACCATCCGACCATTCCGCCGCCAACACCACCGATCTCGCCCCGACCGGCCATCTCCCCAAACCGCTGCCAAAACCCGCAGAAACATTAAAAGGAAGCCACCTTATCAATGAAAACAAACCACTTACCCAAAATTCGGTGGCTTCGATTTCCCCCCTCCCATCCCCAACCCCGCGTCGAAACCGCCCAC
>JBEKAQ010000086.1:2758-22464 GCA_050015835.1 Bryobacteraceae bacterium | reverse complement strand
TTCGCTCGACCCCTTGCGCGTCCGCAAGGTGGTCTTCTGCAGCGGCAAGGTTTATTACGATCTTCTGGCCGCCCGCGAAGCCAACCGTCAGGAAGATGTGGCGCTGGTGCGGGTGGAAGATCTCTATCCGTTTCCCTACACCCAGGTGGCCGAGCTGCTGGCCCGCTACCATCCGGACGTGGCCCTGATGTGGTGCCAGGAAGAGCCCCGCAACATGGGTGTCTGGCGCTGGATCTACGGCCGCTTCCTCGATCTGGGACGACGCCTCAAATACGCCGGACGCCTGCGCAATGCCAGCCCGGCCGCGGGATCGCCCAAGCGCCATGCCGACGAACAGAAGCGGCTGGTGGAAGAAGCGCTGGCCTGAGACCTAACCTAGCGGGGGAACGCGGCTAAGGAAGGCCTTGGTGGGAGATCGTGAGAAATGCCCGGCTGCGGCGTAATGCCCTCCAGCGCGGCCTTCAGCTTCCGCGTTTCCTCGGGGTCCACCGGGATGTTCTGTTTTTCCTGCGTCAGCCCGGTCATGAAAATCATGGATCGGCCGGACTCGAGAAATTCCACGTAAGCGATCAAGGCCGGGTTGATGAGCTTATTATGAACGCGGATGAATCGCGACGGGTCCATTAGCGAAGCCCCCCGAAAAACGAGCCCAGGTATCCGAACTGGTCCTCAATCAGACGCAGCATCGGGGTGGAGACCTCGTTGGCCGCAAACCAGACGCCGCTCCCGACCAGCGCGACATTCACCATCTTATTCCGGGACATGAGCTTCAGGATACCGGCGCCCGCCAGCGGGCCGGCCGCCTTTACCAGATTGTGTTGGTCGACGTACTTACCGACGACGTTCTGGAGTTCCTTGAGATCTACCATAAATGGGCCACTGCGACGAGTTTAGGACGAACGAAGCGGCGCTTCAAGATATCGAAGGTTAACCGCGTTATGCGCCCATGGCGGGCGGCCTCCTGCACCGGCTTTTTACACCACGGCCAGCGGTGTGTTATCAATGATGCAAAGGCTGGAAGCACACCTGCCGCTTCCCCGCGCAGAAAGGAACTCCGTGGAGTCCGCCAACCGGAAATTGATCCGCCCTTCATTTAACGAGATTAAGGAAAAAATGGATTCGCCGCGCAAGACGGCGGCGGGGGCGCAGAAACGTCCCGTGCCACCCGATCAGACGAATGCGGAAAATTTTTATTACGTCAAGCAGATGCAGTCGAAAACCCCCATGGTGATCACGCTCAAGGATGGCGAGGTCCTGAAGGGCGTGATCGAGTGGTATGACCGCTCCTGTCTGAAATTCAATCGGGACGGCGCGCCCAACCTGCTGCTTTACAAGAGCAACATCAAATACATGTATAAGGACGAAGAGGCGTAGCCCTCGATTACCGGCGGTGGGAGAGCCGGTAGGCGCGGCGCTCGCCGGCTTCTTCGTACCGGCGTTTCTCCTCTTCGGTCTCGGGAACAATGGGAGGCACGGGCACGCCTTTTCCGGCGGCGTCCACGGCCACGAAGGTAAGAAAGGCCGACGAGACGTGCTGCTCGGCGCCGCTGATCAGATCCTCCACCCAGACCTTCACGCCCACTTCCATGGAGGTACGGAACGCGCGATTCACGCTGGCGCGGAGCCGGACCAGCTGCGTGATCTTCACGGGATGGATGAAGTCCATATGATCGACCGAGGCGGTGACCACGGGATGGCGGCAATGCTTCATGGCCGCGATGGCGCCGGCGAGATCCACCAGATGCATGATCTTGCCGCCAAGCAGATTGCCGAGGCCGTTGGCGTCGTTGGGGAGCGCGAGTTCCGCGTACTCGGCGACCGAATCGCGGACAAATCGCGGCGCGGAGAATTCAGCCTCCATCTATGCGCGCCCCACGCGTCGCAGGTAAGAGGCGGCACAGGCGCGCGCCTGGAGTTCCAGCGGAGCCGCGGCGGCATCGGTGGCTCCGACAGCCACCTGCAGCGTTCCGACAGCGACCGGATGGTGATGACGCTCGAGCGACCAGGCTACTTCGACGGTTCCGCCGCGATCCGCTTTGACGAGGAAACGGGCGGCGTCGGCGGGGCTCAGGCGCGCCTGTTCGCATGTGGCGCGGGCATAGCCGACGTTGCAGCAGCGGCGGATTTTATCGTCCGGCAGAGCGGCGCCCGAGGCTGCCGCGCAGGTTCCGCCATACACTTCTCCCAGCGGCATCCCGGCCGGCATGAAATCCCCCAGCGGCGATGCGGGCAGAAACAGTGGGCAAGACATAGCTGGACGCTATAGTAGCAATTGCATGCCAGCCAATCGTCTCGATATTCTCAGATCCATGGTGGAACAGAAGCCTGAGGACAGCTTCAGCCGTTACGGGCTCGCCATGGAATACGCGAACGCGGGATCGCTCGAAGCCGCCGTGGCAGAGTTCGAGGCGCTGCTGCGCTACAACCCGAATTATTCGGCCGGATATTTTCACGGCGGCCAGACGCTGGAGAAACTGGGGCGGACGGAGGAAGCGCGCGAGATCTACCGCAAGGGCATTGAAGCGACCGGGGCGACGGGCGACGAACATACGCGCAGCGAATTAATCGCCGCGTTGCGCAATCTGGCCTGAATCGACAGTTTGTAAAGCCTTGTGAACATGCGGGCTCGCCGGCAGCTTCGTTCCTGTATGCAGAAGGACGCATTTTCGCGTACAGGACGGACGTGTGCCCGGCTGGCGATGGCCGGCGGTTTATTGGCGGGCGTGATTGCGGGAGAAGAGAACCCGATAACGGTGACGCTGCCGCATGCGGTAACGGTGGGATCGACCACGCTGCCGAGCGGCGACTACACCATCTCGGCGATGCAAATGGGCGATGGCGAAGATGTCTTCGTCGTACGGTCGGCAAACGGCCCACGGTCAGCCTGCTGGCGGACAAGATCGATGCCGAGGATCAGAACAAGACCCAAGTTGTCTTCACGACAGACGGCGACAGCTGGCACTTCGACAAATTGTTCATTCAGGGCGAGGAGAGCGGCTATCAATTCCGCAACCTCAAGTAGGTTGCTACCTTGAAAGCGTGACCGCGAACGCGCTGGAAAAGGCCGACAGTCTTCCGTTGCATTCGCGGACTCCGTTGGCATGGGGACATGCGGTTCTGGCAAGTCCTCTGGAACTGCTGGCGGACCATGCGTTCCTCGAGCAGAAGGCGGCTCTCAACGCCATGCAGCTGATGACGCGATGGCCGGGCGGATGGTGCCCAGGGTGGGTGGAGACTCTGACAGCGGTGGTTCGCGACGAGGCCGCCCATCTGGCCCAGGTGACGCGTATCCTGATCCGTCGCGGCGGAACCATGGAACGTCTGCACAAGAGCACCTACGCCAATGCGCTGCGGCAGTTGGTGCGTAAAGGCGGCGAAGGAGAACTTCTCGACCGGCTCTTCGTATCAGCGCTGATTGAGGCGCGCTCCTGCGAGCGGTTCGCGATCCTGGCGGCAGCTGCCGGGGACGATGCGGAACTGGCGGCTTTCTATAAGGCACTCTTCAGTTCCGAATTCGGCCATTACAAAGTTTTCCTGAAACTGGCGTACAAGGTGCGCGAGGCGTCGGCGGTGGAATCCCGCTGGCAGCAGATGCTGGCGGCGGAAGCCCGCATTATCGCCGCCCAGCCGCCTGGCCCAGGCATTCATTCGGGCGCGTTACCGCCGCCGGCTTAGTTAGCGTTACTGCGCCGCAAATCCCGGCAAAATGGCTTGCGCTGCCACATCCCGAAACTTCTCCCACGAACACGGATATCCTTCTGTCCCCGAGCTGCAACCCGGCACAAAAACATTCCCCATCGCTGGCGGATGCGTCCGCGACAGGGCCGTCCCGTCATGCATCTGATCGAGCATCTGAGCCACAAACTGCAGCCGAACCGAATACCGGCCCGCAGACTTCCAGAGCGAAAACACCAAAGCTGCGCCGGGAGGCACGTCGTCCGGCTGATAACCTGGCAGAAGCCACGATAATCCGAGCATCCCCGACAGATTCGACAGATTGGTATCGTGCCCCGCAATCACCAGCAAAGGCGCCGCCGCTTTGCCGGACGCCGCCTGTTCCAATTCCTTCACGATATAACCGAGCAGATTGGAGCCACGGGTTCGCGCCAGGTAAGGCGTACGCCGCATCAGATCCGCATAGGCCGTGTGCAGAGACATGACATCCAGCAGATTTTCGGCTGTCAGGTGGCCCCACCCGAGCTTACTGACGGGCATTCCCTCGGCATATTCGAGAAACAGATCCTCGCTCAGGGTCGATGCCAGACTCAGCGGCCCGTTCATCTCTACCGTGCCCTTGCCCGCCGTCAGGGCTAAAGGCTCGTCGAAGATCGAATGCGCCGCCTTGCCTGTCCCGTTCAGCAGCCGGTCGAGCGTAGCGAAAGCCGCCCGGTGCGCGTCGACGATAGCTCGCGGTTCCGGACCCAGCCGACCCGCCACAGCGGCCAACGCGAGCTTCGGATCGAGCCTCGCCGGCCCCGACTCGGTTCCGTCGAACAGGGCGTCTCTTTCCTTCTCCGGATTGGCGTGAATTTCCACTTTGCAACCCGGCACCATGCCCTCGGCCAAAGCCCTGGCCGTTTCGATCGTCCGCTGAGCGGAATCGGCCCGGAAGTAGACCTTGCCGGCGCAGCCCGGCTTAGCCAGCAATGCCGAAAAATACTCCCGATAGAACATTCCCATAGTCTTCATGAGTTCGCGCCCGTGAGGGGTGAGCTCTCCGGGAGCCACACCCCAACTCGGCCACGCCGCAGACGAATAGCCGTTCAGCCGCTCCGGCTCCCAGGTGGGAGACCGGACGCCATGACGGGCGAGCACCACTGCGAACTGCAGTTGATCCGTCTGCCCATACGCCACTTGCGCCGCGCATAGGAGAATCAGAATAGACAGGTTATTTTTCACGATTGAGGGTGTAGCGCATGCCGATCGAGTAAGTCGGCTTATAGTATTCGCGCTGATTCACGAATATCGGGCTGCCCGTATAGTATCCGAAAACCTCGTCGGTCAGGTTGAGGCCGGATGCGATAAACGTGAAGCCGTATTTCAACCGCAGGCTGCCCTGCACGTCGAGCTGCAGGTGCGCCAGGGTATAAACGTCGCCGCTCGGGCCTTTCGGTCCCAACCCGCTGGGATCGCTCGATAGCTGATAGCTGTAACCGTAGATGCTCGGTCCGTTATAAGCCAACCCGACGCGGATCGAAACACGGCCCTTGTCATAAGTGGGGCTGATGTTCCAGTTATTCGGCGCCTGCCGTTGCAGGGTAGGATGATCGGTGCGTCCGGGAATGCCGTACTGGCTCGAACCCGCCCAGCCGTAATTGGCCAGAATGCCGAACGCCGAGAACGGGCCGGGGAGCCAGCTCAGCCGCTGCTGGTACGCGACCTCAAAGCCGTACAGATGGCCGGTGCCGGCGTTGATCCACTGCGAGATCAGATCGCCCGCATAGGTGGTCCCTGCCGCACCCGTGTAAGAAGTGCTGACCAGCGAGTCGGTGATCTGCTTGTAGTAGAAGCCGGCCTGGAAGATGCCCACCGGGTTCAGATATTTTTCATACAGCGCGTCCAGGTTATGCGCATGCTCGGGCTTCAGATTGGTATTGCCGAGCCCGACCACGGCCGGGTTGCTCGAATCGTCCACACTGGCATACGGGGTCAGCTGATAAACGTCCGGCCGCGAGATGCCGTAGCCATAGACAAAGCGCAGGCCCGAGTCCTGGGTCAGGCCGTAACGTGCGGACACGCTGGGCAGCACCGTGGTGTAAGTGGGCGACGTAATGATGGGCGTCGCCGTGCCGCATCCCGTAGCCAGAGCGCAGTTCTTGCTGCCCGCCGGGTAGAGGGTCACGTTATTGCCCCGGGCATTCACCTGCGTGCCTTCGATGCGCAGGCCCGCCACAATGTGCCAGCGCCCGAAATCCATGGTGTTCATCAGATAGCCGGAGGTAATACGCTCGATGGTAGTGAACTGATCCGAGAGCGAGTCCGAAGCCGTCTTATAGCCGTCAAGATAGGAGCCGAAATTCGCCAGCGTATAGGTCTGCAGCTGGTTGAAGTCCGATACCGGCCCGAAGTGCCCGCCGAAATACTGGCCGTTGAAGAAGTTAGTGCTGTTGAAGCTGCTCAGGAACATCGTCATCGGATAGTTAGCGGCCTTCCAGCCGTCGTAGACGTTTTCGGTGGCATCCTGGTACTTATGCGCGTTGCGAACCTTGAAGCCGAATTCGAAAATCCCGAAATGGCTGCCCAAATGGTAATTTTGCGAATAAGAAGCGGCGCCGCCGAGATTGAGCTGCGCGCTCAGGCCCTTCGAAGTCGTAATGTCCTTGAAGCCCCAGTTGGAAGCCACCTGCAGCGGAGAGTTCGGGCCGTCGCAGCCGCTGCCGAAGTGCGGCACCGTCGTACTTGTCTGCATGGTGGGATCGTAACCGCAAACCAGCGTCGATCCGATCCAGGAAAAGTCGGCTTTCGGGTTGCCAGCCGAATCCAGTTCGTAGGACCGGGCCGCCCAGCCTTCCCAGGCAAATAGCGACGATGTGAACTGTTTGCGGCCGCCGATCATATAACTCGCGATCGAGGCGTCGGGACGCTTGCTCGAAGTATAGAACTTGGGCGCCGCGGTAGCATAAGGCGCGTAATACCATTTATCGCCGTAGTCTTTCAGATTCGAGTAAATGCTCTTGAAGTAAATGCTTGTCGAATCGTCGATTTTCCAATCCGCGTTTCCCGTGAAGCCCCAGCGGCTGCGGTAATAACGGTATTCGCGAATCGTATTATCGTCGTAAATCGGCTTGGCGAAGGTGGAGAGCGGGTCGAGCGCCGGCTGCTCGTTATCGATGCCGCGCCCATTGTAATCCTTCGAGCCGCCGAACAGCACGCCGAACTGTTTTTTCTTCCCGAAGCGGTGTCCCGTGGTGCCACCGTACTGATAGTTGTCGCGCCCGCCGAGGATCGGATCGTATCCGCCGATGCCGTAAAGATTCAGCGTGGGAAATTCGCCCGCCAGCTTCGTCCGCAGATTTACCGAACCGCCAATGCCGTCGCCATCGATATTCGGCACCAGCGTCTTATTGAGCTCCACCGATTCGATAAGGTCGGCCGGAATTACGTCGAGGCGAATCTGCCGCACGGTAGGTTCGGGAGAAGGAATGGTCACGCCGTCGATAGTGACGTTGGTCTGCCGCGGCTCGGTACCGCGGACCTGGATGTAGACGCCTTCGCCTTCAATGCGCTCCAGCGACACCGAAGGCATGCGGCCCACCGCATCGGCGACGTTGGCGTTGGGCAGAGAGGTAATGATCTGCGCCGGCAGCACCTGCATGATGTTATCGGCCATGCGCGTGCGGTTGATGGCCTCGGCTTCGCCGCGCGGCAGGTCGTCGGTAACCAGAACCTGTTGCGCATCGTTCGCGACTTCCAGCTTCGCCTCGATACTCTGGTTCTCGCCCGACCCCAGCTTCAGGTCCTCGTTGAAATCCTTGAAGCCGAGGTAAGAGACGGTCAGCTTGTAATCGCCGGCGGACACGTCGGCGATGGTGAACTCGCCCTGCACGTCGGAGGCGACCGTCACTCCCGTGGGCTGCAGCTGAATCTGCGCGCCCTGCAGCACCGCGCCTGTTATGTCCGTGACCCGTCCGGTGAGGACGCTTTTGATTGTCTGTTGCTGCGCGCCGGCGGGAACCGTGCCGATTCCCGCGATCGCAGCCGAAATCATTACCACCTTGAAAATTGAGTTCCTCATGCGCCCACTACAGCAGGGCTCTCGAAAATCAATCTAAAGAGTACGCTCCGTCACGCGATTTTTCACGCCGAATTCATGGACGTGTAACATTCGCGAGCGCACTATTAAGATCAATGCGAATTCTGGTGGCGGAAGACAGGCCGAAAACCGCCGATCTGCTGGGCCGCGCCCTGGGAAGCGAGGGCCATGACGTAGTGCTTGCCTACGACGGCGACCGCGCGCTTTCCATGGGAAAGAACGCCGATGCGGACCTGATTCTTCTCGACGTCATGCTTCCCCTCATGGACGGTTTTACCGTGCTGCGGAAATTGCGCGAAAGCCGCGTGCGGACGCCGGTGATTATCCTGACCGCGCGCGACTCCAAGGCCGATATCGTTCACGGGCTGGATTGCGGAGCCGACGACTATCTGACCAAACCGTTCGAGCTCGATATCCTGCTGGCACGTGTCCGCGCCGTGGCACGCCGCGCTCCGGCCTCGGCGCTGGCCGAGCTGACCTACCTCGATTTGCACCTGAATGCGACTACCTACGAAATCCGCCGGGGGGAGCGTACCGCGCCTCTGACCCGCACCGAATACGCGCTCCTCGAAACGCTGATGCGGCGCCCTGGGGCGGTGGTGCGGCGCGAGACGCTGATCGAACAGGGCTGGGGGTCGGAAGCGGACGCGACGGGCGCCAGCCTTTATGTCTTTATCCGCTCGCTGCGATCGAAGATTACTCAGCCCGGAGAAACTGAGTTGCTGCACACTGTCAGGGGCGTTGGGTACTCGCTGAGGAGCGAACCCTGGTGATGACAGGGATGGCAGGCCGTTCCATCTCGTCGCGGCTGACGATCTGGTTTTCATCAGTCTATTTCGCGGGTCTGGCTCTGTTTGGGATCGCCATGTCGTTCAACCTGGAACATACCCTCACCCAAACCCGGTCCCGAACCCTCGAGCGGCGCGCCGACAGGCTCATTGAGATCCTGCGAAAAACGGAACGCGACTCGTCGCAGGAGCGCCAAAAAAAGTTCCGGGCCTTCGCCGAAGCCACCGGGGGCGGCCTCGTGGAGGTGTTCCATCCGGATCGATCGCGGGCGCTCCCTTCGCCCAGTCAGGATGCCGGAAACTTTCCCTGGCCACAATCCGCGCTTTCCGGCGGCGAAAGATATACCGAGACCTCATTCGACGGTCAACACTACCTGGTTCTGCAACGCCTGTGGGTTTCCCCAGCCGGTCCCTTCGTCCTGAGCGCTGCCGCGCCGCTTGAGGCGAATCTCACTCTGCTGCGCACCTTCCGCGCGGGCATGCTGTGGACCGTGCCCGCTCTGCTTGCTCTGTCCGCTCTCGGCGGATATTTCCTCAGCCGCCAGGCGCTCAGGCCGGTTGACGAGATTGCCGCCGCGGCACGTTCCATCAGTGTGATGAATCTCTCCGAACGGCTTCCCGTTCCAGCCACTAACGACGAACTGCAGCGGCTTTCCGAAACCTGCAATGCGATGCTGGCGCGCCTCGATTCCGCGGTAAGCGAAATCAAGCGCTTCACGGGGGACGCCTCGCACGAACTTCGCACTCCGCTCTCCGTGATTCGAACCCATGCGGAACTGGCGCTGCGAAACCCCGGCGCCGACCAGGAAAGCCTCAGGGCTTTTGCCGAAATCGTCGAGGAATCGGGACGAACCAGCCGCCTTCTTGAAGAGATGCTCCTGCTGGCACGTGCCGACGATGGAACCGCGCATCTGGGTTTCGAGCCGGTCGACCTGGCGGAAGTTGTATGCGTAGTCGGAGCTAAAGCCCGTCTGCTGGCCGAAAGCAGTGGCCACACGCTGGATGTATCTCTCCCCGCCGCGGAGATCCCGCTGGTCCGGGGCGATTACTCCACCCTGCAGCGCCTTCTGTGGATTCTCGTCGACAATGCGGTGAGATATACCACTTCCCCGGGGCGCATCGACATCGTGCTGCGGGAATCCGGCGAGGTGCTGATTGTCGAGGTTCGAGATACGGGAATCGGCATTTCTGCCTCCGACCTGCCGCATATTTTCAAGCGCTTTTACCGCGGCGCACGGTCGCGAAGCCACATCGACGGTTCCGGTCTGGGGCTGGCGATCGCGCGCTGGATCGCCGATACCCATCAGGCCGAGCTCATTGCGCAAAGCCGGCAGCCTGGGGGCACCACGTTCCGGCTGTCGATTCCGGTTCTGCAACCATCGGGCGAAGCCGAGTCGATGACGAGCCGACGTTTCGATGCGCTTGACCGAAAGCCGGTTGCCACGCACGGAGCCTGATTCAGGAGGTTCGGTGAGCGGTCGGCGCGATTCGATCAGGCGGCGACCGCGCGTTTTTTGCGCGCTTCCAGAATCACCGGCAATACCGAGACCAGCACAATCCCCAGCACCACCTTCTCGAAATTCCTGCGCACCAGCGGAATCTGGCCCAGTTGATAGCCGAGGGTGGTCATAAAGGCGATCCAGAAGATCCCGCCGAACAGGCTGAAAAACAGGAAGCGCGAGTACCTCATGCGTCCCACCCCGGCGACGAATGGAGCGCAGGTGCGGATGATGGGAACGAAGCGCGCATACACCAGGGCGCGCGCGCCGTGGGTCGAGACGCTGACGGCGGTGGCTCGCGACGAGGCCGCCCACCTCGCCCAGGTGACGCGCATCCTGATGCGTCGCGGTGGAAAGCTGGAGCGCCTGCACAAGAGCGCGTACGCCAATTCCCTGCGGCTGCTGGTGCGCAAGGGCGGCGAAGGAGAGTTGATCGACCGACTCTTTGTTTCCGCTTTGATCGAGGCGCGTTCCTCGGAGCGGTTTGCGGTTCTTGCGGCGGCCGCGCAGGGCGATGCGGAACTGGCGGCATTCTACAAGGCTCTTTTCAGCTCCGAGTTCGGCCACTACAAAGTGTTCCTGCGGCTGGCGTATAAGGTTCGGAGCGCGGCGGCGGTCGAGTCCCGCTGGCAGCAGTTGCTGGCGGCGGAAGCGCGCATCATCGCCGAGCAACTGGCGGGGCCGGGCATTCACTCGGGAGCGGGTTAATCAGACAGCGGCTACGCGCTTCCGGCGCGCTTCGAGAATCACTGGGACGACCGAGAGCAGCACAATCGCCAGCACAACCTTCTCGAAATTTCTGCGCACTATCGGAATCTGGCCGAGCTGGTAGCCGAGCGTGGTCATGAAGGCGATCCAGAAGATCCCGCCGAACAGGCTGAAAAACAGGAATCGGGAATATCTCATCCTCCCCACTCCGGCGACGAATGGAGCGCACGTGCGGATGATGGGAATGAAGCGCGCGTAGACCAGCGCGCGGGCGCCGTACTTGAGATAGAAATCCCGGGTACGCTGAAGATGATCGGGATGGAAGAAACGCGATTTCGGCCGGCTGAAGATGCGCGGACCCGCGTGGTACCCCAGCGCATAGCCGATATTGTCGCCGAGAATCGCTGCGCACATCAGCATCCCGGCGAGCACGTAAACGTTCAGGCTGGTGGCACCGCTGGCAACTCCGACGCTGAACAGCAGGGAATCGCCGGGCAGGAAGAATCCCACGAGCAAGCCTGTTTCAGCGAACACGATGGCAAACAATCCCGCCAGGCCCAGTGGACTCGCAAGCAGCATGCGGACGAACTCGAGAAGCCGCTCGGCGTTATAAAGAGACTTCAGGAAGTCGATGAAATAGTGCATCAGCCGCTCTTGCCGTAGCTTTGCACGATCCGATTGATCGTTTCCTGATAGACCTTGAGCTTACCCTCGGCCTTCAGGCGATCCTCAAGGCCTTCCTCGAAGAACTCGGATCTGTCGCGCACTTTCCTCTGCTTGATCTCATCGCGAATACTATTTGTCTGCGTGGGCAAAACGGCCATATCGGCGGGGGTCTTCGAGATAATTTTGGCGACCAGCCGTCCTCCACCAACCTGCTGCGGCCCGAGGATGGTCCCGATCGGCGACGTGAAAACGTTAGCGATGCTGGAGGCCGTGCCAACCGATTCGATGGCGCCCTGCTGGTCCACGTCGGAGGAAGTCTTCAATTCGATTTTCAAGGACCTGGCCGCTTTTTCCAGATCCCCATCCATCGACTTTGCCTTGTCAGCCAGTTCCGTAGCTTTGGCCGCAAGGATGGTATTCAGCTTGTCCTGGGTGGCCTTATTTTTGAGTTCGGCTTGCGCTTCTTCGAAGGATGCGGGGTGGGCGGGTTGCACATCGACGACGGAGGCGATGATCGCCTTGCCGTTCTGCAGGACGACGGGACCGGCTGTCACCTCGCCTTTGGCCAGCGCGGCCGTCGCATCGTCGAATTCCTTCGAGATACCGACGCCGGGAAGCGGGTCGCCGGGCTGAATATTTTCGGCGCGAACCGCCGTGACGCCGGCGGCTTCGGCGGCCTTCTCGGGATGGAGCGGGTCCTTGCGCAGTTCGGCGATCACCTTATCGGCCAGCGACTGCATCAACTGGTTGGCCTGGCGCTTCTGGTACTCCGCGAGGATCTGTCCTTTCACTTCGTCGAAGGGCTGGAGGCGCGGCTGTTCATGAGCTTCCACCTGGATGATGTGATAGCCGTAGGTAGTCTTTACCAGACCGCTGGTAGCGCCCACCGGCAGCGTGAAAGTCGCTTTTTCAAACTCCGGCACCATCTGGCCTTTGGTAATCCAGCCGGGCAGTTCACCCCCCTGGGCGGCGGAGCCGGGATCCTGCGAGTTTTCTTTGGCGAGTTTAGCGAAATCGGCGCCCCCCTGGATCTGCTTCAGCAGGGCTTCGGCTTTCGGCTTGACCTGGGCGTCGTTGGAGGCATCGGCCTTCAGCAGGATATGGCGCGCCCGGACGCGTTCGGGGGTCTGAAAGTCGTTGCGGCGGTTGTTGTAATCGGCCTGCAACTGCGCATCGGTGGGGTGGACGCTCGCGCCGATTGCCAGGGGGTCGAGAACGATGATGCCGAAGCTCTTCTTTTCGGGAACTCTGAATTCCGCCTTGTGGCCGTCATAGTAGGCCTTCATTTCGGCCGCCGTCGGCTCCGCCTGAGACTGGTACGTGGCCGGCGCAATCACGGCATATTCGATCTTCACCTTGTCGTTGCGGTGATGGAATTCCTTTTCAATCTCGGCGGGCGAAACCACCACGCCCTCGGAAACGATCTGCACCAGCCGGTTTACCAGCAACTGGCGCGCCGTGTTGTCCTTCAGGTCGGCGATGGTGATCCCCTGCTGCTGCAGCATGGCCTCGAGCGTGGCGCCATCCACCTTGCCGTCTTTAATCAACTGCGGCGGGAGCGTATCGACGATGGCGGTGTCGGTTTCCTCGGGCGTAACCTTCAGGCCGAGCCGGGCGGCTTCGTAAGCCAGCACGCGTTCGAAGATCATCTGCTTGACGATCTGCGGCACGTAGACGGAGAGCAGCGCGGCGGGCAACTGCTGGCTGCGAGTCATATTCTGCACCTGGCGGGACAAGTCCTGCTGGGTGATTTCGTCGCTGCCGACCTTCGCGATTACGGTTTTGTCGACCGTGTCGCTTCCATAACCCGTACCCGATCCGGGGATCAGGTAGGTAACCATCGAAAGGGCTACCAAACAGAGCAAGCCGCCGAGCAACAGGCGCACAGCCTTATCCCGGCTGCGAAACAAATTAAACATTTTGAGGGAAATCTCCTGCTTCGAAAGCGAAACCTACATTATAGCGCGGGCCGTGCCAGGTGGCATTCGGCGTGGACGGCACGGACCGCCTTCTCAAGGCCGTCGCGCCGGACCACAATGGAAATGGTCAATTCGCTCGATCCCTGGGCGATGGCGATGATGTTGACGCTGGCGCGCGAGATGGCGGTGAAGATGCGGCCCGCGAGGCCGGAGAATCCACGCATCCCTTCGCCAACCACCGCCAGCAGCCCGACGTCCGGATCGACGTCGATTCCTTTGACGTAGCCGTGTGTCAATTCGAGAGAGAGGGCGGCTTCGATGGCCTCGGTGGTCTTTTCGAGCTCGTCTTTCCTCACGAGGAAACAGAAACTCTGACGGTAGCTGGAACTGGAAATGGCGAGGATCTCCACGTTCGCCCGGTCGAGCGCATCGAGGGCGCGCGCCATGATGTGAACGCCGCCCACCAGAGTACTGGCCGGCTCAAGCGACACCAGTGCGACGTTGGCCATGGAAGTGACCGCGCGGGCGCCGGGGTTCCCCAACCCGAGCGCGGGAACGATGCGCGTCCCCGGCTTCTGCGGCGCGAAGCTGTTCTTGCTCCAGACGGGAATTTTGCGTTCGACGAGGGGCGCCAGCGTGCGGGGGTGCAGCACCCTGGCGCCCGCCCAGGCCAACTCCGCGGCTTCGCCGTAAGTAATCTCATCGAGGACCTTGGCGCCTGGAACGAGCCGGGGATCGGCCGTCATGATGCCGTCGACGTCGGTCCAGATCCAAAGTTCGGAGGCACCCAGCGCGGCCGCGAGGATGGATGCCGAGAAATCCGAGCCGCCGCGTCCCAGGGTAGTGGGGCGTCCGTCGGCGGTGGCGCCGTTGAAGCCGGTCACGATGGGGATCTGCCGGGTGCTCAGCAAAGGCATCAGGCGCGCGTTGGCTTTCACGATGGTGGCGTCCATCAGAGGGGACGCGTTGTTGAAGACGGCATCGGTGACGATGGTCTCGGCGGCATTTATGGCCTGGGCCGGAATGCCCCGCGAGCGCAGATGCTCGCTGACCAGCAATGCCGAGAGGCGCTCACCCACGGCGATGGCTTCATCCACGGCGCGCGGCGGCCGGTAAGCCAGCATCTGCATGCCGTTCACGATGCGCCGGAATTCGGCGATCAGATCGTCGATGCGCGCCGCGACGCGCGGCAGTTCGGCGGAGGGGACGAGTTCCCGCGCGGCTTCGAAGTGGCGGGTTTCGAGCTGGCGCAAGCCGCGGTCCATGCCCGGCTGATCGCTCGCTTCGGCGTGGCGCGTGGTGTCGAGCAGAAGATCGGTGATCTTCGACATGGCGGAGACCACCGCGAGGACGGGGCGCGTGGCGGCTTCCGCGGCGATCAGATCGCAAGCCACCCTGATTCGCTCGGCGGATCCCACGCTGGTGCCGCCGAACTTCATGACGAGGAGATTTGCCACTTTCAATTACCGTTCCTTTCCATTCGAAATACGCGCGCGCACGAGCTTGAGGATTTCCTCTTCCACTTGTTCCTCGGAGAGGCCGGTGGAATCGAGGTAGGCGGCGTCGGGCGCCTGCACCAGCGGCGATTCGGCGCGATAGCGGTCGCGATCGTCGCGCTCGGCAATCTGCGCCGCGAGCTGATCCGGGGACACATCGAGCTGCTCGCCGGAGCGCCGCCGCACGCGCTCGTTCGGATCGGCATCGAGAAATATTTTTACACGGGCATTGGGGAAGACTACGGTGCCGATGTCGCGGCCCTCCATGACCACGCTGGCGGTGTCGGCCATCTCCCTTTGCTTGGCAACGAGGGCGGTCCGCACTGCGCCGATGGCCGCGACTTTGGAGGCGGCGACCGATACAGCGGAAGCGCGGATGGCATCGCTGACGTCCTCGCCGTTGAGCCGGACCTTCCGGTCCGGCAGCAGATCGATCAAGGCGGCATGGGCCAGTTGCCCGAGGCGGTGCGCGTCGCCGATATCGATATTCTCCCGCAGAGCCCACAGGGCAACGGCACGGTACATGGCGCCGCTATCGATGTAGGTGTAGCCGAGGCGGGCGGCGAGACGGCGCGCGATGGTGCTCTTACCCGCGCCGGCGGGACCATCGATGGCGATTACATGACCCATGAAAGAGAGGTGTAATCACCTACGTTATCGCAGGGGCCGCTTACTCCGGGGGGAGCTTCTCGATTTCACGACCGATCCGGCGCGCCTCTTTTCCAAAACCTCGCCAAAAAACGACCAGCATCAGCGCAAACAGGATTAAGGGCGCGGGCGATTGCTGAAATCGCACGTACCAGGGGGCGTCAATTCCCAACGATTTTGCGATCGCGACCGGCGTCCCCGCCCACCGGGACGCCAACATGGGGGGGAGGAACAAGAAGAGAGTCCACCGGATTTCAAGAACCGCTTCCCTCTTCCTTTCCAATTCAGACCGCATGAACTGGACGCACGGATGCGGAGTGGCCAGCGCGGCAAGTTTCTTCGGCGGTCCGTTACGAGCCCAACGCACCGCGATATACAGAAAGATCGCGATCCCGGAAGTAAATCCAACCCGGCTCAACGGGGAAGGGAACCGATAGAGATAGAAACAAGCTTTGCCGATAAACAGCGCCAGGACGCCCAGCACCAGCCAGTACTCGCGCACGCTTTTTCTTTCGAAGGCTCGCGCCCTAACACAAACTTCGTCCATAGTCATTCGCACCTTTTCTTCCTCCTGGTTCTTCCACAAGCTTTCGTACTGACTTTCAGCTTCGTCGCCCGGCATGGGGTTCTCCTTCCTGAAACTGCCGGCCCAGCAATTTCTTAATGCGGTGAATTTTCGTGGCCACATTGACGGCCGACAACCCCGTGACTTCCGCAATCGATTCCGCCCGCTCTCCTTCGAGGTAGAGCAGGATGGTTTGCCGATCCACCGGGGCAAGTTTACGGATCAGGTCGAGCAACCGGGCCGCCGAGTGTTTACGGTCGGCCTGCGCCTCGGCGTCAAAGAAGCCGGGCTCGGTTTCGAGTGTCTCCAGATCGACGAGCCGTGCCGCGGCGCGCCGGTTGCGAACAATATGGGAGGCCGCGACATTGTGAGCGATCCGATACACCCAGGTGCGCAGACTGCAGCGCCCATCGAAAGCGGCGAAGCTTCGCCAAAGGGCGATATGGATCTCCTGCAGCAGGTCGCCCCGGCGGTCGGGGTCGGCTTCATAGCCCCTCGCGAGACGGCTGAGGGACGCGCCCCAGGCCGCGATTGCGTCCGCGTACCGATGATTGGAGTCGTCCAACTCAGGCAAAAATCACCGTAAGTAAGATAGTCGCTCGGACGGCCCGTTTTCTTACATCGGCATCTCAGGCGGGACAAATGGCCCGGTGCCAGCGGTTGATTGGCTTTGATTTGTATTTCGCGCAGTTGGCGTATATGATGCATCGACCATGGCCGCGACCTGTTGGTCGGCCTGGCGGAGGATGGTTTCGAAGGTGTCGAGTCCGTCGATGCGGCGGGCGACCAGTTTGGTCCGGATCACCTCTTTTTGGCTGACGAGGCCTTCGGGCTGGTGGGCGGGTGCTTCGGTTTCCGTTCTGAGGAAGCGTTCAGTCTGGAGGCGGCGCAGCTCGGCGGCAGAGCGGCGGAGGACGACATTGGACTGGGCGCGGGCGCGATCCACGGCCTTTTGCGTGGGGAGGGTTTCAGGACTGTCCATGGGATCGATGTTTCCCATGCGGGCGGCGAGCGATTCCTCGACCTGCGCGCCACGGCGGAGACGCCAGACGGCGTGGAGGATCTGGGCGGCCATGGCGTGCTCAAGAATGGTGTCCGGCTTGAGCTCTTCTGCGAGGTCGGCGCGGAGCTGGTCGTGCTCTTCGATCTCTTCGGGGCGCACGAGGCCGCGGCTGGAGAAGAGTCCAAAGGATCGGGCGTTGGCGGCGGAGCGGGTTTTTCCTTAGGCAGTTCTGGGTCCGGTGGAGGCTTGGGAATTCTGTTGGTTGGCGGCGATTTGACCGGCGGTGGACATCAGAGGTCTTTCCTTTCGATTTTCTCTTTGGTTAATTCCCGCGCGGCGCGGAGCTGCAGCAGGAGGCGGAGCGAGGCGGCCATGTTGCGCGAGCACCGATTTTCGAGGCGGCCGAGCAGGTCGAAGATGCCGGATTGGCCGGCGGCCCAGCGGCAGGCGAGGACGGCTTTGGTGACGGGGAGGGTGACGCCGAGCGGGGATTGGTAGTGGCTGATTTCGTGGTCCATGAGAGCTTTTTCCATACAGCGGGTGCGCAGCCGACGCCAGTGGTTGGCGATGATGTCGCCTACGATAATTTCCTCGAGGGAGGTTCGGGGCTGCAGATCCGCTTCAATGGCGTTGGTTATGGAGACGAACCTTTCGGCGCTCTCCGATTCGAGGACGAGCGTTTTCGCGAGGCCAGTGTGGTTATCGGGTGCGTCTAGTGGTGTGGGTTCCAGCATCTGACCTCATATTGCACGGGGGGTGTGAGGAGTTGAGGCTGGTGCGCTGGGGCGGGTGATTGATTTCACGGAGTTACGAGTGAAGACTTATTTTTTGGGCGTGTGACCGGGAATTTCAGGGAGGGATTCGGGGTTGAAGGGTCGTTTTTCGGGGTGCCTGAGGGTTGAGTGTCCGGGATGCCGACTATACGGCCAACGAGACTTCCCAGAGCCGGACTTGTGTCCCGCATGCGAGGAAATGGACTAAACTAGCTCCAGTCAGGTCCAGTCCATGCCAATTGACAATCCCCAGGGCGTCAGCATACCGGAGCCCCGAATCGAAAAAGTGCTTGATTACCTCGGAACCTACCAATCCACCCTCCGGAAGGCCTTTGAAGACCTGCCAGAGGAAACCAGGTCGAGCTTGGGCGGACATCCCAACCCGCATTTAGCGACTGGCCCGATGGAAGTTGTCGTCTGCACTAACGGGGTGTTTGCCGCCATTCGGAATAGCCTGGACTCGGTGGAGATTAAGGCCACGGTGGTCTTCCCTAACGCTCCGGAGGTCACCTTCATCCAGTACCTCAACTCTGTGATCGACAAAACATTTACCTTTAGAGATCCGATTTCGAAGCTCTCTGCAATGGGAAATAAAGCAACCTTTCAGGACTCCGCGGTCTATGAGGGCATGCTGACCCAGCTCCTGATTGCGGATAGGGAGGATCGTTTGTGGTACCCGCCAGCCACGAAGGTGTTTCTGATTGGATGGAAGTTCCTTGAGGTTGGAGACCTTCATGCTAAGGCTCAAGAAAGTGCAATGCAAAGCTTGGCTCAAGCTCGCGGACTCGTCAACCTTCGGTCATCGAGCGCCGCAAGAAAGCTCCTTGAAGAATATCGAGCGCTCCTGGCGACCGCCACTAGTGAAACTGAGTTACAGGCTTTCCTTGAGTCGCACCCTGAATTTGTGTATCCCGAGTATGATTCGGTTCTCCCACGGCCATCCTTGGCTGGCGAGAGGGTGCCCGATTTCGCGTTTTCGTTCAAATCGGCTTTCGGGACGCGGTGGCTGTTCGTCGAGATAGAGCGGCCTGGCAAACTAATCTTCACCAAGGGCAAGGAATTTCAGTTCACGAGCGACTTTACACAAGCCAAGGGACAGTTGCTCCAGTGGGATACCTTGATAACGCGAGACCAAGCATTCTTTGCGAACCGTTTTGCCGGCCTCGTGAAACCTGAGTTTCACCTCATCTACGGCCGCGACGCCGAGTTGGATGCCGGTCGTAGGGACATGCTTCGAGCTGAGTTCTCAACTACTCCGAACCGAGCTTTCAACACGTTCGACGACCTGGCAAACCGATTCGAGACGATAATCCGGCGGATATTTCCTTAGAGCAGCGAAGGTACCGGCTAACTGGTCAGGAACGGGCGTCGCCGAAGCGACTAGCCTCGAACGCCGCGACTCCCGTGACAAGGTGTTCGCTCTCATGCGAGTGATCTGCCCGCGCCATGTCTCCGCCAACGGGTCAATATGGCCAGGAACGCGTTCCAAATCTCCGGATTATGCGGAGTCCGGAGCAATGCCAAAGCGGTCTCGACCCTCTCGTCGGGTCGCGAACGAGGGGCGTCAATGACTCATCAATAAAACTGCTGCGTGCAGGCCTTTATACCGGACGCTTTTGACGCCCACCGCCATTCGATTGCAAGCTGGAAATTGTACGGCGGTGGCCCAGGCTTGATGTTCAAGACCTTCAGTATTACCTCTTCTACGTGCTTGAGGCCACGCGTTGTACAGCGCAGCGGGCAGTCTTCGATTACGCCGGCATAGTAGGTCAAGAAGTTTGCCCAATCCTCCTTAGTGCCGCCGGGAATCGACGCGTCGAGGCCTTGGGACCGAAGATATTTATCAAGGTCGTTTCGGAAGTTGCTCAGCGTCATTATCGGGCCAAGC
>JBEKAQ010000086.1:0-2742 GCA_050015835.1 Bryobacteraceae bacterium | reverse complement strand
AACCGTCATGTCTATTCCTTCCTGATGCTTGTCGAACAGGCTGACGATATGTTTAGCGGCCTTTCGGTCCATCACTGGATGAGCCACCCAATCGCAGTGGAAGAGAAGGGACGGGAAAGTATCGGCGTCGCCGTTGATCTCCATTAGTTTGCGAAGTTCAACCATGATGTAGACCACTTGTTCCTCGGACGATATCGGTCTCGTCAGCGCCTTCCGAAGTTTGGTCTTTATGTCATCTTTCATCTCGACAGCAATGATAGCCAGGAGTGCACCCGCTTAAAGATCCGAGGCCCCGAAACGGGGTCCTGGGAAGCGGCGACCACTTGGCTGTCTCACGCCCTACTCATTGATGTGGGCGCGTTTGCCCCCCCCCCGGCACCCCCGGCAGCCTGAAACTGTCCGATTTCCTCGAGGAATCGGTGTTCGGTCTATGGCGGCTTATTCCAGCGACCGAAGTAATCGCGAGGAAATTCTGTGATCGAAATGGCTCCCGATCTGCACTCAGATCGCCGCCGGTATGCGCGAAGACCGATAGTTGACGCGAACGCTGTCGCGTAATAACATTGTTATTACAATGAAGGCGATACACGTCAGCATCCGGCAAATCGGTAATTCCCAGGGTTTTGTCATCCCCAAACCGGTCCTGGTTCAGGTAGGCCTGGACGATGCCGCCGGGGCGGAGATGACGATTGAAGGTGGCGCTCTGGTGTTGCGCAGACCCGCCCGCCCGGCGCGCTCGGGATGGGGAGAGGCGGCAAGAAAGGTAGCCGAAGCTGGCGACGACGCACTTGTAATGGGCGAATTCGGGAACGCGGCGGACGCGGAACTTGCGTGGTGATGCGCGGGGAAATCTGGCTCGTGAACCTCGATCCCACAATCGGCAGCGAGATCCGGAAGACGCGCCCATGCGTCGTGTTGTCCCCGGCCGAAATGCACGATTACCTGCGAACCGCGATCGTCGCGCCCATGACCACCAGGAGTCGCCCCGCGCCATTTCGTATCGGCATTACGCACGGCGGCCGGAAGGGTTTGATCCTGCTGGATCAGATGCGAGCTGTGGACAAAGCCCGGCTGACCAGGAAACTGGGCACGGTATCGCCAAAGACACTCAGCTTGACCCTGAGCACGCTGCAGGAAGTGTTCACGGAGTGAGAAGCCCTACCGGCAAGCTGAAGCTTGCGCTACCTAGCAGCCCGTGGTGCAACTCACTTTTTCCTGGCCCGAGGAAGAAAATCGCTTTACGATGAGTTATGTCTTTGGGCAAGCGAGGGCCGGATGAGAAGCAGGAGCCGATCTGGATCGAAGCCGCTCGTATGGCGACTCCCGCCGGCCATCCTTTCTA
This sequence comes from Bryobacteraceae bacterium, assembly GCA_050015835.1. Classification (GTDB taxonomy): domain Bacteria; phylum Acidobacteriota; class Terriglobia; order Bryobacterales; family Bryobacteraceae; genus BOG-234. The sequence continues at coordinate 1,400 of JBEKAQ010000086.1, read as the reverse complement.
TGAGCGTCTGAACCGGTTGTTAGCCAGACGCGGATTTGATGCATTCGCTGAGTCGGCGTGCGAGTCGTTTTACTCAAAAACCGGCCGTCCGGGTCTGGCACCCGGAATTTACTTCCGCGCGCTTCTTGTCGGGTACTTCGAAGGCATCGATTCGGAACGTGGCATTGCCTGGCGAACAGCCGATTCGCTGGCCTTGCGGTCTTTTCTGGGGTTTGAGCTGGGTCAGTCAACACCGGATCACTCGACGATTTCACGAACGCGCCGCCTGATCGATGTGGAAACGCATCGCAAAGTTTTTCTGTGGGTTCTGGGCATGGTGGCCGAAGAGGGCTTACTGAAAGGCAACACAGTCTCTGTGGACGGAACCACTCTCGAAGCGAATGCGGCGCTGCGCTCGATTGTGCGCCGGGATAACGGTCAGGGTTACGACGACTTTCTGAAGAGTCTGGCGAAAGAGTCGGGCATCGAAACTCCTACTCGTGAGCAACTGGCAAAGCTGGACCGCAAGCGGAAGAAGAAGGGCAACAACGACGACTGGAAGAACCCGCATGATCCCGATGCTCAGATTACAAAGATGAAAGACGGGCGCACGCATCTGGCCCACAAGGCCGAACACGCCGTGGATCTGGAAACAGGTGCTGTGCTGGCCGTGACCCTGCAACCTGCAACCGCAGGTGATACCAATACGCTGCAGGAAACGTTGGCGCAGTGCGGCGAGCATATCCGGGAAGTCGTAGTCGAGATCGACAACCATACCGTGCAGATGAATGCGGGGGGTCCTGCGGAGTTGGTGCTGGACAAGGGCTATCACAGCAACGACGTGCTGGTGATTCTGAAGGACGTGGAAGTCCGAAGCTATTGCTCGGAGCCGGACCGGGGGCGCCGCAACTGGAAGGGCAAGCAGGAAGAGAAAGCGGCGGTTTATCAGAACCGGCGGCGGATACGGGGAGAGCGTGGAAAGCGGCTGTTGCGCCAGCGCGGAGAACGAGTCGAACGAAGCTTCGCGCATATGTACGAAACCGGAGGAATGCGAAGAACCCACCTGCGGCGTCATGACAACATCATCAAGCGGCTGCTCATTCATGCCGGTGCGTTCAATCTGGGCCTGGTAATGCGGAAACTACTGGGCAACGGAACGCCGAGAGGGTTTCAGGGAAGACTGGCGGCGCTCTTGTGCGTGCTTCAAATGCTGTGGAGAGCCCTGCCAGTCGCCATGATTCAACGATGGCATGGATCACGGCTGCAACCGGTAACTTTGCGCGAAAGCGTAACGCCTTACCGAATACCTCTTCTTTGCCTGAAATCCGGCACTCCCTTTTTGAGAATCAGTTCAGCCACGGGCTGCTAGTGATCTCACGGCCCGGAATTACTATAGTCAGGGCTCTTATGAAATTGTCGGT
>JBEKAQ010000085.1:0-32326 GCA_050015835.1 Bryobacteraceae bacterium | reverse complement strand
CGGATCGTTCCACGTGGTCTTGCCGTCGTTATTGAAAACGTAGCTTTCGCTCACCTGGAGGTTGCCGCCCGGCGAGGGTTCGAGCAGGATCATGTGCTGCGAGATCCTGGTGCCGCCGGACCGCTTCGACGATTCGAACACGGGAATATCGACGCCCTGGGTCGGCGTGCCCGGGGGCAGCATCTTGTTGTACTGAACACCGGCGTAGACAGCCTGCAACAGCAGCGGACCCGCGCCGGCTCCGGAGATTTCCTTCGTGATTTGAAATTTCCCCTGCGCGTCCGTCTTGACGCTATCGATGAACTGCGGCCCCTGCGAAGTGGGCTGGAAGAGGGTAACGGTCGCGCCCGCCTGCGGCTTGCCGGTGGTGGAATTGGTGACGGTGCCATCCACGGCGGCCTGGGCGGTCAGCGCCAGAAGTGCGCAGGCGAGAACGCCTGCTCCATATCTGAAGTTCATGTAGTCGCCCCCATCGGCTTGCCGCATTCTCCGCAGAACTTCAGCGGTTTATCGAACTGCGCGCCGCAGCTCGGGCAGGCATTCTTTTTCGGCGCGGGCGGAGGCGGCGCGGGGGCCGGTGCAGGCGCCGATTTCACCGCCTGTCCCAGCTGCGCTTTCAAACGGTCCGTCTCCTGCAGCACGCGCGCCAGTTCTTTCTGCAACTCAAGCTTGGTGGTCTGGTAATCCTGATCCGAAAGTTTATTGAGCCGATATTCGAATTGCAGATCGCGCAGCCCTTCGTAAATAGCCGCCTTGCGCTCATCCAGATGCCGGAACGGCGATACGGGAGCGGGCGTCGGGAGGTCTTTAAAACGGATGAGCAGAAGGAAGCCGATCATACCGGCTCCCAGCAGCGCTCCGACAATCAGGCTTGGGTCCACGGTCTATTAGTTTAACTTTTCAGTGTCTTTTTCAATTTCATCGCGGTACTTCGCGAGCACGGGATCGTCGGCGATCGCGTGACCCGCGAGGGCCGGTTTCAGATGCTTCGTACCGCGCATTCTTTTAACTACAAACCACAGCACAACGCCGCCGGCCGCGAGCGATAGATACGGCACCAGCCAGAAGAAAGAGTTCGGATCGCCCCGGAAAATCTTGTCCCCATACTCGCTGATGAAGCTTTTAATGATCGTCGCGTCGTCCATGCCGCTTCGCTGCATTTGCCAGATCTTCGTGCGCGCCGGCTTGCAGAAGTGGCACTGGCCCGACGACATATTGCAGTTGACGTTTTCCTGGCAGGCGCCGCACTGGCACGCGATATGCGTACCCACGCGCTTCACCTGATCGCTTTCGATCTCCGATTCGGTCTGCGCCAGCGCAGCCGCCACCATCACCAGCAAGAGAAAACTAAACTTCAACCGGCGCATTTGCCTTGTCCGTCGCTCCCGCCATCTGCGTCCCCACCACCTGAGTTCTTGGATACGAACGCGCCAACTTGCTCGGCACCAGCGCGACGAGCGTACCGCAGATCAGTACCACTACGCCGATCCAGATCCAATCGACCAGCGGGAACACATACGCCTGCAGCGTCGCCTTGTTGCCGGTATGCGCCGCGTAGTTAATATAGAGATCTTCGTTGAGGCGGCTGCGCAGTGCGACGATCGCGGTCGCCTGCTGGGCGGCTTTGTAGAAGCGCCGCGTCGGCTCCAGTTGGCCGATGTGTTTGCCGTTCTTTGAAACGTCGAGGATCGCCGTCTCCCATTGATAATTCGGCGTATCGCCGTCGGTGAGGTCGAGGACCTTCAACGTGTAAGCGCCCACCTGCATGGAGTCGCCCTTATTCACTTCGCCCACCGAAGTCTGGTTGAACGGATGCCCGCTGTAACCGATGAACATGAACACGATGCCCATGTGAACCAGATAGCCGCCGTAGCGGCGCGTGTTGCGGTGCGTCAACTCAATCACCGCCGGGATAAAACCGATGTGCGTCTTTTCGTTGATGGCGTTCGCACCGCGGAAAAACTCAAGCACAATGGTCGCTGCCACGAAGAAGCACAAACTCAGCGAAATGATCGAGTACGGATAGCGCATGCCGCCGATCAATAACGCGGCCGCCACCGCCAGCGTGCCCATACCCGGCCACTGAAAATTCTTACGCAGGCTGTCGATCGAAGTGCGGCGCCATGCGAACAGCGGACCCACGCCCGTCAGGAAGAGCAGAAAAATTCCGATCGGCACCATCAGCCGGTTGAACCACACGGCATCGAGGCTGATCTTCTCGTTGGTCAGCTTCTCCGTGATCACCGGGAACAGCGTGCCCCAAAGCACGGCGAAGCAGCTGGCCAACAGGATCAGATTGTTAAACAGGAAGCTCGATTCGCGCGAGACGACGCTTTCGAGTTCCGCATCGCTCTTCAGATAATCGAGGCGATCGAGGATCAGCCAGATGGTCGCGGCGATTCCCATCGCAAGGAAAACCACGAAGAACTTTCCGATGGGCGATTCCGCAAAGGCATGCACCGAACTGACCAGACCCGAGCGTGTCAGGAAAGTCCCAAAGATACACAGGAAGAAAGTAGTGGCGATGAGGACCATGTTCCAGACCTTCATCATTCCCTTCTTTTCCTGCATCATCACGGAATGCAAAAACGCCGTGCCGGCAAACCAGGGTAGTATCGACGCGTTCTCGACCGGGTCCCACATCCAGTAACCGCCCCAGCCGAGCACGTGATAAGCCCACGCCGAGCCCAGCGCCACGCCGGTGCTCTGGAACAGCCACGTGACCAGCGTCCAGCGGCGCGTGGTATGGATCCAGCTATCGCCCGGAGCTTTCGTGATCAGCGACGCCATGGCAAATGCGAAGGGCACCGCGAACCCCACATACCCGAGGTACAGGAACGGCGGATGGATCACCATCGCCCAGTACTGCAGCAGAGGATTCAGCCCCATGCCGTCGGCCACCGACGTGACCACCTTATCCACCGCCAGAACCTGGAACGGATTCACCACGAAAGCATTCAGCGTGAGGAAGAACAACTGCACTGTGGAGAGAATCGCCACCACCCACGGCAGCAGATTGCGATGATTCTTTCGCGTGGTGAAAATCACCACCGCCCCGTAAGTCGAAAGCAGCCAGCTCCAGAAGAGCAGCGACCCTTCCTGCCCGCCCCACCATGCGGCGAACTTGTAGAACGGCGGCATATCGCGATTGGTATGCGACGCCACGTACGCCATCCGATAGTCGCTGGTCATCAGTCCATAGATCAGGATGCCGGCGGCGACGGAGACGCACACCCACACGGCGAGCATGGCGCGTTCTCCGCTCAGTGTGAGGAAAGGTTTACGTTTCAGGCGCCCTGTCACGCTCGCGATAATCGCGTACAGCGAGATACAGAAAGCCAACAGCAGGGCAAGAGCGCCTACGTTCTCCATATTTTTGGACCCTCAGAACAACAATATTACAGGCTGGACCGGTATGACGACTGACCCGATGGCACGATCTTCTTCTGCAAGCCGTCCGGAGCCATCCCCGGCTTCGGAGCGTACTTCGAGGCGCACTTGGCCTGCACTTCTTCGGCGCGGAAAACACCGTCGGCTTCGAGGCGTCCGCCCGCCAGCGCCTGCGCGCCATCTTTGAAAGTATCGGGCAGGGGATCGCGGCCTACATATTCGACCGGCAGAATCATGGTCGTCGAATCCGGCTTAGCCGGGTCGGCCACTTGCACCAGATTGAAGCGCACCACGCCCGAACCACGGACAATCGATTGGCTCTGCACGTCGCCGCCCACGCGCACACGCCGCGACGAGGCCTGTGCTCCCAGCTTCCTGAGTTCGGGAATCGTGACGTAATACGTCTTCGATCCGGAGACGCTGGCCGTGGCGAGCCACAGGAGCGAGCCGATGATGATCGCCATCAGGACCGCGAACTTACCGTATTTTTTCATGGTGCCTCTGAACTTTCATTATAACGCTCAGTGAATCCCTGTACTGTTTCCGTTACAAGTGGCACACGAGACATGCCCCTTGCGGATCGCCTCCCGAGAAGGCGACCTCATATAGCTGGCTCCCCGCACGCGGTTTCGCTACCAGGAGCGTCGCCGCGCCATTGCTCATTCGATACGCGATAGCAGCAACCAGCGTGCCACGCACCCGAACCAACCGCGCGCCCATCAGCCGAGCCGCGCCGGAATGTGCCACCGGGATGTCTACGTCGATGTTTCCTTTGGACTTAACCCAGTTTCGAATCTCCGCCGGATCGTCCGACCAGAAGTCGCAGGCCAGCGACGAATCGGCCAGCGATCGCAACTCCCGTCCCGTTAGCTGCGTGATATCGCGCATGTTCCAGAATAGTGCGCCACAAGCCAAAAACAGCATCACAGCGACCGCCGGCCACAACACCCAGCCGCCTGCCTCGACCCGCCGTTCTGTACGCTGCGTCTGAATCGAGTTCCATAACGACGCGGGAGCCACCACCGGACTCAATTGGCGAGTCAATTCCATTTCGAGCCACGGCGTCAGATCAGACACGATTCCTCCCCGACAAACGGAGCATACGCTTCTCCAGCAACTTGTGAATACGGTTCAGGCGCGATCCGATGGTCCCCGACGAGCAGCCCATCACTTCGCCAAGCTCTTCATAGGAAAGTCCTTGCGCGTAACGCAGGACAATCAGCATGCGCTCTCCGGACGGCAGACCGGCCACCACCGACCGCAGATGGCCGCTCATCTCAGCGCGCATCACGTCATCGAGAACGCTCGCGCCCGGGGCCTGCATCAGGTCGAGAAAGGTGTCGACCAAAGGCATGAGACGGCGCGTTTTCCGCTTCTGATCGAAACAGCTGTTGACAATCACGCGGTAGAGCCAGGAGTCGAAACTGCAATCCCCACGGAAGTTGCCGATGCCCGCAAACAGCTTTAAGAACGTCTCCTGCGCGATGTCCTGGGCCACGCTCGCATCGCCACTGTAGCGGAGAGCGATGGTGTAAACCTTGTCCTTGTAACGCTCGAAGAGGGCACGAAAGGCATTCGACTCGCCCTGCCGGCAGCCTTCAATAACGTCTTTATCGGTTTCTTCGAGCACCATCCGCCAGATCCGCTCTCTCCTGATTTAGACGCGGCTGCGGGCCAGAATCTTCCATTATTTCTGCCAGGAAAGATCCAACGGCTGCATATGCGCCCTGGCTCCAGTCAAAGCGCTCCAGCTCAAGTCGATTCGTCAGAATGTAAATCCATCCGCAGTCTATACTTGATCTGTATTAACGGGCAGCCCATCCAACCCCGTCCAAAGTCGCTACACTGGCGGATATGCCGACGATTCCGGAATTTGACCGAATCACGGTGGAGCCCGGACAGTGCGGAGGCAAGCCGTGCATCCGTGGCATGCGCATCACCGTTCGAAGGGTCCTCGAAATCCTGGCTACATTCCGCGACAGGGGAGAACTCTTTCGCGAATATCCGTTTCTGGAGGAAGAGGATCTTCAACAGGCCCTCCGTTACGCGGCGGCAACCATGGATGACGAGGTTCGGCACCTCAACCTGGTCGCGTGACGAAAGTACTGCTCGACCAGGGGTTGGCCCCGCATGCGGCTGTTCTCCTGCGCGCCGACGGATGGGATGCGATCCACGTAATCGACGCTGGACTGGCACGCGCGGAAGACTCTGAGATCCTCGAATTCGCTCTGGAGAACCACAGGACCTGCATTACGTTCGATCACGATTTTCACGCCCACCTCGCTATCTCGCGCGCGAACGGCCCTTCCGTCGTCCTGGTTAGGCTGGAAGGACTCAAGGCGGAGGGGCAGGCGAAGTTGATTCAGCGCGTCTGGCATCCTGTGCCGACGCAATCGCCGCGGGGGCCGTAGTTTCTGTCGATGATCGTGTCATTCGGGTTCGAAAGTTGCCCCTGCGTTGATCCACCACACTTGTCACCTGACCCTCTTGCGCGATCGCGCGATCATCCCCACCCCCAGCACCAGGGCCACAAACAGAATCTGCACGCCCACGCCCACCGCTTTGGTTGGATGCAGCCACCGGACGACCCACGCATCGGTAATCACCATCTCCCCGGCCACCTGCCCGAGAATCGCCGATCCCAGCCACAGCACCGCCGGGTATTGATCCATAATGCGCGCCAGCAGACTGCTGGCGAAAACCACGAAAGGAATGCTCAGCCCCAGCCCCACGATCAGCAGCGCCAGATTGCCCCTCGACGCCGCCGCCACGGCCAGAATATTGTCGAGTGACATAGTGATGTCGGCCATCAGAATCAGCCAGATCGCCTGCCCGATGCTGCGCGCCTGATACTGGTTTTCGAGATCGCCCGCCGCCTCCGTCAGAAGCTTCACCGCAATCCAGAGAATCAGGATCCCGCCCAACAGCTTGATGAAAGGGATCTCAAGAAATCGCGTGGCCCAGAACGTCAGGACGATACGCAGCACCACCGCTCCGCCCGCTCCCGCCACCACACCGATGCGGCGCTGCGAGGGCGGAAGCGACCTGACGGCCATCGCTATGACGACGGCGTTATCGCCCGCCAGCAGGATGTTAATCAGAATAATCTTGATCAGGTCGAAGAAGAAACTGCCGCTCAGGTGTCCCATCGGTGGGGGCAATGCCAGGATAGCAGGCTTGGGCGAGGCTCACGGCCGTTCCGACCCGCGCAGCCGGAACATTACGCGCAGTTCCCGCCGCCAATCCGCCGCCAGGCCCACGCGCACGATCTCGATCTCGGGCGGAAGATAACCGAGGACCGCCTCGCTGGTCGAATGAAATTCCAGCGCGGGCGCTACTAAGAAGATGCGGGGAGCGTCCAGGCGAACCGTGACTCCGGGGAAATATCCCAGCCGCGCAAAATCGCCCGCGGTCAGGTGTTTGCGCACGCGCAGCCAGTAATCGATGGCCTGAAACGGCAGCTGAAGATCGGCCGTTACTTTCAGTTCGATCACAGCCAGGCGTCCCGTATCGTCGACACCCAACAGATCGATGATGCCCTCGCCCGCGCCGTCGAAGATTGGCACCTGCCCGTAAATCGGCGCCGGCAACAGCGACGCATCCACCGCCTGCGGATTGGCGCGTACCTGCGATTCGAGCCAGCCTTCGGGATACCGCGCGTAAAGTGGATGCCTGTTGTCTTCCGCGGAAGCGCACCGCACCCGAGTCACTTCGCGCGCCATGGCGATGACGGTTGCCATGGTGCAGCGCTTACGGCGGCCAATCCCGCACGAAAGCTTACCTCCCGGCTTACCTCCCGACCATCGCGCAAACTCAAGCCCACGCACCTGCAGGCTGATCGACCCGTCACTCTGCTCTACGCGGTCGACCCCCGCGAGATCGGGAAACGCCGGTGGCTCCGCGTTGGGCGTCACCGGCCTGCGGCAGGGCGGTAGCGTCGAATCGGCATTCCCCGCATCCGCGAAATCCACCGCGCCGGCCCGGTCGCGCTCATCGAAAACGAACAACGTGCATTCCGCCGCCGCCCGATCGATCAGCGCGGCGCGAAACGCCACTTCCCGTTGGCGGTGAATCGGCGCATAGAACAGCAGCCGCCGGATGGTCAGCGCGCTTTCCCGGCGCCGCAGATAGTCGAGCCAGATCAACCCGGCACCCACCATACCGGCGCAATCCGGTGCGTTGGGCGCAGCCGCCATCGCCGCCACTCCGTTTGACCCGAGGCGCAGAAACGCCCGCACGTATGAGGGCGTAAGGCTTGCTTCCAGATTGGGCTCGGAGCTCAGATCTTCGATCTTCCACTCCGGGTACTCGCGCGCCAGCATCAGCCGGAAGCGGTCGCGGAAGGCAATGCGCGAGGTTTTCCGCTGCAGTTCGAGACCCAGCGGCGCGGCCAGATCCGCAATCTGCATTTCGCCCGGAATCTTTGGGAAGCGCTCGGTGAGAAGCGCCAGCCGATCCCGCCGCTGCTCTCCCAGCCCGACGATTTTCCGCACCAGATTGCGCTCGGCATCCCACGCCTGCAGAACCACCCGGCCGTTCCATTCGGAGATGTTCCATTGCTCGGGAATCAGGCGCAGCGGCTCTTCACCGGGATCGAGCAGAGCAGGCTGCGCCGCTCCGGCCACGAAGCGTTCCACCACGCTCCGCAGGTCCGCTGGACTGGACACGCGCCCTCACTGTAGCAGGATTCGCGCACCTTCCCGATACCTCTCTCGGCGATCCGGCTATACGCGGGTCAGGCCCAGGGATCGTAGCTGCCGACGCTCCAGATGTGGCCTTCCGGATCGCGGCACGTAAAAGCGCGACCGCCGTAGGGCATATCGGCAATGTCCATTACCATCTCGGCCCCGGCGGCCTTCGCCGTCGCATAGACGGCATCGGTATCGGAAACGATCAGGCAGGGCGCCTGGGTCTCCGCGTTACCGATATCCCCGGGCTGCCGTATCAGGGCGCTGTACGGCGTTCCATTGGTGACCGAACCCAGCATCACCATGCCGTTGCCAAAGGTAAGCTGGGCGTGCCCGATGGTCCCGTCAGGGTTGGGGTAAACCGCTTGCTTCTCAAAGCCCAGGGCTTTGCAAAGCCACTCGATGGCGGCCGGCGCATCCCGGTACCGCATGGCGGGAATCACCGTCGATCTGCAATTCTTAGCTAGGGAATTCATATCACCACTATCCACGACGGCGGTCCGGTCCGTCTTGGAAGAATCGGAAATTTTCAGGCGACCGGAATATGATTCGCCCACTCGGTGCGCCGCGCCGAGTAGGTGGTGGCATCGATGCCCGAGAAGGCGCGGAATTCATTGGCGAAGTGCGACTGGTCGTAATACCCGCACTCGACAGCCATCTCCGCCCACGGAATTTCGGCGCCCGCGTATAACTGCCGCACCGCCCGCTGGAAGCGCTGGATGCGGCACCAGGTCTTCGGCGTCACGCCCACCTGCTCGCGGAAGATCTGCGAAAAGCGGCGCACGCTCCAGCCGGTTTCCAGCGCAACCTCATTTACAGTCGATACCAAAGAGGTTTGCGCAAACCGGGTGAGGGCAAAATCCACTATGGCGTTGCAGGTGAGGCGAGCCGCGAAACTCTCCACCAGAAAGTCTTCGAGGATTTCGAGCTTCGCGCACGCTGAAGGAGCTTCGAAAAGCCGCTCCCGCAGCCTGCCTGCCTTCGTTCCCCACACATCCGACAGAGATACGTTGCGGTTGCTGAAGAGATCAGCCGCATCACACGCGAAAGGCGCAAAGCCTCCGGGATGAAACGTCACGCCGATCAGGTCGGCCATGTCGGAGGTGTCGACCACCTCATATACCGAACGCGCCCCCACGACGAGCGACGGAGCCAGATGTCCTTCCCTGCCGTTCTCCGAGCACCGCCAAAGGTAGTCGCGATTTAAATTGATAACGATCTGCACGCAGCCGTTGGGGAGAATTCGCTCGCGCCGATGCAACGTACCTGGAACGCGCGCATGCCAGAGCATGCGAATCCACCGGGCCAAAGGGGCTGCGGGCGTGCGCTCGACGTAGATCATCGGAAGCGTGTCTTATTGACAGAATACCTGAGAGTAGACTAATCCCAAATGCGCCGTGCCGCGACACTTCTCTTGCTCAGCCTTCCGCTTCTCGCGCAGAAGCCCTATGACCTCCTGCTCAAAAACGGCCACGTCATCGATACCAAAAATAACATCGACGCGATCCGCGATATCGCCGTCAAAGACCACCGTATCGCCGCGGTTGCATCCAATATTCCCGCCGATCAGGCCGGTAAAGTAATCGATGTAAAGGGGCTCTACGTCGCCCCCGGTCTGGTGGATATCCACGTCCACGCCTACGCCGGTACGGGTGAGCGTAGTTCCTACGCGGGCGATCTCAGCCTCTACCCCGACGGATACACGCTGCGCAGCGGCATCACCACCGTGGCCGACGCCGGCAGTTCCGGCTGGCGCAATTTTCCCGATTTCAAAGACCGCGTGATCGACCGCTCCACCACGCGAGTCCTCGCCTTCCTCAACATCGTCGGCAGCGGCATGCGGGGCGGCGCCATCGAGCAGAACCTCGCCGATATGGATGCGGTTGCAACGGCGAATCGCGCCAAAGAATATCCAGGACTGATAGTCGGCATCAAGACCGCTCATTACGCGGGCCCCGAATGGATTCCCGTGGAACGCGCCGTCGCCGCCGGGACCCTGGCGAACATCCCCGTGATGGTCGATTTCGGCACCTTCCGCCCCGAGCGTCCCTATCAGGAGCTGGTACTTAAAAAGCTGCGCCCCGGCGATATTTCGACCCACATGTATATCGGCGCGGTCCCCATGCTGGACGATAACCAGAAGCTTCTTCCCTATCTGGCCGAAGCCCGCAAGCGCGGCGTCGTCTTCGACGTCGGCCACGGTGGCGGCAGCTTCCTCTTCCGCCAGGCCGTCCCCGCCGTTCAACAGGGCTGGATTCCGGACTCCATCTCGACCGATCTGCATGTCACCAGCATGAACGCCGGCATGAAAGACATACTGAACCTCATGTCGAAGTTCCTCAACATGGGCCAGTCGGTCCAGTCCGTGATCGCCGAAACCACCTCGCATCCCGCGCGCGAGATCAAACAGGAGAACCTGGGCAATCTGAGCGTCGGCGCGCCCGCCGATATCGCGGTGCTCAGACTGGTTCACGCTCGACCGGGCGAGAGCTTCGGATTTGTCGACTCCAGCGGCGCGCGCATGAGCGGGGCCCTTAAGCTCGATTGCGAACTGACGGTAAAAAATGGGCTGGTGGTCTATGACCTGAACGGCATCTCGCGCGAGGATTGGAAGAAGCTAGACCGCCGGTACAAGGGCCAGGGCGACAAGAGCTGGGACGGCACTCGTTAACTCAGCGGCGTCCGCATGGTCGACCCCGCCGGTACGGACCGCAGATACTGAGGGGGCGCGGAGCACTTGAGGCCCAATCGGATCGCCGCATGCATGGGCCAATACGGATCGCGCAGAAATTCGCGGGCGATCAGGACCATGTCGGCCTGGCCGGTGCGAATAATATGGTCGGCCTGCGCGGCATCGGTGATGAAGCCGACGGCGCCCGCCAGAATCGACGCTTCCTTCCGAATGCGCGCCGCGAAGGGCGTCTGAAAACCGGACCCGGCGGGGATTTGCGCGTAGGGCACCATACCGCCCGACGAGCAATCGATCAGATCGACCTGATGCTGCTTCAAGACCTTCGCCAACTCGACCGATTCGTCCACCGACCATCCGCCTTCCACCCAATCGGTGGCCGAAATCCGCACGAACAGAGGACGCGGCGTAGGCCACTCGGCGCGCACCGCATCCACCACTTCGGTCAGCAGCCGAATGCGATTCTCAAACGCTCCGCCATACCGATCGGTGCGCTGATTGCTCAGAGGCGAGAGAAACTGGTGCATCAGATAACCGTGCGCGCTGTGAATCTCGACCACATCGAAGCCGGCCTCGAGAGCCCGCCGCGCCGCCGCCGCGAAATCGGCAATGACCTTCCGAATGCCCGCCGCATCGAGCGCTTCCGGTTGCGCATAGGTCGGCGAAAACGGAATCGCGCTGGGGCCGACGACGGTCCACCCGCCATCCCGCGGCGCCACCACCCCTTCAGGCTCCCAGGGCTTGCGCATACTGGCCTTGCGCCCGGCGTGCGCCAGCTGGATTCCCATATATGCGCCCTGCGTGTGAGCGAAGCTGACAATCTGGCGCAGCTTGCCGATGTGCTCGTCTTTCCAGAGGCCCATGTCTCCGGGAGTAATTCTGCCCTCCGGCGAGACACCCGTCGCTTCCACGAACACCAGAGCGGCGCCACCCACGGCACGGCTGCCCAGATGCACCAGATGCCAATCGCTCGCGAATCCGTCGTCGCTCGAATACTGGCACATCGGCGACACCGTAATCCGGTTGGGCAGCGTGATGCCGCCCATGGTCAGAGGTGTAAATAAATCTTCCATGGTCTAAGAGCGATAATAGCGGCATGCCCCGCCCACTCATTCAGGTGACCTGCCCGTGCTGCCAGTCGACGCTGAAGATCGACCCCGAATTCCAGGCCGTGATCTCGCACGAGGAGCCGGTCAAACCCGCGCCCATCGAGGATCTGGCCGCCGAGGTCGCCAAACTGAAGGGCGCAGCGGGCCGGCGCGAAGAAGCTTTCCAGAAATCTTTCGCCGCCGAAAAGAATCACGGGCAATTGCTCAACCGCAAATTCGACGAACTGTTCAAGCAGGCCAAAGAGAATCCCGAGTTCGGCAAGAAGTCTCGCGATATCGATCTGGACTGAGTGTCACTGCAGCCCGGAGGCACGGAGGAAGTCGCGAGCGATCTCACGCGCCGGCCGGTGCTTCCCATCCAGCTCGTAATTCAAGCGCCGCATGGTAACGCTGTCGATGCGCCCCGAGAGCTCCAGCAGCGCCTGACGCTCGAGCAGGCCCGGCAATCCATCCGGGCGATGCGCGAATTCGTAGCCCGCGCCCAGCCTCCACGCCCTGGCCGACGACGCGCCCGAAAGCGCACCGCCATCCGCATCTTCTTTGCGCACGGCCATCGCGAAGGTGTTCTCGAAGCCCAGTGGATCCAGCCATTCGAGCTGCCATTGCCGGTAGGCCTGGCGCACCCGTTCAAGCACTTGCGCGGGATCCTTATCCGGCTGCTGCTTCAGAACCGCAGTCAGTGCGGTGCCGGTGTATTCGGGATACACGTCGATCTCCCCGCTGACGATCGACTGCTGAGCGAGCAGCGTACCGCCCAGATCGAGCCTGCGGCTGACCTGTCCATGCAGCCGATTCTCCAGGTGCTGCGCGACGATCTCACCCAGTACTAATTGTTCGCTGAAGTTCTTCGAGCCGACACGAATGCGCGGCTCACGCGAACACCCAGCGCAGCAGAGGGCAAGGCAGATTAAGCGTCGTGGGATTAAAGATGCCCGGCCCATCGCTTCTCCAGCCAGCCCAACGCGCCATCCGCCAGCAGGGCCAGCGCGGCCGCGGGCAACGCACCCGCCAGAATCTGCAGCTTGTCCACCGAAGCGATGCCGCGAAAGATGAACACGCCCAGTCCGCCCGCTCCAATGGCCGCCGCGATGGTCGCGGTTCCCACCGTCGTCACGGTCGCGATGCGCAGCCCCGAGATAATGGTCGGCGCGGCCAGCGGCAACTCCACCATGCGCAGAATCTGCCCGCGCGTCATGCCCATCGCGACCGCCGAATCCCGCACCGCCGCATCCACTCCGAGGATGCCCGTGACTGTATTGCGCAGGATCGGCAGCAGCGCATAAATCACCAACGCGACGATCGCCGTATGCGGCCCGATGCCTCCGATGATGGGAATCGGAATCAGGAAACCGAACAGCGCCAGGCTCGGGATGGTTTGGCCGATGTTCGCAATCCCCAGCGCAACGCCGCGCAGGCGGGGTTTGGAAGCGGCCACCAGCCCCAGCGGAATCGCGATGGCCGAGGCAAGGAGGATCGCGCTGAGGACCAGCACGAGATGCTCGCCCAGCAACTCCAGGCCTTCGTCGAGCAGATCCTGCAGAACATCACTCAGCAATTCAGCACCTCAAGAAACGACCGCGCTTCCGGATGCGGGCTGGCGCGGAACTCCTCGGGCGTACCGAGAAACGCGAGCTCGCCTTCATCGAGCAGGGCAATCCGCGTGGCGAGTTTCATCGCCTCCCGCACGTCGTGCGTCACGAACACCGATGTCTTTCCCAATTCCGCGCGCAGCCGCAGAAATTCGCGTTGCAGATCGAGCCGCGTCACCGGATCGAGCGCACCGAACGGTTCGTCGAAGAGCAGGATTTTCGGATCCGCAGCCAGCGCCCGGGCCACTCCGACGCGCTGCCGTTGGCCGCCGGAGAGTTCGCGCGGCATGCGCTTCGCAAAATCCTGCGCGGGCAGCGCCACGCTTTCGAGCAGCGCGGCAGTCCGTTCGGCGATGCGCGTTTTCGCCCATCCATCGAGCTGCGGGACCAGGCCGATATTACGTTCCACGGAAAAATGCGGGAACAGACCGCTCTCCTGAATCACATAGCCGATGGACCGGCGCAGCCTCACCAGGTCCCATGCGGTGGTCGCCTTCGCATCAACGAATACCTCGCCCGACGAGGGCAGGATCATGCCGTTGATCAACCGCAGCGCAGTGGTCTTGCCGGAGCCGCTGCGTCCCAGCAGCACCAGCGTTTCGCCGGCTTCGATGGCCATCGTGAGGTTGTTCAGAATGGTCTTATTGCCGATGCGAAATGTGGCGGCACGGAACTCGACGGCCTTCATGTCAGGAACAGCGTTTCGGCAAAGCCCCATTCGCTGTCGATCCATTGCCGCGCCATCCGCCATCCGGCCCGCTCTCCCATGCGGCGAATTTCCCGGGCGCGGAACTTGTGCGACGATTCGGTCCAGATGGTTTCACCGCGCGCGAACGAAACCGTCAGATCGAGCGCGTCGATCGGAACCCGCTGTGCGACGCGCGAGCGCAGATGCATTTCGATTCTCGACAGGCGCTCGTTGTAACGCGCTTCATGGGCGAACTGCGCGAGATCGAACCGGCCCCCCAATTCGCGATTGATGCGCGCCAGCAGATTCAGATTGAAGGCTGCCGTTACGCCCAGCGGATCGTCATAGGCGCGCAGCAGGGTGGTGGTGTCCTTCACCAGGTCGGCGCCCAGCAGCAGCGAATCGCCCTGCTGCATGCGCTGGCGAATGCGGTGAAGGAATACGGAGGCTTCCACGCGGGTGAAATTGCCGATGGTGCTGCCGAGGAACAAGATGAGCGCGCGCTCACCCGAATGACGCCGCGCGAGCGCCAGATCGATGCCTTCGAGGTACGTGGCCTCAATGGGTTCAATCGACACCCGGTCCATCGCCTGGAGGGCCGCTTCGCAATTGCGCAGCGCGGCGCGCGAGATGTCGATGGGCAAGTACCGGATAGGCCGCGCGGCGCTGGCAGCATCGAGAATATGACGCGTCTTAGCGCCGGTGCCGCTGCCCAGTTCGACAATCACGGCGGGCTCTCCCGCGGCGGCGGCGATCTCGTCCGAAGCGTTCTGAAGCAATGCCGCATCCGCGCGCGTCAAACCATATTCCGGCAACAGCGTAATGACTTCAAACAGCGCCGAGCCCACTGCATCGTAGAGCCACGACGGCGGCAGCGTCTTGCGGCGCACGCTCAGCCCCGCGGCAACCTCGCGGGCAAACGCCCGATCGAGGCACGGCGGCGCGGCCGCATATGAGGGAGCGGCAGCGAACATGGATTTACTCCTGCACCAGGCGGAAACCGGCGTACATATATGGATACTCGGGACGGAACCAGTTACGGAAAGTAGGGCGCGTCAGCAGCTTCGCGGTGCGTGGCGATGCGCCTTTCAGCACGTAATGCCGTCCGTCGAAAAAATCCGCCGAATAGCCCGGATAGAAAGGGTGCGGCGCGAAGCCCTCGAACGGCCTGAACAAATCGCGCGTCCACTCCCAGCCATTGCCCACCATCTGGGCGGGGCCGTCGGCCGGCGTACCCGCATCCACGGCTATCGGGTCCCAATTCATAAAGCCGAAATTATCCCTGGCGGGATCGGGCACGTTCCGTTCCATGGCACGTTGGAACTGAGCCTCGCTGGGCAGCGAGAGCCCACGCCACTTCGCATAGGCGTCGGCCTGTCGCCAGGCGACCCAGACGGGTCCATCGAGCGGCAAGGGATAAAGCTCGAACATGCCGCGATAAAACCAGTTGTCTCCCTGCAAGGCCCAGAAGTGCGGAACCGCACCGCCTTCGCGCACGAACTCCAGATACTCGCCGTTGGAAATCTTGTATCGCGAAATACCAAACGCCGGCACGGAGACCTGGTGCGCCAGATGTTCGTTATCCCAGCCAAAGCCCTCCGGCGTTTTTCCCAGCGTCACTGTTCCTCCGGCGATCCGAATCATGGGATTCAGCGGCGCGGGCCGGGGCGTCGGATTTTTTGCTCCTTTACATTTTTTTTCGCTGTACTGCAAATTATGCATCAGATATGCAAATGTCTCCGCGTGCATATAGCGATGCTCGATGGCCATTTGCAGTAACGCGGGATCGAGTTCATCGAGATGCCGGTCGATCCACTGGCGCGTCTTTAAGTTGTAACTTTCGACTTCCTCGCGGGCCGGCCAGTCGGCGGCGGTATCGAGCGGAGCCTCGCCGGGCGGCGGATCGATCCCACGCTCGAAGAGGCCATCGAAGGCGGGATGAAACGCGGATTCGCTCAAGCCGCGTCGCGCGAGAATATTCCAGTCGAACGCGTCGAGGTGGCCCAGATAAAAAATCAGCCGGTGCCGTTCCGCGACAGGCCGGGAATAAAGAGCCTCGGGCGAGATCAGCCGGAAGAGGCTGTCGGTTCGCTCGCGCGCCGAGGCCAGTTGCTCGCGAAGGCCCGCAGTCACTGGCGAACGCGCTCCACCGCGCGCATGAGCCGCAGGGTATTGCCTCCGTAGATCTTGCGAATGTCGTCGGGAGAGTAGCCCTTCTCGAGCAGCGCGCGCGTCAGATTGGGGAATTTCGAGACATCTTCGAGACCGGTGGGGGTACAGGTCACGCCATCGAAATCGCTGCCGATTCCCACCGCGCCGATGCCGGCAATGCGCACCACGTGATCGATATGTTCCACTGCGTCCGCCAGTGTGGCGGGGGTTTCCTGCACGTTTTTCGCTCCTCTGGCGCGCGCGGCTCGCAGAGCGTCGGCGCTCTTCTGCGAGAGAAATTCGCAATCGAAATTGATCTGGATCACGCCGCCCATCTTCGCCAGCGCCACGATCATCTCGTCGGTCATATTGCGCGGGACGTTCGAGAGAGCGCGGCACGAGGAATGGGAAGCGATGGGGGGCGCCTTGGCGACTTCGAGCACATCCCGGAACGTCTTATCCGAGACGTGCGAGATGTCGACGATCATGCCCATCTGGTTCATGGCGACGATCATTTGACGTCCGAGCGGAGTGAGGCCGTCATGGTGTTTCACGCTCCGATCGCTGATGTCTCCCGAGGAATCCGCCCAATCGTTGGTGTTGGTGTGCGTGAGGGTGACGTAGCGGACGCCCAGCGCATAGAAATCGCGCAGCACGCGCGGATCGTCTTCGATAGCATGACCGCCTTCGAGGCCGATGAGCGCGGCGATTTTGCCCTGCCGATGGGCGGCTTCAATTTCGGCGGCGCTGGTGGCGAAGACAAAATCGTTGGGATGCAGCGCGACAATGTCGTGGCGGATGGTATCGATCATGTCGAGCGCCCGGTGCGCCGCAGTGGCGTCCTTCGCGTAGTTGGCCGCCACGTAGGCCGAGAAGAAAACGGCGTCCACGCCGCCTTCGCGGAGGCGCGGAATATCGGTGTGGCCCATGTGGGGGCCGGTGGGCGCGCGCGGGCCGATATCGAAACCGTCGATGGTGCGGCTGGGCACGTCGTTGTGCGTATCGATAAGGATGGCGGAGCGCTGGACTTCGCGCACCATGGCATCGGTCACGGGCCGGCGCGGCTGCGCGGTGGCGGAGACGGCGGCGAGCAGCAGGATGAAAGCGGCAACCCGCATGGGCTTATTGTACGCACGGAGGCGTCCGGTTTTGGGATTCTCGGGTTCGTACGTGTACAAATCAATTCTCCCCGCGTCTTTTTTGGGAGAAAGGACGTGCCCCTGTGTAGATTCGCATTTCGTCGTAAATGTGTCCGGCGAGACCCTTGTTCCGGAGCCGCCCATAGCGTTTCGCATGGTCTGGTTTCCGCGCCCGCTGCCCAGCCTCGGTTGAGCGTTTCCTTTTCGCGACGAAGTCGTGGAGTTCCTCGGTGGGGAAGCTGGCTTGCCGATCCTTGTACTTGATCAGGGAGGCTTTTGGGCGGCATTGGCGATATCCCCGGGAAGCTCGGTGGCCAGGATTTGGGTTAGCTTTGCGTGGAGAGTAGGGACATGGACGGTAGCGGCGTCCCAGGCGATGCGCAGGTCGGCGCCGAAGTGATCGTGATCGAGACGGTGACGAAGATTTCCGATGTTGGTCCAATCGATGTCGGGATGCCTGGCGCGGAAGTCGGCGACAGTCTCGATGCCGATTCTCCTGCGACGATCAGCTGCCTGATGACGGCTCCTGGAACATGTTGTCGATATGGAAGAGGGCCTCGGTTTTCAATTCAACGGACTTTGCGGTCCGCGCGGCCGCGGTCGAGATGTCGATGAGCCTGCCGGCGGTCAGGACGCATATATGACACGAGATTCGCGCAGGATGTGGTCTCGCAGCCTGGGCTTGAAGCATTTCTTTGTGCCGAGGTCGACGCGGCGGCCGAACAGGGCAGCGAATTCGTCTTCGATGGCCCGTATTTCGTCTCGGAGAAGAACTCGACCATGATGTCCAGGTCGGAATCGGGTCGCATGTCGTTGCGGGCGGCGGAGCCGAATACGGCCATCTCCTGGATTCCGTAGCGACGGCAGATTCCGGCGATTTTTTCGGTGGGGATTTCGAGACCGGATTGGAGTGTCATTTGTGCCCTGTTTCTATTTTCGCGGAAAGGGCGGGCCGGGTCAGCACTGTTCGGTGCCCTCTACAGGCGGGTTTACCAACCCGCCGCAGGCTGACAACGTGCCCCACCCGGGCACGGAGGAAGTCTCTTAGTTCGGTTTTGGCGATGTACGAATTCCGAATTTCGGTGAAGGCTCCGGGGAGAAGCCGCATTTCCCCCTAACTTAGGTTAGGTCAAGGGCTTGCGCGCCCGAAACTTGGAACGATTTAGTCCGCAGTACCCTTCCAACCGGGCAGGGAAGGGAGTATCATAACTTCACGAAGATCTGCGTCTATCTGGTCTAGGTCAGTTACCTTTTACGTGTTGGATAAGCCTTCTCATATGATGTTTCGCTCCCTTTTATGGGCCGCCGCGGCCGCTTCCGTCATGCAAGCCGCCAGCGCTCCGGCGCCGACTTTCGATACTGCGGTGAAGCCCATCCTCGCCAATACCTGCGCGGGATGCCACAACGATCAACTGGCCTCCGGCGGCCTGAATCTTAAGCCCTTTCAGACCGCCGATTCGCTGTCGGACCGGGAGCAATGGGAAGCCATTGTTGAGAAGTTGCGTGGCGGAGAAATGCCTCCGAAGGGCATTCCGCGGCCTCCGCAAGCCGACATTGACGCTCTGATCGGTTACGTGCAGTCGGAATTCGAGAAGGCCGACGCCGCCATCAAGCCCGATCCGGGCAGAGTGGTCGCGCGCCGGTTGAACCGCAAGGAATACACCAATACGATCCGCGATCTGCTGGGTGTCAATTTCCGCGCCGACAGGGATTTCCCGACCGACGATTCGAGCTACGGGTTCGACGACATCGCAGAAGCGCTGACGGTCTCTCCTATATTGATCGAGAAGTATCTTTCGGCGGCCGAGAGGATTGCTTCGGCAGCCATCGGCGTCGACCCGCTGCCCAAGCCGATCACCTACGTCGGACGCCGCACCAACCGCACGCTGCGGCGCCTCAAGGCCAGCACCGCCGTGACTACCTACCGGGTCGAACGGGATGCAGAATACACGGTCGGCGTTCTGTTCACGGGCGATCCGCCCAGGGATAAGCCGCTGGGGAGCGCCGGGTTCTGGGTAGATGGCAAACTTATGGCGTCCGTGCCCATACCAGCCGCGGCCGCGGGCGCGGACCATAGCGCGGAAGCGCGCTTCTACGTCGAGACCGGCGAACACGAGTTTCGCGCGGGCCTGATCGGCGATACGGCGCCAATTCCCAAGCCGGCGCCGGCGGGCGCGGGAGGGCCGACCGTTCCCAAGTTTCTGGTGGTCGAGTCCATTTCCGTCGACGGGCCTTATCCCTCGAAGGTGGAACGAGCCAGCCGCAAGAAGATTCTCATCTGCGATCCGAACACCGGCAACGCCTGCGCGGAGCGCATTCTCACCCAGCTTGCCCACCACGGCTACCGCCGTCCGCCGACCCATGCCGAAGTGGCTTCTTTGATGCACTTCTACCAATTGGCGCGGCAGCAGGGGCAGGGGGCAGACCAGGGAATCCAGCTGGCCATTCAGTCCTTATTGGTATCTCCCGAGTTCCTGTTCCGCATTGAGCGCGAACCGGCCAAAGGCGCCATCCGCCGCATCTCCGATCACGACCTCGCGTCGCGCCTCAGCTACTTTCTGTGGAGCTCGATGCCCGACGACCACCTGCTCGCCCTGGCCGATGCCGGAAAGCTGCACAATCCCGAGATCCTCGACGCGGAAGTCACACGCATGCTGGCGGATCCGAAATCGAGTGCGCTGGCGGAGAACTTCGCCGGGCAGTGGCTGGAAATGCGCAACCTCGATGAGATCCATCCGGACCCGGTGAAATTCCCTAATTGGTCCGACGATCTGCGCGACGCGTTCAAGACCGAAACCTCGATGTTCTTCACTTACGTGCTGCGCGAGAACCGGCCGGTGAGCGACTTCATCGACGCGCGCTACACGTTTGCCAACGAACTGCTCGCCCAGCACTACGGCATCCCCAATGTGAAGGGCGACGAGTTCCGCAAGGTGGAATTGAGCACCGATCAGCGCGGCGGCCTGCTGAGCCAGGGCACCGTACTTGCCGTCTCCAGCTATCCGACGCGCACTTCTGTTGTGCTGCGCGGCAAATACGTTCTCGAAAACATTCTCGGCACCCCGCCGCCGCCGCCGCCGCCCGACGTTCCGCAGCTCGATAACGCGGCAACGGGCGCTACGGCTTCGCTCCGGCAGCAGATGGAAGCGCACCGGTCGAGCGCGGTTTGCGCCTCGTGCCATTCGAAGATGGACGTGCTCGGATTCGGCCTGGAGAACTACGACGCCATCGGGGCCTGGCGGACGCAGGACGGCAAGTTCCCCGTCGATTCGACGGGCACGCTTCCCAACGGAAAGTCGTTCTCCACTCCGGCGGAGCTGCGGCATCTGTTGGTATCCAACCTGCCCGAATTCGAACATTGCCTCGCGGAAAAGCTCTTGACTTATGCTCTGGGCCGCGGCCTGGGACCGTCCGATCGTAATACCCTGGCGGAAATCGACCGCAAGGTGGGCCAGTCCGACTACCGCTTCCAGGCGTTGATCCGCGAAGTGGTTCACAGCATGCCTTTCCAAATGCAACACGGAGAGGTAATATTGAAACAATCCGAAGCAGCACGGCCAAAGGAGGTCGCAAGCAAATGACAATCACTCGTAAGGCGCTCGCACGGCGCACGTTTCTTCGCGGGGTAGGCACCGCCATCGGTCTGCCGTTCCTCGATGCCATGGTGCCCGCGCTCTCATTTGGCAAGGCGGCCGAGAAGCCGGTTCGCATGTGCTTTGTGTATGTGCCGATCGGCGCCATCATGGACCACTGGAACCCGAGCTACACGGGAAATCTGGGCGAACTGCCGCGCATTCTGAAGCCGATGGAGCCGTTCAGGAAGGACATGCTGCTGCTCGGCAACCTGACGCATAACGGCGGCCGCGCCCTGCTCGATGGCGGCGGCGACCATGCGCGCGCCACGGGCGGATACCTCTCGGGCGTGCAGCCCCGGAAGATCGCCGAGGATTCGTCGTACGGCGACCGCAACGGAAAAGTCACGGCCGCGATTAAAGCCGGCATCACCGCCGACCAGGTGGTGGCCAATCAGATCGGAGGCAAGACGCGTTTTGCCTCGCTCGAAGTCGGGATGGAAGACTCGCAGCAGGCCGGCAACTGCGATTCCGGCTACTCCTGCGCGTACACCAACAACCTGGCCTGGAGAAGCGACAGCCAGCCGATGCCTCCGATCCTCGATCCGCGCGCTCTCTTCGAACGGCTGTTCGGCGACGATGGCGATCTGAGCCCGCAGGCGCGCGAGCGCCGCAATCTCTATCGGCGCAGCATCCTCGACCACGTGACCGAGGATTCGAAGAAGCTCGAAGGCCGGCTCGGACCGTCCGACCGCGCCAAGCTCGATCAATACATGACGTCGGTGCGTGAAGTGGAAGTCCGCATCGAGCAGAACGAGAAGGATAACCGGCGGGTCGATCCCGGTATGGAGAAACCGGGCGGCACACCCGGCGACTTCGCCGAGCACTTCAAGCTGCAGTCGGACATGATCACGATCGCGTTCCAGGCCGATCTGACCCGGACCGTCACTTTCCTCGTGGGACGCGAGGGCAGCAACCGCGCCTACCGCGAAATCGGCGTTCCCGAAGGGCATCACAATCTGACGCACCACCGCAATAATCCGGAAATGATAGAGCGGGTCGCGCAGATCAACTGCTACCACATGCGCACTTTCGCGGCGTGGATGGAGAAGATGAAGGCTCGCCAGGAAGGCGACGGCAGCCTGCTCGACAACTGCATGATCGTCTACGGCTCCGGCATTTCGGACGGCAACCGGCACACCCACGAAGACCTGCCGACCATGATCCTCGGCAGCGGCGGCGGTTACCTCAAGACTGGACGGCGCATCGTTTACCGCCGGGAAACTCCCATTTGCAACCTTTATCTCACGATGATGGAGGGCATGGGCGTTCATCAGGATACTTTCGGCGATGCCACCGGGCATCTGCCGGAACTGACTGCATAAGAGAGGCTGGGTCCGCTTCCTTACGGTCGCGGCTCGGTAAAAAATAAAGAGCGGTTCGGTAACGATCAAACTTTATGCAGCCAAGACAAACCGAGAAACCAGTCGTCGGCATCGTATACGACACGGCTCTCAGCCGTATCGACGACGCCCTGGCGATGGCGCTGCTTTACGGCCTCGACGGCAAGAAAGAAGAGCGCTTTGTCAGCGTCAGCATCAGCCGTAACAACGTCAAGGCGGCTATCTATTCGGACGTCATCGGGCGCTTCTACGCCGGCGCGGTGTCGGGCGCGATCGGCTTCAACGGCAGAACGCTGCCGATCGGAATGGCCGATTCGAGCGCCCTGAAAGACGATCTGCCGTTCTTCGCCAAGCCGCTCGATAAGACCCTGCTGGACGGGAAACCGGCTTACACGAGCGACATCCACAACGATCTTGATACAGGCGACGTGGCCGCGGTGATTCGTAATGCGCTTACGGCGCAATGGGACCAGAACACCATTGTGGTGGTGAGCGGCCCGGCTTCGAATCTGGCCCGCACGCTGATCATGAGCCCGGTCGCGAAAGACTGGATCCAGCGCAAGGTTAAACTTCTGGTCTTCACCGGCGGCCGGTTCACGGACGGCCCCGCGGAAGCCAATATCAAAGCCGATATCGAGAGCGCCCGCAAACTGTTCGCGGAATGGCCCACACCGATTGTGGCCTGCGGCGCCGAAATGGACGGCTTAATTTCTTATCCCGCGTCCAGCATCGAGAAGGACTTCGCCTGGTCGGCCGACCATCCGGTGGCCGACGCGTACCGGGCTGGCGGCGCCATGCCTTACGACGCGCCGGTCTGGGCGATGAACGCCTCGCTCTACGCCGTGCGTCCGCAGGAAGGCTATTTCAAAATCTCGGACCCGGGGACGATCGGCGTTCTCGACGACGGCCGCACCAGATTCACGCCTTCCGCGAACGGCAAGCACCGTTATCTGATTTTCGATCCGGCGCAAAAAGAACGGATACTGAAAACCTACACGGAGATTGCCAGCGCCAAACCGGTTCCTAAGCCGCAGCGCATTCCGGGCTTAAACAAGCCGCCGGCCAAGCCGGAAGCGGGAAAAGACAAAGCCGACCCCGAAAAACCTCAGCCGGACAAGAAGTAAGCCGGGCTCGCCTGAGATATCGGCCGCGTCCCGCGTGTGCCGGGAACGTTGCGCTGTCGACGATTACTTCGCCTCTTGAGACGACCTGGCTAGGGTTCCCGCGCACCTCGAAGCCTTCGAATATCGAGTAATCGACGCGCATGTGGTGGGTACGGGCGGTGATGGTGTGCTCGGCGGCGGGATCCCGGACGACGATATCGGCATCGCTTCCCACCTGTAGTGCGCCCTTCTTTGGGCGCATTCCGAAGAGGCGCGCGGGCGTGGTGGCGACCAATTCGACGAAGCGGTTCGGTGAATTTTCCCGCGTTCACGCCTTGGTGCCAAATCAACCGGAGGCGGTTCTCCACGCCGGGACCGCCGTTGGGTATCTTCGTGAAATCGTCTTTGCCGAGCTACTTTTGATCGGCGAAACAGAAGGACAGTGGTCGGTCGAGACGACCTGGAGACGATCGTGCTTCAGTCCTTCCCACAGTTTCGGATGATTGCCTTATCGCGGAGCGGCGGCGTGAAGACGTATTTGGCGCCTTCGAAATTGGGCCGCTCTAATTCCTCGATCGACAGTAAAAGATACTGGGGACAGGCCTCGGCGAAAGCGGGCAGGCCGCAGCCGCGGGCTTCACGCACCTGGTTCGGGGCGTCTTCGGAACAGAGGTGCACAATGTACACGGCGCGCCCGCCATCTCCGCCAGGGCGATGGCGCGATGCACGGCTTCCGCTTCGGCAAGCGTGGGGCGAGTCGAGGCGTGATAGATCGGCGCGGTTTTGCCTTCGGCCAGGGCCGCGCTGCACAATCACATCGATGGCGCTTCGTTTTCCGCATGCATGCAGATGAGCGCGCCGTTCTTCGCGGTTTGCGAGAGGCGCGGAAGATGGTGGCATCGTCGACCATCAGGACGTTCGGGTAGGCCATGAAGAACGCTCGATGTGGCGCCGCCGGAGGGCATGTCCATGTGCGAAATCGACGATGGCCATGGTGCCTCCGAACGCGGCCGCGCGGGTTCCGGTTTCGAAATGGCAGGATCAACATGCCGGTCGCGTCGATGACTTGGCCGGCCGAGGCGGGCGGAATGGCGGGCGCAATGTCGCGGATACGCTCGTCTTCAATCGGAATGTCGGCGCGCCAGGTGTGGAGATCCGATACGAGCGTGCCGTGGCGAATCAATAACGTGCTCATACGCGCTCCATAGCGATGCACTCCTCGACGGGACAGACCAGCGCGCAGAGGTTGCAGCCGACGCATTCCTTTTCGTCGACGCGGGGGACGCGCGCAAGCGGCGTTTCCTGGGGGCGCAGCACGGAATCGAGTTTGGGAATGGGCGTCATGGCGATGCCGGGGACGGTGGTTGGCGCGCGGTCGAGATGGATGCACTGGTGCGCGGCATCCCAACATGCGGTGTAGCAGAGCTCGCAGCCAATGCACTTCGACTCGTCGATGCGCGCTACGGTTTTGAAGTTGAGATCGAGCTCTCGCCACTCCAGCAGGCGTGCGATAGTCTTGCCGCGAAAATCCTCGATAGTTTCAAAGCCCTTCTCGCTCATCCAGTTGGCAAGACCATCGAGCATGTCCTCGACGATGCGAAAGCCGTAGTGCATGGCCGCAGTGCAGACCTGCACGGTGCCGCAGCCGAGCAGAATGAACTCGGCGGCATCGCGCCAGCCGGCGACTCCGCCCATGCCGGAGACGGGCAAGCGACATTCCGCGTCGGCGGCGATCTGGTGAACCAGGTTGAGGGCGATGGGCTTGACGGCAGGCCCGCAATAGCCGCCATGCGTCGAAAAGCCGTTTACGTCGGGGCGCGGGACAAAGGTATCGAGATCGATGCCGGTGATGGAGTTGATGGTATTGATGGCCGAGACTCCATCGGCGCCGCCGCGCGCCGCCGCACGCGCCACCTGGCGGATGTCGGAGATGTTGGGCGTGAGCTTCACGAGCACCGGCGTGCGCGCCACTTCCTTGACCCATTCGGCGATCATTTGCGTGTACTCGGGAACCTGTCCGACGGCGCTGCCCGCGCCGCGCTCGCTCATGCCATGCGGACAGCCGAAGTTGAGCTCGAGACCGTCCGATCCCGCGTCTTCGGCCTGCCGGACGATCCGATGCCAGGCTTCGCGCTTCGATTCCACCATGAGAGAGGCAATTACGGGGTGCTTCGGGTAGCGGCGCTTGACTTCGGCGATTTCGCGGAAGTTGACTTCGAGCGGCCGGTCGGTGATGAGCTCGATATTGTTCAGGCCCATCATGCGCTGGCCGTTGAGATCTACCGACGAGTAGCGCGAACAGACGTTGACGATGGGCTCACCGAGCGTCTTCCAGACGGCTCCACCCCAGCCGGCATCGAAGGCGCGCATGACCTGATCGCCACTGTTGGCGGGCGGACCGGAGGCGAGCCAGAAGGGATTGGGGGAGTGGATGCCGGCGAAGTTGGTAGTCAGGTCAGGCATGGTGATCCTCGACGATGGCTAATGCCGCGCGTTTTCCATCGGCCACGGCATCCACCACTTCGCGGCCTCCATTGACGATATCGCCGCCCGCGTAGAATCTCGGATTGCCGGTGCGGCCGGTGGAGCGATCCACCACGATGAGGCCTTTGCGGGTATCGATTCCCGGCACCACGGAGATCAGTCCCAGGGTGCGCGATTGTCCGATGGCGGGGAGCACCATGTCGCAGGCGATGGTGAACTCGGAGCCCGCGACGGTTTCGAGATTGGGCTTGAGGCGAACGCACTCGACGCCCACCACGCGGCCATTCTGTCCGACGATGCGGAGAGGTTTCGAGGACCAGCAGAAATCCACGTCTTCCTGTTTGGCGTGGGCGTACTCGAACGGGAAGGCGGGCATCTCGCGGGCGGTACGGCGGTAGACCAGTACGACGCGCTCGGCACCCATGCGCCGCGCGGCGTTCGAGGCATCGATGGCGGTGTTGCCGCCGCCGATCACCACCACGCGGGTCCCCACCGGAATACTTTGCACGGTCTTGTAATCGGCGATAAAGCGGAGAGCATCGACGACGCCCGAGAGGCCCTCGCCGGGAATCTGCAGGGGTTCCATACGGCCCAGGCCGAGGCCGAGGAAGACGGCATCGTAGTCGGCGGCGAGACGCCTCATGCGGGTGGTGTCGATGGTCTCGCCGCAGCGGATTTCGACGCCCAGCGACTGAATGAATTCGACTTCGCGAACGGACTCCGCCGCGTGCAGTTTGTATTCGGCGACGCCGTACGTGTTAAGGCCGCCGGGATGCGGGCGGGATTCGAATATGGCGACGCGATGGCCGCGGCGGGCGAGTTCGGCGGCGCAGGCGAGCGAGGCCGGGCCCGCACCGATACAGGCGACGTTGATGGGGTGGGCGCTTTCGGCCAGGCGCGGGAGTTCGCGGCCATTCGAATAAAACGAATCCATGGCGAAACGCTGCAACCTGCCGATTTCGATGGGCTCGCGATTGAAGCGATGCATGACACAGGCGCCTTCGCAGAGCACGTCGACGGGGCAGACGCGGGCGCAACTGGCTCCGAGGACGTTGGCGTCGAGGATGGTGAGGGCCGAGCCGGTCAGATTGCCCGAGGCGATTTTTTTGATGAACTTCGGAACGTCGATATGGGTGGGGCAGGCGGCGGTGCAGGGGGCGCCGGAACAGTAGAGGCAGCGGTTGGCTTCGACGGCCGCCTCCTGCTTCGTAAAGGCCGGATGCAGATCGGGGAAACGTTTACGGATATCCGGGTTGGTGAGGCTCATACGCCGGCCAGAACGGGCGCAAGGACGCGCTCCACTTGCTCCAGACTGGCGTCGAGGCGATCGATAAACTGATCGACGTCGGCACGGCCGATGTTCATGGGCGGAGAGATGCGCAGCACGTTGCCGTAGAGGCCGCCGCGGCCGATGAGCACGCGATTTTCGCGCGCGGCTTCCATCAATTGCAGAGTCGCCGCGGGGGCGGGAGCTTTGGTGCGGCGGTCTTCCACGAGCTCGATGGCGAGCAATAGACCCATGCCGCGAACATCGCCGATGAGACGGTGCCTCTCCTTGAGATCGAGAAGTCTGCCCATGAGGTACGCGCCGGTTTCCCCGGTGTTGCGCAGCAGGTTCTGTTCTTCGATGTAGTCGATGACGGCTTTGGCGGCGGTGGTGGCGACGGGATTGCCGCCGAAGGTGGAGATGGTGAGGCCTTTCATGGCATCGGCCACTTCGGGGCGCGCGATGGTGACGCCGATGGGCAGGCCGTTGGCGAGGCCTTTGGCGCTGGTGACGATATCGGGCTGGACGCCCCAATGCTCGATGCCGAACCACTTGCCGCCGGTGCGTCCCCATGCGGTCTGGACTTCGTCGGCGATGAAGATACCGCCAAATTTGCGCACGATGTCGGTGACGATTTTGAAGTATTCTTTGGGCGGGGTGATGAATCCGCCGACGCCCTGGATGGGCTCGGCGATGAGGGCGGCGACGCGGCCGGAGGTGGTGGTGCGGATGACCTGTTCGATATCCTGCGCGCATTTGACTTCACAGGAAGGGTACTCAAGGCCGAACGGGCAGCGATAGCAGTAGGCGTTGACGGCGTGGACGATGCCGGCCTCGGGCGGTCCGAGTCTCCAGGCCGCGTTGCCGGTGAGAGTCATGGCGGCGGCGCTGCGTCCGTGATAGGAGTGGCGCAGGGCGATGACTTCGGTGGAGCCGGTGAAGCAGCGTGCGGCGAGGATGGCCGTCTCATTGGCCTCGGTTCCGCTGTTGGTGAAGAAGGATTTGGTGAGTCCGGCTTCCGGCCTGGTAACAACACGGGGTGTAATTTGGGCGAGTTTTTTTGCCAGCGCTACCTGGGGTTCGGTGACGAAGACAGTCGAGACGTGTTCCAGCTTGTCGATCTGCGCGTGGACCTTTCGGTTCACCCGATCATTGCAATGGCCGACGCCGATGGTGACGATGCCGCCGAAGAAATCGAGGTATTGGTTGCCATCGGCATCCCACACATATTGATCCTTTGCGTGCGAGACGACGAGCGGCTCCTTGAAATAGTTGAAGACCGCGGGAAAGAGGAATTCTTTCTGGGCGAGGAGGATTTCCTGTTTGGTCATAAGTTCAAGCCTTTACCAGATCCTGGTACATATCGGGACGCCGGTCACGGAAAAATTGCCAGGTCTTGCGTACTTCCGCAATCATATCGAGGTCGAGGTCGGCGGTCAGAACTTCGTCCCGATCCCGGCAGGCCTGGGCGAAAATGCAGCCTCTGGGATCGCCGAAGCAGCTGGAGCCATAGAATTCGCCGATGTTCCAGGGCGCTTCGGCGCCGACGCGATTAATGGCGCCGACGAAGTAGCCATTGGGCACGGCGTGCGCGGGTTGATCGAGCTTCCAGAGACGTTCGCTGAGGCCGAGCACCGTTGCCGAGGGATTGAAGACGATCTCGGGGCCGTTCAGACCCAGCCCGCGGGCGCCTTCCGGAAAGTGCCGGCCATAACAAATGCAGACGCCGATCCTGGCGAAACCGAGATCGAAAACAGGGTAGCCGAGATTGCCGGGGCCGAAATAAAACTTCTCCCAGAAGCCGGGCGCGACGTGCGGGATGTGGGTTTTGCGGTACTTGCCGAGCCAGGAGCCGTCGTTGTGGATGACATCGGCGGTGTTGTAATAAACGCCTTCCTGCTCGCGCTCATAGATGGGGACGATGAGGGCGATGCGGTGCTTGCGCGCGACGTCCCGCATGAGCTCGACGGTGGGGCCGGCGGGGATTGGTTCGGTGGAATCGTACCAGCGAATGTTCAGTTCGGCGCAGAAGCAGGGACCGGTGAAAATCTCCTGGAGGCAGACGATCTGCGCGCCGGACTGGGCAGCCTGGCAGATGTAGTGGAGGTGCTTTTCGATCATCTGCTCCTTGATCTGGGCGATCGGGGAATCGGGGCTGGCCACGTTGGAGGCTTGTATCAGGGAGCATCGGACCGTACGCGGCATGGTAACGCCCTCCTCAAGGGAATCGAATTATTATCAATGATTTGACGGGCCCGGCGCAAACGCTCCGGCGAGGGCGCGGAGGCCCGAAAGGAAGCCAATCTTGCGCATCAGGTGGTTTATCTTAAGTTGTTTGTAATCTCGTTAATATGGAGATTTTTTGCGGGAAATATTGGCTTCGTTGGCGATTCCACAGCGATGAGATCGGGCGATTGCAGGGCAGGATTTGGGGCTGGCGGTTGAGATTCGGTGGTTGATGGGGCATGAGATTGGTCTCCTGACCGCATTTTGCATGACGGCGGTGCGAAAAGGGCGATCGGCGGATTCGTTGAGGAGGTGGTAAAGAGTTGAATCCGTTTGGATTAAGTTTATTTTCGCGGGTTGTGATCGAGGTTTGCGCGCTATCGTTGTGCCGGTCCGCCAGGCATTGCCTTCACGATGGATCGGAGAATGGCGTTCACGGACTTCGCATCCCTGAACACCCGGGCTACGTCGGGAGCGAGCACCACAATCACGGGCCGAACCTGCGGCTTGCCCGCAAATCTGTTGGGACGCGCTTTGGTGTAATCAAGCCGGTATTCCGGTGCGAGGCCGGCGTTTGCGTCAGACCGCTTCTTCATAGTCTCTTTGCTCCGTCCTTGTTGCTTCGCGGGCGCTGATGATTCGAACCTGTTCCGGTAATGGCTCAGTGAAGATGACGATTAACGGGCGTCCCGCCGAAGCAGGGACCACATTTTACAAGGGTATTTTGGCTTCAATCTATTACATGACGACCACGACAGAACAAGCTCTTCTGACGGGTGGCGGCTGGAACAATACGGCGGCTATTACCTCGATAGTTCTTACTCCCAGTGCTGGCAACTTCGTCGCCGGCTCGACTTTCACCCTGTACGGGTTGCTGTAGTCAGGGTGATTCTATGTAATCGTTTTGCCAGTCGTCGGGCGGCTCGTTGGCCGCTGGTCGCGACGGCGTTCGTCGTGGCTCGGATCGGTGTTCCATGCCTTTATCGTTTCCCGTATCGGCACGATTGAAAGACATTCGAACGGATTGTCAGGCAGTCAGACTGCGTGAGTCTGCTTATGTTGTTCCAGTTCCAGTCGTGCGACTTCAGAATCGATCCGGGCTTCTTCGGCAATGCCCCTATGCCTGCTGTATTCGTGCGCCCGCGCTGTTTCGGCAACGGAAGTCAGGACGCCATAGGCATGAGCATAGGCCCGTTCCCGGCGATTAAATTCCTCTTGCAGGCATATGCAATCGGGGCAGTCCAAAGGTAAGCGTATCAGGGAGCACGGTTGCAGACGGGCCGTCACCCAGAAGCCTGCTACGTTCGATCAAAGCTCCGGCTCAAATCTAAAGCAAACGTTAACAACTTCCGGACAGCCGACCTTACGGGACTTATCGCGCCACCCATTTGAAACCAAAATTCTTACGGTCGATCTTCGGCGCTTGGGCAATTTGCTTCGTGCGTTGGCCCGGCAGGTTATCGGCGTTGGAACGGATTTCGGCCGCAGCTTAGGACCCAGAAGCGACTCGCGCGCTGCCAAGAGGAGCGACGGCGGCAACGATTTCATCGGTGGTCACGATCACACTGGCCGAAGAGGTTCTATCGGGCAAGATCGAAATCCACCTGGATGCAAGAGGCCTTGTGGTCACTGTTGTAGTTGTCGGAAAGTAGAACCTGCCCATTACGCCGGAATAGTACCGAACGGGAGGAGCGCTTCTTTCAAGAACGATATCGGTGAATGTCGCTAGCTGTTTCTCGCAGGGCCACTCAGAGTCGTGTCAGTAAGTGTGCCGACCAGGCAGGAGTGACGTCCCTGCACGCCGTTTACGGACGAGGGACGCTAAGCGGGCCGTTACTCTTTAGAGTGGCCGGCGCTGAACCTCGATTGCCAGTTTTCTACTACCGTGAAGGGCGGCGGAACGACGGAACCTGTCGCGGGCAGGATAAAGCGCTTGCCGTCGGGGGAGACATCGAACTGGAAATCGCGGCTCGTGGCGAACTGTGGGATGCCCGGAACTCGAAACAAAGCCTTCGGTTTGCCGATTTGTCCTTTCCCATGAACTTCCACCGCGTAGAGAACATTGTCCAGCCCTAAATAGAAAAGCTCCTTTCCATCGGCGCGCCATCGGACCAACCAGGCTCCGTCCCCGGAAACCGCATGGCGTTCACCGGCCACGTGCGGAGCCGGCGATGCCTCGAAATCCTGCAGATACACTTCAGGACGACCGGACTCCGCGGAGGCGAACGCGATCTGGTCGACGCCGGGGGCAAACGCCCCTCCCCAATAGGCAAACTCCCCTTTGAGGAGCGGCGTCTGCCTTCGGGTGTTTGCGTCTCCGATCCACACTACGCGCTGCTCTTCGCCCACGCCGTCGTCAAACGCGATGAAGCGGCCATCGCTGGACCAGTCTGTCGGCAGACTCAGGTGCTCTCCGGAATCCGAGGTGAATCCCAGGGGTGAGCCGCCGCCTACCAGGTCGACGATACTGGCTTGAGGGGGTCCTACACGCCCCGATCTGCCTACCGCGAGATGCGTACCGTCCGGCGACCACGTGGGACGACGGAAGACTTCAGGCGGAAACGTGACCCGCCGGCTATTGGTTCCGTCAGCATCGAAGGTCCAGACGCTTGTCGAGCCCGTTTCCGCGCTCACAACGGCGGCAGCCACGCGGCGGCCATCGCGCGACAGGCGCACGTTCCCCCAATATGCCGCGGAGGCCCCTGCTGTGCCCGCTTCTTTTCCTGTCAGGTCATACCATTTCAGGTCCGCCGTGGGAAAGTTCGCCTGATAGACAAGCACGCCTGTGTCGGAAGAAGAAAAGCTGGCGGAGAGATTAGGACCATAAT
>JBEKAQ010000084.1:0-20433 GCA_050015835.1 Bryobacteraceae bacterium | reverse complement strand
CGATGTGGTACGTTTTCTTCACGGCGGTGGTGTCCTTTCGAAGGTTTGGTTTTGGCGAATCGATTCTAACGAACCGACTCCCACCGCCGCCTCAACCTTCAACTACTGCTGGGACACCCTCTTGATCGGGGCGCTCTAAGTGCGATCTATAGCAAATCCCGGTAACGCTCCAGTGCGATGCGCACCAACTGGCTGCGATTATTCACTCCGGCTTTCGAGAACAGCTGCTGAAGTGTGTTCTTTACCGCGCTGGGCGTCATCTCAAGCCTTGCGGCGATCGCGCTGTTCGAGAGTCCTTCGAAGACAAGCCGCAGGACATCCACCTGGCGGCTGTTCAGGCTCGGCCGTTCCAGGCCATACGCTTTGGCCAGGTCGAAGGGACCTGCTTCCGGGCGCTCTTCGGTCACATCGGCGATGATCGCGGCCAGCCTGGGCGCTCCGTTCTCTCTGAATGTGGAGAACCATACCTCCGCCACCAGTGTTTCTCCATTTCCCCGACGAACATGGCACTGCATCGACGCCCGAAACTGTGTTCCCGCCTCGGGACCGATGGCATTTTGCAACTCGGGCAGAAATCCGCCGATTGGCTGCCCGATCAGATCTCCCCCGCCCGGCATCATCAGTTCGATCGCCGCCCGGTTCGCCAACCCAACGGCACCGCACCGGTCCAGTATCATGATCGCCGCCGGGCTGGTTTCGACCAGTGCGCGGAGCCGCTCATGCGTCTCCAGGCTGAGCCTGCGATTGCGAAGAAGTTCCGCGACGAACAGCCCGCATCCCGCGAAGGCTAACATCTCAAAAATCAGACGGATCGCTCTCCCGGCCGGGTCGAGCGAACTAAAAGCCTCGCTTAACACCGCGCAAACGACGCCCAGGATTATCAGCGCCGAGCGGGACAGGAAGCCGGCCGCGAGCATAATGGGAAACAAATACAGGAAGCCCAGCGACACATAGGGCGTGGTCCACCAATCCGCGAGCGCGATCGCCACCGTCATTCCCGCGCTCGCCAGCAGGACGGCAATTCGATTCTGCGGATCCCAAAACCTCTTCGCAGGCAAGAGCATGTTCGTCGGGTGTCCGCATTATGCATAACCGGAACCGGGATTACGACCGATCAATCGGTTACCTGTGGGGGAGCTTCGGCCAATCCGTCGATCGGGCGCGATTCAGGAAGATGCCGCCGGCAGGCGATCGTTGGGCCGGCAAGATTACCGGCGTTGCAACGGTGCGTCGCTGCCTGGCCATCAGGGCGATCCCGGGCATCCTCGCCGGCTCACACCAGTTCGCTCTCATGTGGATGTTCTGCAAGCGCCGAAGCAGATAGCGGCTCCGTGCTCTGTGCGCTTATCGGTGTCCATCGGTGTTCATCGGTGGCTAAATTCGCGTTCACGGAAATATTCCCCCTTTTTTGGCCCCTAACTCGTTCAAAACACTCAGACCGAACAATCCGCCCCCAATCTAATGCTCCATACTGAGGCCGGAGTTGCCCATATGAGCTCAGAAAAACGAATCGCCGCCTCCCGTGCCAACTCGAAGAAATCCCGCGGTCCCATCACCGCCGAAGGCCAACGCATCTCCTCACGCAACGCGGCGCGCCACGGCCTTCTCTCACAGTCAATCGTTCTCGAAGGAGAAGACAAAGAGCGTTTCAAATCTCTGTTGGCCCGCTTCGTCTCTGAACACCTCCCGCAAACCGACTCTGAGCTCGAACTGGTCGAAACCATTGCCGTCGCCAAATGGCGTCAGAAACGCATCTGGGCCGTGGAAACCGCCCGTATCTCCGAGGAAATCCGCACGCGATCCCGCAACCCCGAACTCGCCTCGAAAGAGCCGGTAGTCCGAGCCGCGCTCGCCATCGAGTCCATCATCGATCGCATCTATATCCGGTCGAAGAGGGTACTCCGGGAAAGCCGGAAAGAAAACATGCCAGTTCCAAACGAAGCTGGATTTTCGAGCAAAACAGGGGTTCCGATCCTCTGATCGGTGTTCATCGGTGTCCATCGGTGGCTAATAATGGAGTCCCGGCGCCTCATCCCAGGCCCCCGGTGATAGAATGCTCGGCAGAAATGATACAGTTCCGCCGTACCGTTCGCCGCCCCCGATTGGAGATGCCGTGATGCGAAGACTTCCCCGCTGGTCCCTGCCGACCCTTTCCCTTGCCTGCCTGTTTGCGATCATTCCCATCGCGCGCTCCCAGTCCGGCGCCAAAAACGGCGAATGGCCCACCTATGGCGGCGATCTCGGCAACACCCGCTATTCCCCGCTCGATCAGATCAACGCCTCTAACTTCAATAAGCTCGAAGTCGCCTGGCGCTTCAAGCCCGACTCCCTCGGCGCCCAGCCCGAGTATCTGTACGAAGGCACTCCGCTGGTCGTCAAAGGCAGACTCTACGTCACCGCCGGGTCGCGCCGCGCCGTAGTCTGCCTCGATCCCGCCACCGGCGAGATGCTCTGGATGCACAGCGAAAACGAAGGCAGGCGCGGCCAACTGGCCCCGCGCGGGCTCTCCGGTCACGGGGTCGCTTACTGGACCGACGGCAAGGAGGAGCGCATCCTCTATGTCACGCCCGGCTACCGCCTCATCGCCCTCGACGCCAAAACCGGCTACCCGGTGAAAACCTTCGGAGTCAATGGCGTAGTCGATCTCAGGCTCAACGACGATCAGGAAATGGACCCGGTCACCGCCGACATCGGCCTTCATGCCACGCCCATCGTGGCGAAAGATGTCGTGATCGTCGGCGCCGCCCACTCGGCCGGGAACGTGCCCAAAAGCAAGAACAACGTAAAAGGCTATGTCCGCGGCTTCGACGTGAAGACCGGCAAACGCCTCTGGATCTTCCACACCATTCCCAAGCCCGGCGAGTTCGGCATCGACACGTGGGAAAAGGATTCCTGGTCCTATACCGGCAACGCCGGCGTGTGGGCCCAGATCTCCGTCGACGAGGATCTCAACATGGTCTACCTGCCCGTCGAACTGCCCACCGGCGATTTCTACGGCGGCCATCGCCCCGGCAACGGCCTGTTCGGCGAAACCCTCCTCGCCGTCGATCTGCATACCGGCAAGCGCATCTGGCACTATCAATTGGTTCACCACGGCCTGTGGGACATGGACATTCCCTGCGCCCCCATGCTGGTCGATCTCAACATCGACGGCAAGATCGTCAAAGCGGTCGCGCAGCCCACCAAGCAGGAATTCCTTTATGTATTCGACCGCCAGACAGGCAAGCCCATCTGGCCTATCGTGGAAACGCCCGTGCCCCAGGGCGACGTGCCGGGCGAGTGGTACTCAAAGACGCAGCCGATTCCCACCAAACCGCCGGCTTACGGCCACCAGGGCGTCAAGCTCGACGACCTGATCGATTTCACGCCGGAATTGCACAAGGAAGCCGTGGAACTGGTCTCGAAGTACAAGATCGGTCCGCTCTTCACGCCTGCCGTAGTCAGCAAGGCGGATGGCCCCATCGCCACCATCGTCTCGCCGGGAAATCAGGGCGGCACCAATTGGCCCGGTGGAGCGTTCGATCCCGAGACCCATCTGCTCTATGTGTATGCCAAAATCACCATCGGACTTGACGGCCTGATAAAGCCTTCCTCCGGCATATCGGACATGAATTACGTCGTGGGAAGAGACGGCGTGGCCCCGACGCGAGGCAGAGGCATGGGTATGGGGGCGGTGCGTCCCGCGGGCGGCGAGGGCGGTGGACGCAGTCTTACCGTGCAGGGCTTGCCGCTGTTGAAACCGCCCTATGGCGTTCTTTCCGCCATCGATCTGAATAAGGGCGACATCGCGTGGCAGATCGCTCATGGCGAGACGCCCGATAACGTCCGTAACAGTCCTTTATTAAAGGGACTGAATATCCCGCGCACGGGCAGTCCGGGCAATGTCGGGCCGCTGGCCACGAAGTCGCTCGTGATCATAGGCGATGCCGCCGCTGCCACCATGCCCTCCGGCGCGCGCGGAGCTATGCTGCGGGCCTACGACAAAGCTACCGGCAAGGAAGTCGGCGCCATTTACATGGAAGCTCCGCAAAGCGCCTCTCCCATGACTTACATGCTGAACGGCCAGCAATACCTCGCTGTCGCCATCAGCGGGGGAAGTTACAGCGCCGAGTTAGTGGCCTATAAGTTGCCGTCCGCATCGGAAGCCGCTCCGGCAACTACCACGCGGGTACAGCCGGCCGCCCCCCCGATCGCCGCGCAAGCGCCTTACGCCGGTGGTCCCATCTATACGGCGGCGCAGGCCGCCCGCGGCCAGATCGTCTATAACCAGCGCTGTGCCGTCTGCCACGGCCGCGGCCTCGAAGGCATCGAAATGGCGCCCTCGCTCGCCGGCGGAGATTTTATGGATCGCTGGTCCGGCCAGTCTATCGGCGCTCTCTATGAACGCACGCGCGCCACCATGCCCAAGGACCGTCCCGGCAGTCTGAGCCGCGAAGTCAATGCGGATATCATCGCCTACATCCTGAGCGTGAATCAGTTTTCGACCGGTCAAAGGGAACTCCCCGGCGACACCCAGGCGCTCAATCAGATTAAGTTCGACGCCGTGAAACCCAAACCTTAGGAGCGAATCATGACGAAATTCATCTTACTTCTGACGGCCTGCGCCGCCCTGCTGGCCGGAGCCGATCAGACCGAAGTCGCTTACGTCCCGCACGACAAGGTCCAGGCGGCGCTCGATAATAAGGCAGACATCCACCTGGTTAACGCCGATAACCTGGTTGTCGAAGGGAACTATCGCAATAAGCCGGGCACCATCGAGTTACATGAGTCGCTGACCGATATCTTCTACATCACCGACGGAGAGACGACCTTTGTCACCGGAGGCAAATACGAAGGAGGAAAGCCGATCGCGCCTGGCCAGATACGTGGAGGGACCCTCACCGGATACACCACCTATCACCTGACTAAGGGAGACGTGATCGTAATTCCAGCCGGAATCCCCCACTGGTTCAAAGAAGTCCCGAAAGAAGTAAAGTACTACGTAGTAAAGGTCCCGAAGAAATAATGTGGGACAGGCGCTTCCGCCTGTCCATTCTTACTCATCCGTAACACAACCCAGGCTGGCGCTCTTGACCAGCCGAATGTACTTAGCGAGCGTCCCCCGAGTAGCCTTATAAGGAGGCATAATCCAAAGGCTTTTCCTCCTTGCCATCTCCTCGTCGGACACGGCCACCGAGATCTCATTCTTAGACGCGTCAATCGTAATCACATCCCCATTCTGAACCAAAGCGATCGGCCCGCCCTCCTGAGCCTCGGGAGTAACATGACCAACGATAAAACCATGCGACCCGCCAGAGAATCTTCCATCGGTCATAAGAGCAACGTCCTTCCCCAGACCCGCGCCCATAATCGCCGAAGTGGGTGTCAGCATCTCCGGCATTCCAGGACCGCCCTTGGGCCCTTCGTAACGAATCACCACCACGTCGCCCTTGCCGATCTCATGCCGCTCCAAAGCATGCAGAATCTCTTCCTCGCAATCGAAGACGCGAGCCGGCCCGGAGAATCTTAGCCCCTCCTTCCCGGTGATCTTGGCAACCGCGCCCTCGGGGGCCAGATTGCCCTTCAATATCTGGATATGCCCCGACGCCTTGATCGGCCGATCCAGCGGATGTACAATCTCCTGGCCCGCCTTCAGACCAGGCAGCTCCTGAAGGTTCGCGCGAATCGATTTCCCCGTAACCGTCATGCAATCGCCGTCGATCATGCCGGCTTCGAGCAGCATCTTCATCACCGCCGGCACGCCGCCCACCTGATGCAGATCCTCCATCACATACTTGCCGCTGGGCTTGAAATCCGCCAGCAAAGGAGTGCGGTCGCTGACGGCCTGAAAATCGCTCAGCTCCAGCGGCACGCCCACCGCGCGCGCGATCGCAAGCAGATGCAGCACCGCATTAGTCGATCCACCCAGCACCGTCACCACCACCATGGCGTTCTCGAACGCCGCCCTCGTCATGATGTCGCGCGGCTTAAGATCCAGCTCCAGCAGATTCCGCATCGCCGCGCCCGCGCGCACGCATTCGTCCGCCTTCTGCGCATCCACCGCCGGAGTCGAAGAACTATAAGGCAACGACATGCCCAGCGTCTCGATCGCCGCCGCCATGGTGTTCGCCGTGTACATGCCGCCGCAGGCGCCCGCGCCGGGACAGGCATGCCGCACGATGCCCTGCCGCTCTTCATCGTCGATGCGCCCCGAGAGAAACTCCCCGTAACTCTGGAACGCCGAAATAATATCCACCTTCTTATCGTGGAAATGCCCGGCGCGAATCGTCCCGCCGTAGATCATGATCGAGGGCCGGTTCAGCCGTCCCATGGCGATGATGCAGCCCGGCATATTCTTATCGCAGCCGGGCAGAGTAATCAGGCCGTCGTACCACTGGCCGCCCATGATGGTCTCGATCGAATCGGCGATCAGGTCGCGCGATTGCAGCGAGAAGCTCATGCCCTCGGTGCCCATCGAAATACCGTCGCTCACGCCGATGGTGTTGAAGCGCATCGGCACCATGCCGGACGCCTGCACGCCTTTTTTCACCTTGACGGAAAGATCGAGCAGATGCTGATTGCACGGATTGCCTTCATACCAGACGCTGCCGATGCCGACCTGCGCTTTCTGCATGTCGCTTTCGTTCAGGCCC
Organism: Bryobacteraceae bacterium; assembly: GCA_050015835.1. Taxonomy (GTDB): domain Bacteria; phylum Acidobacteriota; class Terriglobia; order Bryobacterales; family Bryobacteraceae; genus BOG-234. Next base: position 13,801 of record JBEKAQ010000084.1, on the reverse strand, counting down.
GTGGCGTAAAGCATGGCCTGCGAAGCGCCCTGCGCGGGGGGCTGTGTGATGCGCGAACTGTAGCGATTCAGTGGCTTGTTCATGAATTAAAAAGGGGTTTCGTTTGAGTATATGCCGCTCGCTTCGGCCACAAAAAAAAGCGCCCCCGCGCGATGCGGAGGCGCTGTCGGTCGAAGGAGCCTTGCTACTTCTTCTTGGGTGCGTAAGGCCCGACTTCCGGTACGCCCTGCTTATCCTTCAGCGGTCCCAGTTCGGCGGCCACGCCGCGCGCGATCGCCGCCGTTTCGCTGCTGTTCTGGAAGCAGGTGAAGTCCGGCCGGTTGGCCCACGTGAACGGTCCGCACAGCCGCTTGTGCGCGGCGAGCGCCGCATCGTGAACTGCGTTGATCAGCCGCTCGTAATCGGGTGTGCCGCGCCCGTAGCCGGAGAAATTGCCCAGGTCGCCGCTCGCCGCAAACAGAGCCGTTACGCCCGGAATGGAGGCGATTTCACGCGCGTTCTGCACGCCGTCGAGCGTCTCGATCATTTCGATCAGCACGATGTTCTGGTTGGCCGTGGCGCGATACCCGCCCGGAACGTCGCCCCAGAAATCGGACGAAGTGCCCTGTCCACCGCCCGTGCTGCGCTTGCCGAGCGGCGGGAAGAACGTCCAGTTGCGGCCCGCCAGGCCTTCTTCGACGGTGCGCACCGTGGGGACCACCACCACCAGCGCGCCGAGGTCGGTCGCATGCTGGATCTCGCGCTCGTCGGCATATGCCACGCGCACGCCGGGAACCGCCTTGGCATGCGGGCACGCCGCCCACATCCGTCCCACGTCCTGCCAGCTGCGCGGATCGTGCTGCATTTCGGTCCAGATGAAATCGTAGCCGGCATTAGCCATCGCGCAATACGTCTCCGGATCGGTGCCGGAGAACACCGTGCCGCCGGTCACTTTCTCGCCCTTCTGCATCTTGATCATTACGGGGTTCCAGATCTTGGCGTCGGCCGGCGGATCGAATTGGTGCCCGTATTTCCACGAGTTCATGTTGAAGGGCCCCGTATTGACGGCGCCGGGAAGATTGTTCTGGTACGCGCCGCTGTCCTTGCCGGCGGGCGCCGCCAGCGGGTACGCCTGCGTTCCCGGAGCGGCGTTGTTGAAGTACGGGTCGGCGTTGGCACGCGGCTGCGCCGCCGGTTGTTGTCCCCATGCCTGGAACAGTGCGAAGCTCAGCGTCACCGCCAGGCCCACTGCGAATATTTGACGTTTCATCTTGAAAAACCCCTCTCAGGAAAATCGACACGCATCACGCGCAATCAGCGAGATTCTATCAGAAAGCAAGTCGCGGTCGAGGGCGGCTTCAGGCGGGTCAGGCGAAAACGCCCCGATGCACATTCCCCGCAACATCCGTTAACCGGAAGTCGCGGCCGGAATATCGGTACGTCAGCTTCTCGTGATCGAGGCCCAGCAGCGCCAGCACAGTGGCATGGAAATCGTGGAGGTGCATCCGGTTCTCCGCCGCGTGATAGCCGAAATCGTCCGTCGCGCCGTAAGCGAAACCAGGCTTCACGCCACCGCCCGCCATCCACACCGAATATCCATAGGGGTTATGGTCGCGCCCGTTGCCGCTCTCCGAAATCGGCGTGCGGCCGAACTCGCCGGACCAGACGACCAGCGTGTCCTTCAGCAGCCCGCGCGCCTTCAGATCTTTCAGCAATCCGGCGATGGGCAGATCCACTTCAGCCGCGTTCTCGTTATGCTTCACGAATAAGTCGGTGTGCTGATCCCACTTATAACTATGGGTGCACTGAATGAAGCGCACGTCCGCTTCCGCCAGACGCCGGGCGAGCAGACACTGCCAGCCGAAATCGGCCGTCTTCGGATCGTCCAGACCATAGAGCTTCTTCGTCGCCTCCGATTCGCCCGAAACATCGAACACCTTCTGCGCCTCGGCCTGCATCCGGAAACCCATCTCGAAGGATTGAATGCGCGTCTCTAATTCATCGTCGAGCTTCCACAACTCCTGGTGCTTGCGGTTGATCGCCTGGATCATGTCCAGTTCATAGCGCTGTTGTTCGCGCGTGAGCCCCTGATTCAGCAGATACTCGATGGGCTCTTTCTGGATCTCCGCCACCTGCATACCGGCGTGCCCGATGGCCGTCCCCTGCACCGAACCCGGCAGAAATCCCGAACTCCAGTTCTTCGCTCCGCCGTGCGAGAGCGCCGGCTTGATGGTGATGTAGCCGGGCAGATTGCGATTCTCCGTGCCCAATCCATACAGCACCCACGACCCCATGCTGGGCCGCGTAAACGTAAACGTACCGGTGAAAGTCTGCAACAGCGCCGCGCCGTGATCCACGCCTTCGCCGACGAGGGAACGCACCACGCAAAGATCGTCCGCGCACTCGCGGATCTTCGGGAACAGATCGCTGATGGGCAGCCCGCTCTGTCCGCTGTTCTTAAACGCCCACGGCGATTTCATCAGCCCGCCGGTTTTCCCCGCCGCGAAGGTCAACGGCTGTTTGATGGGCAGAGGCTTGCCGTCGTTGGCGTCGAGGTAAGGCTTGGGGTCGAAGGTGTCGATCGACGAAGGGCCGCCGTGCATGAACAGAAATATGACGCGCTTGGCCCGCGCCGGAAACATGGGCGACTTCGGCGCCAGCGGATCCTGATCGGCCTCGGCCAGCATCGAGCCCAGCCCCAGCATGCCGAATCCGCAGGCGGCGCTGCGCAGCACGGCGCGGCGCGAGAATTGCGACCGCGGAGGAGCCTTGGTGATCAGCGAGCGTATGTCCATATTTCCACCTTCTAATACACGTAAATAAATTCGTTCGACGCCATCAGCGCATGGCAAAAGCTCTGCCACGCCTTCTCTTCGTTAATGTCTTTCCACTTGCGGCGCAGGTTCTGTATGTAAGTCAGCCCCGTATCGACCTCGCTCGGGTCGGGACGCCGGTCGAGAATCGCAATATAGGTTTCTTCGAGGCGCTTCGTATCGGCCTTGTTCTGCGCGAGCACTTTGTCCGCCAGCGTCTTCGCTTCCCGATCGACCATCGGGCTGTTCATCACGAACAACGCCTGCGTCGCGACCGTCGTCGGATTACGTTTCCCTTCCGGACTCGTCGCATCGCCGAAATCGAACAACATATAAAGCGTCGGCAGATTCGAACGCCGCAGAGGCAGGTAAATGCTGCGACGGTTGGTGCTCTCGGGGTTCATGCTGATGCGGCTGGCGCTGGTTTCGCCATCGGTGCCGACGCCCGGATCGAGCGTTCCGCCCATAGTAAGATCCAGATCCCCGCCAATCGCGAGGAACGCATCGCGGATCTCTTCAATGCTCAGGCGCTGCCGCGGAAAGCGCGAAATCAAACGGTCTTCCGGATCTTTCTCTTTCTTCGCCAGATCGTATTCGGCGCTCATCTGATAAGTCTGCGACAGCATGATCAGCCGGTGCATTTTCTTCACCGACCAGCCGTTCTCCATGAACTGGCGCGCCAGGTAATCGAGCAGTTCCGGATTCGAAGGCCGGTCGCCCAGCTTGCCGAAATTATCCGGCGTGCGCACGATGCCGTCGCCGAAGTGCCCCTGCCAGATGCGATTCGCCATCACGCGCGCGGGCAGCGGATTGCGCGGGTCGACAACCCAATCGGCAAATTCGAGACGGCCGCTCTTCGTGGTCACAGGCTCTTCCGGCGCACTGAGGCGCAGGATCGCCGGCACCGTACGATCGACGCGATCGCCGATGTTGTGATAATCGCCGCGCAGGAAGACATGCTGCTCCATGGTCTCGCCTTCCTTAACCGCGCACGCCATGGGAACTTCGGTCTTGGGAACGGTGCGCTCGAGGTCCGCGCTTTGTGCCAGCAGGGTGCGCACTTCGGCCGCCTGTTCCGGCGTCAGCGTGGCGATCTGCTCGTCGCGCGTCCGATGCAGCGGGCCCTTCTCGGCAACGAACGTCGCGTAGAAGAACGGATTCTGTTCCTTATTTACTTCCGGCCGCGGACCAGCCACCTTGCCCGCCGAAGGGAAAGCCTGACGCGCCTGTTTCCACCAACTCAGATCCTGATCGTATTGATAGGCGCTGCGCCGGAAATCTTCCTGATATTCTTTGGCGATCTCTTCGCGGTTCGCATCTGTGGCGGCGCGCCATTTCGCCAACTCGGGCGCGGATTTCGAAGACAGGTATTCGACCCATTTCGCATCGGCCCCGGCCTGTGCCAGCGGTTCATGCTTCGCGTACACGCGATACGCTGCCAGCATCGACGCGGCAATCAGCGCTTCCTGCTTGTCGCGATTCTTCTTCGCGTCGGAATCGAAATCGATGATCTTGTCGATCTTCTTTTCCACGGCGAGAAAATCCGCCCACTGCTTGCGGAAAGCTTCGAACTGTCCGTCGGGCGCGAGCGGCGTCTGAATCGGATCGCCCTCCTCGCCTTTGGCATAGCTCAGGGTGCTGGCGAACATGGCGGCCATCGCATAGTAATCCTTGGTGGCGATGGGATCGAACTTATGATCGTGACAGCGCGCGCAGGTGACGGTGAGGCCGAGCAGCGCCTTCGCCGTGACATCGATCTGATCGTCCACCACGTCGTAGCGTTTCAGTGGCAGATCCTTCTGCGCCAGCGCCTTCTTGCCCAGCGCGAGAAAGCCGGTGGCGACGATGCCGCGATAACCCACTCCCGAGTTCGGATCGGCCGCCAGAATATCCCCGGCCAGTTGCTCGCGCACGAACTGGTTGTACGGCATGTCGTCGTTGAACGCCTGAATCACGTAATCGCGATAACGCCACGCATGCGGATAGCGGTGGTCTTCGTCGCTGCCGGTCGAATCCGCGTAACGCATCACGTCAAGCCACTGCCGTCCCCAGCGTTCGCCGTAGCGGGGCGAGGCGAGCAGGCGATCCACCACCTTTTCAAATGCGTTGGGCGACTTGTCGGCTAAAAACTCGGCGAGCTCTTTTTCGGTGGGCGGAAGGCCCGTCAGATCGAACGTGGCGCGGCGCAGCAGCGTGTTCCTGTTAGCGGGCGGGGTTGGTTGCAGGCCGTTTTTTTCGAGGTTGGCGAGGATGAAGCGATCGATCGGATTGGCGCTCCAGTCCTTGCGATCGACTGTGGGCGGCGCGGGATGCGCAATCGGTTTGAAGGCCCAGTAGTTCTTGTCCGCTTCTGTGATGACGCCGCGGATGGCGACCGGACGCACGCTGGTGGAGGTCTCGGCCGCGGATGTTGCCGGCGCCGCGGGAAGAGGCGCGCCCGCCATCACCCATTCGCGAATCGCCGCGATTTTCTCCGGAGGAAGTTTGCCCTGCGGCGGCATCTTCACGCGGCCTTCGTAGCCGAGCGCTTGCAAGATGAGGCTCTTATCGGGCTCGCTCGCGGTGCCGAAGAACCCACCTGCCGCTGCTTCTTTCATACCTTCGACCGAGCTGAGATCGAGCCCGCCGCTTTTGAGTTTCTGGTTGTGGCAGCCCTGGCACGTTTCGACGAAAAGGGGTCTGGCGTTCTTCTCGAAGACCTCGACGTTCTGGGCCCAGAGCGAACTGGCGGCCACGAGTGCGGCGGCGGCGAAGCGAGTCGTTAAGGTCATTGAGTTCGCGGGTAAAACGTGTCGTTCAACATTCTATCGCGTCCGCGCACCTGCTGAGTATGTCCCTGTTCCCAATCGCCGGGCTGGCTGAGTACGATGACATCTACTCTGGAGTAGGAGTTCCATGAACACGGCGGTGATCATCGTCGGCGTCGCGATCGGCTCGATGATTCTGCTCCTGGTGGCCCACTGGGCCGTTTGGGCGCTGATCCCGCCGCTGTCACCCCGTTCGCTGGCGAAGACAGGTCACTTCGTCGTAGTGCGCGGCATCGACACTTACTACGAACGGCACGGATCGGGTCCGCCGCTGATCCTTATTCCCGCCGGTGGCAGCCACACGAGCACCTGGCGATTCAATATCGGCGCCCTGAGCCGCTCACACGAGGTCTGGACACTCGACCTCCCCGGCTCCGGATACTCCGGCAAGCCCGCCACGTTTCCCTACACGCACCGGAGCTACGCCGAGTTCGTCCGGGACTTCATGACCACCATGGGGATACCGAAGGCGGTCGTCGCCGGGCAGTCGCTTGGCGGCACGGTCGCGCTCGAGTTCGCCCTCGACTTTCGCGAGCGGACCGCCGGCCTCGTCCTTGTCGCCGCAGGCGGCTACCCAAGCGGAGTCACGCTGGGCGCGCTCAATCCTCTGCTCCATCGGGCGACCCACGCGATCCTGATGTCGTTCTCGTCGTATCCCGCCAGCGTCAAGGGCTTTTTCCGGTACATCTATCACGATCCCGCTCCGTTCGCGCGCGACTCGGCATTCGTCGCGGAGATCTGCGACATCAACCACACCCCGAACGCCCGGGACGCGTTCTACTGGATGCAGCGGGCGCTGCACTTCGACTTCGCCCTCCCCGACGTGACCCGCATCAAGTCGGTGGTGGTGCCGACCCTCATCGTCTGGGGACGCAACGACCGGATCGTGGACGTTCGGACCGCGACGCGCTTCCAGCAGGATATCGCGGGATCGCAACTCGTCGTCATCGACGACGCCGGCCACATGGTGCACGAGGAGAAGCCCGACACGGTGAACCGGGCGATCACGTCGTTCCTCGATGCCATCCGGTGGTGAGCCCAACCGCAAGTCGAGTCGCAACACCAGTGGACCGTCCCGGCCATGTCGTTACCGCTCCCTCACGGTCGCGGCTCGGAAAAATGCGGTAACGGGATCGCGGAGACAGCCTACTAGAAATTAACGATAGCCGCGAACGATTTCGGATCGAGACTGGCCCCGCCCACCAGCGCGCCGTCGATCTCTTCCTCGAACATCAGGCCCTTCACGTTGTCGGGCTTGACGCTCCCTCCGTAGAGAATCCGGGTGGCTTCGGCGGCGGCGTCGCCAAATTTCGCGGCCACCTTCTTCCTGAGGAAGCGATGCGCCTCCGCGGCAATGTGCGGCGTCGCCGTCTTGCCGGTGCCGATGGCCCAGACCGGCTCATACGCGATCACGATCTTCGCGAACTGCTCCGGCGTCAGCGGCGCAATGCCGCCATCGAACATCTCGCCAAGAACCTCTTCGGTGCGGCCCGATTCGCGCTCTTCAAGACGCTCGCCCACGCATACGATGGGCTTGAGGTTGTACTCGAGGGCCGCCTGGGTTTTGCGCACCACGTCGGGCTCCGATTCGCCGAAGTACTGGCGGCGTTCGCTGTGGGCGACGATCACGTAGCGGCAGCCGATCGACTGCAGCATGTGGCCGGAAACCTCGCCGGTGACGGCGCCTTCCTTGCCCCAATAGAGATTCTGCGCGCCGATCCCGATGTTGCTGCCTTCCGCTTCTTTCATGGCGGCGTGGAGGTCGGGATAGGGCGGACAGATGACGATATCGCAATGCAGGGCACTGGCCACCAGCGGCTTGAATGCCTCGAAAAAAGCGTGCGTTTCGGCGGGCGTCTTGTACATCTTCCAGTTGCCCGCCATCATGGGTATTCTCATAGGATCGCTTGTAAAAAACTCGTACCTTTCTCGATCGATGTTGCGAAATTTTCGGCTACGGTTTGCCCGATATCGCTGAGCGTGGCGCGCAGGCCGAGGTCGATTCCGGCGCGCGCACGGGGTCCGAAAACAATCAGCGGCACGTATTCGCGGCTGTGATCGGTGGAAGGCGTGGTGGGGTCGCACCCATGGTCGGCAGTCAGGATTGCGAGATCGCCGGGACGCAGCGCGGCGCGGAATTCGGGCAGCCACCGGTCGAACTCCTCGATCGCGTTGGCATAGCCTTCCACGTCGTTGCGATGCCCGTACTGCTGATCGAAATCGACCAGATTCACGAAGACGAGGCCGCCGTTAAAGGCCCTGGCAGCCTCAAACGTCTTCTGCATTCCGTCGGCGTTGTTCTTGGTCGGAACGTGACTGGAGATGCCGCGGCCCAGAAACACATCGAAGATTTTGCCCACGCTGAAGACCTGGACGCTCTTTTCGGCGAGCTTGTCGAGCAGCATGCCGGGCGGAGGCGGGACGGCGTAATCGTGGCGATTCGCAGTGCGGACGAAAGCGCCGGGCGGCCCTTCAAAGGGCCGCGCAATCACTCGGCCGACCTCATGCGGGCCGGTCATAATCTCGCGCGCGATCCGGCAAATCCGGTAGAGTTCCGCGAGCGGGATCACCTGCTCATGCGCGGCAATCTGGAAGACGCTGTCGGCCGATGTGTAGACGATCGGCCAGCCGGTCTCCATATGGCGGACGCCGAGTTCTTTGATGATCTCGGTGCCCGAGGCGGCCCTATTGCCCAGCGCGGAGCGGCCGATGCGCCTCTCGAACTCTCGCATCACTTCGGGTGGGAAGCCGTGCGGATAGAGCGGGAACGGTTTCGCGAGATGTATCCCGGCCATTTCCCAATGGCCCGTGGTGGTGTCCTTGCCGGGCGACGCCAGAGTACAGCGGCCATAGGATCCTTCGGGCGCGCCGGCTTTCGGCAACTCGGGCATGGGCTTCAGATTGCCGAGACCGAGCCGGCACAGGTTCGGTAAGTCAAGATGGCGTCGGCGGGCGATGTTACCCAGCGTATCGCTGCCCGCGTCCCCATAAGCGGCGGCATCGGGCATCTCGCCCACGCCGACGCTGTCGAGAACGATCCAGATGACGCGACGAAACACAGATTTCACTATATCGGGCGGCAGCGTTAAACTTAAGTACGGCCCACGAAAACCACTCCTCGGCAGAATACCGGCCCTTTCCGAGCCGCGACCGTAAGGGAGTGGTCTTTATGGCCGATTGAGGCAGTCGATGCAGACCCGCAGAAATTTCATAGGCAACGTGGCGACCGGGCTCGCCGGCAGTCTGGCCACGGGGCAGGTGCTGGGCGCGAACGAACGGATTCGCATCGGCGTCATCGGCATCGGCGACCGCGGCACGCAGATCGCTCGCGAGGCCGCGGCCTGTCCGAATGCCGAGTTGACGGCCTTCGCAGATGTCTATACGCGCCGCCTCGAAGACGCAAAGAAACTGGCGCCGAATGCGAAGACTTACCTCGACTATCGCGCGATGCTCGAAGATCCGTCGATCGACGCGGTGTTGATCGCCACACCGCAGCATCTGCATGCGGAATGCTTCGTGGCCGCGATGGATGCGGGTAAACACGTTTACCAGGAAAAGACCATGGCGTTCACGCTCGAGGACGCCAAAGCGATGCGGACGGCTTACGAACGCGCGGCGAAACTTACGGTGCAGATCGGTCATCAGGGATGCTCGTCGGGGCAGGTGGTGGATGCGGCGAATTACCTCGCGAGCGGCATTGTGGGCAGAGTAACCGGCATCCACGCGCACATGTATCGCAATACGCCGAACGGCAAGCCGCAGTGGTCGCGGCCGGTTTATCCGGACATGACGGCGGAGAACATCCTCTGGAAATCGTTTCTGGGAAACTCTGCGCCGGATCGGGAATTCGATGCCAACCGGTACATCAACTGGCGCTATTTCTGGGATTACTCGGGCGGGAATGTGCATGAGAACATGTGCCATCAGCTGGCGTTCTGGTACAAGGCGATGGGGCTGAGAATCCCTCATACGGTGAGCATGAACGGCGGCCTGTATCTGTGGAAGGACGGCCGCGAAGTTCCCGATACGATGAACGTTTCGATGGAGCATCCGGAGGAGATTCTGTTCTCGTGGGATTCGGGTTTCGGCAACAATCAGCTTGGGGTGACCGAAGAGGTTCTGGGCACCGATGGCACCATTTCGAAAGGCCAGCAGATCCGCTATCTTCCGCAACGCGTGAACCGACCGGATGGGACGGAGATGCTGGGGCAATCGCCCACCGCGCCGCGCGCGCATATGCAGAACTTTCTCGATTGCATTCGCAGCGGGAAGGAAGCCAATTGCCCGTTTGATGTCGGATACAGGGTTTCGATTGCGTGCAGGATGGCGGTCGAGAGTTATCGCCAGGTGCGCACGGTGCATTGGGATCCAAAGAAGGAAGAGATCGTTTAAGGAACCCAGGCGCGGCCCACGGTCGCGAAGAAGAAGACGATCAATCCTACTAGCGAGGCGAGCGCGAGGGAGTGCGGCAGGACCTTGCGGAAGAGATCGCCTTCTCTGCCCGGCTGGCCCACCGCGGCCGTGGCCACTACAATCGATTGCGCCGCGATCATCTTGCCCATCACGCCTCCCGCCGAGTTCGCCGCGGCCATCAATACCGGCGGTAGTCCTAGCTTGGCGGCGGTGATGATCTGCAGACTGCCGAAGAGCGCGTTCGATCCGGCGTCGGTGCCGGTGAGCGAGACGCCGATCCATCCAATCAGGGTTCCGAAGAACGGGAAGAACAGGCCGGTGTGCGTCATGGCGAGGCCGAGTACGGCGTCCATCCCGCTGTAGCGCGTCACGTAACCCAGCACCAGCATCGCCATGATCGCCACCAGGCTGAGACGCATGCGATGGCAGGTGCGGAAGAAGACGGCGATGGTCCGGCGGATACTGAGGCCCAGCAGCGGACCGGTGATCAGGCCGGCGAGGAAGGTCGCGGTGCCCGCGTTGGCGAGCCAGGTGAGATCGAAGATGGCCGGTTCCGGATGCGGCGCAGGAAATACCGGCGGCATGCGGAAGACCTGATTATGCAGGCCGGGCACGGGGATATTCGGGCTGGTGGCGTTCAGGTAAAGCACCACCGACGGCAGGCCGGAGAGGATCACGAAGAGAGACAGCAGCAGGAAGCCGGACCAGGCATGCATGATCTTGCCGAACGTGTAGTGGTGCAGGTGGATGGTCGGAGGCGGCTCATTGGGGAAGCGCCAGATCTCGCGCGGCTTCCAGACCTTGAGGAAGAGGGTGAGGGCGATCAGGGTGACGAGGCCGCCGATGATATCGACGAGGCCGAAATCGCGGTAGTTCGACCAATAGAACTGGATGCCGGCGAAGACGGCGCCCGCCAGCAGTAGACCCGGCCATACGGCGAAGACATTACGCCAGGAGGTAACCAGGCGGGTCAGCCAGAAGGGCAGAATGAACGAGGTGAAGGGAAGGATGCGGCCCATCATGGCGCTGAGCTCCATGCCGGGCAGACGCGTGACGGCGATCAGCGCGCGCACCGGATTGCCCACGCCGCCATAGGCGACCGGCGACGTGTTGGCGATCAGGGACATCACCGCGGCGGCGAATGGATCGAAGCCGAGCCCGACCATCATGGCGCCGCAGATGGCTACAGGCGCTCCACCGCCGCCCGCGCCTTCGAGCACGGCGCCGAATGCGAAGGCGATGAGCAGAGTCTGCAGACGGCGATCGGTCGAGACGCCGCCGATCGATTGTTTGATGACTTCGAAGTAGCCGGATTCCACCGTCAGCTCGTATACGAAGACGGCCGCCAGCAGGACCCACCCGATCCGTACCGCGCCGTAAACCATCCCGCTCGCGACCGCGCCGGCGATTTTCACCGCAGGCATGTGAAACTCAAACGCGGCCAGAGCAATACAAAGTAATGAGGCGTTAATGGCGGCCCAATGCGCGGCGGTGCGGCGGATGGCGAGCAGATAGAAGAGCAGGCACACCGGGAGGGCGGCGCTGAGGGTGGATAGCCAGACGCTGCCGAGGGGATCGTATGTCTGTTGCCAGGGTTGCAAGCGGAAAGGTTAGGATGTTATCACAACCGATGAACGGGACACTGGTTTGCTTTCTACTGGCTATGCTCGTCGTGACGGGCTGCGGGAAGAAGAAGGTCAGGGTGAACCCGGTGGCAGGTGTGCAGCAGCCGTCGCTGAACAAGCGGGACGTCCAGGCCGAGGTCGGGCACACGCAGCGCGGCGCCGCGAGCTGGTATGGTCATCCGTATCACGGCAGGCAGGCGGCCGACGGCGAGACCTACGATATGGAGACGATGGTGGCGGCGCATCGCACCCTGCCGTTCCAGACGTGGGTGCGGGTGCGCAATGTCTCGAACGACAAGACCGTCGACGTGCGCATCATCGACCGGGGTCCGTTCGTGGATGGGCGGATTATCGACCTGTCGCATGCGGCCGCGCAGCAGATCGATTTAATAGGACCGGGAGTGGCGCAGGTGGAATTGACGGTCATTGCGGCCCCGTCGAATCCGGAGGCGGCGCTGTTCGCGGTGCAGGTGGGGGTGTTTCGCGAGCGCGCCAATGCGGATGGGCTGCAACAGAGCCTGGCTGCTATGTACGGCGCCGCGAAGATTGTCGAGAGGCCGGGAAGCCCGAGCATGTGGCGCGTGCTGGCCGGACGGGAGACATCGGCGGATGCGGCCGAAGCGCTGGCGCAGCGCATCCGCGGCGAGCGGCATGTGCCGGAGGCATTCGTGGTGCGGTTGGATCCGTAAGGTCAGCGCTTGTAGTCGACGCCGCCGCCTTGCCCGGTGCGGGGGAAGCGCCGGCGGTCGCCCGCGCGAAACCTGTGGCCGCATTGGAGGCAGCGATATGCGTGGAATCCGGTCGCCATCGTAAGTAACCGCTGCCAGGCGGAATTCACGCGGTCCGTCTTCTCCGACTGGCATTTGGGGCACTGCTTTACGACTGGCAGGGCGATCGGCATGCGGTTATTTCAAGCGCTCGCTATTATTATGGCGCAGCCAGCGGGATAGTTCTATATCCGCGTTGCGTATCTCGGTTCGCCTTTCGAAGCGCTCGCTGATGCCGCGCAGATCCCGGATCGCCAGTTGTGCGGCCCTGCGCCCGACGTCCGTGTGGCCGGAGTCCCCGACGACGCCGCGCAGGATGAGGTACGCACGCCAGAGCTCTTCCTGATCGTCCCTGAGCTTGCGCTCGCCGAGCGTCAGGGCCTGGCGTTCTTCGCGCGTGAGCCGGGTGTCGGTGGACGCCGTCAACGCATAGCGCTGCAATCCATTCCAGAGCTGATCGTTGAAGTAGATCCGGGCGGAGTTGGCGCCGATGAACTCCGCCAGTTTGTAGCGGGCTTCGTCGAGTTGGGGCGCCGCGAGATCCGTTCGATTCGCTTCGCGGTAGAGCGCGGCAAGCTGGCGCATGCGCGGCACACGCCACCAGGCGTGAATCGATTCGTAGATCTGTGCGGCCTCCTCATAGCGGTTCTGGCGGGCGAACCGCACGGCCAGCGCGTAGCGAACGAGCCTGGCGTCGGGCGCATCCGGATACTTTTTCAGGAACGATTCGAGCGCGTTGTCGGGAACCTCGGTTTCGAGCAGCAGGTTCAGATCCCAGCCGGATTCCGCCCAGTAGATGGACTGGTCCGCCAGCACGCCCGGATAACTCAGGTAGCTTTCTCTTTGGGCTAACGCCTTGTGCAGCCACAGGGCGAAACGAATCTGTTCCACGAAATTGCCGGCCTTCGAATACACGCCGCAGAGCCCATACGCCGCCGCCGCTTTCTGGTTGGCGAAAGAGCGAGGGGACTCAAAGAGTTCGAGGAGCGGCGCTTCGGCGGCGGCGAAATCGTGCGTCAGGAAGTGCGCCGAAGCGAGCATCCAGTCGAAGTCCGGCTCCCTCCTGATGGGCGCGCCGGCCGGGACCATGCGGGCGATTGCGAGCGCGCCGGGGGGATCGCCCATACGCAGCGCCGTGCGCATTCCGAGAATCGCCAGCGCCTCGCTGCCGCTGTTCGATTGCAAGAGCTTGCCGTGCCGGTCCAGAAGCTCCTTGATGCGCGCGTAGGTTTTCGCCTCATCGTCACGGCTCTGTGTCGGGTCCCAATGCGGATTAGTTACGAGCTGGATGGCGAATGCGGCGTGCTCGGGCGTATCGAAGTAATCGTCCAGGTGGTCGAGAAGTTTCTTGCCGCCGTCGTAGCCATAGGTCATGCGGAGCGAGTTCAACAACGTTT
>JBEKAQ010000083.1:0-20565 GCA_050015835.1 Bryobacteraceae bacterium | reverse complement strand
TATCAGATCGAAGGCGACGCTTTCGTCTTCATCGACAGCGCCCGAATCACCACGATTCCCGGCTATCCAACTCTCCGACTCGCTCAGTTGGGCTGATCGGAAATTCAAATATCTTTGGCTAGCAGTTTTCAGTGCATTTCCATGATAGCCGCTCGTCGGAAAGATCTCTGCCGCCCCCCTGCCCTACCAGTGCGTGAATGAGCCGTCAGGCCTCTTATAGATCCGTGTGCTCCGGATCGCCTGAGTTACTTCGCTGATCAACTTTAAAGGCTTCAGATCGACTGTAACTCCCAGACCGGGACGCGTGTTGGGATAGAGCTTCCCTTTGCGGAAATCCACGAACTGGGGTAAGTAATCAATTGGCCGGTCCCCGTAGTTGTACTCAAACAGCACCGGTCCCGGGAACGTCGCGAGACAGTTCACCAGCGCGGCGGTCGAAATCGGTCCGGTGAAATGCGGCACCATGCCTACCACATGGGTTTCGCACAATGCCATCACCTTCAGGTACTCGGTGATACCGCCGACGTTCGGCAATGTGCAGCGGTTGTAATCGATATCGTGGTTCTCCACCAGCTTATTGAAATCCCAGCGTTGGCCCCATTCTTCTCCGGCGGCGATCGGCACCGTCGTCATCTGGCGCAGCCGCGGAATGTCTTCGAGGAACTGCTCCTCGCGCGTGGGGTCTTCGACCAGATACGGCTCCAGATCTTCGATCAGCTTGCAGCAGCGCAAAGCATCGGGGTAATCGAACTTCTGATGCAGGTCGATGTTCCAGTCTCCATCCGGCCCCACGCCCTCGCGAATTTCTTTACACGCCTGCACCACGGCATGAACCCGGTTGTGCGTGTTGAAGACCTCGTTCGGAATCGGACCGCCAGCCGAGGCATCGATGCGGTAGCAACGGTAGCCAGCTTCGATGGTAGCTTTGGCGCGCTCTTTGAGGCTGAGGTTAGCACCCCCGCCGGGTCCGGGGCCGCCGGTCGGATAGCATTCGCAGTAATCGCGGGCCGAGCCGCCCAGCACCTGATGCAGAGGCAGCTTCAGTGCCTGGCCTTTGATGTCCCAGAGCGCCATGTCGAACGCGCCGAGAGCGTGGATCTTCTCCCTCCCCGGCGCGTAGAACCAGACCATGTACATCTCCTGCCACAACTGCTCGATGCGGAAGGGATCTTTGCCGATCAGGGTACCGGCGCACTGTTCGAGCGTGTCGTGCGTGCCGCCTTCGCCGGTGCCGGTGATCCCGATATCGGTTTCCACCTGAACCACCGCGTTGCTCTGCGCGAATGTCTGATTGAGAGTGGGCGGGTAGTAGATGCGGATTTTGGTGATCTTCGCCGCCGGGAGCGAGGCGTGTGCCAGGCGTGGGCCCGCCGCGCCGATGGCGGAAGCCGCCGCCAGGGATTTGAGGAACGACCGTCTTTTCACGTCACATAGGTTATAGTTCCGGAGAGCCAAATGCAAATCCATATTTGCCCTTCTGAAAGCGCCGAGGGCAGATCGGAAATCTGCCCCACCGGTCAGGGGCGATTTGGCGATATGATTTTCCCAGTATGAATCGGAGATCGTTTTTCGGGCTGGCGGCGGGGGCTGCGACTGCGCCGCTGATATTCGGGGACGAAAAGAGTAATCTCAAGATCACTTCGGTGCGTCTGATGAATCCGCAATCGAAGCATCCGCTCCCGGCCTACAGTCCGGCGGCCAATGCGTGGTCCACCAACGGCGTGGAAGTGGCGAGCCCCATGTCGATCTATCCCGAATATAAGGCCATGCGCTCGCTGTTCATGCCGGATCCGGGCAAGATGCCAGGCTTCTTCGTCGAGATCGGCACCGATAAGGGAATCAAAGGCTATGGGCCGGGCGGGCCGGGCGGCGGGCCGCTGATCGAACAGCACTTCACTAAGCTGCTGATGGGGAAAGATCCCTTCGATATCGAGCGGAACTGGGATATTCTCTGGCGCTCCAGCATGAGCTACGACCGCGCCGGGATCGGCATGCACGCCATCAGCGGCGTGGATCTGGCGCTTTGGGACATCGTGGGCAAAGCCCTGAACACTCCGGTGTATAAGTTGATCGGCGGCGAAACCAAACCGCGCATTCCGGCCTATTGCACGGGAAACGATATCGACCAGCACCTCGATTTTGGTTTCAGGCGCGTCAAGCTTGCCATCGCGTATGGCCCGGCGATGGGCGCGAAGGCATGCGGAAAAATCTCGATCTGGTCAAAAGTACCCGCGAAAAAGTTGGGCCCGATGGAGACATCATGCTCGATTGCTGGATGTCGTGGACCGTCGAGTACACGCTTGAAATGGCGGATATGCTGGGGCCCTACCGGGTCTACTGGATGGAAGAATGCCTGCAGCCGCACGATTACGAAGGCTTCGCGCGCCTGCATGCGGAGATCAAAAACATACGCATTGCGACCGGCGAGCACGAATACAACCGGTACGGCTTCCGCCAGTTACTGGAACATCGTTCGGCCAGCATCTGGCAGCCGGACATGCATTGGTGCGGCGGATTGACGGAACTGCGGCGCATCGCGGCCATGGCGTCGGCTTACGACATTCCGGTGATCCCGCACGTAGGAGGAACGCGCGAGGGCGTGCACTTCATCATGGCTACGACCAACGCGCCCTGGGCCGAGATGTTCATGCCCGCGCCGGGCGGCCCAAAGGCGGTATACGATCAATGGGCGGAAGTGAACGGCGTCAGCCGGGGTCCCGAGGGGATTTATACGCGCCCGCCTGAAGACCCCGGCCTGGGCTGGGGTTTTGTCGAGTAAAAATCCCCGCCGCGACGTCGCCATACTCTTCGACCGAACTCCCCCATCCGGCCAGTTCCGCGCGCTGCGCAAACCAGTGCTGCCAAAACCTTACCTGCCATGACTGTCCGTAGAGCACGAATCTCCCCGCCTTCGCCAGTTTTCCGGAAGCGAGTTGGGCCGCGTATCGTTCGGCTGCGGGGGAGGTCTGGAGCGGAAGCAAATACGGCGTCCCCAGAATCGGATAAATCGACAGATGCGCATAGAGAAAGCCAGGCAGCGCATAGTCGGGATTCCAGCCCGGCCCGGTGGATTCGATGAACGGGCTCATACAAAGGACCGGCGTGGCGGCGCTCTTCGCGAGCCGGTTCTCCGCCAGCGCCGCGGATCGCCAATCGGAGCCGTCGTGGGAGGGCCAGATGCGATTCCACTGCCCCATCCAAATCAGCGCTCCCAGGCCAAGCGCAACCGCGGCCTGTTTCCATCGATCAGCCGGGATATAAAGGGCGGCCGCCGCGGTGGCGCAGAGCGCGGCGCCGGGCAGCATCAGCGACAGATAGCGGGGCAGAAACACGCTCTGGCCCGTCAGCCGGGAGTAGAGGAAGAGGCAAATCGGCGTACAGAGCCACCACGCGCCAATCACCACGAGAGTGCGGCGGGGCAGGTTTCCAGCCGGCCCTTTTTGAAACCGCTGCAGCAGCCACCCACCCAGTCCGCAGATCAGAACCAGATTCCAGTGCAGCGAATGTTCGAGGGTATGCAGCGAGGGAACCGGCGCAATTACGTGCATTTGCGCGGCCCGCAGAATGGAAAGCGCCGTCAGAAGGACTGGAACCAGAGAAGCCGCCAGAAGTGCGCCGACGATCAGAATCGAGCGCACCCGCACCGCAGTGTCATGTTTGCGAAGGCGGAAACCGGCATAAACGGCATAGACGATGTAAAAAGGCCAGTAGATCAACTGCACTCGCCACAGAAGAGCGGCGAAGAATAGAAACAGCAAAGCGTCCACCCACCGTGCGCCGTCGAACCAGCGAATGAGAAAGAAGATGCCGGCTGCCGCGACGAGAATGCCCGTTGCGTACGGCCGGGCGTCGTCCGCAAAGTAATCGAACCCGCCGATCGCGGTGCAGGCGAACACGGCGAACCAGGCGGCCCGGGGGTGAATCAGCCGCGCCGCGATACGGGCAATAAGAAAGACGGCGACACCCGTGGCAATCACGGAAGGCACCCGATAGGCGACTTCGGAAAAACCGAAAATCGCGTTCATCGCGCGCGGCAGCGAGTAATAGAGCGACTCGGGAACCTGCGGCGCGATCGCAAACGACGGGTGTGCCGGGTACTTCACTACAAATGACGTGACGAGTTCGTCAAGCCAGAAGCTGGACGGCAACGGCATCAGCCAGAGCCGAGTCACGCACGCGGCCAGAAGCAGAAGCAGGAGAGCATTCATGCGCGGTAACTACAATCATGCCACCGGATTGGCAGGGACAATTGCCATAACCCCGAAACCGTTCTAGCCTGAGAGTATCGCCATCCCGAGCCGGAACTTGCGGCCAATGAAAAATTACAAACGTAGCAATGGGCTTGCGGCGGAAGCCGCCTTGTGAAAAAAAGCGCGCGATTCAAACACTTTGTGTTAGTTTTGTTTTTGTTGCAGCGTGTGCCCGCGATGTCTGGCGCCGCGGCCGAAATGCTGCGGCTGGAGGCAAACGCGGACGCCATGGGCTCCACTTACTCGATCGTCTTGTACGACGAGGACCGCAACAAAATGGAATCCGCCGCGGACGACGCGTTGGAACAGGCCCGGCGGCTGGATCGTCTGCTTTCAAATTACCAGCCTGAAAGCGAATGGAGCAGAGTGAACCGGGAGGCGGCAGATCACCCGGTCGGAGTTTCTCGGGAGTTATTCGATCTGTTGACGACGTGCGTGGAGTACAGCCGGAAGAGCGAAGGAACTTTCGATATCACGGTCGGGCCTCTCATGAAGATCTGGGGATTCTATAAAGGGTCGGGGCACCTGCCGCAGGCCGGTGAAATCGGGCGCGCGATGGGACAAATCGGTTACCGGAACATGGTGCTCGACGCCTCCCAGCAGACTGTTTTTTTCTCTCGGGCGGGACTGAATCTCGATCCGGGGGGAGTGGGCAAAGGTTACGCAGTGGACAAAATGGTTGAAATCCTGAAGAAAGACGGCATCCGGTCGGCTCTGGTCTCGGCGGCGGGCAGCAGCATCTACTGCCTCGGCGCCCCTCCTGGCGAGCCGGGCTGGCGCATTCAGATCAAAGACCCGGGCAATGAATTCAAATCGGCCGCGCAGGTAACCCTAAAGGACGAATCGCTTTCCACGTCGGGCAGTTATGAGAAGTTCTTTGTGGCCGAAGGTAAGACCTGGAGCCATATCATGGACCCGCGAACGGGTTATCCGGCGCAGGGGACGCTATCGGTTTCGGTCATTGCACCTCGCACTCTCGACAGCGAGGTGTGGGCGAAGCCATACTTTATTCTTGGCCGTCGGTGGACGGCCGCTCACAAACCCGGTAATTTCCGGGTTTTCTATTGCGAATTAAGCAACTTAACAAAAGACAAGGCGGATCAGCAATGCGCGTGGCTCCAATGACGAGTCGTTTTCTCGATGCCTGCCGGCGGCGGCCTACCGATGTCAGGCCGGTTTGGTTCATGCGGCAGGCGGGGCGCTACATGAAATCGTACCGGGACATTCGCGCGCGGCATTCGATGCTCGAAATCTGCAAGCGCCCGGATTTGGCGGCGGCTGTTACTCTGCAGCCCGTGGAGGCGCTGGACGTGGACGCCGCGATTATCTTCGCCGATCTCCTTTTGCCCGTGGAGCCGATGGGCTTGAAGCTCACCTATCCGCAGAAAGAGGGACCGCAGATTCATAATCCGGTCGTTTCGAGCGAGGATGTGGACGCGCTTTCCACCTCGAACACGGACGATCTGGGCTATGTCGGCGAGGCTATCCAACAGACCGTGCGCGCGCTGGCGGGACGGGTTCCGGTAATCGGATTTTGCGCCGCGCCCTTCACGCTCGCAAGCTATATGATCGAAGGCGGCGCGTCGCGCAACTTCATCCGCACCAAGCGCATGATGTATGCGGACGAAACGCTCTGGCGGCGTCTGATGGGCAAGATCGTCGACGTGCTGGCGCCCTTCGCCATCATGCAGGTGGCTTCGGGCGCGCGCTCCATTCAGGTATTCGATAGCTGGGTGGGAGCGCTGGCGGCCGACGATTACGTGCGGTTTGCGCAGCCGTATTCAAGAGCGCTGATCGAGCGCATCAAGTCGGCTGGAGTGCCGGTGATTCATTTCGGCACCGGCGCCTCCGGTTATTTCAAGGAGCTGCACGCGGCCGGCGGCGACGTGATGGGCTGCGACTGGCGCATCAACATCGACCAGGCCTGGATGGACATTTCTTATCGCTCGGCAATTATGGGCAATCTGGATCCGGTGGCGCTTTTTGCCCCGCTTCCCGAACTGCGCACCAAGGTTCACGATCTTCTGCGGCGGACCGGAACGCGGCCCGGCCACATCTTCAATCTGGGCCACGGCATCCTGCCCGAGACGCCGGTGGAGAACGTGAAGGCCGTGGTCCAGATGGTCCGCGAGTTCCGGCCTTAGGCGATGCGAGTCGGCATAATCGGGGGCGGGATTTCCGGTCTTTCGTGCGCGTACTACCTGGGCAAAGAGGGCATTGACGCCTCGGTGTTCGACGCGACGCCGGGGGGGCCGATGGGCAGCGTCACGGTGGATGGCTGCATCCTCGAAACAGGCCCGGAGAGCTGGCTCGCGGCAAAGCCCTGGGCGGAGCAGCTGATCCGCGAAATCGGCATGGGCGATCAACTGGCGGGGTCGAACGATGCCAGCCGGCGAACTTATATTCTGCGGCACGGGCGCTTCGTGACCATGCCCGAGGGTTTGCAGATGGTGGTGCCCACGAAGATCTGGCCCGTGGTAGAAACGAATCTTTTCAGCTGGGGCACGAAGATAAAGATGGGCCTTGAAATTTTCCGCAGCCCCAAAGCTTTACCTGACCGCTCGGTGGCGGATTTCGTGATCGATCATTTCGGCGCCGAAGCGGTCGATTACCTTGCCGAGCCGCTGCTGGCGGGAGTCTACGGCGGCGACCCATACCATCTGAGCGCGCCCAGTGTGCTGCCTAAGTTCGTCGAATACGAGCAGCGCTATGGAAGCGTGGTTGTGGGGACGTTTCGCGATAAGCGCAAGCCCAGCGGCCAGTCTATTTTCAAGTCGCTGAGCGGCGGCATGGGGACCCTGGTCGATACTTTGCTGGAACGCGTTCGGCTGGTCCGGGCGCGGGTCGATTCACTTGCCCGCTATGAATCCGGCTGGGGCGCGCTGGCGGACGGCGAGTGGCACGTGTTCGACCGCATCGTGCTGGCCTGCGGGGCTAATTGGTCGGCGCCGCTGCTCGCGCCCATCGATCCGCAACTGAGCGAACTGCTGACCGGGATCCCGTATACCGGAAGTTCCATCTGGACCTTTGGGTACCGGCGCGAGGACGTTCCCCACGCGCTCGATGCCTTCGGATTTCTGGTTCCCAAGCCGGAGCGGCGCACGGTTATGGCGTGCACCTGGCTTCAGACGAAATGGCTGGGCCGCGTGCCCGAGGGCAAGGCGGTGTTCCGCTGCTTCTCGACCGATCCCGATGTGCCGCGCGACGCCGTGCAGGGCGACCTGGAACGTCTGATGGATATCAAAGCCGAGCCGATCTTCGCCCTGAATCACCGCTGGCCGGATTCCATGCCGCAGTACACAGTGGGGCACTCGGCGCGGGTGGCCGATATTGAAACGCGGGCCGCCGCGGTCCCGGGACTGCATTTGGTGGGGAACGCTTTCACAGGCATCGGCATTCCCGATTGCGTGCGCAGCGCGAAGAGGACGGCCGCAGCCATCGCGGCTGAAAGTTCCGCGGCACACTGAGCACGAGGCGCGCGCCTATCGCGCGTTGGCGCAATCCATGGAGCTGATGGCCAGATTGGGCAGTACCCGATAATAGGGCCCGGGCGGGCAGCCCCTTTCCGTCAGGTGCGACCGCCAGAGCACGCCTTCGTCCGGACCGGCCCACATCCAGTGCGTATGGCGAGCGGAATAGAGCAACCAGACGCGTCCCGAGAATCCCGCCGGGATTTTACGGTCGAGATCTTCGTCGACAACCCGCTCCGTGGATGTGCCCCGCGTCGACGCCTTTTCCCGACGGCAACACGGCCACCCTGTATCGGCGTAGATGGCGTGGTGATCGGGCCAGCGATCCATCGCTGTGTACAGCTTGAAGCCTTCAATGACGGACGCGTTGACCAGAAGCAGGTCGGAGGACGCAACGTGCTGCCGCAAGTACCGAACGGCGCCCTCAAAATCCTCCACGGGCGCATTCTGGTGTTCGCCAATCTGTTTCCATGCGGCCTCGGAGGCGAGGGCGGCCGCTACCAACCAGGCCAACGAACCGATGAAGACGGGTACCCGGCTCCCGCGGGTCAGCCAGCGAGACAAATCCTCCGCACCGAGCGCCGCAACGAGCAGAAAGCAGGGCAACGCAAACAGGCGAGTGCGCGGGCTGGCCGGGTACAAGCCCAACGCGTTGGCCGCAGCCAGCAGAAGACACGGCAGCAGCGCCACGAACTGCATCCACGCGCGGGTCCAAATGAGGCGGACGGCGGCAGCGAGGCACAACGCCAGCGCCGCGAGCAATGCCGGAGACCGGCTCTCTGCGTTCGCAATCCAGAATGTCCTCAACTCGGGGGAAAGATTCTGGCGAATGAAAGCGAAGTAAAGAGCGGCGAGAACGCCGCCGGCGATCAGAACCAGTGCCCCTGCGCGGCGTATTCCGCTGTGCGCGTAGACGGCGAGGGCAATCCCCGGCAGCAGGAAAGCGGTGGACCAGGCGAGCGGCAGCACGACAACGAATGCGCCGAGCAGCCAAAAGAACCGGTGCCGCAACGGGTTGCGCAGGTAGATCGACGTGCACAGCACGATCGCTGCCGAAGCGGCCATCTCCGCGCTGTATTGCTTACAGGTGCGCGAGTATTCGATCGCCGTGGGATTAAACGCCAGAAATGCGCAGGCCGTCACCGCAAACGGCGCAGATACCAACCGCCTGGCCACCGCCATCATGCTCGCCACCCCCACCAGCGCGAACGCGAGCGGCAACAGGCGAAACGCAACATTCGAAGGGCCGAGCGCCAGGACCACGCCTCGGGTCAGCAGCAGAAACAGGGGAGGGGTGGTCTGGAGCCAGTCCGGGTAGTAGAACATTCCCGAAAGGGACGGAGCCAATACGGAATTGGCCACCCACGCCTCGTCCATCCACAAACTCCGCCCGATGCCGAAGATTCCGAGAGCCAGGGTTGCCAGCAGGAGCCCAACTCCGGCGATGCGCACCGGAATTGTTCCTTCCGGGGCGATTTCGTACGGGCCGGGATTCTCGCCGGGTAAGCGCGGCATGGCGGGATTCAGTCTAGTTTAGCGCCGTGAACACCAGCGGCTACTACCGGCCGGCGGGTACGGGAACAGCCAGGGGAATCTGCGCCAGATCCACCCAGGCGCCCGGCGCGACGTTCTGCACGAAACTCAGCCGTTCCACCCAAAAAGCGCGGGGGCCGCTGTACGCCGCCCACCGGTCGCGGGCAATCTGCGAAAGCGGACCCACCTGCTCCGGTGTGATGTCCTGCGCAATCGTAATGTGCGGGTGGTAGGGAAAGGGACCGTCGTATTCCAACTGTCCGGCATTCAGATTCTCGTGCAGCGCGTGCAGTTCCTGTTCACCCCGTACCAGGCTGATGTAGATGACGTTCGAGTCCGGGAAGATTTCAATGTTACCGAGCCGTACCTCGAAGGGGGGAGACAACCGGCTTTCTTCGGCCAGCGTCTCTATAGTTTCTTTAATCTCGGCATGGAGCGGGCGCGGCGGCAGAATCGTAACATGGGCGCGCGGACTACAGTCGGGAGTGAGGTCCAGGCGAAGGCGATCGAGGAACCCGGCCAGAGGATCCGGTAAATAGCTGACGAGCGCAAACTGATTCAGTGTGCGCCGTTCCCCAGGGAGACACGACATTTCTGCTCTTATTGTACTCGGGGCGCGATAGCGGCCCAGGTAAGCGCGGTCCTGTAACCCTCAGATAGCGGAACTTTCCTTGCGGTCGGGAGTGCCCGGTGCATTGCGAAAACTGGAGAATTTCTTGAGCACGTCGTACCAGAACGGGGACCCCAGAGATACGGCGGCGATGGTGAGGCCCCACCCCAGAATGCGCGAGAACCAGGTTCCGAAGCTCGCGTTGACGGCCACCCCATCCCATCCCAGTACATCGGCGGAGTGGAGCCGCAGGGCCGGTTCCGTCCAGAAGCGGTGCAGCATATTTATGGTATCGGCATTGAGGCTGAGCGTAATGCCTGCCGCGATCGCCGTATTCCAGAACTGGGCGCGGTGCTTGTACCAGCTCGAAGCCCGGCTCATGGCATCGTTGAACCAACTATCGAAATTGGCCTGAGCGCGCGCGAGATCGCGTTCAGTGTTCTGCATCAGCGCCAGAAGGGACGTTCTGACATCTCCCGCAGGCAGGTTTCCGATGCCGGTCTCGAGATCCGCGAAGGTGATAGGGCCCTGGATGTGGGAGGTCGCCAGATCGATCAGCGCGGTGGTGAAAGAACGTACGGGAAGGTACGGAGGGTGTTTGCCATCCTTCATCAACACACCGATCAGGGGATGAGCGTAGAAAGCGTCGAGGAAATTCTTCCCTTCGGCGATGGTCTGGGCGTTCAGCAGTTCCCGGATCGTGCCGCGGAGATTTGAGGCGCGGGCGTTAACCAATCTCGCCAGCCATTCGTTCACCGTGGTGCAGAATATGGCCAGAATAAAGTAGATCAGCGACGCCCCGATGGCGGCTTCCAGTATGGCCGAGCCGAGAAATCCGTTCATAATGAATCCTTCCGGGAACCAGTTACCTGGCCAGAAAGTAGCACGGGGGGTGTTCGAAAGGCCGATTGGCGATTCTGGGCGGCCAGCTATAACCGATAGATTCAATTACCGCTTCGCGATATTTTCGCGAGTTGTGACCGGCGTTACCCTCTTGTGCTAGAATTGTGGTTTCCCGGAAAAACAGTCATGCCAAAACTCAAGACACACAAAGGTGCGTCTAAACGATTCAAGAAAACCGGGACGGGGAAGGTGGTCAGGGAGCATGCATTTGCCCGGCACATTCTCACGTCCAAATCGCGCAAGCGGAAGAATAAGCTGCATAGTTCTGTGGTAGCCGACGAGTCCGACCAGGCGAAGTTGAAGAGGATGATTCCCTACTAGGGGTCTCGAACAGCGAGCGAACGGAGCCACCGCACGTGCCCGATTCGCCGCTTGGCGCACTTAAAAGCGCCAGTAATGAAAGCCAACCAGGAGACGAAACGTGCCCAGAGTAAAACGTGGTACTAAACGCAGGGCGAATCGCGCCAAAACGCTGGATCGCGCGTCCGGATTCTTTTTAACCAAGAGCAAACTGCATCGTTCGGCACAGGAAGCGGTCGAGCGCGCGCTCAAGTTCGCCTATACCGGACGCAAGCAGAAGAAACGGCAGTATCGCTCGCTGTGGATTGTGCGTATCGGAGCGGCCGCGCGCCAACTCGGCCTTTCCTACAGCCAGTTCATGCACGGGCTCAAACTGGCTGGTATCGAACTGGACCGCAAGGTGTTGGCTGAGACAGCCACGGCCGACGCGGCGCAGTTCGCACAGTTAGCCGCGCAGGTTAAGACGGCGCTGGCCGGCGCCGGACAATAGCCGGAGAGTTCACCTCCATGCCGATAGCCGATCAGGAACCGGAAGTCGATACTCTCGCCCATCTGGAAGAACGCATTCAGCGCGCGGTCGCGCTGGTGGTTCGCCTCCGCCAGGAGAAGGAAGCGGCACTGAAGGAACTGGCGGAGACGCAGGCGGCCTGGGAAGAATCTCTGACCGCCAATCAGAAGCTTTCGGAAGAGCTTGAGACGCTGCGCGCGGAACGTCGCCAGGTGCGCGGGCGCATCGAGAAGCTGCTGGGCCACATCGACGAACTGGGCGCGGCTTAGCTTCCGTGCCAAGTCCGGTTACATTGGAAGCGCGTAGAATGGGGTAGAGCGCGCCGGTCCCGCTTTCCATGCCCAGGCAGTCGATTCGCGTACATATTTTCAACCAGACCTATACTCTGCTCGCCGACGACGAAGACGCGGCGGGGCTGCAGGAAATCGCGCACGAGATCGATGAATTGATGACCTCCATCGCGGGCCGCGCCAATTCCGGGGATTCGGCGCGCGTGGCCGTGCTCGCTTGTCTTCACCTCGCCGATAAACTACGAACCGCCGAGAAGAAGCTGAAATCGTTCGAGGATCAATCCGAGCGGATCGCCACCATGCTCGAAGAAGCGCTTCAATAGAGCGGGAATGCGCACTATTCAGGCCACTCGTTATGTAACGCCTCTGTGCGAAGGAGGTTCGCTGCCAGCCATTGTGGAAGCCGACGATTGCGGCTTGTATGTACTTAAGTTTCGCGGACAAGAAGCACCAATGGTCAGGGCCCTCGCACCCCCGAAGGCAAAGCCCGAACCTCCATTCACATAACGACGGAACGGCCAGGCCTTATCCCCACGGAGCCCATGCGACGAGAAGCGCCAATGGTCGGGAACGCCGTCTCCTCCGGCCTCTTCGCCGTCCGCGATTTCGTACGCCCCGAAGAAACCACCGACTACTACGAACTCCGCGAAGCCCTCTGGGAAGAACTCCATCCCACCACCCTCATGGAAAACACCCAGACCGCCGAAATCGTCACTGCCACCTGGCGCCTCGACCGCTGCGCCGTTCTCGATGCCGATCTCGAATCCGCCGCCGACCCCGTGGCAGAGCAGAAGGCCATCGACCGCGCCCGCACCCAGGCCCACGGCATCCTGCTGCGCGCCACCGCCGAACTGCGCCGCCTCCGTAAGGACAACGCTGTCGTCCCCGAGCCGGAAGCCGCCCTCAAAACCCCCACAACAAAACAGACCCAATCTCCCGCCGATCCAGCGCCTGTAACCGTCGGCGATGGATGCGTCGCCCCCGCCGACATCCCCCGAGGCGCTCCATGTCCCTGCGGCTCCGGCCAGAAATACAAGCGCTGCTGCGGCCGCGGCGCCCCTGGCGTCATCCACCTGGCCCCCTGATGAAGCGATCTGAAATCTTTGAAGTCGATCGGCGAAGGAACCCAGGCAGAGTTATGCGGCAGGAGGCATGTTGAGCCGCCTCTCGACTTCGAGCAGGCGATCTTCAATCGTGGCGAGGCGGCTGCGAACCGTCCGCCCGTCGTCTTCGAACTCGGCGACGCGCTTCTTGTTGCCTTCGGCGTAAGAGTAAAAGGTCTTGAGAACGGCGGTTTGGCTGTTGTGGATTCGCTCCACGATGTCGTTATAGCCGTGGTTCACTTCAGAGCGGAGTTGCTCCAGCTTTTCACCGCTGTCCGTGCGGAGTTGATCGATGCTCCCCTTCAGTTCGGACCTGAGGTCGGCGATGTCGCCTTTTGTCGCGGGTACGTTTCTGTCGTCCAGGTCGCCCAAGGTCTCGCTCCTTCGTATTATAAGCGCTCTCACTCGATACTTACAGTCACGGGATTCGCCGCTACGCCATCCACCGTAAGCTGCAGAGGCAACAAACCCTTTCCGATCAGCGAGCGATCCAGCAGCACATTCACCTGATCGAGCCCGGGATAGGTGCTTTGCGCGGCCGCGTAAGTCACGTCGAGCGCCGTCCCGCCCAGCGTTACCGATACTCCGGCGAGGCTGTCGCGTCCTCTGATACCGGTACCGAACAGCACCAGGTAAACGCTGGTCGTTGGTGTACCGAGGTCGATCGGAACGGCTGTGCAGACCGGCGGCGAGCCCGTACAGTTGAACACTGTCAACACCTTGGGGGATGCGCCATGGACATAGGCCACCGCGGTAGCCGCGGCCACGCCTGCACCAGTGGAATCGGCGCTGAAAAGGGAAGGCGATACCTGAGTGATGGCGGTGGCGAAGGCGCCGGTGTTCCCGCTCAGGTTGGCCGCCGTGACGGTCGCGATTCCGGTGGTGAGGCCCTCGGGAACCACAAAGTTGATTTGCGTGGGAGAAACGTAATAGAGCGACGCCGCCCGCACCGTTCCGTTGGCATCCACGATGGTTATTTCGGCTCCCGCCAGAGTGGTTGGGAGCGGCGTTTTACTCTGCGCGGTAACCGTCGAGAAATTGCTTCCGAAGGCTGCGGTGTAGCCATCGACGGCGATCGGCTCTGCGGCATAGGAGCCCGCATTCACGATCGATTGAATGGCCACCGCGCCCAGGTAAACCGTAAACGTCTGCACCACCGGCGTGGCCGCGGCATAATCGGCATTGCCGGCCTGCAAGGCCTGGATGGTGCAAACCCCCACGCTCACCAGTGTTACCGTCTCGCCCGTCACGGTACAAACGGGTAAACCGGTCGACGCGAAAGTCACCGTGAGGCCTGAAGAGGCGGTCGCGGCGATGGTGAACGGAGGGGTTCCGAACGTCTGGTCCTTAAGGGCGGCGAAAGCGATGGTCTGGCTTCCCGGCGTGACCGTGAAGTGCTGGCTCACGGAAGGGGCCGCGGCATAGTTGGCATTGCCCGCCTGGAAAGCCTGAATAGTGCATGTCCCCGCGCTCACCAGCGTCACGGTCGATCCCGCGACCGTACAGACGGCCAGGTTGCCGGCGGCGAAACTGACCGGAAGGCCGGAAGTTGCGGTGGCGCTCACCATGAACGGGGCAGTCCCTAACGCCTGGTTTGAGAGCACGCCAAACTTGATGGTCTGGCTTCCCTGGGTCACCACGACGTTCTGGTCGACGGGCATAGCCGCCGCGTAGTTGGCGCTGCCCGGCTGATCCGCCTCGATGGTGCAGGTGCCCGCAAGGATCAGCGTCACGGTCGCGACGGCCACCGCGCAGACAGTGGGAGTGGTCGACGAGAAAACGACCGTCAGGCCCGATGACGCGGTTGCCGTCACAGCGAATGGCGCACTCCCCAGTACCTTGCCGGCAAGGGCGCCGAAAGCGATAGTTTGGGCGCCCGGCGTAACCGTGAAGCTTTGGTTCACAGGCATAGCCGCCGCATAATTGACGGTGCCGGACTGCGATGCCTCAATCGTGCAGGTGCCCGCGCCGGCCAGCGTGACTGCCGCGCCGGCCACTGTGCAGGTGGAGGGAGTAGTCGATGCGAAGCTGACTGCGGCGCGCGAGGATGCGGTGGCGCTCACCGTGAATGCGGCGCTTCCATACGCCTTGTCCGGCAGCGCGGCGAAGGTGATGGTCTGGCTTCCCGGACCCACCGCGAAACTCTGCTCCACCGCAGGAGCCGCGGCGAAACTGCTGTTGCCGGCCTGCGAAGCTTTGATCGTGCAAGTGCCCGCACCTGTGAGCGTCACGGTGGCGCCGGATACAGTACACACCGGCGCGGTCGTCGAAGCGAAAGCGACCGCAAGGCCGGAAGATGCGGTGGCGGCGACGGCGAACGGAGCGGACCCAAACGTCTGGCTCGAAAGCGCCGCGAAGGTAATGGTCTGGATTTGCGCCGTCACCGAGAAATGCTGGCTCACCAGCGCGGCCGCCAGGTAATCCACGTTGCCCGCCTGCGCAGCCTGGATGGTGCAGCTGCCCACGGAGACCAAAGTCACGGTGGCTCCCGACACAGTGCAGACGGACGCGGTGGTCGAAGCGAAGCTGACCGGCAGACCGGAAGACGCCGTCGCCACGGCCATGAGCGGTGCGGTCCCGTCCGCCACATTGGGGAGCGCGGGGAAGGCGATGGTCTGCGTTCCCTGGCTTACGAGAAAGCTTTGAGCTGCGTTGGGGGCCGCGGCATAGTCGGCGTTGCCTGGCTGCGAAGCCTGAATCGCGCAAGTCCCCACGCTCTGAAGCGTTACCGTAGACTCCGCCACCGTGCACACCGCCGGCGTAGTGGAAGCGAAGGCGACCGCCAAACCCGAAGACGCAGTGGCGGCGAGCATGACGGGAGCCGTTCCGAATGGCTCGTTGATGAGGGTGCCGAAGGCGATGGTCTGATTGCCCGGCGTTACGGTGATCGAAACCGTGTTGCTGCTCGACGATGCGTTGGCGGAATTGCCCCCGTATACGGCGACCAGTTCGTGGTTTCCCGCCGCCAGACCGGTGGCGGAGAATGTGTACGGAGCGGCCGTTTGCACGGCGTTGCCGATTACCAGGCTATTGTCCAGAAATGTCGCCGGACCGGCCGGCGCACTGAAGCCGCCCGAAGGCAGGGTCACCTTCAGGGTCAACGGGACCGGAATTCCGTAGGCGACGGTCAAGCCTCCGGCTGTGGTCAGCACGGAGTTGGTGGCGGCCGCCATGCCCAGCAGTACGGTCACCACGTTTCCGGCGGCGTCCGCGATCGCGATGTCCGCCCTGCCATCGCCATGGAAGTCCGCCGCCACGACAGATTGTGGATCGATCCCCGCCGCGAACGGGCTCCCGGAAGCCGCCGAGAAACCGCCCGGTCCGTTGCCGAGCAGGACGGAGACGGTGTTGTCGCCCAGGTTTGCCGTCACCAGGTCGGGTCTGCCGTCTCCATTCACGTCCACGATGGCGACGGCTTGCGGATCGATCCCCACCGCGAACGGGCTGCCGGGAGCCGCCGAGAAACCGCCCGATCCGTTACCCAGCAGAACCGTGACACTGTTACTGCCGGAATTGGCGGTGGCGATATCCGGCTTGCCGTCTCCGTTCACGTCGGCCACTGCCACCGATTGCGGAAAGAATCCCACCGGGGCGGCGCCGATTACCGTAAATGCACCCGATCCGCTGCCCAGCAGGATGGTTACGGCGTTGGCGGCGGTGACCGTTACGAGATCCGGATTGCCATCGCCGTTCAGATCGGCTACCGCGACGGAGCGCGGATTCGACCCGACCGCGAATGGGCTGTGTGGAGCCGGCGTGAATCCCCCCGCCCCGTCTCCCAGCAGCACGGTCAGGTTATGGTCGTTGTAGTTGGCGGTGACCAGGTCCGGAACGCCGTCCCCGTTGAAGTCCGCCACCGCGATCGAATCCGGCCCCGATCCGACCGCGAACGGGCTGCCATTGGCCGTTGTGAATCCGCCCGCTCCGTCGCCCAGCAGAATGGTCACGTTGTTGCCGGCGGTGTTGGCCGTAACGAGATCCGGAATGCCGTCTCCGTTCAGGTCCGCGGCCGCCACGGAAGTGGGGTCCATGCCCACCGCGAAGGGACTGCCCGGCGATGCCGAAAACCCGCCCGCCCCGTCACCGAGGAGGACGGTTACGGTGTTGTCGGCGCTGTTCGCCGTGGCCAGATCCGGCGCGCCATCGCCGTTGAAGTCCCCCACCGCCGCCGATTGCGGACCCGCCCCCACGGCGAACGGACTTTGGTTGGCCGCCTTGAGAGTCCCCGAGGGAGCAGCCAGGTTCAGCGTCACCGTAGTCGCGGCGTCGAAGAAGTTCGGCGCCGTATACCGTACCGTTCCCGCATACACGCCCGGCGGAAGAGAAGCCGGGTTGGCGGACAAATGCACGACGGCCGATGCGCCGGTTGCGTTCGAAGGCGGGTTGGGCACGAGCCACGGCTGATTCGAAGAAACCGTATACGTAGATCCGGCGCCGGGCGAACTGACGCTGACCGGAATGACGGTGGGCGCGGCTTGTCCCATGGCTGCATAAAAGTTCAATGAAGAGAATTCCACTGTGATCGCGGACAGGCTATTCAAGAGCACGGTTACGTTACTCGCGCCGCTGTCGGCCGCCGCAATGTCCGGCATACCGTCCCCGTTGAAATCGCCCACCGCGACCGAACAGGGCTTCGATCCCACCGCGAACGGGCTGCCTGTAGCCCCCGTCAACCCGCCCATGCCATTACCGAAGAGGACGGTGACGGTATTGTTGCCTGAATCGGCGATGGCGAGATCCGGGACGCCGTCCCCGTTGAAATCCGCGAGGGCCACCGAACACGGTTTTAATCCCACTGCGAACGGGCTGGCCGGAGCCGCCGTAAACCCGCCTGTTCCATCGCCCAGCAGCGCGGTCACGGTATTGTCGCCGAAATTGGCCGCGAAGATATCGAGGGCGCCATCGCCGTTCAGATCCCCCAGCGCGAGCGAAACCGGCGACAATCCCACTCCGAACGGGCTGCCTGTGGCCTCCGTGAACCCGCCCGAGCCGTTACCGAGAAGCACGGTTACGGTATTGTCGCCGTAATTGGCCACGGCGATGTCGGGATTGCCGTCCTTATTGAGATCGCCTATGGCGATGGATTGCGGATTGGTCCCGGCCATGATCGGGCTGCCGAGCGCTTCGGTGAAGCCGCCCAGCCCGTCGCCGAGCAGCACTGTCAGGGTGTTGTCGCCGGAGTTGGCCGTGACGATATCGAACTTGCCGTCTCCGTTGAAGTCCCCCACAGCTGCGAAGATGGGCGAAGCTCCCACCGCGATCGGGCTGTTGGGAGTGGGGGTGAAGCGGCCCGATCCACTTCCCAGCAGACCGGTGCCCAGCAGGACCGTTACATTGTTGCCTCCGGAATTCGCCGTGACCAGATCCGGAATGCCGTCGCCGTTGAAGTCCGCCGTGGCCACGGATTGCGGATTACTACCCACCGCGAAGGGACTGCCGGTGGGCGCGGTAAAGCCGGATCCATTACTGAGAAGGACCGTAACGCTGTTGCCGCCCGAATTTGCCGCGGCTAAATCCGCCTTGCCGTCGCCGTTGAAATCCGCCACCGCCACGGATCGGGGCGCCAGCCCCACCCCGAAGGGGCTGCCCACGGGCGCGGTGAACTGGGCGTCCGCACCCGCGGCCGCCAGCAGAAGAGCGAATAGCGGCGTGCCGAAAACCCGCATTCCTTTATATGGTGGAATTTATTTCACTTTTTCTCCGTTTTCGCGCCCGGTTTTTCTCGCTGGTTATACCCATGGATATACATCTCAGCCGAAACCTGGGCTATGCACATCGATAATCTTGTCAGCAGTAACTGCCGGCTGTAGGCTTGAACTTGAGTTGCCATGGCCAACCTGACATCCGGGAGCGAAGACCGATGGATTGAAACCGCCGACGATCCAGTAGAGCCCGGTGGCTGGCATGACGACACGCTCTCGCTCGACCTTTTACCGGCCAAACTGCTTGCGGAAGACGGCTTCGCGACCGACCACTACGAAATCCTGAGACTGGGCACGGACGCGGATGAAGAAACGGTGGAGCGCGTATACCGCACGCTCTCGAAACGCTTTCACCCGGACAATCCGAGCACGGGCGATCCCGAGACCTATCTCCGCGTCACGGAGGCCTACGAGACGCTTTCGAACCCCGCCAAGCGCGCGCAGTATAACGTTCTGCGCCAGTGTTTGCGCAGCGGGACGCGCTTCCGGCTGCGCGGGCGCGAATTCTTCGACGGCGTACGTGGCGAACAGAACCGCCGGCTGGCCGTGCTTTGCTTGCTCTATCGCCAGCGCATCAGCACCTATGAGTCGCCGGGCCTGACGCTTCTCGATCTGGAGTTGCTGACCGGCTGTACGCGCGAAGAACTCGGCTCCGCCCTGTGGTACCTGTGCGAAAAACAATGGGCTAAATTCGGGGACCTCACCGATTACAGCATTACCGCGGAAGGCTTCGATGTGGTCGAGAGCGAGCTCGAAGACCACCGGGAACTTCGCCCCTTCGCGACGGTGCGTTACTACGGCCGCCCAACCCAGTCCGAGCTGGAACTGGGACGGTAACGGCGCAGGCTGCTCGGTAGTATCAGCCTTTGTTATAAAAGAAGCGCTCGTGGATCACTTTGCCGTCTTTCCATTTGCGCACCGCGACCTGCGCCAGCTTGTAACGGTAACCATTCTTGAAAGTGACATCCATGAACCATTCGGAGAAGCTGGTATCCCCATTGACGGCGCTGGCCAACACCTTGCCTTCGTGAAACTCTTTGAGCGAGGCGAAGAATTCTTCCTCGGCCTTGCGGTTGGCTTCTTTGCCGACGCGGGGCTCATCCGAGTTCTCCTGCATCACCACATCGTCCGAGTAAAACTTTTCAAACGCTTCGAGCGCTTTGCCGCTCAGGACCATATCGTTCAGTGTCCGGTCGAGAGCCGCGGTGTCGGGGGTCGCAGTCATGAAATTCTCCTTTATTTCGATTCGTTTTGTGGGTTCGAGAACAGCTCGCGTATCTGTTCGAGTTGATCGATGAGAGCGGACAGGCGTTGTCTGCCGATTCCGCCCAAACGGCCGCGCAGAAGATTCCGCAAAGGCTCGTCAATGCCCTTCAGCAGATGCAAGCCTTCGGGAGTAATGCGGGTTTCCACCACGCGCCGGTCTTCTTTGCCGCGTTCCCGCGCGATCAGGCCGCGGCTCTCCAGCCGGTCCAGCAGGCGTGTAATATCCGGATCGTGGCCGATCATGCGTTCGGCGACCTCGGAGCATGTCGCGCCCGCCTGACCGGCGCCGCGCAGAATTCTGAGGACGTTGTACTGCGTGTGCGAGAGCTGATAATCGCGGAGGAATTCAGCCAGGCTTTGTCCCAGAACCTCGGCAGTCCTGGCGATATTGAGAACGGCTTCTTCTTCCAGCAGGTCGAAGGGCCTCGTCTGCTTGATTTCGGCGATCAACCGTCCGGCCACGATTCAATGCTACTCGTTATAACGAATATCGTCAAGGGGGATTATTAAACGCATCTTGCCCTCTTTCTTATTCGGATGGATCGACTCATTGCGTTGATGCAATAAAACAGGCCCGCCGGATGCCGATGTATACTTGCCTCTAACCGCAGTGTGGAAGATGCAACGGCG
>JBEKAQ010000082.1:0-30280 GCA_050015835.1 Bryobacteraceae bacterium | reverse complement strand
GCGGGCGGAAAGCGCCTTGAAGCTGCCTTTCTGGTCCACAGGATTCCAGTTTAGACCGTAGGCATGGGCCTGGCTGGCAGATGCGTGGGTTGTCCGGCGCAACGCCATGCGGGGCGGTGGTCAGATAAATGTTGGTTGATCTATTTGCTTGGTTCCCATTGGCATATGCCCTTGCCTTCCCAGTGGGCTCCGTCGTTTCGTATGACCAGGACAGAAATGGGCGGTCCCACGAAACGCGAGCTTGCACTGTCGGCGGCTTCAACGGCAACCAGTCGTCTTGCGACCTCTACATCGCTACCAGCGTTCCATTCAGAAAGAATTTCCCGATATCGGGAAATTGCATCGGCGATACCGAGTATCTCGAAGCCCCTTGCGGGGTCCGTGCCATCGTGCCCGCGATCTTCTGGGTATTCCCAGCGATTCAGCCCGAATTTATTGATGGACGGGATGCCGTTGATCAGGACTGGCGGCACGGGCCTCAGTTGCAACTTATACATTCGCAATTTGTTATCGATCACGCCCGCAACTACGAGAGAAGCGTTCACTGCCGGATCATACACAGAGCTACGGGATTCGAGGATTTTCTCAAGGGCATTTTGCGCCGAAAGGAGGGGGCCAATCTCAATGAGCCGTGCGCCAGTTGTATTGTCCCTGAACTCCCTGCTGTCCCGAATAGCCTGAATAACATCTATCGCTTCGGAATTGACAACACCGGCAATGGCAACGTAGAGATCTCTAACGGCAAATATTTTGCAGACTGGCTGCGACCCTATAACCGTATTGCCGCGCGTAATAGTCTGCTTCGAATCGGCGGCAATCGTGATCTGATTTTCCGTCCAAATACCAACGATAGTGGTGGCGCGAAGGGAAACGGCAAAGCATGTCAAGAGCCACGTTATATACGCAGAAACGATAAGGGATCGCTTTCTTTTTTCATTACCAAGAAAGGGGAAACAATAGATGTGATTGAAGACGCCGACCTCGATGTGTCTTGCGACGGGAAGATGTGGTTTCATGTTTTTGGCGACTATTGCCTCAAGGGGGCTAAACCATTCTATGTCAGCACTCGTCCATGAGACAGCGTACGGCCCCGAAGGGCCAAATGTTGTGGTGGCGCTCGGGGCCAACTCGGCCAGCACGATGCTTCGGTCACGCAGCCTCCAGCAATTCCCGCACGTCCCACACGTGATCGGAGATCCCCGCCGCCATCGCGGGCGTCACTCTCAGCGATTTGTGGACACGGCAGAAGTTGTAGAAGCCGTACCACAGCGAAACCGCCGCCCAATGGTTTTCCCACTTCTTGCTGAAGGCGTTGGTCAATCGAGTGAATCGGCGGGTTCCCATGCGAACGGAAAGATTGGACCGCTCGACAATCGACGTACAGATGCGTTTCGGATCGGGATTCCCGCTGACTGGGACCACCTCCACTTCCGCGACTTCGGGCGGACTGTACCGCGCTTCGCCTTCGCTCGGGTTGCGGTAGACCTTGATGAGCATCGCGTAGTCGGCATAATCCCCGAGCGTGTCGGGGATCGCCTTTTTGTACGGCGCGAATCCGTCCGTGGTGATCTGGAACGATGTACCCGGCGCGATTGCATCGCGGACGCCTTCCACGAAAACGTTCGTGGTCAATTGATCCCGCTTGCCCATCGCGATATTCAGAACCAGTTTCGTGTTCCGTTCAATTGCGACGAACGTGTGGCAGTCGCCCAGGTTCTGATCGTCTTCGGGGCGCACGCGCTTTTCCTTCTTCCCGATGTAGCTCCAAAGTTCGTCCAGTTCCACGTCCTGCGCTTTCACGTTGCGAACGTAGCGGCCCATAATGCGCTCGCAACGCTCGCCAGCCAGGATCAGAAGTTTCAAAATCGTTTTCTGGTGAATGTCGGTCAGGCGGACCACGCTCGAAACGCTGTTCCCTTCAAGCAGGAGCTTCAGAACGAGTTCAGCTTTCTCGACCGGCAAGTACGTGCCATCGAGCGTGTTGTCACGGGCGTCCGTGAACACCTTGCGGCATTGCGTGCATTGATATCGCTGGCGATTTCCGCGCTTTCCAAAGCGGCGGCATTCAGAACGGCAGTTGTGGCATGTCACTGTGATTTCTCCGGTTGAGATTCACAGCGGAAAGCCGGATAATGAAGGTGTCAACGTCCATCGCGGCTTCGGCTGTGGTGAGCGCAGCCCCATTCGGGATTGGCGTCTCGAATGGGGCGTTTCTATTGCTCATGCCTTAATTATACGTAACCCCCTAACGAACGTCAAGCTTGATTTTCGTAACCGGGTTACGTATAGTTGGTATATGAGGAAGAAAAAAATGCCCGCTGACATTCGGGAGTACTTCGTCAAGATGGGCCGTATTGGCGGGAAAAAGGGCGGTATCGCGAGGGCCGCCAATATGACGGCAGAGCAACTCAGCGAAAGTGCCCGGAACGCCGTAAAAAAACGCTGGGAAAAAGCTAAAGAAAAGCGGCAAACAGCCGATTAGAAGGCTGGTGATATGCTTTCTGTGTTTGCGACTACAATAAAGGGAGGGCTATGTGGAACGAAAAATAAAGTTTCAGCAGATGCCTGGAGGTCCGATGATCGACGGGAACGAGGTACCTATTTCCGAGTCCACCGAGCGCTGGAGCGAGATGATATTGGAGGATGGTACTATCCTCCGGGTTAAGGCGATGGTATTGGGGGCAATTCGAATCGATGGGCAATGGGACCCCGAAGGAAACCCGCTATACGCATTAAGGGGAGGACCTCCCACCGTGAGCATGGTATCTGTACCGGATCGGCTGAAGCGGCCCGGATCGATAACGGTAACTGCCCAACAGAAGAAGGCTAATTAAAATGCGGACGGGGACGC
Organism: Bryobacteraceae bacterium; assembly: GCA_050015835.1. Taxonomy (GTDB): domain Bacteria; phylum Acidobacteriota; class Terriglobia; order Bryobacterales; family Bryobacteraceae; genus BOG-234. Next base: position 27,429 of record JBEKAQ010000082.1, on the reverse strand, counting down.
TTATATCAAGTGGTTGCGAAAGCCCGTGGGTTATCAGTCAGCCATTATCGGGATGGTACTTTAGCTTCACCGCAAAAAAAAGAAAGACTGCTACGTCAAAGCCACGCCATACAGAATACCTCTGCGATTTATCGCCCAGCACGTTCAGGGTTCAGCCCTCCATGGTGTTCGTTGATCCTGAAGTCCAGAGGCTCGTCAGACAACATAAGCGTGAACAGAGACGTAAAGCTTTCGCGCATAAATTCCATGAACTCGTTAAGTCCTGGAGGTCGGAACGGGGGGTGATGTCTTCCATCACAGAAATGTCGATGTGCCCCTCATATCAGGCAATCATCGGGATGGGTAAATCGGCGGTACCCCTTCTTCTCTCCCAAATTCAGTCCGAAGGCGACGATCCCGACCAGTGGTTTTGGGCGTTGTCGTCTATAACCGGAGTCGATCCGGTGAACGACGTGGATAGGGGGGATTTCAGTCAGATGGCGACCGCATGGCTGGAGTGGGGTCGGCGCGAAGGCTATGCCCGGTAGCTGGCCAAACCACGAACTGCCCCACCTCACAACAAAGAATTGCAAGGTAACCAGTAAGGCAGCCAGGAAATACAACTGTCTGGCATGGGCAGCGGGTGAAGACTTTAGGAATTGGTGGCCTGATCCAGCGAAGGTAGGGTACTGGCCTGAAGGCGTCCCGCGCGAAGTCACCGTGTCAGCATTCGTTCGCGCCTACGAGACAAAGGGATTTCAGCTTTGCATCGGCGGAAAATTGGAACCCGGCTTCGAGAAAATAGCGCTCTATGGAAAGAACATTGGCGGTGCGATTGTGCCCACCCACGCCGCCCTTCAACTCCCGTCTGGCGAATGGACTAGCAAGCTGGGTCCGTTCGAGGATATCAGCCATGCACACGAAAATGATGTCAATGGCCCAGCTTACGGGGCGGTGCGTTTTTACATGTCCCGACCTGTGCGGCGATCTCAACCAACAAATACCTGACTACCTGCGGGGCTGTACTCGGCTTAGGATAAAATAAGTCGTGTATGCCGAAATTTGTCATCGAGCGTGAAATCCCCGGAGCGGGCCAGATGACCGCCGATCAGGCTCAGGCTGCCGCTCAGCAATCCATCGGAGTTCTTCGCGATCTCGGACCTGCCATCCAGTGGCTCCACAGCTACGTCACCGACAACAAGGTCTACTGCGTGTACTGGGCGCCCAACGCGGAAATTATCCAGGAGCACGCCAAACGCTGCGGGATTCCCGCCAACCGCATCTCAGCCGTCCGCCGATTGATGGACCCGTCCAGCGCGGAGCCGAGCGCCGCCGGCATCACGGCCTCGGCCTGATGTTCTGGTTCACCCGAAACACATTCAGGGGATCGTACTTTGCTTTGATCGCCTCCAGCCGCTCGCGATTGCGCGCGTAACTCGACGCGATTCTCTCGTCGCCTTCATCCATCAGAAAATTGACATAAGCGCCGTCCGCCGAATGCGGGTGCAGCGCGGACCAGTAGTCCCTCGTCCATTCGCGGTACCCCGGCAGCGCCAATGGATCGGGAGTCACCGCCGCGACGATATGGACAAACCTCACGTCCCGCCAGGCAAACGCAGTCTCGTCCGGGGCTACGTCGCCGACCGCGCCGTCCATGGCATAAATGTGCACCGCCGAATTAATCGTTGGAATACGCGGGCCGAATTTTACGTGCTCGGCGATGGCTTCATCGGTAAGCTCGCGAACGAAATCCGACTTCCAGTAGTGGTACAGCCCGGGTGGGAGTAAACCGTCGAAGGCCGACTGTAAGAAGGTGTAGGGCATCGGGTGCGGCAGCGCCAGCAAAGGAGGTCCGAATTCTTTCAGCGGCGCGATCAGCGCCTCCGCTTTCGCCATGTCGCCCGTGCAGGCGCACATGATTCCGCATACCGTCCGGCCATGCAGAGACTCGGGAAACGGGGGCACGGGCGGAACAATCAAAAAAGCGAAAAAAGCGTTCACCTCGCGCGGAGCCGTGCGCATGAAATCGCGGAAGAGGCGAAGCGCATCGGCCGCCCGCTCGACAGGGTACAGAACCGGCCCCCCGAACATCTGCGCCACCGGATGCAGGCGAAGGCGCAGCGCAGCCGCTACTCCGAAGTTCCCTCCCCCGCCCCGTATTGCCCAGTAGAGGTCCGGGTTCTCCGCGGCGCTCGCGGTGCGCACCTGCCCATCCGCGGTAACCATATCGGCCGAGATCAGGTTGTCGCAGACCAGTCCGTACTTTCGCGAGAGATAGCCGAAGCCTCCGCCCGTGGCAAGCCCTCCCACGCCGGTGCTCGATATGATTCCCCCCGGCGTGGCCAATCCGAAGGGTTCGGTTGCGCGGTCCACATCGCGCCACGTGCAGCCGCCTTCGACTATCGCTTCCAGGCGCTCGGGATCGACCTGGACTCCTCTCATCCGGCTCAGGTCCACCACCACCCCTCCGTCGCATGTCCCGAATCCCGGCGCGCTGTGGCCGCCGCCCCGAATCGCCACGGCAAGAGCGTTCTCGCGCGCATAGTTCACCGATCGAACGATATCGCCGGTACCGGCGCAGCGCACGATCAATGCCGGCCGGCGGTCGATATCCGCGTTATAAACGCGGCGCGCCGTCTCATACTCCGCGTCGTGCGGCCGGATCGCCGCGCCTTCAATGGACTTCAGGAATTCGTTCACGTGTCGGCTCCTGTCTTGAGTGTGTATTCGACGACTTGCTCAGGCGTCATGTTCCAGCCTCGGATCCAGGCGGCGGTGGCCTCCGCCCCGGCCGCTCTGCGCGCGGCTTCGATCTGGTTTTCAGCGCCGGAGAAGCACGCCGCAGGGGCATGAAATCGTTCCCGAATCCTCGCGGCCGCCGCCAGCAGCGTCAGCGCGTGTTCCGGCTGCGCGCTTCGCATGGCGATTTCCGCCAGTGCTTCAAGCGCCCGCGGAAGCTCCACCGGATTCTCGGGCCCGTACAGCGAGACCGACTCGCGGTACATGCCTCGCGCCTCCTCCGGATTCCCCTCATCGAGAGCGATACATGCCAGGTCGTGAAGACAAGAGGCGACACCGTGGGAAAAATTCAGTTTCCTGAACTTATCGAGAGCCTCCCGATAAAGCCCGCGAGCCTGGCTCACGTCGCCCTCTTCGCGCGCGAGATCGGCCTGATGGCTCAGAGCCCAGATCGCATTCTCTTCATCCCCCGCGGTTGCGAACAGTCGCATCGCCTCGGCGTACAGGCTCCGCGCGTACCGTGTGCTGTCCTTCGAAACGTCCGCGAGGTTGCTCAGAGCGCCCGCCAGCAACGCCGGATCCCCGTTTTCGCGGGCCAACTCCACCACGCGTTCCGACCATCGCCGCGATTCGGCGAGGTCGATAAACCTCGCGTGGAAGCTAATGCGGCTGGCCACCAGGAACATCCCCTCCGGATCGCGCGCTTCTTCGAATTGCCTCCAGCATTCGAGAATTTCCTCCCGGTAGGGAATGCCGAGCTCAAATTCGAAGTCGGCCTTCCAGAACAGCCCGAAATTGCGCAGGCGGGGAAAACGGTCCACGCCCGGAAGATTTAACAGACGTGCGATCCGGTCGCGCGCTTCCGAGTGCAGCCGCAGGGAATAGAAGTACATCGCGAGAGCCATTACCAGACGTAATCCCCACTCTGGTTCGCCTGCCTCCGCCAGCCAGTCAAGCGCGGCCCGGAAGTTGCCCAGATCGGCGTCGAACGGATGCTTGCCCGCCCGCTCCCGGCGCAGGTGCGGGTGATCTTCCGCCAGCACCAGAAAGTACGCCGCGTGGGCCTTGTGCGTATAGGCACGCTCATCCGCTTCGTCCAGCCGCTCGAATCCGTACTCGCGCATGGTTTCGAGCAGCGCGAAGCGCGGTTCGCCATCGCTCTCGTCGATCCGTCGAATCAGGCTGTTGTCCACCAGGAGTTCGATCGCGCCCCAAAGATCGAGCTTCAGGTCCTGACGGGTGTTGCACACGGCCTCGATAGCTTCGATGGTGGCGCCGCCCACAAACACGGCCATGCGGCGGAACAGCCTGCGGTGCTCCGCATCGAGCAGGTTATAGCTCCAGTCGAGCGTCGCGCGCAGTGTATGCTGGCGCCGCGGCAGATCCTTTGCCCCGCCCACCAGCACTCCCAGCGGATCGTCCAGCCGCGCCCACAGCATGCGCAGCGAAAACAATCTGGTGCGCGCCGCCGCCAGCTCAATCGCAAGGGGCAGCCCGTCCAGCCGGGCGCAGATACGCGAAACCGTGTGCAGCTGGTCTTCATCGTGGGCGGCGGCGCGCAGATTCGGGGCGCGTTCCAGGAACAACTGGACCGCCGCGGAGCGCAGCAGCTCTTCCTTTCCTCCGCCCTGGCCGGAGTTCAGCGAGGGCACCGCGAATTCGTGCTCCCCGTACACGCGCAGCGCCGCCCGGCTGGTGACCAACACCTTCACGCGCTCATCGGTCAGCCGCGCCGCGAAAAGTGCCGCTTCCATCACGTGCTCGAAGTTATCCAGCACCAGCAGCACCGGCCTCGCCAGGCGACGCAGATGCTCCATGATCGCCGTCGCGATGTCGTCGCCCTGCCGTTGCGTAACACCCAGCGCCGATGCCACCTCGAACGGCACCAGGGCCGCATCCGTTACCTTCTCCAGCGGCACGAAAGCGGCGCCCCCGGAAAACTGGCTTGCCGTTTGCCGCGCCAGCTCGATGGCCAGCCGCGTCTTGCCGATTCCTCCGGGTCCGGTCAAAGTCACGATACGCCGTTCCGGATCGGCAATCAGGCGCTCCAGTTCGGCCAACTCGGCCCCGCGCCCGATCAGGGCGGTTCGCGGGGCTGGAAAATTGTCGATTGAAAGAGCGGTCGGCTCCGCCCGGCCGGACGCCGCCGCGATCGACAACAACTCACGCCGCAGTTCCTCCGTGGAGGCGAACCGGTTCTCGACCCTCTTGGCCAGACAGCGCTCCACCAGCCACTGCAGGGGCATGGGAGCTCGCGGATTCAAACTCGTCAGCGGTGCCGGCTGATGCTTCAAAACGGCATCCCGGATTTCCGTACCCGAGCGGCCATCGAACGCCCTCCGGCCCGTGGTCGCTTCATAAAGCACCGCTCCAAAGGCGAAATGGTCCGAACGGAAATCGAGCCTCTCGCCCCTCGTCTGCTCGGGCGACATGTAGCCCGGCGTGCCCATGGCGAAACCGGGGTTCGTCAGGACTGTCCCGGTAACCGCATCGCTTGCAATCGTGATTCTCTTCGCGATGCCGAAATCAAGCACCTTGGCCCGGCCGCTCGCAGTGACCATAATGTTCTCCGGCTTCAGGTCCCGGTGTATCAGCCCTGTGCCGTGCGCGGCCCCCAGCGCGTCGAGTATTTGCGCCGCGAGGGGCAGCGATTCTTCCATCGGCAGCGCGCCGTGCGCCAGTCGCTGCCGCAGGGTCTGGCCTTCGATCCACTCCATAACGATGTACGGCTGGCCTTCGCGGGTCCCCACGTCGTAGACGGTGACGATGTTGGGGTGGTTCAGGGCCGAAGCGGCGCGCGCTTCTTCGATAAATCGCGCTTCGAGTCCCGCCGCTGCCTGTCCCTGCCGGATCGCCTTGATTGCGACCTTCCGCTGCAGACGTGTATCGGATGCCAGGAATACCTGTCCCATGCCTCCTTCGCCGACCATGGATTCGATCCTGTACGGGCCCAGAAGGGCTCCTTCCGTAATAGCCGGCCTGGCCATCGGGACGGCATCTTCGCCGTCCCACGCCGGTTTGTTGAGGATGGCCGGCGCCCGCGCGGCCAGCAGTTCCAGCACGATGGCACGCACCTCGGTGCTCGCCTGCGCGAGAATCGAGGCTTGCGCCTCCGCGCCCCCGTCCACGGCCGCGTGATAGATCTCCTCGATTTCTTTCCAGCGCTCCGGAGTCACGTTCATCGCTGTATCTCCGCATTATTGCGCGTCGGGCGTACTGTGCAAACAGCGGGCGGAAGGCCCGGAAAGCCCTCCGCCGCGACCCACTCCCGTCCACGGATTCAAGGGGTCGTTGTATCCACCGTAATCCGGGTGCCTGTCACTTGTCCGAACAGCTGATCGGTCTGGTTGCCCACGTTATCGAACAGAGTGATGGTAAACGTGCCGCTGTACCGTGTGCCCCCGGGTGAGAGTGTGATCGCTTCCGTAATGTTGGCCTTTCCAGTGTAGACGCCGCCCGTGTCGTACTGAATTGCAAAGTGGTTGAGCTGATAAGTATAGGTCCCGGTGGATACCCATACTCCCATGCAGTAGTTCTGGGTGGAGGGAGCGCGGCCGCCGGAGTTGTAGAATTCCGTCGCATCGCTGTGCCACTGGACATATCCGAAGTCGATCACCGCCCCGTCGGGTATGGATGGATTGTTCAGGACGTTGCCCTTTGAAATCATCTGCACGTTCCACATCCCGACGATCGATGGGGGCGTGGAGCCCGACGCTCGGCTCAGATCGTGGGCCAATGCTTCAGGAGAAACGGATTCCAGCGCGTCCTGCGGATTCACGCTTAGGCGCTGAATTGTCCAGGAGCCCGCCGGTTGCGGCGCATACCCGCAGGGGGTCGCCGCCGGAGCCAATGCCAGCGCCATTAAGACCGGCGCAAAGCCAGCTGTGAAGATTCGGTGATTTGTGTTCATGCGTTCCTCTTTCTGTCGCCGGCCGCAAGCGTCCGGGAACATATTTAAAGGCGCAATCGCCTTCCGAAAACTGTCGTCGGGGATTACTTTCTTCGCGCCCGAACCGGTTCTATAATTCGGAGAGCGATGTGTGCGCCCGACTCCGCGTCTCCCGATACCACGCTTCTTCTTCGAGCCTGGGCAGACGGCGACGAGCAGGCGCTCGGCCAGCTTGTCCCCCGCGTGCAGCACGAACTCCGCCGCATGGCGAATCACTTTCTTCAGAACGAACGCGCCCGTCCCACGCTGCACGCGACCGATCTGGTGCAGGAGGTCTATCTTCGGCTCATCGACGTAAGCCGGCTGGATTGGCAGCACCGCGCGCATTTCTTCGCCATTGCCGCCACCATGATGCGCCGCATACTACTCGACCGTGCGCGGCGTCGCGGCGCGGCCAAACGCGGCGGCGGGGACCGGGCTGTGGAGCTTGAGAAACTTCCCGACCTCTCGCTCGATCGTTCGGATCAACTGATTGCGCTCGACGACGCTCTCACCGCGCTCGCCCAAATCGATCCGCGCAAGGCACGCATCGTGGAACTGCGCTTTTTCGCGGGACTCGAAGTGAAGGAGACCGCCGAAGTCCTCGGCATATCGCCGGAAACGGTAATGCGCGACTGGAAATTGGCTCGGGCCTGGCTGGGCCGCGAACTCGAACGATAGCCTGAGCCACTCGAGAACAACGTTGCTCGCCCGCAAACCGGGTCGGAAATCATGAATTCCTCCGTTGCCGTCAGCAGTCTATCCGCCGGGACCGGGTAAACGGGCCTGGACAGAAGTTGAAATAGATTCGGGTATGCGGGAGAATTTGTGCTGATGCCGGAGCAGACAGTGCCGTGGTCGGTAAAACGAGGCTTCGCGATCGCGCTGGCGGTAGCGGCGCTGGCCTTCGGCCCGATCGCCGCGAGAGGCGTCGGCGCCGAACCGTTCTACATGGGAACGTGGAAGGTCGCCTCCGCGATCGTCGCGCCGTGGTGGGACGATCCGGTCCATAAGCCAGATCCTTCGGAGGTGCAAATGCTGATCGGCAAGACCGTAATCTTTGAGGCGAAGCGGATTGGCGGACCGCGCCCGCTCATGTGCAACGAACTGAAGTACCGCGTCCGGAATTATCCTGCCGACTTCCTGTTTCAGGGCCAGTTTGGGGAGATGCACCTGCGCGACAAAGCAGTCGATCCGGTGAAGGTCGCAGCTTCGGTGGGATTTTCGAAAGGCACGTTATGGAAAACGGTCGAGACTGGCTGCGCGAACGAACTCGACTACCATTTCATCGACGACACAACCGCGGCGATCGGACTCAACAACTACATCTATATCCTGAAAAAGCAGTGAGCGGCAAGTCCACAACGTCCGTTCCCGCGACCTCGGGACGCCGACAACACGTTCCCTAAGAACCCATCCCTTGCCGTCGGCCATCGCCCGGATTGTAAGCACGCGCACCCTCGATCCCTATCTCTTGCTTCTGGCTTTCGGCGCCGCCGGCGCTTCCTGCACCGGTTGTGGCGCAGGCTGAACCACCGGCGCCGCCGGTTCGACGACCGGTTCCCGCGGGGAGAGCAACCAACGCTCAAACATCATCCCGATCGCCAATCCCATGACGAGAGAGCCGCCCGCGAGCATGAATAACATCCAGCGGTAGGCCTTCGTAAACGTCTTGCCAACCACGCTTGTGAAATGCGCGGCGGTCTCCGCCGCCTGAGAAATTTCCGCGTTCATGGAGGCGACGGCCTTGCGCGCGTCCTCCGCCGCGCCCCGATACGCGCGGCCAAGATTATCCGCGGTTGTCGTGAACTCGGAGCAGACGTTCTTCATTCGGTCTGAGGTCTCACTCAGAGCCTCGGCCGTTTGGGGAATCGTGGACCGCATGAATTCCTGCCGCAGATTCTCATTGATTTTGCCGGCCACAGCCGCGGGGTTGATGCCGTAGGCGATGTCGGCCGGGAGTGCAGTCAGTCTCCGCTGGAGCGCGACGTGATAGGTTTCGCTCGCCGCGCCGATCTTGCCGATGTTGTCGATTGCAGCCGTCAGGATCTGGTCAAGCCGCTCGCGTTCCTCGGCAACGCGCGAAGGGGCCTGCTCGATCAGCAGCACGAGAAACTGCATCGCGCGGAGAAGTCGAAGCATCTCGTCGCTCTCGGGAAGAGAACGGCAGTGGCGGAGCTCCCGATAATACTCCGCGCGGACTTCCTCCGGAAGTGCCCTGGCAATGCGGTCGATCAGATCGGGTTCGGCCCCGCGTATTTCGACCGGGTCGGCGACGGCCTTCGTCACGGGAGAAGCAGTTCCTTCACCGTGTCGAATTCCGCGAACATTCGCCGCCGGTAGCTTTGAGCGCGCATCACCAGCGAGGCTTTCCGCAACTCGGGTGCGGAGGCGGTCCTGTTCGCTACTTGCCCCAGTGTGACGCCGTAGTTACGAACGGCATTCTCCAGATCCGCAAGCCGGTAGTCCAGCCGGATGATGGCAGGCTGAAAACGCTTCTGGAACTCCTGTGCCTGATCGCTTTCCCGCCAATAAGTGAAATCGGTATGTTCGGTGAGATTGTTCATGGCTATGACGTAGGACACACGATCCTGAAGTGCCGTGGCCCAGTGAAGAACGCTTTCTACACTCGCCGGATCGGACGTCACCACGCCGATGGCGGTAAAGGCGACCCCGGCCTCAGCCACATCGGGATACATCTTTTCGAACCAATCGTGCGTGATTTGCCCCGCGCCCGCTCCCATGTCGGCGAGAATCACCGGAGCGTCCTCGGCCAGATTATCGACGAAAGCATCGAGGCCGGCCGGGGTATGAATATTGATTTTCGGCACGCGGCCGCCGAAGAAATGAGTCAATGAGCCACAAGCTTTGTTCTCGAGATCGAGATCGAGCATGGTGACCGGAATCCGATTCTCCTCGAACCATTCCGCCAGCCCCGTCATGACACTTGTTTTCCCCACGCCGCCTTTACCGCCCATCGAGAGAATGACTCTCTTCCCGGCGCTGACGGCAACTCCACCAGTCTGCTCTGCGATCGTCGTCTTTGAATTGCTCATAATGACTCCTGGGGACTGAGAGGGGACCTTAACGTTCGGTTGGGGCGTTTCCGAATGGGTCCTGTGTGCGGGCGTTTGCGCAGTGCTCGCCTGCGGACTTACGGACTCGTCGCCGTGGGCGTCCTCGGGCGCAAGCCAGGCCCAGGAATTGGCTGCTTCCCGTTCCTGCGCTTGGGCGCCATCCTCGAACTGGCTACCCTGCTCTGCAGGACCAGGCGCTTCTTTAATCGGAGCCGCTCCTCGTGCGACCGCCAGCTGTTCGCCCGACGGTTCCTCCGTTTTGATGTCCATCTGCTCGCTTTCCGCGATCCGGTGCGAATTATGGTTCTCCGGGGCGATAGTGTCCGATGTCGGGGACTGAAGCGCGACCGCAAAGTTCCGTAGACTCTGCTCGGCCGCCTGCGTTGCGCATGCCTGGCAGGGATGCTCGAACTCGTTGCCGTAAGTGTCCTCGGGATAGAGCCAGGCCCAGGATCTATCTGTTTCACGTTCTTCCGGTTCGGTCCCATCCTCGAACCGGGTAACCTGCTCCGGAATACCGGATGCTTCTTTAATCGGAATCGATCCTTGCGCGACTTCCACGTTTTCCAACGGTTCCTCCGCTTTGATATCCGTCGGCTCGCTTTCGGCGATCCGATGCGAATTATGGTGCTCCGGGGCGATAGTGTTCGACATGGCGGACTGAGGCGTGACCGCAACGCTTTGTTGGCGCCGCGCGGCCGGTTCGGCGCCAACCTCGGATTGGGCCTGCTCTACAAGACCAGGCGCTTCTTCAATCGGAGTCGGTCCTTGCGCAGCCTCCACGTTTTCCGACGGCTCGCCAGCTTTGATGTCGGTCCGCTCGTTTTCCGCCATCCGCTGCGAGGTGCCGTTTCCCGGGGGCGATGGTGGTGTTCGATATCGGGGACTGATGTGCGACAGGAAGGTTTTGTATTGGATGTCGGTCCGCCCGCTTTCTGCCAGCCGCTGGAAGTTGTAGTTCTCGGGAGAGATGGCGGTGTTCGATACCGGGTAGTACTGAGGCGTGCCCGCAACGTTCTGTTGGTTCTGCGCGGCCGGTTCTGCGCCACCCTCGAACCGGGTACCCTGCTCTGCAAAACCAGGCGCTTCTTCGATAGAAATCGGTTCTTGCCCGGCTTCCGCGTTGGCCGGCGCCTCCTCGGCTTCGATGTCCGTCCGCTCGCTTTCCGCGATCCAATGCGAATTCCGGTTCTCCGGAGCGATAGTGTTCGATATCGGGGACTGAAGCGTGACCGCAGCGTTCTGTTGGTTCTGCGCGGCCGTTTGCGCCGCGTTCTCGACGACATCGAAACCCACGACGGTGATGCTGTACTGGGTGTATTCCCCGTACTTAGCCCACTTCTTTTCACGCAGATACCACAGGGCGGAAGTAAGCTCTTCGCGCGTACATCCGGTCAACTGTTCCAGATCGAGAACCGTAAGTCCCGGCCACTCACTGACCGCCTGGCGATAGAGGAGACAAAGCACAGCCAGTCTCCGAAGCTGCTCACCTTTGATGCCGTAAAAGAAATCCCGTCCTCGCAAGCGAAACCGCCCGGAGTATTTAGTGCGTTCCCGCAGAGCGTCATACCGTGCCCGCTCGCCCTGGTTGGAAAGAACGTTGTAGGCCTCCGTGACCCGCAGAAAAGTGTTCGCGTCGCCCGTGCTGGGATTGTCAGGGTGAAAACGGCCTGCGAGCGTGCGGTATACGCGCTCGATCACCTCTTCATCCGCCTTCGGCCCTATACCCAGGATCTCGTAGTGATCGGCAATCGAGACGTCTCCCTCAATCTCCCTGCCGGGCTCGAGGTATAGCGGGAGTGTGTCTTTCCAAAAACGGAACTCGACGTGTTCTCGATCTTTCAGTTCCGATGGCAAACCGTAATAGCACACTGTTGCGAGGGCGCGAAATTCCAACCGATCTTCCAGTTGACTCTCGACGACATCAAAACCGCCGGCGGTGATACTGCACGCCGAGGAATCCGCGATCGTTCCCCACTCCTTTTCGCACAGGTACCATAGCGCGGAAGTGATTTCTTCGCGCGTGCATCCCGTCAATCGTTCCAGATCGAGGATCGTAAGCCCCGGCGAATCGGGGGCACTGATCCTCTGTCGATAGAGGAGACAAAGCACAGCCAGCCTGCGATTTTGCCCGCCTCTGACACCATCGAAAAATTCACGGCCTCGCAGCCAAAATCGTGCCGAGTCTCTGTTGCGCTGGCGCAAAACGTTATACTTTGCACGCTTGGCCGGGTTGGAAAGAGTCTCCCAGGCCTCTCCGAGGCGCAGAAAAGTCTCCGGGTCGCCTGTACCAGGGTTGTCGGGGTGAAAACGGTCCGCGAGCGTACGGTATACGCGCTCGATGGTCTCTTCGTCCGCTTGCGGACCTACTCGCAGGATTTCGTAGTAATCGGTGGTAAAGACGTTTTGCTCATGCGGTTTGGCTGGTTCGACGTCTAACGGGAGCGTGCCGGCTCGCCAGGAACGCGACGCGACATTTTCTAGATCTGTTGAGGACATTTCAGGAGCCGGGAGAACGACAATTCCTGGATTCTATTCAATTCAATTAATTACCAGAAGTACTAGACAGTATGTATTCCTCGCTTAGTTCCCCGCAAGTTCGACGATGGTTAATTACTTCATTGTCAACTCTCCGTGCTAACCAACGACATCAGCGGCCCATTACGACGTGTATTGAATCGACGCACTTCCCCCCGTATTATCGGGCTGTACCTGCCGGGTTTGGAGTTCTTTGAATTCGATCCGGAAAACGCAGCGGAGGTTGAAAGCGATGAACAGCGAAGGGTTTGCGGCGGAACAACATCAAATTCAGGTCATGGAACCATGGCCCGATGAGCCGGGCAAGGAGGCGCGGTTTGCCTGGGCGCGATCCGGCGTGGAGTCGGTTTGCGGAGATACCCGCCTTCGAAAACTGCGGCCAAGCCCATTTCGGTCCATCGGCGGGTATCTGGATTACAGGGGATGGCCCGATTGCCAGCGTTTCATGGAGTTGGATCGAGCGATCCAAGCCGATGCGCATGAAAGCCACAATACCAACAGTGGCGCCGATTCGGACGACTGCCCGGTTGAATCGTACTCGGAAAACCTCGATTACGGGTATCGATTCCGGAAAGGATCCTGTTCAGCGGCGGGCTATGCCGGCACGAAAGGCGCAGAACACGGGGCTGGGCCATCATTTGCCGAGTTCATCGGAGGACTCGAAGACTTGCCGGTCCGACGGTTATGAATCGGATCGTCCCCTGCAACGGATCCGTGTGCAGTGGCAAACACCGGATAAGCAGCCCTTGACTTCGCGCTTTCTTTATGGGCGAAATACTTTTCAGAGGGTGTTGATGGACAATCTGCGGATTGGCTCCTTTGATTTGTTTGATTCGCACTCCGACCGGCTGAAGGATGGATCGAAGAAGCGGTCCAGGCAGCCGCAAATCGAAAGAGAAGACGAACCGGTCGATCAAGTGACGCTTTCGTCGGCCGGCGAAACCGAGGAACAGCCGTCGGGGTATTGCCCGCCTTCATCGGAGCCTGAGTGAACGTCGCCCGTTAGAAGGCCGTGGAGCGCGGGAAGCTCCTTCTGTCGGATTCGGTTATCTGATACGATTCTGGTCGATGAACCGAAGAAAAGCCTTGAAATCCGCCGCTGCCGCCGGTGTCGCGGCTCTCGCTCGCCCCGCCCTGCCCGCGCCCTCCGGCGGCCGCCTGAAACAAGGCGTTTCTCTTTGGACGTATCAAAAGTGGTTTGACCTCGATGGCCTTTGCAAAGAAGCCGTCCGGATCGGCCTCAAAGGCATCGATCTGGTCACGCCCGATCAATACGCGACCGTTCAGAAGTACGGACTGATCCCTTCCATGACGTCGGGCACCGCTCCCAACACCATCCCGATCGGCCTGAACCGGCTGGAGAATCACGACAAGGTTCTCGAAAGCCTGAAGAACGACATCACGCTGGCGGCCGCGGCGAAGGTCACGAACGTGATTACTTTCTCAGGCAACCGCCGCGGCCTGCCGGATGGCGAAGGGCTGGCCAACTGCGCCGTCGGGCTCAACAAGATCAAGGCGTACGCGGAGGAGAAGGGCGTCACTGTAAACCTCGAACTCCTCAACAGCAAGGTCAATCATAAGGACTATATGGCCGACCATTGCGCCTGGGGCGTTGAGCTCATGAAGCGCGTTGGCTCGCCGCGCATCAAACTGCTCTACGATATCTATCACATGCAGATCATGGAAGGCGATCTTATCCGGACCATCACGGAGAACATTGCTTTCATCGGTCATTTCCATACCGGTGGAAATCCTGGACGTAATGAGATCGACGACAGCCAGGAAGTGAACTGGCACGCGGTGGCTAAAGGGATAGCCGATACCGGGTATCAGGGCTTTCTTTCCCACGAGTTCGTGCCCGCGAAAACGCCGCCGATCCGGGGGCTTGAGCAGGCGTTTGAAATCTGCACCGTCTGAGTGATGACCAGGTTGAGCACCACCTGCTGCAACTGTTATACCCTGGCGGCATCAATCCAGCGGGGCCCCCTGAAGGATTCTTCAGGAGATCCCCGACTCCGGTCTGGTACGCGATCGCCATCGGATAAGGCGAACAAAAGAAGAATCTGCTGCTCCTTTCCCCGTTATGGCCTGCCGACCGGCCCCGGAGCAATTCGACCACCCGCTCACGAAGGCGGAGCTTGCCGAGCGCCGGCGCCGCCTGGCAATGCTTTCCCCGCATCACGCAGCGGAGGCGTACCGGCAGGAGCATGAGGCGTGTCGGAAGGAGGGGGATCGGCTGCCACGGGCAAGCGCCGTGCAGGAATTTGTGACGGCGTGGCGGGTGCCGTGGAGGTAGCCAGATTCCGGCTGGCCGGGGTGCAGCGCGGACACGCACCGGTTCCGCGATACGTTCGCGGTGGAATTGCTCTTGGCCGGGGTGCCCCTCGAACGGGTTTCGGTGCTGCCGGGTCATAGTTCGGTCAGGATTACGGAGAAGCATTACGCCCCCTGGGTGCTGGCACGGCAGGAGCAACTGGAAGCCGATGTCATGCGAACGTGGGGGAAGGACACGCTGGTTCTCGCGCCAACGAAAGGGACGCCAGACGTACACGAAAAAAGAGAGGCCGTCAACTAATGGGAAACAAACGGGATAATCTGGCGGTGAGGGTGGGATTCGAACCCACGGAACCCGTGAAGGTTCAACGGTTTTCGAGACCGCCCGATTCAACCGCTCTCGCACCTCACCGCATCGGGACTCCCTGATTTTCCCACAACTTACAAGCTATGTCACTATGCCATTTCTCTCCGTTTCCTGTCCTGATGCGGCAGTGTCACCGTTTTGTCACTACGTTTTCCCAGAAGATCGACCGCTCGGGCTTTCGCCTCACGGTTCGTGTGAGCATAACGCATGGTGACCGTTATCGAAGAATGGCCCAGCAACTCCTTGACGCTAACGAGGTCCACTCCCGCCGCGTCAACCGTGAGGCGAACGTGTGGCGGAATGTGTGCCACGTGACATCCAGGAGTCCCGCCTTGCGGCACGCCTTTTTCAATCCCAGCCACAGGTCCTTCCATTGTTCGCCTGTCTCGGGATTATAGAAAACGTACTGAGTCCTGCGGATGCCGTGCCAGCCGCGTATCACAGTGGCCGCCGAATCGTTCAGCGGCATGTCGAGCATCTGCCCGGTTTTCTTAACCAGCGTCTTGATAGTGTTGTTTTCGATATCAACGTCCTCCCATTTCAGATCTAAAATGTCCCCAAACCGGAATCCAGTATTGATCGCGAAGGTCACGAGGTCCTGCAGATATGGCGAACAGTGCCGGATCAAGGTCGCTTCTTCGGCGTCGCTCAACGAACGGAATTGCAGGTTATCTTCGGACAGGAACCTGACACCCTTCATCGGTTCCTGCCGCGATAGATCGCCCACTGCTCCGCCAGATTGAACATGTGCTTCAGAAGCGCTATTTCCCGGTTGACCGTCGCCGGACTCGCGATCTTCGCCCGCTCGATCTTGTAACGCTCGATGGGGAAAGGCCCGATGTCCGACAGTTGCATCGACCCAAACGCTGCGTTCAGGTGAACCATTATCTGTTCGTCCCTGAGCCATGATCGTTTGTTGGCTTTCGCATACTCCATATACTGCTGCCCGAACTCGGAAAGCGTGGTCTCGAGAATTCCCCTCGCTCGGTTTCGGACACCCGCAAGGCGAAAAATTTCTCCGCCTCCCGTTTGTTTTTGGTCCCAGTGCTGACCTGTTCCCGCTTTCCGTTCGCGTAAAAATCCGCGTACCAGACGCCAGCTTCTCTTCTTTGGTAGATCGCCATGATGGCTCCTTCTACCTCTTGCCGGCCATCTCTATTGTAGGCAGATGACGGAGCGAGTTGAATACTGCTTGTGGATCGAATCGGAGGCAACGTCCCGCCTTAGCGTAAGAGATTCGCTTCAGGTACACCCAGTTGTACAGCGTCCCTTTGGCGACGGCGAGTCGCGTCGCAAGTTCGTCGATGTTGATGAGAATCCCGCACGCACCCGCAGCCGGCCCTGGACTGCGGCGAGATCACCAGGAACCCAGCGATCTGGTGTCGTGTCAGATTCGCCCAATCGGATCGCGGGTGGGGAGTTAGGCTGTTTCGGCTTGAGACTGGTCATAGTCCACCCCTACGCGAAAGGTGTTTGTTCGAGTTGCCGGAACAGTTCGCTGCGGACCCGGAAGAGACGTGATCGTTCCAGGAGCCAGAAACCCGGCGCCATTCCGACCGCTTCCTGAAAGGTGAGCTTCTTCTCCCGCATCTTTCGGATGTTCTCCGCAAAAGTGTCCGGGGCCTGACGCGGAATCCCGATCGAGGTCAGAACCTTCTCGCGGTTATCCAGATAAACCTGCATCTGATCGAACGTTTTACCTTCGTTCGCGACCGGGCCGAAATATTCATTGATCCAGACGACCAGACTTTTCTCCACTGCTGTCTCCGCCAGCGTCCTGAATCCGAGCAGCGAATCGTTAAGCATTTCGCCGCCGCTGATAGGGATATGGACGAAGACCCTTCGGCCGGCTTCGCGCAGGACCGTGATGACGTCCGATTCGAGAATGTATGTCCAGAATGGCAGAAAACGCGGTTGCCCCGCTGTCCACAACGAAGACGGAATCGTCATTCAGAAACCGTTCCGTCAGCCGGTCGTAGTTAGAGCGAATCACAACACCTTCCTGATTGACCAGATCAAGATTCTCGACGGGCAGCGCCTTATACTGCGCCAGGGATCGGTTGACTGGATCGCCGTCGATGCAACACACGGGCTGTCCGCGTCCTATCAGGAACTCCGCGAGCCAGGTGGCGACGACAGTTTTGCCGATGCCGCCTTTGCCCTGCAAGATGAGGTGAATGGTTGGCGGGGTCGTGCCCTGTGTTGTGCCCGGGGCCGCGATTACCGTTTCGTTTGTGTTAGTAGTGCCTTTTGTTGCCATGGTGTTCTCCTTCGTCAAATAAGCTTCCTGCCGTGTGGATCGCCGTCGTTATGAATTTCACGGATATCGATTGCGCGCTTCGATAAGGCCCGCATTGCCTGGGCGAGCGGGTCCTCTGCTGATGTGGTTGCCGGACTTGGTTGTCGAGGACTCGAGATCGGCGGACAAGTGGACAACGGCGAAGGAACTGGCTCGACTCTCGTCTGAACTCGAACGAGGAAACTGTCCGTAGACGAACGCGAGATACTGAACGTCAACGACCTGGGTGACGCCGCGCTGCTGTTGAGCAACCCACGCTACCTGCGTGAAAAGGTACACGAGCTTCTCACACGAGGGATTATGCCAATGGAAGATGGCTGGGGCGGCTGGCTCGGAAAATACCAAGCCGCCGTGCGCAAGACGATTCGTGACATCGAGGAGGGGGAACTGGACCGCCTTCGGACGAAAGAGCGGCGCCGGGATCTTTCGTTCGGACGCTGACACGAACGGCTGGCGTATTGGGGCCGCGCCACGGCCGTCGGGCCCGAACACGACTGGGTCTGCGAATGTTGAATGTTCATATATTCTTGACAACTCTGGCGCGCTCACGGCGGCACGCCTCTGTGAACTCCCGGAGCGGATCTATCGACTGGTCGCCCTTCACGTATCGAGCCAGAACCGCTACCGTATTCTCCGGGGGCCTTTCGTAAGCTTCGAGCAACCGCTTGCCGACGTCCTCCGCGGCGCGAAGAACCTCGCCGGTTGACGTGAGGCGGATGCGTGCCACGATTGCATAGAGCAGCATCAGCCTGCCCGGATCAATTACGGAGCGTTCAATTGAGTCTACAAAGAGAGGCACCGCGTTTTCGACGAACCGTCCATAGAGTTTTTCATGTTCATCCAGCTCCGCTGCCAGACGCGTCCCGCGGAACTGTATTCGCTGGCCCACGAATGTGGCAGCCGCAGATGCACAAGCCCCTACCACAGATCCGGTCAGAGCCGCAACCGCACCGAACATCGATGTACTGAATTCCATATCTCAATGGCTTTCTGGAAACAACGTACGAAACGCGCTATGCAGCGCGCTGAGCCAAGAGAGCCTCGATGGCTCGATCTGTTCGAAGAATGCCAGGCTTTGGACTTCAGGTATCCAGGAGCTTGCACCAGGCTGATTAACTCGTTGCGGGTGTGCAGCGTCATCACGAGCCCCAGCGCCAGGCCTGACGCTGCTATCAGCCGCAACGAGCGACAGCCTGATCTGCAATTTCCTCCAGCACGTAATTCATCTCAAAAAGGCGCCCGGAACGCATCCGCCATGACACGCAGCGAAAATGACGCGGCACTGCCAATCTGTTCGAGTCGTCGCCAACCATTCTGGTTTGATCTTTCCATAGAAATTATTGGGTCGCCGCTTCATCGTTTCGAGGAGAGGCACGGTTTTGAGAGCCGTGGCTGAGCGCTGTGCCGCATCCATCGGCATCCATGGCCGTCAATATGACCTGGGCGACCAGCTGCGGCCGATTGTTGCAGTTCACCATCAGGTCGTACAAGTGCGGGTTCAGGCGGTTCTCGCCGTAATGGCGACGGACGTAATGCAGGCGGCGCTCGTCCATGTTCCTGAGAAGCTCATCGAGATCGGTGCCCGAGGCATGCCGGCTGCGCACACGTTCGATCCGCTCCTCCCAGCTTGCGTACACGAAGACATGGAACACATTTGGTTCGTGCCTGAGAACGCATTGCGCTCCGCGGCCAACGACTACGCAGCCACCGAGATCCCAGGCATTCCTGATAATCCTGTCCGCGAGGGCGGCCTCTTCATCCGCATCGAACAGATGGACGGGCGCTATGGGTGAAAACCCGTCCGGGCTGGTGCCCCAAAGAGGGCGCGTCAGCCGGCAGATCCATGGGTCGATCGTTTCGTCGAAAGTTCTTACGTCCGAGATCGGCAGGTTTGCGGCACGGCCGACTTCGACCAGAAGGGCGTCATCCAACAGTCGCCACCCGAGAGATCCGGCGACAATGGCAGCTATCTCGGAGCCGCCGCTGCCGTATTCCCGGGAGATGGTGAGTACACGGTAGTTCATGCAAGCCGGGAATGCACATCGGCCTCCAGCAGAAACACCTTTGGATTCAATGGGGGAGTGAGGGAAGAACGGCGTCTGCCGAACGAAGTGCCGAAGGGGGCGAGAACGGAGTTCCGCGAGGTTCGGAGATTTCGACCGGTCTGAGAGCGATCAGCGATACTGGCGCGCGATGTTTAACTTCCGCATTCGCGATTGCAGGGTGGTTCGCTTCATGCCGAGGCGAGCGGCCGCGCCGGACTGGCCCCCAACCAGGCCCTTCGCATCTTCGAGTGCTTTTATGATCGCCTGCCGCTCCGAGGCCTGAGATGTCTTCGAACCGCAGATGCTGAGCACGTTGGAACCGGACATCTCCCTGAGGTCCGGCATTATAATTTCCAGGGTGTTCCCATGAGTCAGAATGACGGACCGCTCCAGCACATTCTGCAGCTCACGAATGTTGCCCGGCCAGACATACCGCGTAAGGGCTTCCATGGCGGAGGCCGGAATCCTGTCGATCGCGCGGCCCATCCGCTGCGCATGTTTCTTAACGAAGTAACGCGTGAGCAGCGGGATGTCTTCGCGGCGCTCCCGCAGCGGCGGCACGCTCATCGGAAATACGTGGAGCCGATAGTACAGGTCGGCGCGAAATTCATGCTCGTCCACCATCGCCTTCAAGTCCCGGTTGGTGGCCGCCACGAAGCGGACGTCGGTTCGGATGGTGCGCGTGCCGCCCACACGCTCGAATTCCTGGTCCTGAATGGCGCGCAGCAGCTTCGACTGGAGTTCGAGCGGCATCTCCCCGATCTCGTCGAGAAACAGCGTGCCCTTGTGGGCCAGTTCGAAGCGGCCCAACTTCTGCGTGACCGCGCCGGTGAAGGAGCCCTTTTCATGACCGAAGAGCTCGCTTTCCAGAAGGCTGGCGGGAATCGCCGCGCAGTTCACCTTGACGAAGCTGCCCTTCCGGCGCGGACTCAGTTCGTGAATCGCCTGGGCGACGAGTTCTTTTCCCGTTCCGGTCTCCCCCAGGATGAGAACGGTAGAATCGGTTGGCGCCACGATCTGAAGGCTCTTCAGAATGGATTGGAAACCCACTCCACGCCCCACCATGTTCCCGACATTGCGATCGAGGTGGATCTCGTCATCCAGATAGAGCTCTTCCAGCGTGAGGTCCTGCTTCTCCTCGAAAACTTCGTCGCTTCCGCCGTTCCGATCGGATCGGAGATCTTCCTTGACAGAGGAGGTGATACAACGCCAGATGGCGCTCATCAGTGCTTCATCGTCGACGGGTTTCGTCAAAAACTCGGCGGCACCTGCTTTGACCGCGCGCACAGTCATGGGGATGTCGCCATGACCTGTAAGGAAAACGATGGGGAGCTGAGGGCGCGACTCGGCAAGCTTCTGTTGCACGTCAAGCCCGCTTGCACCGGGAAGATTCACATCCAGCACCAGGCAACTCGGCGTCTTCGGCCGGGGGGCGGCCAGGAACTCCTCCCCCGATGCAAAGGTCTTCGTCATCACCCCGGCGGAGCGAATCAGACGCGCCACACCTTCCCGGGCGGATACATCGTCATCCACCACGTAAACCAAAGCTCCTGTGTCACTCATGGGATCTCCTTCCCCAATGGTGTTTCCTTAGTCGCCAGATTTCCATTTCAACGCCGTATTAACGGCGTCGAGTAATTCGTCTCCGCTGAAAGGTTTGGTAAAGTAAGCGACCGTCGAATCCGAGGCAGCTTCCGCCCTCGCGCGGTCGCCGGATCCGTGCGCCGTAATGAAGATAACCGGTACGGTACACCCGCGCGCCAACAGGTGACGGTGGAGCTCGATACCGCTCATCCCCGGCAGGCGAATGTCTAAGATGAGGCAGTCCGCCTTGCGAGAATGGTCCGAGTTCAGGAACTCTTCCGCGGAGGCGAACACTCTCACCTCCATACGGACGGACCGAATCAGCCTGTCCAGCGATCGGCGGATCGAGATATCGTCATCGACTACTGAAACAAGCGGGGGCATTCGGGGGCTTCCATAGTCTTTAATAACAGGCGGGGGCAGAAGAATCTACTACACCTTGGTGGTGGATCTACTGGTGCGAGCGGATTCCCAGGTTCTCCGCCATCCTGACCAGATCGGCCAAAGAAGCGGCACGCATTTTGCGCATGATGTTCCCACGATGGAACTTAACCGTATCCTCGGTAATTTTCAGTTCGGCCGCAATTTGCTTGTTCAGCAGCCCGGTGATCACCTGCTGCATCACTTCCTGCTCGCGCGCGGTCAGGTTTTGGTATCGATCCCGGAGATCGCGCATCTCCGCCTGCTGCTCCCGGGTACGCCGATCGCGTTCGATGGCCTCCTGAATTGCGTTCAGGAGATCCTGCTCATCCACCGGCTTGGTCAGAAATTCAACAGCCCCCGCTTTCATTGCCTTTACCGAGGCTGGGATGTCGCCATGGCCTGTAAGGAAAATTATGGGGGTCTCCAGGCCGGCCTCGGCCATCCGTTTCTGCAGGTCGAGCCCGCTCAGACCGGGCAGTTGCAGGTCCAACACCAGACAACTTGGCGCCTCAGTCCGAGGGCCGTCCAGGAATTCCTGCGCGGAGGCGAAGCTCTCGGCCTGCCACCCCAGCGACCGGATCAGCCGCTCGATACCCTTACGAACCGAGGGGTCGTCGTCGACAATCGCGATAATTGCGTCAGACTCCCGCGACTCTGGCATCTGCCGCTCCTTCGTGGTACTTGGGAAGGGTGAAATGAAACGTTGTGCCGGGGCCATCGTTGCAGGTAGCCCATAGCCGGCCGCCATGGTTCTGAACGATGGAACGGCTGATCGAGAGTCCCATGCCCATGCCGCCGGACTTCGTGGTGTAGAAGGCATCAAAGATCCTGGACATCGTGTTCGGGGCCAGACCTGTTCCCGAATCTTCCACCGTTACCTGCACCCGGTCTTTTTCGATGCTCCGGGTAGTGATCGCAAGCTGTCGAGCGCGGTCATCGACATTGCTCATTGCTTCCATTGCATTCATGATCAGATTGAGAAGTACCTGCTGCAACTGCACCCGATCGCCGAGAATAGGCGAAAGGTCGTCCGCGAACTGCGTTCGGATGACCACGCTCTTTCTTTTCGCCTCGTCGCCGACGATAGCGAGGACTTCCCGGATCGTTTTATTCAGGTCCAATCCTTCTCTGGGAAGCGCAGTCCTCTTTGTCAGCGCCCGAATGCGGGCGATTACTTCACCGGCTCGCTTCCCGTCGCGCACGATATCGCCGACGGCTTCACGGGCTTCCTCCAGGTTCGGCGTATCGCCCGCCAGAAACCGCAGGCAAGCGCTGCCGTTGCTTACTATGCCTGTCAGCGGCTGGTTAACTTCATGCGCGATCGATGCCGCCAGTTCTCCCATCATGCTCACCCGGTTGGTGTGCGCCAGATCGGCCTCCAACTGGCGCAGCCTCTCCCGATCCTCGATGTCGAGACTCTTGCCGTACCACTTAATGATTTTCCCCGATCGATCGCGCAGAGGCACGCCCTCAAACGAGACCCACCGAAACTGGCCATCGGCGCCGCGCACGCGGGCTTCCGCTTCCAGCGGCTTCCCCGAAGCAATCGCTGCGCGCCACGCAGGCTCGAGGCGCGGTCGGTCATCAGGATGCACCGCATCGTACCAGCCCCAGCCCATCGCCTGATCCAGCGAGAAACCCGTGAATTTCAGCCAGCGCCCATTCATGAAATCGACTGATCCATTCGGCTGAGCGGTCCATACATAGGCCGGTATCGTCTCGATTACGACTCGCAGTTGCCGCGCCTCCCGCTGAACCTGCCACATGCGGTATCGGTACGCCGCCCAGAGCAGCGTCACAAATGCCGCTGCCATGATGGCACGGAACCAGTTCGTCTGGTAAAAGGCAGGTAAGACCGTAAACGCCGCGGTTGCTTTATCGTTCGACCACGCCCCATTGGTGTCGCTGCCGCTTACAACGAAGTGATACGAGCCGGGGGGAAGATTTCGATAGCTGAGCATGACGTCCTGAATCACATCGTCCTTATCTTCCGAATTACGCAGCATCGGGTTGATGTGCCTTCTCACCGAACTGGCGTGCCGTTTCATCAGTACGGAAAAGCAATCGGTTTCACCCGCGAGAGTTCGCTCGATCAGCACTCGGTCGTCGCAATCTTCCGTTCGTGTCATCTAATGTTCTCCTCAACGGAGAGATGACGAAACAGTACCGGTTGTTGGAGGCCGAAGAGAATTTGTGCGCGATTTATTCTGCTTTGGCAATCAGGCTTATCGCGCACGATAGTGGGAAATGGTCGGAAGCCCGGACGCGATTGTGGATTCGACCCTCGCCGCTCCTGAATCCGTTGCGCACCAGAATGCTGTCTATACTTCGCCCGGAACGAAGGCCCTTTCTTATGGTCGTCGCAGCGCCCGGCACGACGACAGCGTCGTGAAAACCAGTGCCGCGGATGGCCTGACCTCCCGTGATATGCGAAATATCCAGATTCATGTCGCCCGCGATGATCACCGGTCGGGTGGACGCATATTGCGCGGCCCCGGACAGGGTCTCCCCAAGTTGCGCCAATCGCAACTGGTCCTCACCGCGGCTTTCGAGGTGGACGTTAAAGATCGCCAGTGAACGGCCTCCGACGTCGATTTCGTTGACCAGCGCGATACGGCCTCCCAACCGCTCCTGAAAAACCGGCAGTTTCGGCCGGTACCATTTTGGCGACCAGAAGTTCGACTGCGCGCCAAAACGGATTACCCGGCTCCTGTTGATGGGCCAGCGGCTCAGGGTCGCCTGGCCCGTATAAGCAGGGCTTCCGCGAGAGCCTTCCGCCAATTCCTCGAATTCGCGCCCGAACGCGTAATCGAGCTTGAGCTTGCGGGCGATTTCCTCGGCTACGTTCCGCTTTCCCGTTCGCCTGGCGTTCAGGTCCACTTCCTGAAGGGTCAGGATATCGGCATCCTGCGAGGCCAGAAAATCGAGAATTCTTGGTAGTTGCAGTCCACGCTCGATATTCCAATCAATGACTCGGACAGCATCCGGGGACCGCAGAAACCACCTCCAGCCGGTAAAGCTGCCCGTCAGAATATCTTTCATTGCCGATCCGCGGCAACTGTGCGGACCGCAACGCTCTCTGTTTGAAGCGGCCCAGCGCCCAACTGATAATCGCGGTACAGGATGGTCAGCTCAGTGGGCCCGAAAATTCGCACATCGCTGATCGAGATGTCGGATTCCGGTAGCCACAGCGTTCCGTTCTTCTGATACGAGTGGGTAAACCGCACGGTCCGGATGAAAAACGACGGAGTCTTCGCCGGGGAACCCTCGATGCGCAGGATGGCGTAGTCGACTGTGTCCACCCAAATCGTTCCGCGCACCAGGTATTTCTTCGGAAGCTTCGGCGTGATTTCGATTGCGTAAGCCGTGTGGCCGCAGATGCGCTCGATTCCAATCATTCGGAAGGAGTAGTTTTCGGAATTTACGCCGGAGTCTTCACCACTGCCGGGTTGCGACGCGGTAGCCTCGGCCTCGAGCAGTTTCGGGAAAACGTGCTTGCGCGCGCCTCCCCAACCGGTCTCTGAGAGGACCTCGAAACTCCTGGCCCCATTGCGGCGGCAGACCACTCGAACGGTCATCTCTGCCCGTTTCTGGTGCTCGGCGTTTTCCAGCACGTACGTGCGGATGCCGCTGTATCCCTCGAATTCCGCCCGGCGCTCCGCATCCCTTTGCATCATCGCCATAATGACTTCGTTTGCGTCAGAGGCCGGAGCCGGCGTGCTTTCCTGCGCCGCCATCAACGATATCAGTAAGAATGTACTTGCCAGCATGGCTAAAACTCCAGGGTGAATTTCCCGCGAAAGATACGGCCCACGCCATTGAACATCGCGTCAAAGCGGGCGCTGTCAAGGTCGTTCTGCACATCCCGGGGATTGAAACGGTTCAACAAATTAAATACCGCGAACCCGACCCGCGCCTTGAGGTGCTCGTGCCGGAACGGTAATGCAACAGGTCTCGTGACCTGCAGATCGAACGACGCGAATCGCGGGAACCGCTGAGAGTCCCGCTGGCCGATAAAGGCGCGCCCCTGGTCGATCAATGAATAAGGAAATCCGGTGTGAACATCGACTTGCGGAAGAACCGTCATTCGAAACGGCGCGTCCCATTCGCCCCAGGCGAGAATTCGATTCGGCGCGTCGAACGGAAGTCTGCCCTGCTGGTCCGGCTCGATCACGGCTGCGCCATTATTTCCGAAGAATTGATTGAAGTCGTTCAGATTGCCCACAGCCCTGGAACGAACGTAGGAAGCATTGAGCATTCCTCGACGGACTTTGTAGTGGCCGGTGACCTCGAATTCGCGGTAGAAACTATGACCGGTATTGGACAGCAAGAGCATTCCCAGGCTCGCTGCGGGATCGAGCGCGAAATCGCGCGAAGTGTTGCGCTCCTGGAACCCGGTCCTCAGCGCGAACGAGCTTGTCACCTGACGGTCCAATTCCAGGTTCCAGGCAAAGCTGCGGGGATTGCGCAGATTTCCGGCAAATGTGTTGAGATAGGTTTGCGAGCCCGTAATCGAGCCAGTCGGGGAGAGTATGTCAACCGTGCGGTAAGGCAGATCCGGGAAAGAAGCAATGTTCATCGGAACGCGATCGTAGAACATGCCGGCGCCGCCCTTGAGCACTGTCCGCGAATCCTTCGTCAGCATGAGCGCAAACCCCAGCCGCGGCGCTGGACTCGTCGAATTCGTAATTCCGTCGCGATCGAGGCGCAGACCGGCATCGAACGTAAGGAATCGGGTGGGCTGCCAGTGGTCCGCTGCGAACACCGCAATCTGATTGTGGTCGATCCCGAAGCGCGATGGCGGCCCGAAGTGTATCTGTTCCAGCGGTACTCCGGATGTGCCGAAGATCGTCACAGGAGCCATATCGATGCGGCCATCGTAGTTGTCGTACGCGTAATCGGCGCCGAATTTGAGCTGGTGCGCGCCCAGCAAGCCCTTCGTCCCGTGTTGGAACAACTCGCGCCACTCTGTGTGTTCGCTCTGTCTCGACTGGCGGTCCCAGAATCCTCCGGTGGTTGTCTCGACCAGCAGATCGAACGGCGCCGTACTGTTCGGGGTCACGTCGACGTCGAACCGCTTATAGCTGAACTGTGAAACCAACAGAGAGTCCGCACCGAGTGCGTCGCGATGCTGGATTGAGAGCATATAGCCGCGCTGATGAACATCCGGTGTGGAGGGTTGCGGAAGAAAAGTATTCAATCCGTAGTAGTTGACTTTCTGCGGATATAGCGTAAGCGAAACGCTTGCCGATTGGCGGTCGGTGAGGTAAACATCCGCTTGTGTGTAAGAGGTGAAGCCCTCAAACTTGATATCGCGCTCCAGCGGCGGCAGGCTCGATACAGGCGTACGCACAAATCGGTATTCGATGGACTGGGTCAAAGCTACTTTGTGGCGGATGAGCGGCCCTGTGAGTGTCGCTCGCGGCGTGGCGGATTCAATCCCGATAAAGCTCCCGTCCCGTCTGCGGGGCCGAACGAAAAAATTCTGCATCTGCAGATGAAATTTGTCCATGTTTCCCGTGACCGTATCGATTTTGGACACGGCGCCGGTCAACCGGCCGTACTCGGGGTCGTACGGATTCGAGATGACTGTTACGGCTTCGACCACGTCCACCGGAAGGCTCAGCGCGGCATTGCCTGTGACCGGGTCGACTGCGCTCGCGCTGTTCACAAGGTAACCGCCCTGCGACGAGCGCGCGCCCTTCATGTTGATGAGGCCGTCAGGACCGCGGACTACACCGGGGATCAGAGGCAGCAGCGCGTCAGCGCGGTCATCTTTCGTCGGCGCACTCTGGATCGTGCTTCTTTCGATAGCTGCCTGAGGGCTGGGGTCTGAGTCGATGAACTGCTCCGCTGAGGCGCTCACCGTCACGCTCGCCTTAAGGGTTTCGATTTCAAGCGGTATCGCGACAGACTGGTCGGCGGCCGCCTTTACTTCAACCGTAACTGCTCCCGTCATGCCCGGCGCTGCCCCTTCTATTATGTAGACGCCTGGAGGGACGGAGGAAAACGAGTACGAGCCATGGTCGTTGGCGGTCGTTTCCAGGGTGACGCTGCCCTCTGTGCCAACATGACTGAGACATCTTGTGTGACCGCAATTAGTGAGCAGGGCGGGAAAGAGAATCAGCATGGTGACGATGAACGGTTCTGCTCGGCCCGCTGCGGATGTGACGGGA
>JBEKAQ010000081.1:0-21296 GCA_050015835.1 Bryobacteraceae bacterium | reverse complement strand
CTCACATGGAAATACATGCAATAGGAATTGATTTGGGCAAGACGTTGTTTCATCCGGTCGCGGTGGATGCAAAGGGCAACGTGGTGGTGCGCAAACGGTGCTCGCGCACCCAACTGCTGACCTATACCGCGAACGTCCGGGTCCGGGTGATCGGGATGGAGGCCTGTAGTGGAGCGCATTTCCTTGGGCGAGCGCTGCGCGAGCAAGGCCACGAGGTGCGGCTCATGCCGGCTCAGTACGTCAAGCCCTACGTGAAGACGAACAAGAGCGATTACATTGATGCTGAAGCCATCGCCGAAGCCGTACAGCGACCGAGCATGCGTTTTGTCCCGATCAAGACGGAGGAGCAACTGGATCTTCAGGCACTACACCGAGTGCGAGAACGTTCGGTGATGCGCAGAACTGCCCTCGTGAATCAGATCCGCGGCCTGCTGCTGGAGCGCGGACTTACCCTGCCGAAGGGTCGCAGGCACCTTGAGGAGGCGCTCCCCGAGATCCTGGCCGATGCCACCTCAAAACTATCCGGTTCGTTTCGTGTGCTGCTGGCCCAGCTCAAGATCGAACTCGATCAACTTACGGTGCGGATCGAAGAGATGGACGTCGCCATTCATCGAACGGCGGAAGAGAACGAAGCCTGCCAGCGGCTCACTACCATCCCAGGGATCGGCCCAGTGACCGCGACCGCTTTGGTCGCTGCGATCGGCAACGGGACGGCATTCCGGAAAGGGCGAGACCTGGCGGCATGGGTGGGGATGGTTCCCCGAGAGTACACCACGGGCGGCAAGCAGAAGTTGCTCGGCATCAGCAAACGAGGCAACGTATACCTGCGCAGATTGTTCGTGCAGTGCGCACGAAGCGTGATGCAGCATCGAAACAAACAGCACCCCGCTTTGAGCAACTGGCTGGCGCAATTGATCGGTCGCACCCATGAAAACGTGGCGATTGTGGCGCTGGCGAACAAGTTACTCCGAACCGCGTGGGCAGTTCTCTGCAAGAACGAGACGTATCGGATTCCTTTGCCCGCCATAGTCCCCTGAGCCCGGAACGGAGTGGATGATTTCCTGCCAGGTCTGCTGGCGGACTACTGAGATGGCACAACGGTCGAACCGGCGCTTTCCCAACCTGATATCGGTAGCGGCCCTTCGAGGCCAACAACCTAATAAGGAGGAGAGCGGGCGGAATCCATCATGGCCAGGGGCCGCTGACTCCACCAAAGGCCGAATACATTGGCGCAGACCAAACTGTCATCGTCAGATTTCGCTTGCAAACAAGCGGCGGACCATACATACCGATATTACTTCTTAACACCCGTCGAGCGGTCGTCCAGGGGGGGACGCTGGGATGGTAGAAGCCGGGATCTGGAAGCCGGGCTCGCGCAAGCTCCAAATCCGGGTAGAAAACAAACTCTGTCGCACCGATGTGCATAAAGTGCCCGACCATGAGGTTTGGCTTGACCGTGACGTCATCGGAGAGAAGATTTATGAAAGGTCCGACAATTCGTCATGGAGACCCGATGGGCATGTCCCTGGATCGAAAGAGCAGGGTGGGCCCATGAGCCTGGCAACCGCTCACTCGGCCCCGCCGGTGTCTTCCGGGCCGCTGCGTCCCAACGAAGACACTACCTCGTGCACCGCCGATCTGGAACTCCTGGATCGCCGCCTCGCCCTGCCCTCGCCGCCGGCCACCCACGAATATCGAACGCTCAGCCTCCACTATGAGTTTCATGAGCTCGAGTTCCCGCACACCGAACACTACGCTCTCAAGCGTCTCGATGAGATTCATAATCACCTTCACCCGCAGCGAAAAAATCAGGAGTTGGAAACGCTACTCCGGGATCTGTGCCGCGCCAGGGAGCGGGACCGCCAAAGAGCATTAATTCTCGAAATGGTAGGCGGTCATGCGCCGCTGACCAGAATACTGGCCGCTATCGCCATGCTGGCCAGGAATTGTAATAACACCACTGGGGCCGCGCTATGGGTCGCCAATGACCATGCATTTTCCCTGCAGGCCGGCGCCGGCGTGCCCGACGGCCTGGACGCAATCGCTTCCGACCTCATCCTCGATATCGACGATGAAATATCCGCGCGGCGCTGCAATGCGTTCGAAGACCGTATACGCAAGGGGGCCGCTCAATACGGAAATCTGGTCGAATTCGTCCCGCTGCTGGATGGGAAGGGAAGAATCGGCGGCTTGCTTGCGGTTTTCGGGCCTGACGATGACAGCGGCGGAACTCCCGCCGGCATCCTGATGCAATTGGCCCATCTCGCCTCGCTCGCGATTGAGAGCGATAAACTTCACGAACAACTCGCCTTTCACGCGCAGCACGATTCCCTGACCGGCCTGCCCAACCGGCTGCTGTTCCACGATCGCCTGAAGCAATCGGTTGCCGAGGCGGAGCACAATCATGAAAAGGCCGCGGTGCTTTGGATCGATCTCGATCACTATAAACAGATCAACGACACGCTCGGCCACACCGCCGGCGATGAACTCCTCTGTGAGGTCGGACGGCGGCTCAGGGCTACCGCACACCATACCGACACGGTGGCCCGTTTTGGCGGCGATGAGTTCACCATGGTCATTTCCAACGTCGGCTGCGAATCCGTGGTCCAGGCCATTGCCGCACGAGTCCTGAAAGCCGTTTGCCGTCCCGTGAACCTCAATGGGCATGAAGTCAGAATCTCCGCCAGCATCGGCATGAGCATATATCCGGATCACGGGCTGGATGCGGATTTACTCGTGCGCAATGCCGACCTTGGGATGTACCACGCCAAGCGCCGGGGTCGCAATCAGTGCCAGATGTTTCTGCCGCAATTCGCCAATTCATTGGAACGGCGCATCGAGATCGAAGAGCAGATGCGGAACGCACTGGAACTCAACGAGTTTCATCTCGAATATCAGCCCCTGATCGGCCTGCGCGGCGACATCGCCGGCATCGAAGCGCTGCTGCGCTGGACCAACCCGAAGCTGGGTCCGGTATCGCCCGCGGAATTTATTCCCCTGGCCGAGGAATCCGGCTTGATCGGCGCCATCGGCGAATGGGTGGCGCGCGCCGCCTGCCGCGATGGGGCGCACTGGATCAGTTCCGGCGTTGACTTTGCTCGCATCGCCATCAATGTGTCGGCTCTGCAGTTGGTCGATAAGGACTTCACTGCCACCATCGCCCGCGCACTCAGGGATTTTGGTTTCCCGGCTACCAAGCTTGAAGTTGAGGTTACGGAAACTGTTCTGATCGGAAATCTGGAGCGCGCCGTGGATCAGATAGCCCAGCTGCGGACCATGGGTGTCCATTTCTCCATCGACGACTTCGGCACGGGCTATTCATCTCTCAACCAGCTCAGGACCTTGCCCGTCGATCATCTGAAGATAGATCGTTCCTTCATTCAGGACATCGACCAGCTGGAAGGGAACTCCCTGGTACGGGGAATCATTGCCCTGGCGCATAGCTTGCAATTGACGGTGGTTGCGGAAGGCGTCGAAACCGAGGCGCAGCTCGCCGCTTTGCACTCGATGGGATGCGATAGAAATCAGGGATTCTACCTGCACCGGCCCATGGACGCCGACGCCATGATGCGCCTGCTGAGCCGCCGCTAAGTCGCTGCCCAGTTTCTCAACGAATGAAGAGGATCTGTTTCAGGCGATGGCAGAGTCAAGATATGTGAAAAGCACTTTGTGGAAGCACTTGTTTACGTTTCGACGCGATTGACAAGCCCTCGGCGAAGCATTGATAATTGGGAGCACTTGTGGCAACCGGCGATTTCCGGGCGCCCGCCACAAAGTGCCTTCAAAGAGGCCGAAGACGATGATCCTGAGGTACGTCGCGTTCTGCGTTGTGCTCGTCGCCCCGGCTGCTTCGCGGCGATCCGCGGCTGAAAACCCTTCGCAGAAAAGTTGGATTGCCCGAATAGCGGCGTTTGGCTCGCGACCGCCTCAAAACACCAACTTCACCTGAACCCACATGGTGCGGATACCGCTATCGGTAAAATCTCGATTCAGAAACTGCCCCGGCGGCGTGCCGAAGACGGTCCTGGGCGGCACGTTTACGTATTGCGGATGATTGAAGGCGTTCATCGCTTCCCAGCGAAGCTCCAGCCGCCGGTTCTCGCCGATCGGAATTAACTTCGTGAGGTTCATATCGAAGTTGTTGGTGCCGCCGGTCCGTAGGGTATTGCGGCCGACCGTCGCGGCATTGGGGAATCCGATGCCCTCAACCCAGTGGACATCGCTGGCCGTCACGCACGCGAGTGTGTCCGGATTCTGATAGCCCGTGGCGCAGCCCGCGGAAATGATGGCGCGCGTGTTCAGTGGCGCGTTTGGATTGCCGATGTCAGCGCGGTCTTCTTTGTCGCCGTAGTTGTTACGGTCGAAGCCGTTCGCTATCGAAAAAGGGGTGCCGGACTGAAAGGTGGTAATGCCGGCGAGTTGCCATCCGCGCAATGCAGGCCTGGACCACCCCCTGCTCGGACCGGGAACCGCCCACAGGTAAACGACCGTCATGCGTTGCGGACGATCGAAATCGCTCACCGCACGGTCGAGCTTCATTCCTCCATACATGACCGGAACAGAGGTTAAATTGCCCCCCGACGGATCTTGAATGTTCGTGTTTCCGACTCCGTCGCTGGTACTGTCGATCATCTTTGACCAGGTGTATGCTGCCGAGACTTGAACTCCATGCGTAAAGCGGTGCTCTACCCGCGCCTGCAGCGCATGGTAGGAAGAGTTTCCTTCGCTGGTCTTTACGATGACCTGTCCGTAGTCGGGGTAAAGACGCAGGGTCCCGGTGGGCAGTCGCGGATTCCAGTCGGCCCTGGTGGTCAAGCGGTGACTTTCCGAGCCGACGTAGGACACATCCAGGAGCATACTTGCGCTCAGTTGCCGCTGGAACCCGAACGACCAGCGTTCCGTGTATGGATTGCGCAAATTGCCGTCAAGCGCGACGATCATCTGGGAATTCAGCAAGCTGGGAGCAGGCGCCTGCGTGGGGAGTTGCTCCAGCCAATCGGAGGAGCCGCGCCCGCTGTTCGAAGCCTGGACCGCAGCGGCGATCGCATTGGGAGCGGAGGTCGCAGGGCCCAGCGCGATCAACTGCGTCGGAAGGGCGTCATAGCTAATCTGATATCCGCTTCGCCAAACGGTCTTGCCATCGCCGAAGATACGACCAAGCCAACCTGAGTGAACGTGCGGCGACCATGCCAGGCCGAACGCCGGGCCGAAGTTGTTGTTGTCCGCCTTGACTTCGTGCCGGACCAGAAATTGACTCGGGTCGAAGCCGAAGAATGCGGGGTACGGTAGTGTGTTAGCGTATTGTCCGAAATTCTCGTAGCGCAGGCCCATCGTCAGCGCAAGTGTGGGCGTGACCTTCCAGTTGTCCTGAAAGAAATAGGTCTGGTGGAGTTGGTCAGGGTGGAATACAGGCGCGGCAAAAGCCCGGTTAATCGCGCCGGACGGGCCGCTGAAATCGTCCAGGAAATTGGCGAAGGCGGAGTAGCCGGAGGAATCTGTAAACGAGATAGTTCCCAGGTCGTTGGCAGCTCTTTGCTCTGTGACCTTCTGCTCCAGAAACTCCACTCCGTAACGCAACGCGTGGCGTCCCGTCAACTTGGTTTGGGTCTCCTGGAAGAGAAAGTTGTTGCCGTAATGGAATTGTCCGTTGGCCGAGGCGACCCCTGGCGCCGAGACGTTGGCGATGGAAATCTGAGGCAGCGTGTTCGCCTGTGGAACCGATCCCGGCCATGTCGTGGACAAATTCACGTCGGGCCGGCTATAGGAGAAGCGAAATTCGTTCGTATAGGTGGGGCTGAAGGTGTAGGCGTCGGCGAAAAGGAAATTGTGATGGCTAAACGCATTCTCCTGAACGAAGCCTGGGAACGTGGCGTCCTGTGGCAGCGTGCGCCTGGAATCGTACACGTATCGCCACGAAAGACGATGGCGTTCGGATTGGTAATGATCCAGGCGAGCGAGCCACTGTGGGCTGTCATCGACTGCCGGCAGGACATATGCCGCCGTCGCGAACTGCACCATTCCGCGGTCCACGCCGGTCTGAGGATCGATGCCAAGAGCAAGCTTAAATGGGTTTGCCGTGCCGCGCAGATTGCCCAGAGCCCCGAGGTAGAGGTTCAATCTCGGATTATCGGGAAACAGCGCGAGCAGGCTGGCGACAGCATTTGCGGTCGGGACCTGCACCGGAAAATTGGCAGTCGAGTGATTATCGTCCTGCTGAAATCCGGCAAAGAAGAAAGTCCTGTTCTTGCGTACAGGCCCACCCGCGGTGAACCCGAACACGTTATGGCTGAAGACCGATTGAGGGATGCCGTTCAGCCTGTCCAGATTCGAGATGGAGTCAAACCTCTGCGACTGATAGCGCCACAGCAGCGTGCCATGCAGATTGTTCGTGCCGGACTTCGTTACAACATTGAAAACGCCGCCGGCAGACCGGCCGAACTCCGCGCTGAAGTTGCCGGTTTGCACCGAGACTTCTTCCACTGCGTCGGCAATCGTGAAGAGCTGGTCCTCACCGCTTAGGAAGATCTCGTTATTATCGGTTCCGTCCAGCAGGTAATTGTTCCCACGCGGGCGCTGCCCGTTTATCGAAAACCCCGCCCCGTTGATACTCGTCGTGGCGCTGGCGGCGCCGCCATTGGTATAACCGCCACCCCAAATCGTACTTCCGGCGGCTTCCGTGGCGCCTGGCAAAGCCCGCGCCAGGGACAGCGGATTGAGGGAAATCAGGGGTAGATCGCGGACCTCACGGGGTTGGAAGTTCCCGCCGCGCAGGGGGCTGTCTTTGGTTAAGAGCTCGCTCGATTCGCCATTCACTTCGACGCGCGCATCGATCACTCCTAATTCGAGCTTTGGATCGACAGTCGTCGCGCGGTTGGCTTCCACGCCGACGCCGGTCGCAACAAACGTCCGAAAGCCTGTACGCGTAGCCTCAAGATCGTAAATACCTGGATCCACTGCGTCAAGGCGATAAACGCCGGTTTCGTTGCTCTCGGTCGAGAGCCGAACCCCTGTATCTACTCCAATCAGCGTTATATGCGCTCCGCGGATCACGGCGCCGGCGGGATCGAGCACTGTGCCGGTCACGGTTCCGCGGCTGGTCTGGGCATACGCCGGGGCGGTGAACACCAGAAGCGCGGCGACGAGCGTTCCTTTCACCTCTTTCCTCCGAAAGCTAGCGCGGCGCGATGATCCACATGGCACCCTTGATCGTCCGCACGCCCTCCATTCTTAGCAAACCGGATGTGCGAAGGGCAAATTGTTACTTTCCATTTTCCGCTCCCTGAATTCACGGCGCTCCGATTGTGGCCGCATTACTCGCGGCCAGCGCTTGACGTTTGGGGGAATTCTTGCGGGTACGCCGACGTTCACGTGATTGCAAGTCAAGGATATCCGTTGAGCGTCGTCGAAGCAGCAATCGGGATAGATGCGCGCCGTACCGGTTACGACAAATTCGACCGGGCTTAGCGTCCAGGATTCCGGGGATGTGCCCGGCTGGCCTGAAATCGGAGGTTTGAGCTTTGGCAATGGCGGGCGGGCCTCAATGGATTTGTGGCAATGTTATGGGGCCAAACTGCACGCGCGGCAATCTTACGGGTCCAATCACCAGAATGCAGCCTGCGGTCAAAAGCAGCCAAATCGACACGCTGCAACAACGCCAATGGCAAGGATATGGGTTCAAGACGGCAAGATTATGGGTTTTGTTGCAATTTCCGTCCACTAGTTCTTTGACCGTCTGATAGATTTCCTTTTGTAACCGAACTGGCGTCGAGCCGCCCTGCGGTCAAACTTCCAGTTGATTTTGATTTGGCGGCGGTTCGCATCCCGATTCCAGGCGCGGACCTCTCGGCGCAGGGTCTTCAGGTCCGGGATGCGGCGGCTTCCGAGGCACTGCCGCGAGAGCAGTCCGATTTCGATTTCGGCTTGATTCAGCCAGCTTCCGTGGGTCGGCGTAAGGTGTACGGTGAACCGGTCCCAGACTTCGCCGCCGATATCTTCACCGAGCAGATCCGTCAGCGATTTTCGTCTGTGGATGTTCAGATTGAGCACGAGATGGATGGTGCCTGCTTCCGGATATTCCATCGCAAGCTTGAAGATGACTTTGGCAAACTCAACCGCCGAACGATCCGGCGTCGCGAAAGTGAAGTGGCGGCCCGCTTTCGGCTCTGCCGCGCAGAAAACATTGGCAGTTCCACGCCGCTCGTATTCGCTGTCGCGCCGCGCTTCCCGGCCCGGTACGGCGGGAGACGGAGGGCGCACTTCGGCATGCAGGGTAACCGGCTTCTCATCGAAGCAGACCACCGGCTCGTCGGGATCATAAGGCCTTTCATACACTTCGAGGACATCCTCCATCTTCGAGATGTACTCTTCAGTCAGTTGCGGGACGCACCACATTTTTTTCCCGCCACGGCTTGAGGTCGTGGCTGAGAAGCAGAACCCGAACGGTCTCGCGTCCAACTCTCGGAACCAGCCGCCTTTTCACGGCCTGTTCTGCCACCAGCCGCACCGTCCATCGGGCGTGTCCTTCGGGAGGGCCGGCGCAGACCATCGCGATGATCCGCTGCTTCTGGCTGTCCTCCAGCAGCGCGGCGGCCCCCGGCCGCTCTTTCTCATACAGCGCGCGATCCAGCCCGCCCTCGACATACCGATGCCCCACTTTACGGATCGCCTGCGGAGTCAGAGAGATGAACTCTGCAATACGAGGGGCACTCACTCCTTTGGCCAGTTGCAGAAGAGCCAGCGCACGGAGCACAGCGCGAACAGGCTGAACTCCGCCGCTCAGGAACTCCTCCAGTGCCTTCTGATCTTTCTTTGAAACCGGAATGCGCAGCGCGGGACGGCTCATACCCTCAGTATGCGCCAAAACATTTCTGATTGAAATTGTTTTATTAGAATCTTTTCAGGCGGTCACAGAACTAGGTCTGCCGGATCGAGGCGTAAATGGCCATAAGATAGCTCCTGACCTCCACCGCGGGTCCGACCGAAGGCTCGTTCCTGTTCTTTCCAGCAACGTCGGGGGCCGGGCTCGTGTGTGCCAATCGATTCTCCTTCTGTCTTCACCCTTGCTCTCGCGACAGCGTCAGCATCGGCTGGCGTTCACCAACCGGCTCGATATTCCGCAATGAACGAAGCCGCCGCCGGCGGCAGACGCTTCGCGTGCGCAGAAACTGCGGGCGCTTTCGTAGTGGCCCCGACTATGCGCTGACCGAACTATGTTGATCACGAGGAGAATCCCCCGTGACTCAACTACGAAAAGCGATGCTGGAAGAACTCCAGCGCCGGAACTTGTCCCCGATTACCACGCGCATTTACCTCCGTGCCGTCGAGGAGTTTGCGCGCTATTACCAGAAGTCTCCCGACCGACTCGGCCTTGAGCACGTCCGGCACTATCAGGCCCACTTGTTCATCGATCGAAAACTGAGCGCCATCGCTGTCGCCCAACAGCTCTCCGCGCTTCGGTTCTTCTTCCTTCATACACTCAAGCGCCCCTGGATGGTGGAGGACCTTGTCAGGCCCAAACAGCCGTTTCGCTTGCCGGAAGTTCTTTCCACGGAGGAGGTGGAGCGGCTGATCCAGGGCGCCACGAGTCCGCTGCACCGCGTCTGGCTCGTCATTTTATATGCGACCGGCATGCGGCGGGAAGAGCTGGTTCGTCTGAAGGTCAGCGACATCGACAGCGGCCGAATGCTGATCCATATCCGCCAGGGCAAAGGGCGGAAGGACCGTAATGTCATGCTCAGCCCGCGACTGCTGGAAGAGATGCGCGATTACTGGCGGTGGGTTCAGCCGAAACCCAGAACCTGGCTGTTCCCCAGTAAAGCTCCCCATCAGAAGCGCGACGTTCCCATGCAGGCCAAAAGCGTCTTCGATGCCGTGCAGCAAGCAGCCAAACAGGCCGGACTCGAAAAGCATGTCCACCCGCACACGCTGCGGCACTCGTTCGCTACTCACCTGCTCGAATCCGGCGCCGATCTGCGAACCATCCAACTGCTGCTGGGCCATGCCGACCTGAAGAGCACCAGCCGCTATCTTCATCTTTCAGAACGCCACCTGAAAGCTGCCGCCAGCCCGCTGGATTCGCTCAAGCTCACCGCAGCCCTGAAGCCGAAGAACAGCCAGTAGATGGACCGGCCGCTCCTGGAGCTGGCCGATATCGTCACCGCCGCAGTCCACCGTTTCACAGACCGTCCTCCCGCGTGGTTCACGTGGATGCACCTGAAAGTGCTCGTCGCAATTGAACGATGCCGCACCGCTGCCATGGGAGGTCATCTGGATCAGTGCTCTGGCTGTGGCCATCGCGCCATCTCGTATAACTCTTGCCGCAACCGGCACTGCCCGAAGTGCCAGAGCCAGGCGCGCGACCGCTGGCTGGCCGCGCGGCGCGCCGAGTTGCTCGCTACGCCTTACGCTCATGTGGTATTTACGCTCCCCCACCAGCTGGCGCCCCTGGCTTTACAAAACAAGGAGGTGATCTACGGACTGTTGTTCCGCTGCAGCGCACAGACTCTCATCGAAATTGCCGCAGACCCCAAGCGCCTCGGCGCCGAGATCGGCTTCTTCAGCGTTCTCCATACCTGGAATCAGAAACTGCAGCATCATCCCCACGTTCACTGCGTCGTCGCTGCCGGCGGTTTGTCCTGCGACCATACCCATTGGGTGCGCCCACATAATCCGCGCTTCTTCCTCCCAAAAGACGTTCTCAGCGAAGTCTTTCGCGGCAAGTTCATCGAAGGCCTCCAGCAGGCTCACGCTTCCGGACAACTACGCTTCCATGGAATGCTCCGGGGATGGTCGCAACACAGACTGTTTCAGAGCCTCATCCGTCAACTGTGGTCTTTGCGCTGGGTGGCCTACTGCAAACCGCCTTTCGGAGGACCCGACCAGGTGCTGCGCTATCTCGGTGCTTACACACACCGTGTGGCAATCTCCAATCGTCGTCTCGTTCACTTCCGGAACGACCAGGTCACATTCCGCTGGCGAGACTCCGCTCACAAAAACAAGAAGCGCCTCCTGACCCTGCCAGTCGATGAGTTCCTGCGCCGTTTCCTGCTGCACGTGCTGCCGCGCGGTTTTGTGCGCATCCGGCACTTCGGATTCCTCGCCAGCCGCCGTCGCGGC
This sequence comes from Bryobacteraceae bacterium, assembly GCA_050015835.1. Lineage (GTDB taxonomy): Bacteria > Acidobacteriota > Terriglobia > Bryobacterales > Bryobacteraceae > BOG-234. The sequence goes on along the minus strand of JBEKAQ010000081.1, from coordinate 10,181 downwards.
CGGCTCCTCCCCCTGTGCCAGCAGATGCTCTCTGCTGCAACGCCGACGGCTGCCGGACCGGCGCACTCAAGTCGGGCGGAACAACCACATCCGACCTGGACTTGCCCTTTGTGCGGCGGCCTCATGGCCCTGGTCGAGCGACTTACACCTGCTCAGACCCGGCTCCGTTCTCCACCAAAGACGGAGATGAAACCGATATGCTGAAGCACCTCTATAGCCGATCCACGCACGCTTGCTCAAGCGATCGCTATTGGTGTGTTCGGGGCACCGAAATCATCAATAAATTTCGCGCCGACCAGCCGAAAGTTCGTCTGCCGATCCGGCCTTCGCGCAGTTCCTCCAGTGCGGTTCTTCCTGTCGCGGAGCTTCGGTACACGGCTCTTATCTCGAACACGATCTCCGCGATCGCGACCCCGGCGATTGAAAACGCATAGCGGCTTTGCGCCAAACGGAACAGGCTTCCTTCATCACACCGTATCGAAACCACCGCGGCCGCACTGGTGGCTGCACGCCCACGACATCTCGGTTCGCGGCCACGGTGGCCCCGATACGGTCCTACGCATTATCGGAATGTATGGTCCGCCGCCTGTTTGCAAGCGAAATCTGACGATGACAGTTTGGTCTGCGCCAATGTATTCGGCCTTTAGCGGAGTTTGCAACTCCTGGCCACGATGGATTCCGCCCGCTCTCTTCCCTGTTAGCTATTTGGCCTCGGTGGGCCGCTACCGATATCAGGTTTGGAAAGCGCCGGTTCGACCGTTGTGCCATCTCAGTAGTCCGCCGGCAGACCTGGCAGGAAATCATTCCCACTCCCGACCTCAGCTCAGGCAGCTGTGACCAGGACTGGAATCCGATACGTTTCGTTCTTGCAGAGAACAGCCCACGCCGTTCGAAGTAACTTGTTCGCCAGGGCCACTATCACTACGTTTTGATGGGCGCGAGCGCTCAGTTGTGCCAACCAGTTGCGTACAGCGGCTGGCTGTTTGTCTCGATGCATCAGTACGCTGCGTGCTCCCTGCACGAAGAGTCTGCGCAAATAGCTGTTGCCCCGTTTGCTGATGCCGAGCAACTTCTGCTTTCCGCCGCTGGAATACTCTCGGGGAACTATGCCCACCCAGGCTGCCAGGTCACGCCCCTTCCGGAATGCCGTACCGGTGCCGATCGCAGCGACTAAAGCGGTCGCCGTCACCGGCCCAACTCCCGGAATAGTTGTCAAGCGCCGGCATGCCTCATCTTCCCGCGCGGTTTGCTGAATGACAGCGTCCATCTCCTCGACTCGCGTTGTGAGCTGGTCGAGTTCGAGCTTGAGTTGAGCCAGCAGCACGCGGAACGAGTCGGATAGTTTTGAAGTGAAATCGGCCAGGATCTCGGAAAGTGCCTCGTCGAGATGACTTCGTCCTTTCGGCAGGGTTACGCCACGTTCCAGTAGCAGGCCGCGGATCTGATTGACGACGGCGGTTCGGCGCATCACCCACCGCTCCCGCACGCGGTGAACTGCCTGCAGATCCAGTTGTTCCTCGGTCTTGATTGGCACAAAACGCATGGTCGGCCGCTGGACCGCCTCGGCGATCGCTTCCGCGTCGATGTAGTCACTCTTGTTTGTTTTCACGTAAGGCTTGACGTACTGCGCAGGCATGAGCCGCACCTCGTGACCCTGCTCCCGAAGAGCGCGCCCGAGGAAATGCGATCCACTACATGCTTCCATCCCGATCAACCGGACCCGGACGTTCGCGGTATAGGTCAGTAGTTGAGTGCGCGAACAGCGTTTTCGCACCACCACGCTCCCATTTGCATCCACAGCGACCAGATGAAACAACGTCTTACCCAAATCAATTCCTATTGCGTGTATTTCCATGCGAGTTCTCCTCGTGTTCATCTTCTTCCACAGCGCGAAACCGTGTTTGTATCTGATTCCCGGCGGAGCCGCCCGTCGCAATTCACAAACCTGCAGAACGGCGCGGAGGAGGCAAGGGCGCGCCTGGGTTTGGCGCGGCTTCGCGAACCCTTGCCACCGAGCACCGTTCTGCTATCGAACCAACACCGACGGGCGGCAGAGATGGGAATCAGATACAGATTCCCGGTGGTGAGTCCCCGAGCATTGCTTCATCCCGCCCCATCACCACGATTCCGCGGCGGACCATCCCATTAGCTATTTTGGCCCGCGCTCCCGACCGCCGCTGCGCGCCGATACGATGAATCAATGCGGATCGGGCTGCTCTCCGACACACACGGGTTTCTGGACGATGCGGTCTTCGGGCACTTTGTTGAATGCGACGAAGTGTGGCACGCGGGCGATTTCGGGACTTCCGAAGTACTGGATCAACTCAGGGCCTTCAAACCCCTGCGGGGTGTTTACGGGAACGTTGACGGTGCGGAACTCCGCGCAGACCTGCCGGAGGATTTAGTGTGGGAATGCGAGGGCGTCAGCGTCTACATGACCCACATCGGAGGCTATCCGGGCCATTACGACCGGCGGGCCGGGAAGGAAGTCCGGCGGGTGCGGCCGGGATTATTCATCTGCGGTCACTCCCATATTTTGAAAGTGACGCGAGATCCCGCGCTCGGGCTGCTTCACATGAACCCCGGCGCCTGCGGTCACCACGGATGGCACCTTGTCCGAACCATGCTGCGATTCACCATCGAGGCCGGGAAAATATCTGGTGTCGAGGCAATCGAACTGGGTCCTCGGGGGCGAGCAACCGTAGGCAGCCGCCGCGCTGGCTAATCATTGGATGGCGACGCTGTTGCGCTGTTCCTTCCGGATTGTCACAGTGAAGAGTGATCGGGGAAACGGAATGGAAGACGCGAAAGATGCGGTGAGGGCATTCATTACTGAACCGGCACTTGCAGCAGCGATTAGCAAAATACCTCGTCCATGAGTGCTTCCGAAATTCAGAGCTTGAGAAGCTTCATGCCGGCGTTGTTCCCGATTCCAAAACCGGAGACTACTCCGACGTGATCGTGAAGACGCCGTTCGGCGAGATTCCATGGCGCGAGGTGTCGCGTTTCGACGATGCGGAAATGCAACGACTAATGACAGATGTCGTGAATCGAACGTATCTGTTCATCCACCGCCCTTCGACGAAGAGACGGGCGGCGAACTGCTGCTCCGCCTCGGCGCCAGAGATGTGGTTCCCCAGTGGGAAAACCCCACGTTGCCCGCGAAGAAGCCGCTCGGCCGCACGGGGCGCAGGCGGGGATCTACCGACCAGCCAGTCGCAACGCGCCAAGGCGCAGAATGAGGAGGAGGGGGTCGATGGCCGCCAATAAAATGTTCCCGCCGCGCGAAATTGAGAACCCGTTCGGCGACGATTACGACGAGGTTAAGCTTGGGATCAGCTTTCGTATTCTGGCTGGACAAATCGTGATGCGGTTCTCTGACCACGTCGAATGGATTCGCATGACCAGCGGCGGCGCTCGAAGGCTTGCGGCCAGGCTGACTGAGAAGGCCGATGAACTGGACCGTCGCGAAAACGTTCCTGCCCCTCGCGTTAAGCCCGCGCACCCGCCGAAGGCGAGAGTCCGGTTATGCCGCCGAAGCGCTCTTCGCGCACCGCGGGGAAGTCGGCTGAACGATGAAGAAAGCCGATCTGATCGAAGATGTCTCGCGAGCCTTGGAGATGATCTGGAAGGAGTCCGAGGTGATCGTCGATGCGATCTTTGACAGCATCATCAGGTCGCTTCGCGGCGGCGACAAGATCGAAATCCGCGGCTTTGGCAGTTTTCGAACGCGCCAGCGCCAATCGCGCATGGGGCGGAATCCGAAGACCGGTTCGCGCTTGGAAGTACCAGCCAAAAAGATCCCTTACTTCAATCCCGGCAAAGAGCTGAAGCAAGCGGTGAACGCCGCAGGGACACAGGCTTAAGGCGAAGCGAGACTTCCCGCGTGGTAATCGGACATCACGCAGCGCCACTGCCATGATTGCGCCGTGCCGCAGGGCCGTACCGGACCTTTTTGCGCTTATCGCGCTTTTTGCGCACGTTCGGCCTACGTCGCGCCGGGCACAGCGGGACGGGCGGACCTACCAGACCGGCGGCGCCGGCGCCACGGGCGCGCCGTGTTCGCGAACGGCCGGGGGACTTCTGGGGGTACCCCGAGGGGTAAGGGCAAGGAAATTCGGATTTCAGCCCTGACTCGGGCGCAGTGCCCCAAGTCGCGTGTTATCTAAGGCATGTATTGCAAACAAAGATAATATGGTGGAGGCGGGGGGAGTCGAACCCCCGTCCGAAAAAGCCCGAAATGAAGAGAACTACGTGCGTAGCCTGCTTCTGAATTTCATCCGTCGCCTGAGAAACAGGCAAGACAGCGACAGACTAGCCCGATTGATCTCGGGTCTCGGCTCCGGACCGAAGCCTGCTCCCTATCCCACTGAATGACGCTTCCTGGCTGGCCCGTGGGCTGACCAACCGAAGCGCGCTGACTTAGGTTTTAATTAAGCAGCGTATGCAAACTGCATGTTGTTATTGGCAGTTTTGTTTTTCCGATCGTTTTACGGGAGCTCGGAACCCGGCACGCCTCCGCATCGCGATTCAATCCCGTCGAATCCGTTGCGCCCCCTTTGGCAATTTCAGTATAGCGCAATTTACCGCAGTAGGTCTTCGAGCTGGATCTTCGACCCGGTCTTCTCGTCCCGATACTTCACGATGACCGGCGTATAAATCGAGATGCCCCAGGCTTTTCCTGGGCCGCTGGTGACGGCCCTTGATCCGGCTACCAGGACCGCGCCTTCCGGTACCACCAGGGGTTGGTCGTCCGTCGCACGGTAGACTTCGCCGCGCACCAGATCATAGACCGGCGTAGATCGATTGAGGATGGTTCCCGTGCCCAGCACCGCCTGCTTTTTCACGACCGTGCCTTCATAGACGCCGCAATTGCCGCCGATCAGCACGTCGTCCTCGATCACCACCGGAAGCGCGCCCACCGGCTCCAGCACGCCCCCGATCTGCGATGCGGCCGAGAGGTGGCAGTTGCGGCCGATCTGCGCGCAACTTCCCACCAAAGCGTGGGAATCGACCATGGTTCCATCGCTCACATATGCACCCGCGTTGACGTACATGGGCGGCATGCAGGTGACGCCCTTTCCGATATAGCAGCCATCGCGGATACTGGAACCGCCCGGCACGATGCGCACGCCATCCTCCGGGCTGAAGCGATGCACGGGATAAGTCGACTTATCGAGGAAAGGCTGGCGCGCCGGGTCGATCGACATATCGACGATCGACCCGATGCGGAATCCCAGCAGGATGCCTTTCTTGACCCAGCCGTTGACCCGCCATCCGCTGGCTTGTGCCGAATCCGGCTCGGCGGCGCGAATCTCACCTGCATTCAGCGCCTGCTTGAACCGTGCGAAGAGAGCAAAGTGCTCGGGTGTGTACTGGCTTGGTTTGTTATCGAAAAGGTCTTCAATAGCCTGTCGCAACTATTGAACCCCCATGGCTACCGCGAAGCCTACACTCTCAAGCACCTGTTCGATCTTCTGTTGACTGGCCGCGCTGGGTGGAATCATGGGCAGACGGTAGACGGGTTCGAGCAAGCCCATACGGTACATGGCCCACTTTACCGGTCCCGGATTCGCTTCGATGAAGTTGATCTGCATGAGCGGGAAATAGCGCCGCTGCAGTTCGCGCGCCGATTCGAAATCGCCCTGATTGGCGAGGCGCGCCAGTTCGGTCATCACGCGTGGAATCTGATTCGAGACTACGGAAATAACGCCTTGGCCTCCCAATGCGATCAGGGGCAGCGTGATGGCGTCGTCGCCCGAGAGCACGGTGAATTTCTCAGGTAGCCGATAGAGGACTTCAGCGATCTGGCTGATGTTTCCGGAAGCTTCCTTGACCCCGATAATGTTCTCGATTTCAGCGAGCCTCACCAGGGTCAGGGGCTCGACGTTGATTCCGGTCCGGCCCTGAATGTTGTAGACCACGATGGGCAGTCCGATCGCCGACGCGATGGCCTTGTAATGCTGGTAGAGGCCTTCCTGGGTGGGCTTGTTGTAATAAGGGGTGACGGAAAGAATGCCGTCGGCCCCGATGCTTTCGCACTCGCGTGCGAGCTCAATCACCTCATGCGTGTTATAGCCTCCCGCGCCCGCCAGAACCGGCACTTTGCCATTCGATTCTTCGACGGTGATGGCGACCACACGAAGGTGCTCTTCGCGCGTGAGGGTAGGGCTCTCACCGGTGGTGCCGCATGGGACCAGGAAATCGATACCGTGTTCGATCTGACGCCGCACCAGGCTGCGCAATGTCGCTTCATCGAGCGAGCCATCTGTCCGGAACGGAGTAACCATGGCCGTTCCGCATCCCGTAAACATGTACCACCTCCTCAATACTTAATCAAAAAGAATGTCTGCGAACTCGTGAAAGCCCTTCTTGCCCTGCACCCATTCGGCCGCTTTCACGGCGCCCGAAGCGAAGCCCTCGCGGCTGCGCGCGGTGTGCCGCAATGTAATTGTATCGGCTGAGGAATCGAAGCCGATTTCATGCGTTCCCGCGATGGTTCCCGCACGATTCGAAGCAACGTCCACGCGACGCTCATAGCCTGCCTTGCGCATCTCGTCCACCAGTTTGAGCAGCGTTCCCGAGGGCGCGTCTTTCTTCGCGGAGTGATGAATCTCCCACGCCCAAGCCTCGTATTCCGGCGCGCCGGAGAGCAGCTTCGCCGTCTCCCTGACGATGCGGAAAAGAGCATTCACGCCGACGGAATAGTTGGGACTCCAGACGAGCCCGATGCCGGCCTTTTCGATAACCTCGCGGACGTGCTTCGCGCGGTCCTGCCAGCCGGTGGTGCCGACGACCAGGTTCACGCCCAGCGCGGCGATGCGCTCGATATTTTCCACGGCGGCGGCGGGAATGGAGAAATCGATAGCGACATCGACGCCACGGAAATTATCCGGCGTGATGCCTTCGAAATTCGCGTTGTTGAATTCGTCGAGCCGCAGCGTAATTTCGTGGCCGCGCTCGATGGCGACGCGCTCGATCATGCGGCCCATCTTGCCATAACCGACGAGAGCGATCTTCATCCGAAAACCTCCGGGTCGAGCTCGCGGAAGAATTCGTTATGCAGCGATTCGACGGCGGCTCGAAGATCCTGCTCGGCGACGACAACGCTCAGGTTCAGCAGCGAGGCGCCTTGCGAAATCATGCGGATGTTGACCGCTTCGAGCGATTTGAATACGCGCGACGCCACCCCCGGAGTGTAGCGAATATTCTCGCCCACCAGGCAGACGATGGCCTGACCCGGCTCGGTCGAGACTTCCGAGAATTCACTCAGTTCTTTGCAGATCCCCTTCATGCCGGAGGTGTCGTCGATGGTCAGCGACACGCTGACTTCGCTGGTGGCGATCATATCGACCGATGTCTCGTGGCGATCGAAAATCTCAAAAATGCGGCGCAGAAATCCATGTGCCATGAACATGCGGCTGGAGTGGACGTTGACCAGGGTGATGTTACGTTTGCAGGCGATGGACTTGACCACGTTGCGGCACGCCACGGCATGGGCGACAATCAACGTCCCCGGCACTTCGGGGCGGCGCGAATTGAGGATCAGCACCGGGATGTTGCGTTCGACGGCTGGAATCACAGTGGCGGGGTGCAGAACCTTGGCGCCGAAGTAGGCGAGTTCGGCGGCTTCGGCGAAGGAGATGGTTCTGACGCGATGACCGTCGGGGAAGATGGTCGGGTCGGCAGTGAGCATACCGTCGACGTCGGTCCATATCTGGATCTCTTCGGCGTTCACGCCGGCGCCGACGATGGACGCCGTGAAATCGGATCCGCCGCGCCCGAGCGTCGACGTGACGCCGTCTTCGGTGGCGCCGATGAAGCCCCCCATTACTACAACTTTTTCGTGCGCGAGGGGCGGCAGGCTGGCGGCGAGGCGCTTGTAGGTCTCGGGAAAGATGGGCGCGGCGTGGGTGTGGCGATGGTCGGTGACGATGGCCTTGCGGGAATCGAAATGTACGGCGGGCAGGCCGAAGTGCTCGAAGGCGAGCGCCACGATGTAGCTCGAGAGGCGTTCGCCGTAGCTCGAGATAGCATCTATCGATCGCGGCGTGAGTTCGCCGATCACGGCGAGGCCTTTGACCAGTTCGGTGAGCTCCTGGAAATGGTCGTCGAGCGTTCGATCGAGTTCCGCGCGGTGCGCCAGGGGAACTACAAGACGCGCCTCACGGGAATGGAAATCGCGAAGGTCGTGGAGCTGGCGGACATACTCATCGCGCTTTCCGGTGATAGCCGCATTGGCCAGGGCAAGGAGCTTATTGGTTGTCTTGCCCATCGCGGAGACGACTACGATCGGCTCTCGATCGGCGCGTGCTTTTACGATATTCGCTACTCGTTCGATGGCCTGGGCGGACTCGACAGAGGTTCCGCCAAATTTCATTACGATCATTGGAGTGAGAAGAATGGACAGGCTTGGCCACGTGCATCGACGACCAGAGCGACCTTATCCTGGACAAGGCTGGTCGGTGCGTCGCTGTACCGGTCACGTCTGTCCCACATTAGGCCAGGAAGCCTTCCGAGTGCATCAGTTCTGCATTCAGCACAGCCGCGCCGGCTGCTCCTCGCACCGTGTTGTGACCCAGCGCAACAAATTTCCAATCGAAGACCGGGCAGGGGCGCAGACGCCCGATAAAGGTTGCCATGCCACGGTCGCGTTCTGCGTCCTTACGGGGCTGCGGCCGATCTGCTTCCGGGAGATACTGCACGGGCCTCCGCGGCGCGCTGGGCAGATTGCGTTCCTGCGGCACACTTTGAAACGTCTCGAAAGCGTTGCGCAGATCCGCCTCGCGAGGCTGCGCCGAAAGTTCCACCGATACGGTTACGGTGTGGCCATCGATCACCGCAACCCGGTTGCAGTGCGCGCTCACTTTAGCAGCCAGCGGATCGATGCGATCGCCGGCGAAATGCCCCATGATCTTCTGTGTTTCTTCCTGCATCTTTTCCTCTTCGTTGCCGATGAAGGGGATCACGTTGCCGAGAATATCCATGGAAGGCACGCCCGGATAGCCGGCGCCCGAAACCGCCTGGAGGGTGGTTGCGATGACCCGCGTAATGCCGAACTGGCGCAGCGGCGCGAGCCCCATGGTGAGCACCACGGTGGAGCAATTGGGATTCGTTACGATCTGCCCGCTCCATCCGCGCAGTTTCTGCTGGCTGGGAATGAGCTTGAGATGATCGGGATTGATCTCAGGCACCAGCAGCGGCACGTCGCGATCCATGCGATGGTTGCGCGAATTCGACACCACGACATGCCCCGCCTTCGCGAAAGCCTGTTCGATCTCCGTCGCGATACTTGCGTCCATGGCGGAAAAAAGAAGCTTGGGCGCGCTGCCTGGTTTGGCTTCTTCAACAGTCAACGCGGCCGCGGCTTCAGGTACCGCGCCTCCGAGATGCCACTTGGCCGCCTCGGGATAGCGTTTGCCGGCGGAGCGTTCGCTCGCGCCCAGCCAGGCGAGATTAAACAGCGGATGACCGTTGAGAAATTTGATGAAATGTTGGCCCACCATGCCGGTGGCGCCGAGGATGCCAACTTCGATTTTGTTCATTGCCTTTGTAACTGCCTGACCATTTTTTGATAGATTTCGACTGCTTCGAGCAATTGCTTTTTCGGGACGCGCTCGTCGAGCGTGTGCGCCACGTGGATGGTTCCCGGCCCCAGCAGCAAGGGCTGCCCCCACGCGCCCCCGAAAGCCGGGATATCGGTGGTGTAGGCCACTACGGTCGTGGGAAGCCCTTCCACCGCCGTCAAGCGGAGCGCGGGAATTTCGAGAACGAAGTTCATTTCCACTTTGCCCGCCACGGCCTGTTCCAAAGCGGCGCGCGTGGCGGCGGAACCGCACACCAGACGGATAAAAATCTCGGCGCGAGCTTCGTCGGGAATCACGTTTGGCGCGCGGCCTCCATGGATGGTGCCGATGTTCATTGTGCTGGGGCCCAGCACGTCATCCACGGGCAGCGGCACTTTGCGCAGCGCAGCGAGGGCGTCGAGCAATTTTTCTATGGCGGAATCGCCCAGGTGAGGGTAGGCGGAATGCGCCATGGTCCCGCGCGCGACTACCTCATAGCGCAGCGCGCCTTTCGATCCGAGAGCGAGGTGGTTTTCCGTGGGCTCTCCATTAATGATGTAGCGGGAACCGCGCGGATGAGCGCCTGCGTAAATCGCTCCGGCACTGTTGCGCTCT
>JBEKAQ010000080.1:0-21947 GCA_050015835.1 Bryobacteraceae bacterium | reverse complement strand
GTCAGGGAAGCGCGAATGGTATCGCCGATGCCCTCCTGCAGCAGGATGGCGAGCGCCGCCGTGGTGGCCACAATACCCTTCGATCCCAGGCCGGCTTCGGTGAGGCCGAGGTGCAGCGCGTAGTCGCTCTGCGCGGCCATGGAGCGATAGGCGTCGATCAGATCCTGCACGCCGCTGACCTTGGCGCTGAGGATGATGCGGTCTTTCGGAAGTCCGTGGCGCACGGCCGCGTCGGCGGAGAGCAGCGCGCTGGCCACGATGGCGTCGAGCGTTACGGTGCGCGCGTCCTTCGGCTCCGCCAGCTTGCTGTTCTCATCCATCATGCGGGTGAGCAGCGCGCCATCGAGCGATCCCCAGTTGACGCCGATGCGCACGGGCTTGCCATACTCGATGGCGGCCTCGATCATGGTGCGGAAATTGTCGTCGTGCTTCTTGCCGATGTTGACGTTGCCGGGATTGATGCGGTACTTCGCGAGCGCGCGGGCGCATGCCGGGTACTTCTTCAATAAGATATGGCCGTTGTAGTGGAAGTCGCCGATGATGGGCACGCGCACGCCGAACATGTTGAGCGTGTCGACGATCTTCGGCACGGCCGCGGCAGCCGCTTCGGTGTTGACGGTGACGCGCACCAGTTCCGAGCCCGCACGCGCCAGCGCCGTAACCTGGTTGACGGTGGAAGTAACGTCGGCCGTGTCCGTGTTGGTCATGGACTGAACCACGATGGGGTTCGCGCCGCCCACTTTCACGCCGCCGACATTCACCGCGATGGACTGGCGGCGTTTTATATCTGCCATTCACGTCATTTTACCAGTGGTACGCGCTGGCTTTGAATGCCCGCTTTGTAGTACCTTGACGGACGTGACAGGCGCTATCCAGAACCAACGTACAGCCGCGCAGGGATTCACCGAAAGCCGGGAGCATTTGCTGCGGCGGGGAATCCTGAAGCTGCTGGAGATTAAGGATTCGGATATCCGGACGCTGACGCTAGAGCAATGCCGCGACGCGGTGGACAAAGGTCTGCATGCGGGCGGCGCTTTTTCCGCGACTGTGCCGTTGGTGGCGTTATTTTATGGCGGCTTCCTGAATCTCGATATCGCCGACCCGACGCGGCGCGGCCAGGATATGTTCGTCCTCAGCAAGGGGCATGCGGTGGCGGCGCTGGCTTCGATCTACGCGGAACTGGGCTACTTCGACCGGTCGGTGCTGAGGAATTCGCGCTCCTGGGAAAGCATCCTGAACGGCCACCCGGGCCCGGTGCTGCCGGGAATTCACATCGCTACCGGGCCCATGGGACAGGGCTTGTCGGTGGCCCAGGGCTTCGCCATTGCCGGACGCACCAATCCGCGCTTCGATTCCTACACCATCACGGGCGACGGCGAGTTGCAGGAAGGCACCATCTGGGAAGCCGTTATGTTCGCTGGCCAGAAGCATCTGGATAACCTCTGCGTTCTGGTGGACCAGAACAACGGCCAGCTGGATATCTTCAGCCGCATGGTGTTCCCGACGCCGCGCCTCGAAGCCGTCTTCGAAGCGTTCGACTGGCAGGTGCACAGCGTGGATGCCACGCAGTACGGCGGGGTCTACGCGGCGCTCGAACAGTTCCGCTATGGGAATCGCAACGGCAAGCCAACGGCGATTATCTGCCATGGCAGTAAAGGCCATGGCTCGTGCTCGGATTTCATGAACCGGCATAAACTGGTGATCCCGGATGCTCTGATGGAACAGGAACTCGAGATGCAGTCCCGCCGGCGCGAGGCTCGCGTGCAGGATCTCATGGAGTTCTATCGGGCGGTCGACGGCGACACGCGAGAGAAATTGTCGGAAATCGCGCGGAGCATGCACCTTGACGTCCTCGGTTCCGATGTGCGCGCCGTGGTGGGCCCGGTTCTGACGGAACGCGCCGCCCCGCGCCTGAAGCAGATTCGCTACGACGCGGCGCTGCTGCCCGTCGTCGACGGCAAGAAGGAATACGCGGCTTCGGACATTATTACGGCAGCCATGAAAATCTTCGCGCGGGACGAGCGCGTGGTCTCGATCGACGCGGATCTGGCCAGCACCAGCGGCCTCGAAGCGGGCGTCGCGGCGGTGGATCAGAAACGCGCCCTGAATGCCGGAGTGGCCGAGGCGAACATGATGAGCATGGGGGAGGCGTTCGCGGCGCTCGGGTGTAATACCTGGGTGAGCACGTTCTGCCCGTTTTTCAACTGGCAGGTACTGCGGCGCATTGCGGTGGGCCATCAGGAGCGGCTGGAGGCGATGGCGGCGCCCGATAGCTGGCTGAGCGCGGGGCACGGTCTGGACCTGACTTTTCTCGCTACCGGACCCGATTTTGAAACCCGCACCAACGGCGCGACGCACATGGGGAACGACGACGTGACCATGTTCGACGGGGTGGGCCATCTGAAGATTGTCAACGTGTCCTGCCCGCGCCAGCTTCTTGAAGTGATGAGGTGGATCATGGCGGGCAATCGCGGCCTGGTCTATGTGCGCGTGATGCGGGCTCCTTCGCGTGTACTCTATGGCCGGGAATATAGTTTCGAGTTTGGCCAGGCGCAGATCCTGTACGAGAATCCCGGGGACGCGGCGGTGATCGTCAGCAGCGGACGCGGCGTCCATGAGGCGCTGGCGGCGGCGCAGGAGTGCGGAGCGAGGGGCGTCGGAGTAAGCGTTGTGGACATGCCTTCGATCGACGAGAACTTTCTGCTGAGTCTGCGCGAATCCGGCAAGCTGGTGGTCTTCGCCGAGCAAAATAACGGATTCATCTGGCAGAATTACATTAAGGCGATCGCGCGCCACGGCAGAGGTCCCGGCCGGATGCTGACGGTGAATACGCTGACGCACGATGCGAAGCCGCAGTACATCCACTCGGGAACTTATGAAGAGCTGCTGCAGGCGTTCCGGTTATCGCCGGCGCAATTGGCGGATCACATTGAAGGGAGCCTGACATGAGCGTACCGACCCTGCATGAAAACGATGTGGAGGGTCTCGATCTTCCCGGCCGGAATCTGCGGTGGCTGGTGAATGCGGAGCTGCTGGGCGCCAAACATTTATCCGCTTGTGTCATCAAAGTGGCGCCGGGCGAGACGGTGCGGCCGGCCCACTCGCATCCGAACGGCGAGGAAGTAATTTACATCATCACGGGCAGCGGCAGGGTGATGATCGAAGGGGAAGTCGCGCCGGTAAGAGAAGGCAGCGTGGTGCTCTTTCCGCAGGGCAAGGTCCACATGTTACAGAACAATGGGCAGACGGAGATGAAGGTGGTCTGCTTCTTTGCGCCGGCGACGAATCTGGATAATTACAAGTTTTACGAAAATGTAGAATTTCCAGCCTGATGAACAGCGAGACGCAGCGCGCCCTGGGTCTGGTGACCGGGCTGTTGTCCGATCGGCCGGATCTGGCCGTGCTGGCGGATTCGGAAGCGTGGGGACTGGTCAGGAACCAGTCGAAACAGCTGGGCGTGGCGCCGCTCATTGCGTACATCGTCCGCCCGCATGTGTCCGGTCCCGATCGGGAATGGTGCGACGCAATCCTGACACGCAGCTGGACGCGGCACGAGAACAGCCTGCGGCATCTGAGATTCGTTCTGGGTGTGCTGAACGATGCAGGAATCGAGACGCTGTCGCTCAAGGGGCCGCTGCTGGCGCAGCGCTACTACAATCCGCCGTTTTTGCGGCGACCTTCGGTCGACCTGGACGTTGCGGTAAGAGCTCGGGATCTGCAACGGGCCTGCGAGGCTCTTGTCCGGTCGGGTTATGTTCGGACACGCTCATTGGAAGAAGACCTGGCGTGCAGCCATCACGTGGAACTGACACATCCCGGGCGTAAGGCTGTTGAGCTGCATTTTCGAGCCAGTCACGGCCTTCTCGGTGTCCTTGTGGACGAGTTCTTCGACCGATCCCTGGCCTGTGCGATCCCCGGCGGGGGAATGGCCCGGGTTCCCGGTCCAGCCGATGAAATTCTGCAGCTCGTACTTCATCTGGCCAAGGACCGCTATAAGCCGATTTTCCATCTCTATGAAATTCGCAGGCTCTGGCGGGCGACTTCGCCCGCCATTCGGGAAGAAGTAATTTCGCGCGCCGCCAGCCATCATTTTCAGGGTGTGATCGCATTGACGGAAGTCGCGTTTCGCGTGCGGTGGGGCGAGCCGTTTCTGCCGCCGGATTCGCCGCATCTTCTCGCGATAAAGAGGGGGACCTGGCTGCATCGGAAGTACGATGAACGGCTCTATACCGCTTTCGAGAGTGCGTCCGCAGAAGGGCTGGAGCATCGCCCGGGAGATCGGGTTCGAGGCCGCTGGCTCCAGTTTCAGATCACCGACCGGCCGATCGATGCAGTCCGCCTGCTGGGCCTGTTGGGGCGGATTGCATGGTTCCAGATGCGCCATCGCAGGAGTCCGCACACGGCTGCCCGATAGCAGTGTTGACGTTTGTATAACACGCTGATAGCATTTTAGGATCGATCTCAAGGGTTTCACCCGTGCCATCGGGAGTGGAACCGCGGTAGCGTGTCCAATGAACGGCTCACTGCGCAGGAGCAAGATGATCAGCTTTCGTCTTTCTCCGGGAGAATACGAAAGTCTTCAGAACTTGTGCGCGGCACAGGGAATCCGCAGTTTGTCCGACCTCGCCCGGACGGCCATGCAAAAGCTGAGCGCATCAAAAGATCCTCTGTGGCATGAAGTAGGGGGGCTGCGCAACGAGATTCGGTCGCTCTCCCAGGAGGTCGATCGTCTTTCCCGCATGATCGAGGCGCGGCAAAGCAAGGACGACATGGCATGATGCCGCGGATTCTGTTGTCGATTCCGCACATGGGGCCGAACGAACAGGCCTACGCCGACGAGGCCTTCGCCTCGAACTGGGTTTCCACGGCGGGGCCGAATCTGGCGGCTTTCGAGGCGGCTTTTTCGCGGCGCATCGGTATTCCGGCGGTGTGTCTGGCAAGCGGCACGGCGGCAATCCACCTGGGGCTGCGACTGCTGGGCGTGGGAGCCGGGGACGACGTATTCTGCTCGACCCTGACGTTCGTGGCTTCCGCTAACCCGATCCGGTATCTGGGCGCCAATCCGGTCTTCATCGACAGCGACTACGCTACCTGGAACATGGACCCGGATCTGCTGCGCGAGGCATTGCAGGCACGGGGCGCAGCGGGCAAGCTTCCGAGGGCGATTATCGTGGTCCATCTGTATGGTCAATGCGCCGACATGGACCCCATCATGGAGGTCGGCCGAAGGTTCGGAATCCCGGTGCTCGAGGACGCGGCGGAAGCTCTCGGCGCGACGTATCGGGGCCGGCTGGCGGGCACATTCGGGGATGTGGCGGCTTTCTCATTCAACGGCAACAAGATCATCACCACGGCGGGCGGCGGCATGCTGGCTTCACGCAACCAGGAATTAGTGGATAAAGCGCACTTCTGGGCGACCCAGGCAAAAGATCCGGGCCTCGCCTATGAACATTCCGAACTCGGCTACAACTACCGCATGAGCAATGTGCTGGCGGGCATCGGGCGGGGCCAGATGGAAGTGCTGGATCTCCGGGTTGAGCAGCGTACGGCGGTCGCGTTCCGCTACCGCGATGCGTTTGCGGATTTGCCCGGGATTTCTCCGATGCCCCGGGCGAGCTATGGATTGCCGACGAACTGGCTGAGCTGCTTTCTGATCGACCCGCGGGAGTTCGGATGTTCGCGCGATCGGCTGCTCGGCCGGCTGGACGAGGCGGATATCGAAGCGAGGCCGGTGTGGAAGCCGATGCACCTGCAGCGGTTGTATGCCGGGTGCGAGTGTTGGGGCGGCGCCGTTGCGGCGGACCTGTACCGGCGGGGCATTTGTCTGCCCAGCTCGAGCAGCCTGAGCGCGGAAGATCAAATGCGCGTGATCGATTGCGTGCGGGCGGCGGCAGGCGCGACGGCCCCGATCGCCGATAAGGGAGCTGTTTCCGCTGCCTGATTCTCAATCGCGAGTGAAGCCAGCGACGGTCCGCTTTATCGGGGTCTACTCGATCGAGATCGCCACGATATGCGTGGCCGCGTGGCTGGCTTTCCTGCTGCGGTTCGACTTCGACATACCCGCGTACTATCGGGGGACATTGATTTTCTCCTTGATGGTCTGGGTGCCGGTCAAGCTGGCCAGCTTCAAGGCGCTCGGGCTGGACCGGCGATGGGCCCGGTACATTTCGATGGCGGATCTGCTGCGGCTGAGTCTGAGCAACCTGATCGGGACACTGGTTTCGCTGGCGATTCTGCTGGCCGTGCACAGCGGAGTGCCGAGGACGGTGTATGCAATCGATCTGCTGATCTCTATCATGCTTACGGTGGGTTCGCGGGTCGGCGTCCGACTGGCGAGCGAGTCGATGCGCGCGCGCAGCCAGCCGGGAAACCGCAAGCGCACGATCATTTATGGAGCCGGAGACGCCGGGGCGGCCCTGCTGCGCGAACTGCGACAGAATACGGCGCTGCCTTACGACGTGTGCGGCTTTGTAGACGACAGTCCGAGGAAGCAGGGCCTGGTGCTGAACGGGGTGAGGGTTCTGGGAGACGGGGACGCTCTTCCACATGCCGCCAGAAAGCAAGGGGCGGATCTGGTTCTGATCGCGATTCCGGCCGCGACGGGGCCGCAGATGAAGCAGATTCTCGAGAAATGCACAGCAGCGGGGATTCCCTACAAGACGATTCCGGGACTGGCCGAGATGATCCAGGGGAACGGACTGGCGCGGCAGATCCGCGATGTCGCGGTGGAGGATCTGCTGGGGCGCATTCCGGTGCGTCTGGAGCAGGATCGCATTTCGGCCCGACTGCAGGGCCAGATCGTTCTGGTTACGGGAGCGGCGGGGTCTATCGGTTCTGAGATCTGCAGGCAGATCGCCCGCTTCAAACCGGCGGCGATCGTCGGTTTTGAGATCGCCGAATCTCCCGTGTTCAACCTGCAGCTGGAGTTTGCGCGGATGTTCCCGGAGGTCAGTTTCCACGCGGAGATCGGCAGCATTCAGAAGCCCGCCCGGCTGGCCGAGGTTTTTGAAAGATATCGCCCGTCGGTGGTCTATCACGCGGCCGCATACAAGCACGTTCCTTTGATGGAATCCCATATCTTCGAGGCGATCGAGAACAATGTGTTCGGGACCATGAATGTGGTGGAGGCCGCGCGGAAGCACGGGATCGGCGAATTCGTGATGATTTCGTCCGACAAGGCGGTGCGCCCCACCAACGTAATGGGCGCGACGAAGCGGATCGCGGAGTTGCTGGTGCGTTCTCTTCAGCCCGCGGAGGGACGGTACGTGTCGGTGCGATTCGGCAATGTGCTGGGCAGTAACGGGAGCGTGGTGCCGATCTTCAAAGAGCAGATTGCGCGCGGCGGGCCGGTCACGGTTACGCATCCCGAGATGCGGCGCTATTTCATGACGATTCCGGAGGCGTGCCAGCTGGTGCTGCAGGCTTCCACCATGGGCAAGGGCGGGGAGATTTTTGTGCTCGACATGGGGGAGCCGGTGCGCATCGTGGATCTGGCGCGCAATCTGATTCTGCTTTCGGGTCTCCGTCCGGAGCACGATATCAAGATTGAGTTCAGCGGTATAAGGCCGGGAGAGAAACTGTTCGAAGAGCTGAACGTCGAGGATGAAGGGTTGCTGGCCACGCATCATCGGAAGATCCGGGTGTTCGCGGGCGAGATGAAGCCCTGGGAGCAAATCGGGAGCCAGTTGGCGGGCCTGCGGAGGTGCTGCAATGGCAGCGATGTGGAGGAGTCGGTGACGATATTGAGGGAGATGGTTCCGGATTATGTCCCGAGCGCGGATTTGTCGCGTCAGGGTGCCAGGAATGCCGTGAACTCGCCGGCGAGGGCATTTGAGGCAGTTTGAGGGCACGAATTCAGGTTCGTTTTTCTCGGAAAATGCCGAATTATATGGAAATCCTGGGTTCGTTTGGAAATCACGCATTTTCAAATCCGATGGACCCGCACGAAGAAAATTCGGGCCTGAAGGGATTGCGAAGCGGTGCGAATCTATTTGCCATAACAGCCGATTATTCGCACGGCCGGGCAGCGGTTCCCGCGCCGCGGAAGGCTAAGGCGATGAAAAGATGGGGAAGATAGACCCAAATTTGCTGAGACCCGGACGGCTGAGGGAATGAAGAAAGCGCTCATCACGGGAATTACAGGACAGGACGGGTCATTTCTGGCCGAGTTGCTGCTTGCAAAGGGCTACGAAGTTCACGGACTGATCCGGCGGGCGTCAACCTTTAACACCGACCGTCTGGAGCCTATCTACGCCGATCCGCACGAACGCGGCGCATCGCTGTTCCTTCACTACGGCGACGTCACGGATGGGACAGGGCTGCGGCGCACTATCGAGAAAGTGCGGCCTGACGAGATCTATAATCTGGCCGCGCAGTCCCATGTAAGGGTGAGCTTCGATCAGCCTGAATATACGGCCGATGTGGTCGCGACCGGTACGCTGCGGCTGTTTGAAGCGGTGCGCGATTATATGGCGGTCGGCGGCGAACCGGTAAGAATCTATCAGGCCGGTTCCTCCGAGATGTATGGGTCGGCCGCACCGCCGCAGAGTGAACGGACGGCGTTCTATCCGCGGAGCCCGTACGCGGCCGGCAAAGTTGCGGCGCACTGGTATGCCGTCAACTACCGGGAAGCGTATGGGATGTTTATTTCCAATGGCATTCTGTTCAACCATGAATCGGAGCGGAGGGGAGAAACTTTTGTAACGCGCAAGATCACACGGGCGCTGGGCCGCATCAAGCTGGGGCTGCAGGAGAGACTATTTCTCGGCAATCTGGATGCGCGCCGCGACTGGGGCTACGCGGGCGACTATGTGGAAGCCATGTGGCTGATGCTGCAGCAGCCTGCGCCGGACGACTTCGTCATCGCCACGGGAGAATCGCACTCCGTCCGCGAGTTTCTGGATTCGGCGGCGGCGTGCGCCGGTCTGGACTGGCATGAGTTTGTGGAGACAGACGTCCGTTACCTGCGGCCCACGGAAGTCGACTTCCTGCTGGGAGACGCTTCGAAGGCGCGGAAAGAGCTCGGCTGGCAACCGAGCGTCTGTTTTTCAGAACTGGTACGGCGCATGGTGGAACACGATTTGGATCAGGCCAGGCAGGAGCATACGCTGACCAAAGCCGGCCACAAGGCCGTCCTGCGCGGCGCGTCGCATGGCTGATGGGCATGGATAGAGACAGCAGCA
This sequence comes from Bryobacteraceae bacterium, assembly GCA_050015835.1. Lineage (GTDB taxonomy): Bacteria > Acidobacteriota > Terriglobia > Bryobacterales > Bryobacteraceae > BOG-234. Next base: position 12,765 of record JBEKAQ010000080.1, on the reverse strand, counting down.
TCCTGGTAGCCGGCTCCCGCGGTCTGGCAGGTTCAGCCATCGTGCGGGCATTGCGCTCGGCAGGCTATGAGAACCTTCTGCTGCCATCGCGCGAGGACCTGGATCTTTGCGTTCAGCCCGCTGTCGATGAATTCTTCGCGCGGCGCCGCCCGGAGTACGTGTTTCTGGCCGCAGCCAAAGTTGGGGGGATTCTGGCAAACAGCAGGTACCCCGCCGATTTCCTGCGCGACAATCTCGCGATTCAGACTAACGTAATCGATGCGGCGTGGCGCCATGGCGTTAAGAAGCTTCTGTTTCTGGGATCTTCGTGCATTTATCCGAAGCTGGCTCCGCAACCCCTGCGCGAAGAGTATCTGCTCACGGGAGCGCTGGAGCCGACCAATGAGTGGTATGCGATCGCCAAGATCGCCGGAATCCTGATGTGCCAGGCTTACCGGAAACAACATGGATTTAACGCCATCAGCCTGATGCCGACGAACCTCTACGGGCCCGGAGACAATTTCGATCTGCAAGACTCACACGTGCTGCCGGCGCTGCTGCGCAAGTTCGTCGAGGCGGTCGAGAGCAACGCGCCGGAGGTCGTCATCTGGGGCAGCGGGTCGCCGCGGCGGGAGTTTCTGCACGTCGACGATCTGGCTGACGCCGCGCTCTTCCTGATGCTCCATTACGATTCGCCGGAGATTATCAACGTAGGAACGGGCGAGGACGTGACGATTCGGGAACTGGCGGAGACGATCGGCCGGCTGGCCGGCTATAGAGGTCGTCTGGCGTTCGATGCGTCGAAGCCGGATGGCACGCCGCGGAAGCTGCTGGATGTATCGCGCATCCACGAGTTGGGATGGAAGGCGAGGATTCCATTGGATCGAGGGGTGGCGGACACCTATGGCTGGTATCTGGGGAGATGTGCCCAAGCGCGGATAGCCGCCGATGTCGTCGAACGATGAGCTCGCGTTGCCAATGCACCGCGAGATGAATGGCATGGCAGGTTTATTACACAAAACGAGGCTGCATCCGTACTACGCGGCTTGGCGCCTCTGGAAGGTTGGGGCCGCGATATTCCAGTTAGTTCCCCGGTCGCAGCGCGAGCGACTACTCCTCGATCAACTGAGAGAAGACTTCCGGTCCCTTCCGCCAATCTGCGACAGCGCCGGATCAGAAGCTCGCAAGCACTGGAACGCGAATCAACGCAAGCTTCGACGCCTCGTATTCACACGGGACCCGAGAGCATTTCTCACTTGGAGGACCGTCGCAGGAGCGATGTTCGTTCCGTACGCCATGTACACCCATATCGAGCTTGCCTTACTCAGACGGCAGCCGGACTGGAGTCGATGGCGAAGTGCCATCCGGGAGCGGAAAGCGGGATTCCCATTCCCATTCCCGGTTTATCCACTTACCAGCGGGAACGCTATCCATCACGCGTATCACCTCTGTCGCCTGGAAATCCAGACCGGTCTGCGGATCGAGACGTTCCGCACAATCTGCGAGTTCGGTGGCGGCTACGGCTCGATGTGCCGGATTGCCCGCTCTCTGGGATTTTCCGGACAGTACCTGATTTTCGATTTGCCGGAATTTTCGGCGCTTCAGCGGTACTACCTTGGGTCGGTTTCCGCCGATGCCGTGACAATCTCCGATCTCGAACAGCTATCAACCAGGGTCGAACGGTGCGGCCACCCGCGTTTATTCATAGCCACCTGGTCATTGAGCGAGAGCCCCACCGACGTGCGACAACAGGTACTGGATTTGATGGCCGGCTTTGACACATTTCTGATCGGCTACCAGGATCGATTCTGCGAACAGGACAACGAAGCGTTCTTTGGGAGTCTGCCGTCGGAGTTGCCGGGGATTTCCTGGGAGATCAGGCCCCTTACCCATTTGCCTGGAAACAGCTATATGTTCGGACGGCGAGTCAATGCCGAGACCCGGCACCAGTGAGACCGAGGGGGGACTGCTTTTGCGCCACAAATGAAAACGACCTCATGCGAATGACGAAACGCGCGGCGAGACCAACCCTTCGATTAAGCGGCCCGCCGATCGGCTGACGCGTTCTTCAGCCGCAAATACCCAGGGCTTCCTGCAAGAATGTCAATTATTCGAACCACTGTGAGGCGCGTTGTTGAATCTTTGTCGCCTGGAGCCTTGCACACATATAGAACGCTGCAAGAGCAAAGGGCAGCTATGGCCACTCCGCTAGTCACCTCGTTTGGCTTCAAACTCGCTGGAAATCAGTCCATGATGACGGGCAGCTTTGAGAGGGATGAGATCGCAGCGTTTCTCAAGTACATTCAAAGAGCGTCGGCATGCATCGATATCGGTGCGAATATCGGATTCTATACGTGTCTGGCGGCTAGCCAGGGCAAGCACGCCATCGCCATAGAGCCGCAGCGCAACAACCTAAGGATGCTGTATGCCAATCTCGCGTGCAACGAATTTACCGAGGTGGAAGTATTTCCCCTCGGCTTATCCGGACGGGGCGGAATAAAGCGGCTGTTCGGTTACGGTACGGGGGCGTCTTTCGTGTCAGGATGGGCGGGAGTATCGGACCAGTACTACGAGATTGTCCCGGTAACAACTCTCGACATTATTGCGAATGGCAGGTTTGACGGTCAGCCTCTCTTGATCAAGATGGACGTGGAAGGATTTGAAAACGAAGTCTTAAAGGGTGCCGAGCACACGTTGAGCGTACGCCCCAAGCCGATGTGGCTCGTGGAGATTTGTCTCGATCAGCATTTCCCTGGAGGGCTAAACCATAAGTTCCGCGAGACGTTTGAAGTATTCTGGCATCATGGATACGAGGCCAGAATCGCGGATCATAACGGACAACTTGTGACTCCGGAAGATGTCAGCCGCTGGGCAGATAAAGGCCAGGTCGACTTTGGGTCCCACAACTACCTGTTCGCCGCGCCTGGTGTCCTGGGCGATGTGAGTCATGCCCAAACTTGAGCTGGGCCCGACCGCTCAAGGCGCTACGGTTGTCCCGGCGGCGCCCATAACCGAAGGCGCGCGCCGTCGTCCGCGGTTGTTCCTCAACATCCTGGCGAACTACGCTGGCCGTGGCGTTTCCGCCGTCGCGACCCTCGTCATGGTGCCGCTCTACCTTCGGACGCTCGGGGTGGAGGCGTATGGCATCGTGAGCCTGCTGGCGATTGCACAGTCCTTCGTGGGACTTCTCGACTTTGGGCTGGGAATCACGCTCAATCGAGAAATGGCGCGCAGCGGGCCCGGTGAGCGGCCCGACCTGCTGAGAACTTTCGAGATCGTCTACTGGGGGGCCGCCGCCGTCCTGTTCGGCCTCTCATTTTTCGCGGCGCCGTTGGTAACGCGGCTCGTCAATGTTAAGGCCACAAGTCCGGAAGAGGTCCGCGACGCCATCGTGCTCATTGGAATAACGGTCGCGTTGCAGTTTCCGTGTTCGGCTTACGGCGCGGCTCTGGCGGGGATTGAACGACAGGTGGCGCTCAACGCCATCACGGGGCTGTGCGTCGCAGTGAGAGCCGTTGCCAGTGTGCTGGTTCTCAGCTTCGTTTCCCGAACGCCGGCCGCTCTTATCGCCTGCTATCTGCTGGCGGCCCTCGGTCAGGCCATCGCCTCCGGATGGGCGTCCTGGCACTACGCGGCGCCTTTCGAATTGGCGCGACCGAAATTCCATGGTGAAGTTTTCGCCGGGGTATGGCGCTTCAGCATGCAGGCGTTCGCGTTGACGATTGCCGGTATTTGTATGTCGCAAAGCGACAAAGCCTCGGTGGCGGGGCTCACCGCGATGAGCGACTTCGGGGCGTATTCGCTCTCCGCTCAATTCGCGGCCATATTCACCGTTATCTGCGGTCCGATCGGCCTTGCGGCCTTTCCGAGACTGGCTGGCCACGCCCGTACGGGCGCTACGGACAAGCTCGGACAGACGTATGGCCAGGTTCTCAGGTTCGCAGCTTTCGTTACATTCCCGCCAGCACTGCTGGCCTGCGCGTTTCCAGGGGAGTTGATTCTTTTCTGGACCCATAATCCAACAGTCGCTCGCGGCGCAGTGTCGATACTCCCGTTGCTGGTGGCCGCGACGGCTTTGAACGGTTTTTTCGGCATAGGAATAAACCTGAGCCTGGCAGCCGGCTACGTGCGGCTCCCGATGATTCTCAATTTTGCTATGGCGATCGTGGCCGTGCTCCTCGCCCCATGGGCGGTTAAGCGAATGGGGGCGACTGGCGCGGCTTTGTCGTGCCTGGCGGTAAATCTTACGTGGGGCTGTATTTTCGTACCTCTCCTCCATCGGCGTTTGCTGCCCGAGTCCTGGACGAAATACTATCGGGGCTCGTTGGTTCCGCTGCTTGTTGCCGCAATCCCGGTTGTAATCGCGAGACTCGCGAGTCCGGCCCTGACAAGAGCGGGCGTGAATGTCATACTTCTTATTGTGACGGCCTACGCAGGAAGTATCGGTGCGATCGCGTGCGCACACGGCGGCTTGCGGCGAAGCTACGCTATTCTGCGCCACGCCGCCGCTTCTTCCTGAACTTATGGAAGGCTCCGATTGTGCAGTGTTGGTTTCCTCCTGCGACAAGTACGAGGATCTCTGGAGGCCATTCTTTACACTTTTCTTCAGATATTGGCCCGACTGTCCGTACCCAGTCTACTTGTGTTCGGATTCGCTGGCATTTGACGATCAGCGGGTCCGCTCCATAGCAGCCGGGCACACGGATTGGTCCAGCAGACTGGCTGCGGGGCTGTCTCAACTGCAGACGCGCTACGTGCTTCTGCTGCTCGAGGATTTCTTTCTCCGCCAGCCCGTCAGGACGGCCACAGTGGCGCGCGCGTTGAACTGTATGGCGCCGCTTGATGCTGTGATGGTCAGACTCATTCCACGCCCGGGGCCTACGTCGCTCATCACAGGGATGAGCGACGTGGGTCTGGTCCAGCCGGGAGCGCCCTATCGCGTGAGCACACAGGCCGCGATCTGGGACCGAGCGACGCTACTGGAGCTTCTCAGACCCGGCGAGTCGATTTGGGAATTTGAAATTGCCGGCAGCATACGCAGTTGTGCCACCAGAGGCAACTTTCTTTGTTGCTGGGAATCGGCAATGCCCTACGGACACCACGTTGTTGAGCGCGGCCGGTGGTTTCGCCATGAAAGAAGGCGTTATCGCTCAGCGAATATCGGCTGCGATTTTGGCCGTCGCGAAGTTAAGACGGTCAGCGAGCAGATGTACTGGCGTCTCGGGCACTTGCGCTCTGTTTTGCTTTCTCTTCTTTCTTCCAGACAAAGGCAATGGTTAGTACGCAACCTGTTGTAAGGCAAGCAGCTCCACGGCCGAGCGCGGAGTCCCCCCTGAGGCGCCCGCTTACCTTTCATCCGGTACTATTCCTGATTGTGTTGTACATGCTGAGCTACAACCATCTTATCGGCGGTCGCATTGGCGCCGGATGGTTGGCTTGTCCTCTGCTGGTCCCGTACTGGCTAATGGCTTTCAGCCACAGATCCGACTGGGCTCGGCCCCGGCATATCTGGCCAGGCGTGTGCCTGGTGGCAGCGTTTATCCCCGCAGCCATTCTGTCCACCGAGCCGGTTCGCATATTGGGCGAGAGCGGAAAGTTTGCGCTGGCTTTCCTTTTTGTCTATCCAATACTGCTTTCGCGCCGTTCGTACGCGTCCACTGCTATGCAGGCGTGCGTCGCTGCGGCGATGGTGAATGCCGCCCTGGTTGTTCTCGGTTTAGCCGGAGTCCCCGGCGTTCTCTTCGATGCCGGCACAGGCCGGTATACCACCGCGCTGCTGGGTTCCGGCGAACTGGGGCGGCTTGGCGCGGGAGTCCTGGGTTACAGCCTCCTCCTGCTGGCGTCTTCAGCAATCCCGATTCGAGGACTCGCGCTTGTATTCAGCGCGGCGCTCCTGCTCCTCTACGATGGTTCCCGGGCCGCAATCGTAGTAAGCATTGTTGTGATTTTACTAGCCGCGTGGTTGATCTGGATCGAACTTCGCCGCGGCTCGGCCCATCGTCTTCGCGTCGCGGTTGGTCTAGCGGTGGCTGCCGTCGCCTTCGCCCTCGCGGTGCCGCGCCTGGTTCAGTCCGGAGTTTTGTCACTTAACGACCGCGTCGTCGCTTTGACAGACGTCAGCGACGGCGGCATCTCGGACAGCCTACAGAACCAGGACTCGTTGCGCTATGATCAGTATGGCTTCGCGGCAGCCCGCATCGCAGACAATCCGTTCTTCGGAGCCGGATTCACTGAATACGATCTTGACGGCGGGTTTCAAACGCTGCACAACAGCTATTTGCAGGCTTGGGTCGACCTCGGATTGCTGGGCGTTACTTCTTTCATTGCACTTACACTTTGGTGGATTCCCCGGACAAAGCGAATTCTAAACCAGATGGCATTGTTACCGACAGGTGAGAGACCTCTCTGTTACGGCGCCTTCTGCTGTTTGGTTGTGTGCGCATTGATCAATCTTTTCGCGCCAATCCCGAGCGAATTGACGGACTGTACCATGTTCCTGGCCGCGAGTGCATTGTGTGCTCATTTCGATAGGGATGCTGTGATGAAGACTCGACCGAACGTGCGTTCGGTGCGCGGTCAAGGCGCGGACTAAGGCGCTGGTTGTGGACGTACGTGGAACCAGGTTGTTCGATCTCGGGTGGAAGGGGCGCCACCCGCGCTGTCACTTCTTCGTAGCTTCCTGATGGCATTATCCCCAGAGATCAGCATCATTGTTCCGACATACAACCGGCTCTCGGAACTTCAGACTGCCGTCGCCAGTATCCTTGCCCAGACTGTTAGCCGGCCCGTCGAGCTCATTGTGGTCGATGACAACTCGGGCGACGGCACATGGGACTGGCTTTCCCGGTGTATGAGCGAACATCCGGCGGTTACGCTGATCCGTGCTCCCCGGAATGGTGGTCCCGGGTCCGCCCGCAATTTGGCGCTCAAGGTCGCCACGGGCCGCTATTTCATCCCGATCGATAGCGACTTCATCCTGATCGACGGGGCAATCGACCGTATACTTGCGGCAATCCGGGATCACGGTAAGTATCACCTGCTCTTCTTTCCGTGCCTGCAGAGTCCCGGCATGCGGCGCCTCGACTCCTTTCGGGATTCTTGCGAAGTTAATCGCGAATCGTTTCTGACCAACGCGGTTGGCGAGTTAATCCCGGTAACGGATTTGTACTACCTAAGGAGCCGTAACCTGTCGTATCCGGCGCTGCGCGGCGGGGGCGAGGGAATACTTTGGGCGCGAATGCTGGAGGGTGGCCCGGCGCTATTCCTGAACTCGCCGATTGTTCTTTATCGGACCGACGTCAAGGGCCGTATCTGCACTCTTGACTACCAGATGAATAATCCTGCCGCGTTGGCCGAGGTGTCCGACGCTCTTCTGGAGCTTTATGCGGCGGACGGCGGACGCGCGTTGCGCGGGGTGCGCCGGACGAAGCTGCGAGCGTCCGGAACGTATCATCTCCTGGCGGGCAACAGCAGCGTGGGCCGCCGGCGATTGGTTTCCGCCGCAGTCTACGGCGACGCGATGGCGCTGGCTACGCTCGCTGCGTCCCTTGGGGGTACCCGGTTATTTCGCTGGCTTTTTCGGTATTACCGCACTCGGCTCCGGCCCGCCTATTTATGAGCGTCCCTGAGGCGCACCGTGGTTGCCACGGAAGTTCCAGCCGACGATTGCAATGATCAGGGTAATGCATCTGATTACCGGCACCGGTGTCGGAGGGGCCGAGACGATGCTGTTCAAGCTGATGTCCACGATGGATCGGAGCCGCTTTCACAACATCGTTTACTCGATGATGGAGCCGGGCCCGACGGCGGACAGGATTCGAAGCGTGGGAGTTGAAGTGCATACGTTGGGGATGAAGCAAGGCCGTCCCGACCCGCGCGCGATACTCCTCTTTGCGAAGGCCGTTCGCGGATGGAGCCCTCACGTCGTTCAGACCTGGATGTACCACGCCGACTTCCTCGGTGGTCTCGTGGGAAAGCTTATCGTCCCAGTTCCCGTGGTCTGGAACATCCGCCACACCGATCTCCATCCCGAGGCGGCTCAGTGGATGACGCGTCGCATTGCGGAAATCTGCGGTCTGTTGTCCGGCTCGATACCTGCGCGTATCGTGTGTTGCGCCGAAAGCGGCCGGATAGCCCATGTCCGCCTCGGATATCGGGCCTCCAAAATGATTGTCATTCCTAACGGATTCGACCTCGATACCTATCGGCCGCGTTCGGACGCAGCCATCGTCTGTCACGAACGATTCGGGGTTCCGGCGCATCGGGATCTGATCTCCCTGATAGCCCGATACCATCCTCAAAAGGATCACGCTACCTTCGTGGCGGCCGCACAGCGCTGTATCGCCCGACTTCCTCAGACTCTGTTCGCTCTATGCGGAGAGGGCATTACGAGCGACAACGAGGAGCTTCTGAAACTCATCCGGCGGGCAGGCCTCGAAGATCGGATTTTTCTGCTTGGGAGACTCGCATCCGCGGACATCGCGCTCATCATGGCCAGGTCTTCCGTGGTTACAAGCAGTTCGTCGTCGGGCGAAGGCTTTCCCAATGTAATCGGGGAAGCGATGGCGTGCGGCACGCTGTGCGTTGTCACCGACATCGGCGATTCCGCCTATATCGTAGGGGACACTGGAATCGTGGTGGCTTCGCGCTCACCCGATGAGCTTGCAAAAGGCTGGATCACTGTTCTGGAGATGGACGAAAAAAGCCGAAGTTCCCTTCAGGAAGCGGCTCGCGGCCGGGTCGAAGCGAGTTTCAGCCTGCCGGCCGTCGCCGGCCGCTATGAGAATCTATACCAAGAGCTCGTTGGAGAACATGCCCCGTCGTGATGAATCGCGGCCCGGGAGCACCTCGATTGGCCATGCCCGCTCATAGAGGGGGAGGCGGACCCAGATGATGGCACGTATCGCGGTCGTTCGAAAATGAAACGAAGTGCTTTGGTAACTGGTGGGGCCGGGTTCATCGGTAGCCATCTGGTGGACCGGTTACTCCTCGAGGGCTGGCATGTTACTATCCTCGATAATTTCGACCCGTTTTACGAACGAGCGCTGAAGTGCCGCAATATCGCGCCACATCGCGGCTGCAGTTCCCTGGACCTTCTGGAAATTGACATTCGCGATGTGGAAAGTCTCAGGCTCCTGCCGGGTGCCTACGACGTGATAGTTCACTTTGCCGGGAAGGCCGGCGTCCGACCATCAATTGAAAATCCCCTTGCATACCAGGATTTCAACGTCAGGGGAACGCAGAACCTTCTTGAATTCGCCAGGGATCGCGGCATTCGGCAGTTTGTGTTCGCATCGAGCAGCAGCGTCTACGGAGTTAACCCGAGAGTGCCCTGGCGCGAGGACGATCCGGTTCTTCTCCCTATAAGTCCCTATGCAAGCACTAAAGCAAGTTGTGAATTACTGGGGCACGTTTACAGTCATTTGTATGGAATGAGGTTCCTGGCGTTGCGGCTTTTCACCGTCTACGGGCCCAGGCAAAGGCCGGATCTCGCCATACGGAAGTTCGCGGAAAAAATGATCAGGAATCAACCCATACCGATTTACGGGGATGGCACATCGCGGCGCAGCTATACTTATGTGGGCGACATTATCGAGGGGGTCCGCGCCGCTATGGAATATGAACAGACTTCGTTCGAGATCATCAATCTCGGTACGGACCATACGGTGACGCTGGCCGAACTGACCCGCAGTCTGGAGGAGGTACTGGGAGTGCCGGCCAGAGTTGAGCGGTTGGCCGATCAGGCCGGAGATGTCCCCCAAACCTGTGCGGACATCGGCAAGGCCGGTCGCCTGCTGGACTACAGGCCGCGGACGGAGTTCGTACAGGGACTTCGTGAGTTTGGAACCTGGTTAATGAGCGAGCCGGAAACCGGCAGCGCGGACTCGTCTCCCGGTCCTATAACATCCAAAGGCTGATCGCACTTCCAGATCTGGATGCGATGGCGCAGCGCAACGGGTCTTCAACGATTCGAGCGTGCCGGACACTCGACTCCTGTCAAACCGAGGTGCATTCGATGTGCGGCATTGCAGGCTTCATTAATTTTTCCGGAAATCTCACACGCGGCGATCTGGCCGGCTGCGCGACCAGGATGGCGAATACTCTGCGCCATCGCGGCCCCGACGATTCTGGGGTGTGGACAGACGAGACCGCTGGGGTCGCACTTGCTCATCGCCGTCTGGCTATCCTCGACCTTTCGGCGGCTGGGCACCAGCCTATGGTTTCCGCGTGCGACAGGTATGTAATCAGCTTTAACGGCGAGATTTACAACTTCGAGTCTTTACGCAAAGAACTCGACCATCTCGGGCATAAGTTTCGAAGTTCATCGGATACCGAAGTAGTGCTGGCGGCAGTTAGCCAGTGGGGGCTAGACGCGGCCGTAAGGCGATTCAATGGAATGTTCGCCTTCGCCCTTTGGGACCAATCTGAAAGAGTAGTACACCTGGCGCGGGATCGCGCGGGAGAAAAACCTCTCTACTACGCATTCGCCGGCTCAACGTTTTTGTTTGGGTCGGAATTGAAAGCGCTCGTTGCCTACCCGCCGTTCAGTCCGGTAATCGACCGATCCGCATTGTGTCTTTACATGCGCTACGGATATATTCCGGCGCCTTATTCGATCTACGAAGGGGTAAGGAAGCTACCTCCAGCGTCGATAATCAGTGTTTCATCAGCCGCGGAGAGCACACTGAGAACTTTTTGGTCTTCGAAAAAGATTGCGGAAGTTGGGACTTACTCACAAATCCATGGCGATGAGGTTTCCGCCACTGAAGAGCTCCACCGTTTACTCTCCGATGCGGTTAAGATTCGCATGGTCGCCGATGTTCCTCTCGGGGCATTCCTGTCGGGAGGGATCGACTCAGCGGCGATCGTAGCTCTGATGCAGGCGCAAAGCCCTGGGCCGGTCAGAACGTTCACGATCGGGTTCGGGGATCCCTTATACAACGAGGCGGGGAGAGCCAGGCGCATTGCCCGTCATCTTGGCACGGAACATTCAGAGCTTTACGTTGGCCCGCAGCAGGCACTGGAGGTCGTTCCTCGGCTTCCCGCTTTGTACGACGAGCCATTTTCCGATCCATCTCAGATCCCAACCTTTATAGTTTCCCAGTTCGCGCGGCAAAGCGTGACGGTCAGTTTGTCGGGAGACGCGGGGGACGAACTGTTCGGAGGTTATAACACGTACAAACACAGTCAGTCGATCTGGAGAAATACAAGCCGGGTGCCCATGTCCTGGCGGAGAAGGGCAACCAGGCCCGGCTCCGCTCTACACGGGATTTGCAGCCGGAGGTTAGCAGGTCTGTTGGGTCCACGATACGGACGCGCCCTCACCAGGTTGGAGCACCTGTCTTCGATTCTTACGGCAGACTGCCTTGAGGACGTACACCGGCGATTGATCTCCCGCTGTCAGCGGCCAGATGGCGCGGGGCCCGGCGAGACGCCCGAACCGTCCACGCCGTTTACCGAGCCTTCATCATGGGCCAGGATGCCCAGCATGATCCAACGGCTGATGTACCTGGATTTCATCACCTATCTCCCCGGGGACATCCTGGTAAAGCTGGACCGTGCGAGCATGGGGGTTTCCCTTGAAGCGCGAATTCCGCTTCTGGACCATCGCGTGATTGAGTTTTCCTGGAGACTCCAGGAAAGCCTTTTGGTTCGCGGGCGCGAGAGTAAATGGATCCTGCGGCAAGTTCTACACCGCTACGTGCCGAGGCAATTGATGAAGGGCCCGAAGGTCGGATTCGCTGTCCCGATTTCCGCGTGGCTGCGCGGGCCGCTGAGAGACTGGACCGAAGACCTGCTGGATGAGCGGCGTCTGCGTCAGAATGGATATGTGGATGCCAGCGAAACCCGACGGTTATTAGACCAGCATTTGTCCGGCGTCAGAGATCGGGCAGTACCGTTATGGGACCTCCTTATGTTCGAGGCGTGGTTCAGAGAAAGCATGAAGCCCGTGCAAGCCGCTGCGTGAGCCTTGGAACGGGAGTGCCCGGCACGCCGTATAAAGCGGCGACCTGGTCGGGGCCCCAGCTCTAAAGCGTAAGGAAGTTGGCTTTGCTGAGAGAGGCATCGCAGGGTTGATTGCCGGAGGGTCGGGGCTTTCAACATAAAGTCGAGCGATTCCAGGCGGCTACGTACAGGTCCGCAATAAAATCAGGTGGGGAGAATTTAGTTGAAAGCCATTGTTACGGGTTCCGGAGGGTTAATAGGATCCGAATGCAGCCGATTCTTGTGTAGGGAAGGATGGGAGGTTGTCGGCCTTGACAACGACATGCGTGCTCAGTTTTTCGGCAGTAGCGGTACAACAAGACCGGCCGTCGCCAGTCTCATATCATCCTTTCCGAACTACCGGCATCTCGATCTTGATATTCGCGACAGGCAGGCGGTAAGGTCACTGTTCGAAGCCGAGAGGCCGGACTTTGTCATTCATACGGCCGCCCAACCATCTCACGACAGAGCTGCCGCGATTCCCTACGACGATTTCGACGTTAACGCGGGAGGGACGATGAATCTGCTGGTCGCTGCGCGAGACTTCTGCGTGGACTCTCCATTCTGCTTCACGAGCACTAACAAAGTCTATGGGGACCGGCCCAACACGCTTCCACTTATCGAGCTTGAGACGCGTTACGATTACGCCGATCATCGCATCGGAATTGATGAAACGATGTCGATCGACGCCTGTTTGCATTCGGTGTTCGGCGCGTCCAAGCTCGCGGCCGACGTGATGTGTCAGGAATTCGGGCGGTACTTCGGCATGCCCGTGGGCGTTTTTCGCGGTGGCTGTCTGAC
>JBEKAQ010000079.1:2827-40398 GCA_050015835.1 Bryobacteraceae bacterium | reverse complement strand
AGTCCCGCGTTCCGCCGAGCGAGGCAGAGTGGACGTCGAAGGGCATCGAGGCCATCGACAAAGCCGCGCCGATAGCGATGGGCGAGCGATCCGTATCCCGCACCGTCAGATCCTTCGTGCGCACCCAGCCGCTCAGTTCATAGGTCTTACCGATGGTGAGTGCGATCGGCTTCGAGCGGATACAAGCATCCGGATTGACGGCGGCAGGCTCGACGCGCAGAGCCCGTTTCCCTTCATGCGATACAGAGACGTCGGTTCTGACGGACCCACGCACGGCCGTCCAGGTATTGTTGGCAAGCGGAGTTGACGCCGGAGCCGTCAGAGCGGCAACAAGGCAGCAAGCAAGGCGGAACATGCGGCCCTCCTTATTTTCAAAGGATAACGCGCCGGAGACAGCCCGCGGTCAACCCTTCTTGGTCAGCTCCCGGTAAACCACCTCGGTAAACGTAATGACCCGTCCCCGCGCCGGTGGATCTCCCAAAGCCACCCGGATCTCATCGAGCGACTTACCCTGCTTCACCAGCCCCTCGATCTTCACCCGCTTGGCCTTCGCCGCATCCAGCCCCTTCTGAATCTCAGCCCGGGTCTGCACCTCGCCATGCCCCGGCACGAAACGATTGGAGTTGAGCGCGACCATCGCCGTCACGGAATAAATCCATCCCTCCGACGACCCGTTCTTCTCCGGATGAATGATCGGGTCAGGCTGTTCCGGAGAAATGAGATCTCCGGTAAAGACGACCTTATCCCCGGGCAGATAGACCACCAGATCGCCGCTGGTATGCGCGTTCGCCCAATGGAAAACATCCAGCCGGACGCCGTCGAGCTTCAGGACTTGCTGGTTCCTCGACAACACCTGCGTGGGGAGATCCTCGGCGGGAAGCGCGCTCCTTCCGGCCGCGCGGGCAGCTTCCTCCTCCTTCTTACAGTTCTCCGTCGCGATGATGGTAATGCCCTTAGGGAAAGCGGCTACCCCGTTGATGTGATCCCCGTCGCTATGCGTTTCAATGACCGTCGTCACCGGCTTCGGGGTGATCTTCGCGATATCTTCGAGCAATTCCTTCCCACCCGCCACGGTGGTTTTGGCATCGATGACGATTACGCCCTTCTTACCGATAATGACGCCGCTGTTTCCACCCCCGCCTTCGATCCAGTAGAGGTTCGGGTTTAGCTGGTGGGTCTTGAATGGAACCGGCGCGGCGGTCGCGGTAATCAGCAGGCCGCGATTGCCCGGCGCGGGTGAGGGAGCTTGCGCCATCGCCAGACTGGCGACAGCAATAAGGGCCTTTCCAAGGTGCATAGGGAGAATCTATCACGCCCCGGCCCCAACTCCGGCAAAAGCGTCGTGCTCGACTTGCGCCACCGCCAGCCGCCGGAACATCGACCGCTTCTTCAGCTGGTGCGCCTGCATCTTGTGCAGCACATGATCGAGGAACAGCACCGCGTCCACAATATGCTCGCCCTTGTTCAGCATCACGCACTCGGCCCGCACGCCCATGGCCGCATCGGTGACTTCGGCCCGCGATGGAATGCCTGTCTTCGCCAGCGTCTCAAGCACCTGCGTAGCCCAGATCACCGGGATGTGCGCGGCCTCGCTGAGCCACAAAATCTCCTCCTGAATCTCCGCCAGGCGCTCGAATCCCACTTCAATCGCGAGGTCCCCGCGCGCCACCATGATTCCCACCGGACGATGGCGCAGCGCAGCCAGCATGATGAGCGGCAGTTGATCGAATCCCGGCCGGCTCTCGATTTTGAGGATCACCCCCAGCTCGCTCTTGCCGCGTGCCTCAAGCTCCCGCAGCAGATCCAGCACGTCCTCCGGCCGGCGCACGAAGGAAAGGCCCACGATATCGGCGTGTTCGGCCACGAAATCCAGATCGCGCCGGTCTTTCTCCGTCATGGCGCCGATGCCGAAATCGGTTTCCGGAAGATTAATTCCTTTCGCCGACCCGAGCTTCGCCTCGCCCGCGCCGGTATGCACAATCTCCACCAGAATGCGATCCGGGTGGACTTCGCGAATGCGGCCTTCAATCTTCCCGTCGTCGAAGAAGATCGGCTGCCCCGCGAGCGCCGTCGTAAACGCTTCGGGCAGCGTACAGGAGATGTGCGGGAGGTCGCCATGCACCCTCGGCGTCTTTTCCTCTTTGGTAAGAACCAGCAAATCGCGCGGATGCAGACGAATCGGTTCCTCGACGAAAGCCAGTTCGCCGACATGGCCCGCCGCGATTTCCCTGCCCTCTCTGCGCAGCGACAGAAGCGTCCGGCTCAGCACCCATGCGCCCTGATCGCAAGTGCAGATGCAGGCGTGCTCCGTCTTCTGGATGACGGTGAGCTCGCGCCCCTTACCTGCGCTGTTCTTAAGATGGATCGTATCGCCCACGCGTGCGGCGCGCACCAGAGTTTCGGGGACAGGCAGCGCCACGTCGGTCTCCGGCGGCAATGCGGTGCGCGCGTGCCCACTGGCCAGCGCAATCCGCGCCGGGGCGATCACGGCCCCGCGCGCGTCCCGGCCCACCTTCCAGCGCACCACATGATAGCCGCGATGGATGGCGCCCGTGCGCAGCTTCGGCCCCGCCAGATCCATCGCCACTTTGCAATGTCTGCCCGCTTCCTGATTGGCGCGGCGCATGTTGGCGATCATCTGCGCCCACTCCCGCTCCGTATCGTGCGCGCAATTCACCCGCATCACGTCCATGCCCGCCTCGATCAGACTCTTCACCAGATCGTAAGATTCCGCCGCTTCGCACGGCATCGTCACCATAATGCGCACCGCCCGCCCTTTGGGAGCAGCCCCGAGCAGCGCGTCGGCGTGTTTCGCCAAAATGGCCGAACCGGTCCTGAAAGCCACGCGTGCGGCGTGCGGAGACGGATCGGCGGCCTGCGCTCCGGCCAGCTTTTCCACGATCGCGATCACGGCTTCGAGCCCCGCCAGCGTGCTCGATTCGCTCCGTCCCAGCGACGAAAGCCCCAGCGCAGCCAAGCGGGATTGCAGATCGCGCAGATCGTGTTTGCGCAGCGCGAGGTAGTGGAGCAGGTTCTGCACGCTGCGGCGCGATTCCGGACACGCCTCGGCGACGGACGCACCAAATTCCCGCTCCATGGCAAGGCACGCTTCGCGCAGTGCGTCCACCGCTCCCTCACGGTCGCGGCTCGGAAGTCCTTATTGAGCCGCGCGCGTCAGCAAGCGTGACGATACCTCAATTTATGCAACTGAGTGCCAATGGGTCAAATGGCGCAAATTGCGCCAACCGACCCGTCACCGAGGCGCTGCCCGTAAGGGAGCGGTCTTAAATATCCGTCAGATGCTCAACCTTGCCGGTCGAATCCCCGATGCTCTCAGGCTTCACATCCATCCGGTCCAGCATCGTCAGATAGAGATTTGTCATCGGCGCCGGCTTGTCATAGACGATATGGCGTCCCGGCTTCAAACTGCCATCGCCCCGTCCGAATAACAGAATCGGCAGATTCTCATGCAGATGGCGGTTGCTGTCGCTGAGACCGCTGCCGTAGAGCACCATGCTGTGGTCGAGCAGCGTGCCATCGCCGTCCTGGGACGTCTTGAGCTGCCCCACAAACTGCGAGAAAAGCTGCGTGTGGAATTGATTGATCTTCGACAACCGGTCCAGCCAGTCCGGCCGATTTCCATGGTGCGACAAAGGATGGTGCCCGTCCGCCACGCCGATTTCGTTGTACGTCCTGAGACTGCCTTCCCGTCCCAGCACAATGGTCACAACGCGCGTCAGGTCCGACTTGAACGCCATCGCCGCCAGATCGAACATCATGGTCGCGTAGGGCCCGTATTCGAACGGAATCCCCTCCGGCTTCTCGAATCCCGGCTGCACCTCGATCACCTTAGTCTGTTCGGCGCTCTGGATGCGCGTTTCGATCTCCCGAACCGCCGTCAAATACTCGTCCATCTTGCGGCGATCCGCCCCGCCCACTGTGCCGAGGATCGAGTGTACCTGATCCTGCACCGAGTCGAGAATGCTCTTCCGGTCGGCAATCCGTTTGGCCCGAATCTCCGGCGGAAGCGTGATATCGTCGCTCCCGAACAACCGCTCAAACACCGCCCGCGGATTGGTCTCCGGAGGATTCGGCGTCGACGGGCCCGTCTACGAAAGGCTGTTGCTGTACGCGCAGCTGTAACCCGAATCGCAGTTGCCCACCGTGCGCGCATCCTCGCACCCCAGTTCCAGCGATTTCAGCTTCGTCTTGTGTCCAATGGCATTGGCCGCCACCTGATCCACCGAAATGCCCACATGGATGTCTTTGCCCGAGGTCCGCTTGGGATGCACGCCGGTCATGAAGCTTCCGCCCGCCCGCGCGTGGTCGCCGCCCCCGTCACCGAGCGCGTTGCCGTTATGATCCATCAGCCCCGTCAGCACGAACATGTCCTGGCGCCAGGGCTCGAAGACCTTCAGGATCGGCGTCGCTTCCCAATTCGCGCCCGCCGTCGCCGGGGACCAGTCCCGCATCGTCATGCCGTTCGGTACGTAAATGAACGCCGCCCGCACGGCTTTCTCGCCACTCGCCACGCGGCTGGGCGCGGCAAAGGCCGGCACCATCGAATCGAGCATCGGCAACCCGATACAGGCGCCGATCCCGCGCAGCATGGTTCTCCTCGACAGGTGCTTTTTGGTGACGATCATATCTGGCTTCCTTTATTTACCGGGCTACCGCTTACTGTACTTCGATCCCGCATCTGGAACGGCAAACTTTTCACGATCCCGAGCACTACGCTCGAAAACTTGTAATCCGACGTTTCCACTCCCGCCGTAATCTTCTTCACTTCCAGCCGGTCGGCCGGTTCGAGGCCCCGTCCCAGCGCAAACGTCAGCATCTTTTCCGTCAGACACTGCGCGAAGGCGTCTTTCTGCGAGCTCAACACCGCCGCCAATTCCACCGGCCCGTTAAACGTCCGCCCATTCGGCAGCACACCCGAAGCGTCAATCGGAGACTTCCCGTCTTTATCGCGCCAGCTGCCTATCGCGTCGAAATTCTCCAGACCAAAACCCAGCGGGTCCATCTTGCTGTGGCAAGACGCGCACACCGCATTCGCCCGATGCACTTCCATGCGCTGCCGCAAAGTCGCGTCTTCGCTCACCTTGGCCTGATCCAGATCCGGCACATTGGGTGGAGGCGGAGGCGGAGGAGCGTTCAACAGGTTCTCCAGAATCCACTTGCCGCGCAGCACCACTGAAGTCCGATTCCCGTACGACGAAGCCGTCAGAACGCTCACCTGTCCCAACACCCCACGCCGCGGAGTACCCACCAGGCTGACCTTGCGGAATTCGGTTCCCTTTACATCGTGCATCCCGTAAAAATCGGCCAGATACTGATTTACAAACGTATAATCCGCATCGAGAAAATCGGTAATCGGCCGATCCTGCGCAATGATGTTCTCAAAAAACAGCTCCGTCTCCCGAGTCGCCGAAATCCGCAGATAGTTATCCCACAGCGGGAACTTGTAGAAATCCGGCTGGTGCGATTCGAGCGCCCGGAACTGCAGCCACTGCCCACCGAAATTCTCCACCAGCCGATTGATCTTCGGATCTTTCAACATGCGCCGCGTTTGCGCCATCAGCACATCCGGATGCCGCAAAGTTCCCTGCCCCGCCACGCGCAGCAGCTCTTCGTCCGGCATGCTCGACCACAAAAAATAAGAAAGCCGCGAAGCCAGATCGTAATCGTTCAAAGGATAAGCCTGCGGAGTGCTCGGAACAGTGCTCGCCGTGCGAATTACCTTAGCCGCCGGCGGATCTTTTTCAATCCGGAACAGGAAATTCGGCGAAACCAGCATGGCTTCAATCGCCACCACTATCTGATCTTCGAACGAATCGCCGCGCAGTCGAGCCCGCGTCGCATGCGTCATCAGCTGATCGACTTCCGCCTTCGTCACCGGCCGCCGGTAAGCCAGCCGCGCCAGATGCGTCACGATCTCGCGGTCGCAGCCCACCGGATGCCCGCCCTTATACTGACCGCAAACAAAAATCTTCTTCAGGCTCTCCGCGGACGGATGAACATCTGGATTGCGCGGCCCGCCGATCTCGATCGACTGAATCCCCATATTGTCCGGCCGTGAAAGCCGCGTTCCTGGAGGCGCGCCCGGCGGCGTAAAGAACACATTGCTGACGGAGTCGTCGTTGGCGGCTGCCGCCCCACCACGCCCCCCACGACCACCCCGACCCCCAGGCGCAGCGATAGAAGTCGTCGGAGGCAGCGTCTTGCCATCCGGCCCCACCGTACCACCGCCGCCCCCCGGAGCACCGCCTAAACCCGGACCTCGCCCACCACGTCCCGCGCGAGGCGGAGGAGCCGGACGTTTCGACGGATTTTTAGCCCCGTAAAGAACCGGCAAACCTTCGAACTGCCTCGGAAATCCGACCGCGATCCAGTGCTCGCCTTCCGTAATCCGCACCGGAAACTCCTGCATCCTGCCTTCCAGCGGACCGTCGATCGACGTCAGCCCCATCTGCTTGCCATCCACAAACACGGCCATTTCAAGCGGCTCCGATCCCGGCGGCCGCGCGCCGTTGTCCGGCATGGCGCGAATCACATAATCTCCCGTGGCCGGAAACCGATGCATCACGTGAAACGCGTTCGGCATCGTCAGCCCGGTCTCGTCGTAGTTCGTGACCGATAGCCAAGGATGCGTATTAAAGAACAGGTTGTCGAAATCGCCCGGACGCCGCCGTCCCGCGGGCTGATACCGCGCCGTCACGGGCTTGGTCGATTGCACCCCGTAAACCGCCGTACGGGCCACCACTTCGGCCGCCGCCAAATACTTCTCCATCTGCACAATCGACAGCGAAAGCACATCGCCGTTATTGTCGAATCCGTAACCCGCATCGTCCTGCGGAAAATCGTCGGCGGGCTGGAAATCCACGCCCAGCAAATCGTGAATCGTGTTGTTATATTCGGCGCGATTCAACCGCCGTGCCGTGACGCGCCCCGGGTCCGGCTTGGCATTGCGGTCGGCCCGATCGAACTCGCCCTGAATCCAGCTCGTGACCGCCTTCAGCTCGGCGGCATCCGGCCGCGGCATCCCCTTCGGCGGCATCTGGCCGGAAGAAAGCTTGGCGAGGATGGTCTCCCACCGCTCTCGATTCTGCGTGACGGAATCGGCGCTCGTGAACGCCTCAAGATTCAGGCCGCTAGTCATCACCTTCGCGCTGTGGCATGCGTAGCAGTTCTTAGCCAGAAACGGCTGCACCGTAGCATCGAAACCGGTTGCGCCGAATGCCGCCAGCGGAACCAACGCCAGACACACCAAGAGCCGAGCCATCATCCTCCTCACTCTATCAAATTATGACGCCCGCATTCCGAACCGCGACCGTGAGGGAGTGGTACTCAGGCGCTGTGGATACGTTGCTTTTTTCAGCGCGCCTGGTACGTTTTGCTGAAGTTGTTCCGCCCGTTCGTCACCGTATAACTGCCATTCGACTGAACGTCCACCCGGATCCAATTCCCCTTGCAATCGGGCGTTGCCTCGAGATTGGCGATCATATCCTCGCTCGTATTGTGCTCCTTATCCGACGCCAGCGCCAGGTGCGACTGCCAAAGCCCTTCGATCCCCTGCACCTTCTCGATCTTGTCGTACGCCGAAGCCGCCATACCCTTGCGCGGACCGTTATTGGCGATCACCACCTGCGGCTGCACGCCCCAAAGAAACGCGGGCGCTCCCGACATATCGGCGAAGAACCCATGGTGGGTCGCCAGCATCAGCGAAATCTTGCCCAGCTTATTGTTGGGGCATGCAAGATCCATCTCCTTATCCCACGTGAGATCGCCCACATCCAGAAAGCTGAACTTGCCGAACGAAACCACCACCCCCGTGCTCTGCGAGTTCTCGGTCTTGTTCACCTTATATTCGGCGTCCTTGCAGAAAGGATTAGGTTGACCCCCGTGGTTGATCGGCTTCGAGATCACCTGGCCTGCCGAAGCCACCACATCCACGCGCACGCCCTTCAGCGGAACCTGATCGCCGGCCTTCAGGATGGTGCGCTTTCCCGCCGCAATCGCCAGATAGTCTTTGTAGCGGGCCTCCCAGCCGTTATTCTGCTCCCATTTCGGATCGATCTCGCCATGGTCGAAAAAACGCTCGAAGTGCGCGATCTGATTGGCCGCCGGCGCGCCCCCCACATGATCGCCGTCATAGTGGGTGGTGAAGAGGTAATCGATCTTCGTCAGCCCCGCGGCCTTCATGGCATCCGCGATACGGCTCGAATCGCGCGCCGCCGCAGCCCCCCCACTGCCCGCATCGATCAGCATGGACTGCCCCGAAGGCGCAATAACCAGAGTGGCGCCCCCGCCCTCCACGTCGATCACATAGATACGCAACGCCGGCGCGGCGTAAGCCAAAGACGCGGCCAGAAACAACAGAAGAATTCTCATACCGAGGGCATTATACATTCCGCCCGCGCCGCGTGCTATACAGGAAAGGAAAGGAGTGTTCCACGTATGAACACTAAGAATAAGCAGAACCAGAAGAATAATCGACGAGTAAACCATCGTCAGCCACAAGGGCCGAAGAAGCAGGGGCGGAATCGAAATCTGCTTCCAGGCCACGAACAGGAGTACCCCGAACTGAGACTCACCCGTTAAATCTGGTTTGCTCGGCTCATTCCGTCATCTCTGTTGATGATGAAAAAACTCCCTCCTTCGGCAACGTCGGAGGGAGTTTTTGTCTCGGCCTTCTTATCCGTGTCCATCGGCGATTAATGCTTAATTTCCCCGGTGACAATTATTTTCAGCTTTCTTTCGTCGAAAACAAAGGCTTTTTCGCCCCTCCCCCCAAAAACGCGAGGATCGACTGCGGTAGCTTGGGCTCAGATGCCCCGAGTCACGCCCGAATGCGACCCCGCCAACCGCCCGCCAGCCCGCTTTCCAGCCCACTTTTCCACACCTGGCAACTGGCTTCCTTATCCCTCATATCTTGCTTCTATATCATTGATACTAAACATATTTCATCCAAGAACAACCTCGCTGAATCATAAAAAGGAATCCAATTTTCCACAGGGTCCAAGCCCCACTCCCACCCCGCTTCAGCCATTTTTCAGCTTCCAATGCTCCACTGATAGACTGCCTGTTTCAAAAGCCATGAACGCCAAAATCCCCTGCCTGCTGTGGGCCGTTGCAGCCACCCTGGCCAGCGCGCAGACGCCCCCGGCCCCGCCCCCGGCCATCGTTCTGACTCTGCATGACGCCCTCACCCGCGCCCGCCAGTACGGCGGCCAGATCCAAAGCGCGAACTTCGCCGCCCTGCTCGCCAAAGAAGACACCCGCCAGACCAGGGCCGGACGGCTCCCCACCCTCAACGCCTTCAACCAGTACATCTACACCGAGGGCAACGGCACCCCCTCCGGCGTCTACGTCGCCAACGACGGCGTCCACGTCTACAACGAACAAGCCCAGGTCCACGAGGAATTGCTCTCCGTCTTCCGCAAGGGCGAAATTCGCCGCGCCCTCGCGTCCGAAGCAGCCGCCTCCGCCCGGGTAGAGATCGCCGCCCGCGGCCTCCAGGCCACCGTGATTCAGGATTACTACTCGATCGCCACCGCCCAGCATCACTTCAACAACGCCCAGCGCAGCCTCACCGAGGCCGAGCAGTTTCTCGACATCACCCAGAAGCAGGAAAAAGGCGGAGAAGCCGCCCATGCGGACGTCATCAAAGCCCAGATCCAGCTCCAGCAGCGCCAACGCGATCTGCAGGACGCTCAGGTAGCCATCGAGAAGGCGAAAATCGCTCTCGGCGTCCTCATCTTCCCCAACTTCACCGCTGATTTCTCCATCGACGACGACCTCGCCCACACCGAGCTGTTGCCGCCGCTCGAAGAAGCCCATGCCAAAGCCGTGGCCACCAGTCCCGATCTCAAAGCCGCGAAATCCACCCTCGAAGCTGCCGGCTACGACGTGAATGTGGCCCGCTACGCGTATCTGCCCTCCCTCGGGCTCGATTTTTTCTACGGAATCGACGCCAACCAGTTCGACGCCACGAGCCCCCGGGCGCAGGATTCGGGCCGCAGCACGCAGCCCAATTACCAGGTCATAAACCGCCAGAACCTTGGCTACTCCGGACAGGTGACGCTGAACATTCCCGTGTGGAACTGGGGCCTGACGCACAGCAAAATCCAGCAGGCCGAATTCAAACGCGCCCAGTCGCAACTCGATCTCTCGCTCGCCCAACGCACGCTCGAAGGCAATCTGGCAACGGCTTACGCGGAAGCGCGCGCCGCCCAGTCGCAACTCGATTCGCTGCGCAGTTCGGTGGATCTCGCCGCCGAAAGCCTGCGCCTCACCCTGCTCCGCTATACCGCCGGAGAGTCGAGCGCCCTTGAAGTGGTGGACGCGCAAACCACCGTAACCCAGGCCCGCAACGCCTATGACGACGGATTAGCCAGGTATCGCGTAGCCCTCGCAACTCTCGAAACATTAACGGGGACCCTCTGACCATGATGAACATCCAAACACGGTGGCACAGGCTTCAGCCTGTGATCTTCTCCACTATTCTCCTCGCTGCCCTCCTCACCAGCTGTGGCAGGAAAGCGTCTGAAGAAGAAGCCGAAAACGAAGCCCCCACCCCCGTGCAGGTGGAAGAAGCCCGCCGCGGACCCATCGACCGCGTCATCACCGCCGACGCCGTCCTCTATCCCATCGATCAGTCGAACGTCACTTCGAAAATCAGCGCCCCCGTGAAACGAGTCCTCGTAAACCGAGGAGATCACGTACGCGCCAATCAACTCCTCGCCGAACTCGAAAGCCGCGATCTGACCGCCGCCGTAAATGAAAGCAAAGGCCAGCTCGATCAAGCCCAGGCCGCCTGGGAAGCCACCACCGGAGCCACCGTAATCGACGACCGCACCAAAGCCCAGGCCGATCTCGCCTCCGCCCAAAGTGCCCTCGAAGCCGCCAAAAAGGTCTATGAAAGCCGAGTCGAATTAGTGCGCCAGGGAGCCCTCGCCCAGAAGCTCGCCGATGACGCCCGCGTGGCCATGGTCCAGACGCAAAGCCAGTTCGATACCGCCCAGCGCCACCTCCAGACCCTGCAGCAAGTGGGCCAGACCCAGCAGATCGCCGGCGCCAAAGCGCAAGTCGATGCCTCCCGCGCCCACCTCAATAACGCCGAAGCCCAGCTCAGCTACGCCGAGATCCGCAGCCCCCTCAACGGCATCGTCTCCGACCGCCCCGTCTACCCCGGCGAGATGGCCTCGAGCGGCAGCCCCATCGTCTCCATCGTCGATATCTCCCAGGTGGTCGCACGCGCCAATATCCCGGTAAAGGACGCGTCTTTCATCAAGCTCGGCAGGCCCGCCAGCATCACCGGGCCGGAAGGCGACATCGGCGGCAAAGTTATCGTGGTCAGCCCCGCCGTGGACCCCAGCACTACCACCGTCGAGGTCTGGGTGCAGGCCCCCAATCCCGGCGAAAAGCTCAAGCCCGGCGGCACCGTGCGCGTATCCATCAAGGCCGAGACCCTGCAGAACGTCATCATCGTGCCCGCCGCCGCGCTCCTCAATTCCGACGAAGGCGGCCAGAAGGTCATGGTCGCCGGCAAAGACAATCTCGCACATGAACGCAAAATCGCCATCGGCGTCCGCCAGGGAGACAACGTCGAGCTGACCAGTGGAGTCGAGGAAGGCGAAAAAGTAATCGTCTCCGGCGGCCTCGGCCTCGATGACAAAGCCAAAATCAAGATCGTCGAAGCCAAGCCCGAAGACGAGGACGAGGACGACGATGACAAATAAGTCGAGGTGGCATAGGCTTCAGCCTGTGTGTCGGGGCCAACTTCAATGACCCCACACTGGACAGCCAGCTTCTCCCGGCCCATCGTCTTCATCGTCATCACCCTCATCGGCATGGGCGCGTACCTCGCGTTCACCATCCCGGTGGCCGTCTTCCCTTCCACCGATTTCCCCCGCATCGTGGTAGGCGTCGATAACGGCGTCGCGCCCATCGATCAGATGCAGGTCACCGTCACGCGCCCCATCGAAGAGGCCATGAACAGCATTCCCGGCCTCGAAACCGTCCGCTCCAACACCAGCCGCGGCTCGGCCGAAATCAATCTCTTCTTCAACTGGAACGTCAATATGTTCCAGACTCTCGAATACGCCAACGCCGCCCTGGCGCGCGTCCAGACCACCTTACCCTCCACCGCGAAGCTCACCGCCAACCGCCTCACCTTCGCCGCTTTCCCCATCCTCGGCTACAGCCTCACCTCCGATTCGCTCTCGCAAACCGCCCTCTGGGAATTGGCCAACTATTCCATCAAGCCGCGCCTCAACCGCGTCAACGGAGTGTCCATGGTGGTCCTGCAGGGCGGCCAGGTTCCCGAGTTCCAGGTCGAGCCCGACCCCGCCAAGCTTCTGCAGGACCAGGTCACCGTGCCCGGCATTCTCGATTCCATCGCGCGCAGCAACATGATCGATTCGCCCGGCCTGCTCGAGAACAATCATGAGCTGTCCCTCGCGCTCGTAACCGGCCAAACGCGCACTCCCGAGGAAATCTCCGACATCGTCCTCCGCACCACCCCCGCCGGAGTCCCCATCCGCATCGGCGATCTCGCCAGAGTGTTTCCGTCCGTGATGCCCATCTACACCATCGTCACGGCCAACGGCAAGCCCGCCGTGCTGCTCAACGTTTTCCGCCAGCCCTCCGGTAACACCGTCGCCGTCGCGGATTTAATTGCGAAGGAGCTCGCTCAGATCCGCACCACCCTGCCGCCCGGCGTCAAGCTGCAGGCCTTCTACGACCAGTCCGAACTCGTGCGCGATTCCATCGCCAGCGTGCGCGACGCCATTCTCATCGGGCTCGTCCTCGCCGCCATCATCCTCGTCCTGTTCCTGCGCGACTGGGGCAGCTCCATCGTGGCCGGCCTCGTGATCCCGGCCACCATCGCCATCACCTTTATCGTGCTGCGCTTCCTCGGCCAAAGCTTCGACCTCATGACCCTCGGAGGCCTCGCCGCCGCCGTCGGCCTGGTCATCGACGACGCCATCGTAGTGGTCGAAAACATCGTCATGCATCGCGATTCCGGCCAATCCCGCGGCGAAGCCATCCGCAGCGCCCTGCGCGAAATTCGCGTACCCCTGGTCGGCTCCACCATCACCCCCATCGTCGTCTTCCTGCCGCTGATTTCAATTACCGGAGTCACCGGTACGTTCTTCCGCGCCCTGGCGATCACCGTGGGAACCGCGCTGCTCACTTCCCTGCTGCTGGCGCTGACCTGGACGCCCGCCCTGAGCCACTACCTGCTGCGCCGGCAGCGCTCCGGCAAACCCTCCGAATCGGTCGATGCCCACGGTCACGTCTCGACCGTCGGCCTGATGGGCCGCCTGACCCGAGCCTATGCCGCCGCTCTCAAATTCGCCCTGGCCAGGCCATTCGTGCTGGCTGCCGGATGCCTGGCCCTCGTGGCCGTCTCGTTCTTCTGCTATCGCGCGCTCGATAGCGATCTGCTGCCCGAAATGGACGAAGGCGCCTTCGTCCTCGACTACATCATGCCCGCCGGATCGTCCCTCGAGGACACCAACGCCGTGCTCCTCGGCGTCGAAAAGATTCTTTCGAAAACGCGCGACGTCGCAGGCACCTCGCGCCGCACCGGTCTGCAGCTCGGCCTCGCCGCCGTTACCGAGGCCAACACCGGCGACTTCCTTGTGCGTCTCAAACCCGCCGGCGATCGCCGCCCCATCGACGAAGTCATCTCGGAAGTCCGCAAAAAAGTCAACGACGAGTACCCGCAGCTCGACGTCGAATTCATTCAGGTCCTGCAGGATCAGATTGGCGATCTCAGCAATTCGCCCGAGCCCATCGAGATCAAGCTCTTTTCCCAGGACCCCGCTCTGCTGAAGAAATGGGCGCCGAAAGTGGCCGACCGCATCAAGAAAATCGAAACCGTCAAAGACGTGAAGGACGGCATCGAGAACACCATCAGCGGCTCCGCCGTCATCATGCGCGTCGATCCCATCGTGACCGCCCGCGCCGGTTTCACCCCCCAGGAAATCGAGCTCGACGCCAGCGCCATCCTGCAGGGTGAGCCCGCCACAACTCCGGTCATCGTCAACGACCGCTCGTACACCATTCGCGTCCGTTTTCCCGAGAACACCCGCGCCACCCTCGACGACATTCGCAACACCATGATCGTCAGTTCCACCGGCAAGAACGCCACGCTCGGCTCGCTCGCCGCTTTCGAAGACGAAGCCGGCCAGATCGAAGTCCACCGCGAAAATCTCCAGCGCGTCATTGGAGTCACTGGCCGCTTCGAAGGCGTCGGCCTCGGCAAAGGCATTCAACAGGTACAGAAGGCGGTGGCGGAACTGGATATCCCGCCGGCCATCCGCGTCGTCTACGGAGGCACCTATGCGGAACAGATCAAGTCGTTCAACGATCTGCTGTTCGTCCTCGCCCTGGCCGTGGTCCTCGTGTTCATCGTGCTCCTCGTCGAGTTCGGAACCTTCGGAGCGCCCGCCGCCATTCTGGCCTCCGCGCTTCTGTCCACCTCAGGCGTGTTCTTCGCGCTGCTGATCACCGGCACCACGTTCAATATCTCTTCGTTCATGGGGCTCATCATGGTGGTCGGCATCGTCGCCAAAAACGGCATCCTGCTCCTCGACGCCGATCAGCGCTTTCGCCGCGAGGGCTATAGCGCGCGCGACGCCATGATCGAAGCCGGTGAGCGCCGTCTCCGCCCCATCCTGATGACCGCCCTGGCGACCACGGCCGGAATGTTCCCCCTCGCCCTGGCCATCGGAGCCGGCTCCCAGATGCTCCAGCCCCTCGCCATCGCCGTGATCGGAGGCATCATAGCCTCCATGGTGCTCTCGCTGATCGTCACCCCCGCCGTCCACTTCTACCTCGGAGGCCAGGGCCATGCCAACCCTGCTCCTGAATAAACCGTATCGACGGTTACGGCCGGATTCCCATTCTCTCCTCGACACGCGTCAGGCGGTTATCGATCTCGACCACCTTGCTGAGCAGCACGTCGAAGCGCCCATCCATGCGCTCCGCAAGACGGTCGACGCCCGCGCTGACGTGGAGGAACAACCCGGTATTAGCGAGAATGCCCACCAACGGAATAGCCACGAGGATGAACAACTGAATATCCGTCATGCACCTTTAAGATACTCCGGCGAAGCTGGTCAGGCTCTCTATTCCTGGCTCAGCAGTTCCGCACGATTAAGGCGCTCACCCTTGAACATCACAAACGAGATCGCCTCGGTGGCCCTGATATCCACCAGCGGATTGCCGTCCACCACCAGCATGGTCGCGTCCTTGCCCTTCTCGATCGACCCGAATCTCTGCCCCGCGCGAAGCGCCCCAGCCGAGTTCAAAGTGGCGGCCTGCAAAGCCACCTGCACCGGAATCCCCGCCGCCACCCACAACTCCATCTCATGCTGCGTGGTGGGCCCATGAAACACCAGCATATTGCCCGCATCGCTGCCCGTGATCAGCGTCACCCCCGCCTTCCACGCCCGCACCAGGTTGTCGCGCGCGATGTTCATATCGATCGGATATTCGCCGATCGATCGGCGCATGGCAGCCATCTCCGGCGATTCCATCAGCCGCCGCGTACTCGCCAGCAGCTTAGCCGGAGCCGTCTGCTGCACCAGAGAGCGATTCAGCAGTTCCAGCCGCCCGGCCGCGAACTCCGGGAAGGCCTCGCCCACGCTCAGCGTCGGATCGTAGGTCACCCCGTTCTTCACCATCAGGGCGAAATCGCTGTCCGGAATCCGCTGGCGGAACGACCCGTGTTCGATGCCGTTCACACCGGCGTTCAGGGCGTCTTCCACGTCGCGCACATCGCCGGTGTGGACCACTACGGGCAGGCCGTCGGCATGGGCGGCGGCGGCGATCGCATCCAGAATCCGCGGATCGAGCCGATTGAAGATCCGCCCGCCCGCGCCCGCGTCGAGGATCGCCTTGATCGCATCCACATGCACCTGGCTGAGCGCATCTACCTCCTGCTTCGCCTCTTCCGCAGTCTTCGGCAAGCGCAGGAATTGCGCTTCCGCCTGGGATCTGAGAGCCGAGGGAAGGCTCTTCAGGATCTCCGTCCCGTGCCCGCCCGGCACCGTGAAGAGAGGGCCTGTGGTGAAGAATTCCGCGCCCAGCTTTTCGCCGCTGTTGACGGCATTGCGGGTTTTCAGGGCGTTGTCGAGCAGATCGCCCACGCTGCGCACCGCGGTCACGCCGCTGTAGAGATAGGCGGCCAGTTCGCGTTCCGAAGACTTCAACGGGTCGTAATCCCGCCAGTCGTCCGACATGCCGCCGGACGCGCCCAGATGCACGTGGGCATCGATCAGACCCGGCAGGATGGTCTTGCCCGCCGCCTCGATCGCTTCCGCCTTGAGTGTCTGCGGATCGGGGATATCGCCGTCGTACACCTCGGCAATTTTGCCGCCCCGGATCAGCACCGCGCCGTTCTCGATCACCTTGCCGTTGCCCACAAAAATCCGCGCGTTGCGGATCAGTGCGGTACGCGACCGCAACATCTCCCGGTCCAGCACTTTGATCTTGCGAACGTTGTCCCTGGCGTAAGCCTGCCACGTGCCCAGAACGACGAACGGAAGAAGCACGGCCAGCACCCACAGCCTGGCCGAGGGACGCGTCTTCTCTTCCTTCTCCCAACGGAACAGCTTCACGCTCAGCAACAATCCGATGCCGGCCGTCAGCACCAGCGCTCCCACCGCCTGCCAGTTGGCCGCCAGCGACTCATGACGGATCAGGATCGCCTGCATACCGCTCACCAGATACGTGGCCGGGATGAACTGCGTAACGGTGAGCAGCCAGTTGGGAAACATCGATACCGGAAACGAAGCTCCGCTCAGGAACAGCATCGTCATGTAGGCGATCTGCACCAGAATGGTGCTCTCCTGCATCGAGTTCACCACCGAAGCGATGATCAGCCCGATCGACCGGATCGCCACCACGCCCAGCACGATGAAGAGCAGCACCGATGCCATGTTCCCCGGTATCTGCATCCCGTAGCGGAACTTCGAAACCAACAGCATCGCCAGCACGCACGGGATATAAACCACCAGGCCTGTGACCGTGGCCGCTACCAGAAGAGGCAGCGCCGTAATCGGCGCAACCTTGTACCGGCGCAGAATGTTGGCCTCGCGCTCCTGCACCGCGCGCATGCCGGCCCCGAACAGACCATTGCCCAGAATGCCGATCACGGTGACCATCGTGAAGACCTGCAGGATCGCGCCCCCCTGCTCCGCGTGAAACGCCTGCGCAAACAGGAACAGGAATCCGAAGGGCATCAGGTAGTTGAAGAAGATCACCGTCTTCTGCCGCAACGCCAGCCGGATGTCGGTCGCGATCAATGCGAGGTAAGGTTTCATCAGTCGCGCAGCCTTTTGCCTGTCAATTCGATGAACACGTCTTCGAGCGTCGGCCGGCTCAGGTGGGCATCCTCCAAACCCAGACTCTGGGCGTCTACCCACTTCACGATCTCAACCAGCGTCCTCGCCGGCTTCTCCGAAGTGACCGTAAGATGGCGCTTGTCCTCGCCCAACTGGGTATGTGTCGCGAAGGGCCACGAGGGCAGTTCAAGACCCTCCAGTGACCGGTCGCACACGATTTCGATGGTCGACTTATTCGCGCTCTGACTCTGCAGTTCGCGCGGCGTTCCGATGGCGATCACCCTGCCCGCGTCGACGATAGCCACCCGGTCGCACAGGCGCTCCGCCTCTTCGATGTAGTGCGTGGTCGTCAGGATGGTGCGCTTTTCGCCCCGCAGTTCTTCGAGCAAAGCGTGGATTTCGAGACGCACCTGCGGGTCGAGTCCGGCGGTAGGCTCGTCGAGAAAAAGCAGAGAAGGGTCGTTGATCAGAGCCAGCGCAATGGCGAGCCGCTGCTTCTGGCCGCCCGAAAGCGTGCCATAGAACGCCTCGCGCTTGTCCCAGAGTTGCAGGCGCTTCAGCAGATCGCTGGGGCTGAGCATGCGGCTGTAGAGCGCGCCGAATAGATTCAGCGCTTCGATCACCCGGATCTTGTCGGGCAGGTTGGTGGCCTGCAGGCAAACGCCGATGCGGTCTTTCAGCTTGGTTTTTTGTTTATCCGGATCGTAGTCGAGTACCCGGACGTCGCCGCTCGAGCGCTGCCGGATGCCTTCGAGGATCTCGACCGTAGTGGTCTTGCCCGCGCCGTTGGGGCCGAGGATGCCGAATACTTCGCCGGTCCGTACTTCGAAGTCGATGCCTTTCACCGCTTCGAAATCTCCGTACTTCTTGCGCAGCGCGTGTACGGAGATCGCGAGGCTCTGGCTCATTCAGTTGGGAAGTATAGCGTAATCCGGCCAGCAGCTCTCCTGCTGGTCGATCCCGTCGAGCCCCACCCGTACCACCGGCGCGGCGCCAGCCGCCGGCGGATTGAATTTCGGATCGAGAATGCGGCCGATCTGGTCGCGCGCGCCTTCGAGGTGAGCGCGGGTTTCACGGTCGGCCGTCTTCGCCAGCGCGGCGGAGATCTGGTTATTCAGCGCGCGCAATTCGGCGCGGTAGAACGGCTTCTCGTCTCCACTGGTCGCTGCCGCCGCGGGGCCGGCCGTTGCGCCGTTGATCCTGGTGTTCGCCAGGTCGAGGTACGAACGCTGCAGGTTGCGCCGGTAAGCGTCGATCTTCACCTGGGAAGCATCGAGTTCGCGCCACACCGCCCGCCGCGTGGCGGCCAGAAAATCGGCGGGAGAATAAGCCGAACTGCCGTCCACCGCTTCCTGCTCGACCAGGCGCGCCAGGCGGGCGCTCCCGAGCAGGTTGGTCAGCACGCTTGCCTGCGCGTTGCGAATGCGATTGAGTGCGCCGATGGGCTCGATGCGCCGCAGGATTTCCGGGTCGATGGCCCAGCGGGGTGTGGCGAAGGCATTGTCGGCAAGGAAGTTCACCGCCTGTTGCTGCCGTTCCTTCGGAGTGGGAATAAAAGCGCGGCCCTCCTGTCCGACGTATTTGGTTTGCGTCTCAAAGCTGCCCACGATGGCGGCCACATGATTCATTTCGAGAGTCCATTGGCCCAGCATGCGCCCGTAAAGTTCGGCGAGGTCTTCGTAAGGTTCACCGTTCTTCCCGGTGGTGGCCGGCATCAGCATCTTCGCCACCCGCTCCAGATTCTTCACACCCAGAGCGCTGGACTTGATGGCGTCGGCGTCGCCCACGGCTTCGGTCAGTTCCCCGTAATCCGAACCGGCGGCGCCCGCCGTCGAGAAGCGCAGCCAGGGAGTCTTGTCCTGTCGACGCGCCCATTCGTCGAGCCTGGGCTTCTCCTCTTCGGAGGTCTTCGCTTCCGGAATCGGCGTGTAGCCCCATTGAATCGCGAACGTGTCGTAGGGTCCGACGCGCGGCACCAGATCTTCCACCGCGATCTGATCTTCGGGCTGCGCCACGTAGTTGAAGCGCGAGTAATCCATGATCGAAGGTGCGTGGCCCATTTTGTGGACCCAATCCTTATCGCGCACTTTCTCCTGCGGATACATCGAACTGGCCTTCATATTGTGCTGCAGACCAAGAGTATGGCCGACTTCGTGGGCCACCACGTACTCGAGCAGCCGGCCCATCAGATCGTCGGGCAGCGGGAGCTTCTCCGCGCGCGGATCGAGCGGTCCAACCTGCAGGAAATACCAATCGCGCTGCAGGTTCATCACGTTGTGATAAAACATGATGTCCGCGTTGAGAACTTCGCCGGTGCGCGGATCGGAAATGTGCGGGCCGACGGCGTTCTCGACGGTCGAGGGCATCCATCGAATCACCGAGTAGCGAACGTCTTCCGGACTGAAGTTCGGATCTTCGGCGGACGTGGGCGCCATCTTCGCAATAATTGCGTTGCTGAAGCCGGCCGCTTCGAAGGCGGGCTGCCAGCTCTCGACGCCCTTCCTGAGCCATTCGCGCCACGCGACGGGAGTGGCGGCGTCAATGTAATAAACGATGGGCTTGACCGGATCGGACACGGCGGCGGAGGGATCTTTCTTCTCGAGACGCCAGCGGTCGACATAACGCACATGCGAAGCGCGCTGCTCTTCCCGACTGAAATCCACGGCGGCCGTGGTGAAGTAACCGACGCGCTCGTCGAAGAGACGCGGCATCATGGGTTTCTCGGGTAGCTTCACCATACTGTAATGCATCACCAGGCTCGCGCTGCCGGGGCGCATGCCTGTCGCGGCGGCCACGGCCGGAACAGCCGCGGCGCCGGCGGGCGGCTGTGTGCGCGTGTACGTAAGAGTCGATTCGGCTTCAATGTTTTCGGGATAGGGCGAGATCCGCTCCACCCAGGATCGGCTGGCATCGGCGGTAGTCGCGGCCAGACGCTGGCGGATGCCGAATTCGGGAACATCCGTCGTGAAGAGCCGGGAGACTTCGACCACCGGATCGCCGTCCTTCGAAAACGCGGCCACCGGGAAGGTCATCAGGACGGTGTTGTTGTTGGCCGCTTTCACGGCGAGAGAGACGGGCGCGTTCGGGTCCGCCGTGACGCTGTACTCTACGTCGCGCAGGTTGACCTTGTTGCCGTGGAGTTCCCAGCGCACGACGCGGCTGGACAATTCGTCTCCGCCATAACCGACGCCCACGGTGGTCTTCGAAATGCGAACGTTCAGCAGGAATTCCCGGTTCAGTTCGGCCTTCGGAATTTCGTAATAATAACGGTCTTTGATCTGGTGAACGATGAAAATGCCGGTGGAAGTAACGGCCTCCTTCGTGACCACCTTCTCGTAAGGCTGCGGCTCGGGCGAGGGAGTTCGCGCCGCGGCTGGAGCACCGGCGGCAGGGGCGGCGGGAGTTGAGGAATTATCGGGCGGCGGCGCATCCTGCGCACAGAGCGCACCGGCGAAGCAGGCGGCAAGGAGAATCCTTCGAAACATAATGCAAATTCCTTTCCGGGGGATTCGCTACAGAATAGCACCAGATCGCGCCATTCACTTCCACAAAGGAAGAGCGATTATGGCTTCCACGGCGAGCGCGGGATGGCAATTTCCCTCCACTCGAAAATCGGCGCGGCTGTAACCGGCCTGGCGGTCGTCATAGAGCTTACGGAACGCCGCCGGGTCGCGCGCCAAAGGCCTGTCCTGCGGATCGGCCGCCAGCCGCCGCTCGATTAATTCGAAGGAGCAATCGAGCCAGATGGAAATGCCGTGGTTCTCGATCAGATCGAAATTGCCCGGCTGCACAAACGCGCCGCCGCCCAGTGCGATCACGGTGGGCGCGCCCCGCTCCACGTGCCGCACGTAGGCGCCGATCATAGCGGTCTCAAGACGCCGGAACTCAGCCTCTCCGCGCACTTCGAAAATGTGCCCGATCGACTCCTGCTCCTGGGCTTCGATTTCGGCGTCGAGATCGGCGAACTGCCAGCCCAGCCGCTCCGCCAGCATGCGGCCGACCGTCGATTTGCCCGAGCCCATGAACCCGGCGATATAGATTCCCGGCGCCCGCTTCAGCTTGATATGCATTCAAACCCGTTCCATTCGCGATTCGACCAATCCCGGCGCCAACCGGTGCGCCCAGATGGCCAGCCAGCCGAGGCGCGGCGTGATTACCTCCCGCCTGCGTAGTTCGATGCCGCGCACGATCGCCGCGCTGCAATCTTCGGCGGAAACGGCGAACCGTCTTCCTTTTACCACGCGCTCGGGAGGCGGATCGCCCGCCGCGTGCGCCTGAAACTCGGTGTCCACGTAGCCCGGAAAAACGGTCATCACATGCACTCCGTGACGGCGCAGTTCCATTCGTTGCGTGGCGCTCAACGACGTCAGGGCGAATTTGCTCGCCGAATACAAGGGCAGCCATGGAAGGCTCAGCTGGCCGGCGATGGAACTCACGTTGACGATCGCGCCGCGCGTGCGCAGAAGGGATGGCGTCGCCAGTTGCGCCAGATGAAAAGGCGCGAAGAAGTTCAGTTCGAACAGGCTGCGCGCGTCTTCGAGCGGAGACGTGGACTGAGGATAATACAATCCGCGCCCGGCGTTATTGATCAGCACATCAATCCGGCCGAAGCGCTCGATCGTTCGGTCGACGATGCATCTTCGCGTTGCCTCGGCGGTCAGGTCGCCCGCGACAATCAGATCCCCGGGGCCTGCGGCCGCCCGCAATCCCGCCTCATTGCGGGCCGTGAGCGCCAGTTTGGCCCGCCGCGCCCGCAACGCCACGGCAAGGTGGGCGCCTATGCCCTGCGACGCTCCTGTGACCACGACTACCTTGCCCTCAAGCGAATCCATGAAGAAAACAGCTGCGAGAAAGGCAATAATATCAAGTTGCCGGGCACGCCTGGACCATCGGCTTGGGATAATAACGCTATGTCGCGGCTGCTGCCTCTGTTCCCTTTGGAGTTGGTCGCCTTTCCCGGCGCAGCCATACCGCTGCATATTTTCGAGGATCGGTACAAAGAAATGGTCGGCGAGGCCCAAGCCGCGGGGACGGAATTCGGCATCGTGCTTGCCAAAGAGGGCGGCGTGGTGAACGCGGGCTGCACCGTGGTGGTCGAATCCGTGTTGAATCGCTATGCGGATGGAAGGTTCGATGTGCTGACGCGCGGACAGCGGCGTTTCTCGCTGGTGGCGATCGATCGGGAACTGGCGTATCTGCGCGGCGAGGTGGAATATTTTGAAGACACGGATTTGCTCGCGGTGCCCCGCGAACTGCGGCGCAAGGCAATCGGCGCGTGGGAACAAATCCGCAAGGCTTTGCTCGAAACCGGCGCGGAGGTACGCAAGATCGAGCCCGATCCGGACAACCCGCAGCTGAGTTTCCAACTCGCCCAGGGCGTGGACGATCTCGATTTTCAAAGCCTGTTGCTGCGCAGCCAGTCGGAGACGGAAAGGCTCGGAAAGTTCCTCGAGTTTGCGCGGGAGTACGTGCCACGCAAGCAATACGCTGCCAAAATGAAGCGAAACGCACCGCAGAACGGGTCGGGCCACAGACCCACGGGTTTGTAAATCGCATGCCGCTCGGCGAATACAGGGAACAGGGCCGGGAACGGAGGCAGTGGGGACCGCTGGGCGTGTCGCTGGTCATTCACAGCGCCGCATTTGTGGCTTTCACGAGCGCTCCGGCGATCCAGTTGCCTCACGCCACGGGCTCCGAATACCGGCAGAAGATTGCGGGCAAGGAAGACAAGCTGGTCTGGTATAAGTTCCAGGAACTGCCCCATGTGACGCCCCCGCGCGCCAGGGCCGGCCATGAGCCTTTGCGGGCGGCGTTGGTGGCGAAGCAATCGATCGTGTCGTCGCCGAAGAACGCTTCCCGGCGCAATCGGATGGTGTGGACGCCTGCTCCGGAGGTGACCGCCGCGCCGCCGCTCGAATCCCCCAACCTGCTGGCGATCAAACTGCCCGACCACCCGGTGAAGCCGTTCGTTACGCCACCCGATGTGCCTCGGAAGGAAGCGGCAAAGGTCGACGTACCCGATGCGCCCGAGCTGAAAGCCGAGCCCATCAAGGCGGCCGACCTGCACGCCGCGCCTTTGCCTCCGAAACCTTTCATCGCTCCGCCGAGTCCGCCCAAACCCACCACGGCGACTCCACAGCTGGCGGCCGATGCGCCTTTACTCGACGCCAAGCCGGTTCCTCCCGGAGAATTGCGTACCGTCCGGCTGCCTCCGAAGCCGTTTGCGCCGCCACCCGCGGAACGGCCGAACATCGCTCAGGTCAAGCGGCTCGAAAATGCGCCGCAACTGGCGGCCAACGTCGTTCCGGAGAGCGGCGCCGTCCCCTTGCCG
Source organism: Bryobacteraceae bacterium (assembly GCA_050015835.1). Lineage (GTDB taxonomy): Bacteria > Acidobacteriota > Terriglobia > Bryobacterales > Bryobacteraceae > BOG-234. Next base: position 16,707 of record JBEKAQ010000079.1, on the reverse strand, counting down.
GCGTCGAAGCTGCCTCCGAAGCCCTTCACTGCGCCCTCGCGCGGGACCACGGGATCTCCGTCAAAGAGCGTTCAGGCCGCCGATTTGCCGGTCGATTTGCCGGTCATGGACACTCCTCTCAACGTGGCCATCGTAGGCTTGAACCCTCTCGACCGGCCCGCACCGCTTCCTTCCGCGTCCAGCCCGGCGGCCTTTTCCGCAGGTCCCAAAGTGAGGCCGGAGGGTGCGGCGGCGGATGGCTCGGGCAAAGGGCTGACCGTACCCGATCTGTTCGTGCGCGGCCCTAAGGACACGAAGCCCGATCCCATCGGCAACTCGGCGTCGGCGTTAGTTCCCGCTTCACCAGGGCGGGCACTGCTCCAGCAGGCATACGCCGCGCCCTCCGCGCCCGAAACATTGCGCGCTGCGATGCGGCCAGGCCAGCCCGTGATGATTGCCCGTGTGGATCCGCCCCCGGCCACCCTCTCCGGCTCGGGCGCCGCCAAAGTTTCGAGTGCGCCCGACGCGCGCTTCAACGGCCGCGACGTTTATATGATGGCCATCCAGATGCCCAACCTGACCAGCTACTCGGGAAGCTGGCTCATGTGGTATGCGGCGCGCACCCAGCGCGAAGTGGGCCTTGCTCCCATCGCGCCGCCCGTGGTGCATCGCAAAGTGGACCCGAAATACCTGCCCTCCGCCGTGGCCGAGCGCGTCGAGGGCAAGGTACGGCTGGCCTGCGTAATCGACGAGGCGGGAAAGGTGTCGAATGTGGAAGTGGTGCGCGGCGCCGACGATCGGCTCGTTCAGGCCGCCGAGGACGCGCTGGCGAAGTGGGAATTTTATCCCGCCACGCGCCGCGGCGCACCGGTCGAAGTGGACGTGCTGGTGGAAATACCGTTCACGCTGGCCCCGCCGATCCCCTGGCGCCAATAACCGCATGCAGCCAATAACGGAAAGACAACACCTGAATTTCGACGCCGACGATACGCTTTGGGAGAACAACATCTACTTCGAAGCCGCCTTCGCGGAATTCTGCGAGTACCTCGATCATTCCTCGCTGACGCCCGAGGAGATTCGCGACATCCTCGACGAAATCGAAACGGCGAACGCGCAGATTCACGGTTACGGCGCGGTGAATTTCGGCCGCAACCTGAGCCAATGCTATCTGCGTCTGGCGGAACGCGCGGTGGACGAGCACGATCTGAAGCGCGTCAGCGCCATGGCGCACCAGATCCTCGCGCATGAGATCGAACTGCTTGACGGCGTGGCCGAGACGCTGCCCTTTCTGGCTGAAGTGCACGAGTTGTCCCTGTGCACCAAGGGCGACCCGGCGGAACAAAACCGCAAGATCGACCTTTCCGGGCTGCGTCCGCTGTTTGCGCACTGTGCGGTGGTGAAGGAGAAGAACCGGGAGGTTTACGAACATCTGGCGGACGTGCGCGGGTTCGATCCGGACCGCACCTGGATGATCGGCAACAGCCCGAAGTCGGATATCAATCCGGCGCTCGAGGCCGGCTTGCGAGCCGTCTTTGTGCCGCACGCGCGGACGTGGTCGATGGAGCGCGAGGAGATCCGCGACACGCATGGCAGGCTGATCGTGGTGAACCGCTTCGGCGACCTGGCCGAGTTGTTTCGTGGCGCCTGCGCGTGATTGCGCGATGCGGCGCAGCGGAGTGAGCGAAACTTCCACACATCGCTGAAAACAGCGGCCGTTTCGGCTGGCAGCGCCCGTGCATAACCGAGGTGTATGAAACTACGCCTGATGTCGATTTTCCTGCTGAGCGGCGCCTGGTGACTGGCCTGCGCCACCTGCCATTCTCTGGAAGGCGCCGGAAACGCGATCGGGCCGGATCTGACGCGTCTGGCCGGCGCCATCGGCCCGCGCGGATTAGTGATGACGATCCAGATGACCATGACAGCTTATGTGCAGCAAATCGCCATGAGGAACGGCCATAGCTTTCCGGGTATCCAGAAGGCCAAAACCGGCGACGAGCTGGAGATTTACGATCTGAGCAGGAAGCCACCCGCTCTGGTCAAACTGAATTCCACCGAAGTGGTTTCGATGACGCAGAATACCAAGTGGACTCATCCGCCGACTTCGGCCGGTTACACGGAAGCGGAACTGGCGGACATTATCGCGTATCTGAAGTTTGTGGCGACCGGCGTCGCCAAAGAGGTGACGATCGCCGATCTGCATTGACCGCTCTCATGCGCTCGACTCCGATCGGTTCGTCCGCGTACAACGGCCGGGCGACGGCGATGAGGACCTGTGCGAAATCCGCGAAGATCCGCCAGTCGCGCGATTCGTTGGCGTCCGCCAGATTCGAGCGCGCCACCTTGCCGCGAAATCCCATGTGACAGAGCTTGCCGCCCACCGATCGCAGACAAGCTTCGATATCGCTCGCGATAAGTGAACTGGGCGAAACCCAGGTGCTGGCGCCTACGACTTTGAAGGCGCCGGTGGCGGCCGGAGGCGAGGGAATCGAGATAAGGGATGAGCGAGGCGAGAACAGCGCGGCGTCTTTGCCCCGGATGCGGCGTAAGAGCGGAGGCTTATTGCGGAAATGGCGAGGATGGCTTTCTCCTGAGTGCCGAGGTCTCCGGCGGCAGGGTTCAGTGAACTTCTTGAGGAGGTCGAGGGGGCGCTCGCGCTCGGACTGCAGGAGGGCGGCGTGGATGGGGGCGATGCGTTCTTCACGATGGACCTGGTGGCGGGCGACCTGAAGGATGGGCGGGCGGGAGAAGGCATCGATGGCACGGCAGTAACTGGAGACAAACGCCTCGGCGGCGGTTTTGCAGGGGGCGTGCCCATGGCCGGATTCGCGGCTCGCGAGGACGAGGGAGGTGGCCATGCGTTTGACGTCCCATTCCCGGGGGCCGGGGATGGTTTCGTCGAAGTCGAAGACCAGCTTGCCGTCGGGAGCGGCGAAGGAGCCAACTTCCACCAGCTCGGCGGTCAGCCAGGCTTCACGTCCACGGATTACTTTTCCCCGTACGCCCGTCACACTCAGGATTCCGTTTCACGTCAGGTACTTTATTCAAAGTCCCTGCCAGCGCTGAAAACGGGAGAGGGCTTGCCCGCGTAGCCGTAGCTCGCCAGTATGCCGGCAAGCGTCACCACTCCCTGCAACTCGTGGATATTGGCGCGGCTGACCACGGGTAGGGCGTTCAGCCCTTCGTTCCGCATGCGGTCGAGCACATAGGTCACCTCGTGATCGCTGTGGGCGTGGGCATACCTGTCATGCCCTGCAATCAGATCGCGAACCGTCAATATATGGTCCGCGTTTTGAACCTGCTGAACGCTTACGACGCCGTCGACACAGCAACCCGTTCCCACCGGCCATGAGTTGATGCACGCCTCGTCCAGAAATGTCTTAGCCTGCTCCACATTGGTTTCCGGCGGCATCGGCTGTGCATCGCGGTCCATTATCTCGCCTACGCGAACGCCCCCGAACTCCCTGCGCGCCTCGGACGTGGGAAGGTGTACTCCGTCCTGTAGCGCGAGCGCCTCGTAGATCGGCTCAGGTTGCAGCAGGCGGGAGATGGCGAAGCTGATCATATTTGCAATCATGAGCGGCACGATGATTGCGTAATCGCGCGTCATTTCGAAGATCATAATTACGGATGTCATAGGTGTCCGAACGATTCCCGCGAATGCAGCGCCCATGCCAACCAGCGCGTATGCGCCCGGACTGGCAGTCACCGCCGGAAACAGGGTGTGGGCCACGCCGCCGACGGCTCCACCGATCATCGCACCAACGAAGAGACTTGGGCCGAAGATACCGCCCGCATTGCCCGACGAGTAGCAAACGGGTGTGGCGACGATCTTCAGCAGCGCCAACAGCGCAACCGTTTTGATGGGAACGTCGCCACCGAGTACAAGGTCCACATAGTTGTAGCCGACCCCAAGCACTTCGGGAATAAACCATCCGATGAGCCCGACCGCAAGACCGCCCATGGCAGGCTGCACCCAGAGCGTGGACTTCGGCAACTTGCGGAACCAGACCCTCAGATGCAGCAGCAGCTTCACAAAGCAGACCGAGCCCAAGCCGCCCACCACGCCGAGAATGGCGTAAATAACTAATTCGAAAGGGTTCACGAGTTCATAGGCGGGAGTATGAAAGAGCGGCTGATCGCCGAGAATGAGATGCAGCACCATCCACGACGTCGCCGAACTCAGCACGATCGAGCCCAGCACTGGCGCGTGAAAATTGCCGAGAATCTCCTCAAGCGAAAAAAGCACGGCGGCGATGGGGGTGTTAAACGCGGCGGCCAGAGCAGCGGAACATCCTACCGGAACGAGCGCCCGCACATTCGAGGGGCTCAATCCGAAACGCCTGCCGATAACCGACGCGATACCGGCGCCGATCTGCACGGACGGACCTTCGCGCCCGAGTGCGATGCCGCTCGCGAGAGAGATCGAACAGCAAAGAAACTTGCCCAGCACGGTGCGGATCGAGATGTAGCCATCGCGAATGAACAGCGCGAACTTGGTCTGGGGGATGCCGCTGCCGCGTGCATTGGGAAAGCTCCGGAACAGCAGATAGCCACTGAAGAGAGCGCCCGCGGTGGGGACGAGGACACGCCGCCACGCCGGGCTGTCGGGCGGATACATTCGTGCCGCGAGTCTTCCGGTGAGCAGAATGAACGCGACCACGGTGAGTCCCACGATCACGCCAATCAGGAGGCTCAGCAGTATCAGGAGGTGATCGCCACGCCCGGCAAACCTTGCCCAGTTCCACTTCCAACGTTTCCCAGGGGATTTGGGCACTCTCTATGTTTAACAAATGCCAGAGGGAATCGGCTTCCAGAAACTGAGTCATCCGAACCATATCCGGCACTATGATCCCGGAAACTTCGCGGACGTCATCGGGCCGCCACTTTTTACAGCCGCAGGATGCGTGGGGAAATGACAACGGCCCTACGGCCCATATGTGGCGGGCGATTTGCGAATCCCGATGCTCCCTTTAGATGCGATGATGGATCGTTGGTCGTTCCGAATCCGGCGTCATCGGTCGTAGTCCGGCTTGCCCCAGACTTCAGATCGAATTAATCCCCAGCGTCCCTCGTCGCACTCCAATTGCCGCAAACCTGCTTCCGCGAGCAGTCTCCCGATCGGGGGCAGTGTACGAGTATGAAGTCCAGTGACGGTGCCGAAGAAACGGTACATGGTCCAGATCCAGACGGTGGCATGCCAGCGGCGCCAGCCTCGTTCCGGGATCGCAAACTCGCCGACGAGCCAGACGGCGCCGGGAGTCATTGCGCTGACGAGGCGATGAATCAGGCTCCGAGCCTCGTCTTCGCTGAAGCAATCCAGAAAGAAAAGTGTCACCAATCCGTCGTAATATTCATCGGGCCAGCAAGCGGTGAGCGCATTCTCCTGACGGAAATGGACGCGGTCGGAATTTCCATCGCGCCGGCGTGCGAGTTTGATCATCTCGCCACTGAGTTCCAGAACGTCGATCTGCGTTTGTGGGGCAAGTACCATCAATCGCTCCAGCGTGCGGCCATCGCCTTCTCCCGGAATGAGGACCCGGCGTGCATTGGCTAAACGATCGAGATAGACAAACCGAATGCGTTCCAGCGCGCGCCCAAATGCGGCGTATTCAACCCAGCGATACCATCGGGCAAACCGGTCAATATTCATCGGAAAAGAAGCGGCGTGAACAGCAACATATCCGCCAGAAGCGCGCGTGCGTCCCGGGACAGTTTTCCGCCGTATAAATCCACAGCCGCCAGACCAATGGCGGCGGCCGCAACCGCGGCGTACCATCGCGCCTGTCCGGGCAAAGCGCACAATGACGCGAGTAGCACCATCCAGACCCATCCCCGCGCGGTAAATCGGCCCTGTTCCCACCATTCAATCAGCATCATGTTTCCGAGGCAGAGCGCGCAGAATGCGAGGGCTGGCTCACCTAGAACTGGCCATGGGTTCACGGTACCCGTCCATGCGACAAGAAAGATGCCGGTCGTGAAAAGGAGCGCGGCGCACGGCCGCTTCCACCTTATTAACGCTGCGATCCGCGAGAAAGGGAAAACGGCGAGGTAACAGACGACCCCGGCGCCGATGAGCAGTCCGTTGGAGAAGACGGCGGGCCGCAGCCAGAGCAGCCCAATGAACAGGTCGGCGAACGCGACGGAGGTCAACACAACCTTCGCGAGTCCGCGGTTTTGCCGGTAGAATCTGTGCCGTATGGGCTCGTTCTCCACAGCGGGGCTGCGAACATCGATCAGGCGGTCGGCAATGTAGATTACCCATACAGTCAGGCCCAAAACCCACCGCCCAGCCGGACGCAGGAGTGACGGATAGCAGCGCGCCAGGTAGTCCTGCCAGACGAGAGCCAACAGAGGCGCATCGAGACTGAGCAGGTTCATGCACTCCCAGAACTTCCAAAAGGGCATGCTGGAATCGCGCACCCAAAGGCTGTAAACTTGACGCTTGGAACGAAAGATGTTCTGGCTTACGTTCTCGGTCCTGGGTCTTGCAGCTGAGTTCATTCTGCCCCTTTGGTGGGCACTGGGCGCAACCATTCCAATCTTTATCCTAAGTTGGTGGGTGGCTTGGCATAGCGGCTGGTTCTCCGGACGTTGAGTTAGTTCGGCGATTCTGGCGGCGGAGTCCCCTCGCGGGCAGGATCATGACAGTTGGTCCCGTGAAGAAGACTCGTGATGGTCAAAATTCAAACGTACGATTTTTCACCGAGATTGCCTTCTACGGTCTCGACAGGATGTTATTTCGCGTCCTGCCGCTCCAGGCTGGAGAAGGAGGATTTCAACATGCAGAATTGCAGTATTCCTAAAGGCGCTTGTTTCCTGACGCTGCTCGCCGTGGCCCGGGTCGTCTGTGCCGCATCGCTGAACAATGCCGACAAACAATTCATGATCGCGGCCGCGAGGACCGACATGGTCGAAGCCCACGAAGGGCAAATGGCTGAAACTCAAGCCAAACGCGCGGACGTGAAAGACTTCGCAAAGACGCTGGTTCAGGACCACACCCAATCTTACGAGCAACTCACTGCGCTCGCCGTTAAGACCGGGATTTCCATTCCGAAGGGAATTAATGCCGCCAAAGATCCAGCCATTGCGCCATTGATCCGCTTAAATGGCGACCGGTTCGACCGGGAGTTTGACCGAGACGAGGTTGCGGCCCATCGGCGGGCGCTCGCCTCATTCAAACATGAAGCAGCAAGCGGGCACGACCCGGACGTGAAGGCGTGGGCCGCGCAGAGGATTCCCGTTCTGGAGAAGCACCTTCGCCTCGCCGAAGAGTGCGCCAAGCCCGTCAAGCGCACCTGATCACGCCAGTTATTCGCGCGGGGGCAGTGCCATGATCGGCGCCGCCGGCAAACGCGCCATACAGCCATCCGAAGATGGCGCCGGCAAACGCGCGCCGTCCACAAACCCGTACGCTGTTCCAGGCAATACACGTCCGAGAGTGGGCGCGGTGTCGGCTCCCGGGTAAACCGAACTCATGATGCGGAGGAAGTCTCCACCGTAAGATGGTGCGGCCATGTGAATCAGGCCGACGAACAACATCGCGGATCCCCACAGAATCGCCGAACTCAGAGTAATAGCCTTTACTGAAACTCTCATATCTCCTTACTCCACTATGGAAGACGCAATCCGCATGGGGTCAAGGTACACTTTGCGCGGGGAAATGTGATCCAGCGCACTTTGATTTTTCGATGACTTCCGGTCAACTTTCGGAGTGTTTCGCGCGTCACCATAAGAGTGGTAATCAACAGGTTTCCCTGCCTTCTGTCCATGTGTCTGCTTCAGACGCTGCATGCCGCGGGTCCTTTGCCCTGTCCCGCAGGTGCTCCTGTCGGCGCCTTTCGAATCTCTGTCTCGCGGCCCGGTGGCGACGACGCGCTTCAGTTGCAGTCGATCAACGAATTATTGCCCGGATATAAACTCGCCTACTCTCCCCTGGCGGTCGACTCTCCGGATAAGAAACGAGCGCGCATCGCGTTGGTGCTTGTTCCTTCAGGCCATGGAAAGATCGTCGTGCTTGACCCCCGGCCTGCCGCCGAAGCCGCCAATTGGAGCGTGCCTGTTCGGACGCAAGTGGTAGGTCTGGTCTATGGCCCGCAGGGCCTCGACAAGGGTAAAATCGGCGACTTGGTGAAGAAGAATGACGAGGTCGTTGGCCAGCTTGCGGACTACGCGCAGAAGACACAAGAGACACAGGCTCTCATTCAGGCCATCACCCAGCAACAACAAGCGCTCGATACCGGGCAGGACGTGAACGCCGCAGTCGTGAGTTTTGCCAATCGGTTTCCCGGCGCTCCTCAACTCGATCCCACGCAGTCGGCGAACCTGCAGATGCTGACGCTGATTCGCAGCGTGAACCCTTCTCTTGCGGCGTACGATCCGTTGGCGCAGAACCCTTCGCAGCGCGCCGCCCAATCGGCGAACCTGGCGGCGGCGGTTGCCGGGCTCTTTTTCGGGACTAACGTCGCGCTGGCCGCGGGCGGCGGGGCACTGCTGGTCAACATGCACAGCCTGATCTTTCCCGGTACCGAATTTCGTTCCGCATTCGCCCAGTCGGCGCCCGATCGCAAGGACCAGACTGTGCTGTGCGGAAATAAGACACCTTCTACCGCGCGCACCGAACTGGCCTTCCTTTGGGCCACCCGTATTCCCGACGCGACAGCGCCGGAGGTCAGCCTTCCAAAGCCGGAACATCTGCCGATCGGAGCGAAGTCGAGCTTCCCGATCGCGGTGAAAGCGCGTGACTGGAGCCTCGCGGCGCGCGTGCAGGACTGGAAACTCGTTTCCACCGCGGACGAGAAAATCTCCGTGCCGGCAGCCGCCAAAGTGAACACGCAGACGAAGACCATCGAGATCGATCCGCAGGACCCGAAGCTGAAGCCCGGCGCCTGGAAGCTTGCGGGCAACTGGGACTGGAGTCCGCTCAGCGCCGGCGAGATTGACCTTCGGCCGCTCAGTCAGTTCGATAAGGCTCATCTGACGCCGGACTCGCAGGACCGGTTAACGCAGGGATCGGGCAAGATCGTTGTCAGTCTTGCGGGAGACGACTTCGAGTTTGTCGAGAAGCTGGCGTACAGGTGCAAGGACGACAAGTTTGCCCAGCCTTCGCCGCTTCCGTTCAGTCTGCCGAAAGGGCCGCGCGCCGGACCTGAGACGACCATGGAAACGCAGATCGACCCGCAATCTCTGGCGGCTGGCAACTATGAGTTTTTGATTGCACAAGACGACGCCAAAGTCCATGAGGTGCCTTTTAAGGTGCTGCCCGCGCCGCCGCAGATCTCGAATCTTCCGCTGGTGGCGCATACCGACGGCAATTCCGAGCGCATCACGTTGCGGGGCACGGGCCTCGACCGCATCGAGGATCTCTCGGCGGGTGACGCACGGATAACGCTCGGGGAAGCGAAAAGAGGCGACGAACGCGAGGCTGAAGTGATCGTCAACCCCGGGATTGCAAAGGGATCGCGCATCACCGTGCAAATGAAAGTGAAAGATTTCGAACAGCCCATCGGTCTCACGGATGCGCTGCTGGTCGCCGGTCCCCGTCCCGCGATTACGGACGTGCGAGCCTCGCTTCCGTCGGACCTTGGCATAGAGCTGCAGGCTGGCGAGATCCCGGAGAACTCTTTTGTGAGTTTCGCTCTCGATGTCAGTAACGCCCCGGTGGTGACCGGCGTTCATCTTGCCTGTGACGCCGGAGGCCCTTCCGTACCGGTCAAATTGCATCCGGCGCCGAATGGACCCTTGTTTTTGTCTTTCGATCCGGCGACGGTGGGTCAGGCCGGCTGCCGGGTCCTGGCATCGCTTCTGACCGCGAATTCGGGCGACTCGCTGCCGGTGAAGCTCGGCATCATTGTTCGCCTGCCAAAGATCGAGTCATTCCAGCTTACGGGCGACAAGGCGGAGGGCAATGCATTTTACGGTGCGTTGAAAGGTCGGTATCTGGAAGGAATCGAGAAGGTAGGGTGGGATGCGAATACGGGAACGCCTGTGGAGGCGATCCCCGCGCCTATCGCTGGCGGCGGGAGCGCGCAGATCCTCCGAGTTGCCGTACCGTGGCCGGCGCCAGCGCCGCATGCGCCGCTCTACATCTGGTTGCGGGGCGAACAGAGCGGGCGGGCGACCACCGCCCGGTGGTAGACGCGAGTAAAGCCGGTTGCCAAGTATATACGTGACGCCTGCTCCCGTAAGCTCCAAAAACTGACTCCGTTACGCGGCGGACGTTCTGCACATTATCGAACTCGTGGCGCCGAAGCAATAAACACCCAGCGGCCAGCGGCGACAGGTTTCCGGCCTGTCCCTCCCACCGGGCTCTGTTTCGGGAACTACAGTGAGCCCGTTCCTTCGCTCCCGATGCGCCGGATCGAGTGCGTCGGCGATCTGCATGGCGTACTTCAAGACCTGATCGAGCAGCAGCGGGCCTTTGCTCACGCGCGCGGCCAGCCTTTCGCCCTCCAGATGTTCCAGCACCATGAAGTCGATGCCGTGCTGCTTGCCGATGTCGAAGAGGACGCAGATATTCGGATGCTTCAGGCTGGAGGCGGCGCGGGGCTTCGCGTTCGAAGCGCGCGCGCAGATCGTCCCGGTCGGCGATGAACTTCGGGAGGACTTTGACGGCGACGGTGCGGTAAGCCGCGTATCGCGCGCTTTCCGCACTTCGCCCATCCCACCGCGCCGAGCGGCGAGAGGATTTCATGCCGAGGCGGTCTCCGGGAGAAAGTGGCATATGACCGATTCAGCTAAGTCTATCCGATGAGGAACCCGGCCAGGGAATGTACAATGCGCTTATACGCATTGCCCGAACTCTTGACGAAGGCCCTATTTCCCCTGTTGCTGCTTCTTCTGCTGTTCGGCGTGCAGTCGGGCGCGTTCCGCCCGCATCGTCCTCTTAGCCAAAACACCGCAGGCGGCCTCTAATCTATTCGCAAGCTGGAACACACCCAAAATTCAAAAACTCTACCGGGCTCTGGGTCAAAACATTGCACAGCACGACGCCTGCGAAATCCTCACACCCATCGGCCTCGTACCGCACCCGCTCATCGGTTCCGTGTGGGCCGCCAACCCAAGTGGCAAACCGTCAAAGTCATTGGCAAAGGTGATCTCGCGCACCACCAGCACACAACATTTGAGGTAAGCCTGGATTCGGGCCGCCCTCATCAAATCAGAATCCATCTGGCATCCATCGGCCATCCCCTGGTCGGCGATCCTCTGTACGGCTTAACCGGCCAGCCTCTTCAAAATCTCCCCGGCCTCCCCGGCGATGGAGGATATTTCCTGCGCGCCCAATATCTGAAATTCCACCACCCCATCACCGGAGGACAAATCAATCTTGAGGCAGCTTTGCCGTCTGGATTCCCATTGCCTCAGTAGGTTCACGGCGGGAATAAAGCCGAGGCATGGACAGCGACACCGCGCGATTCGGCAAGCTATTTTCGAGTGTTGTACCAATTTCAAGCAGAATCGATCCGACAACGTGTAGCCTTTTCCCGAGAGCGTGGTGGCAGCCACTGGACGCGGTTGCGACGCCGCGCTGACGCTCATTCCGCCGATGCGCCAGAGCATTTTGTATTCCCCGCTTGTGAGCGCAATACAGTCGATCCGACACGGCCCCAAAAGACGTGGCGCACAGCCTGGAGAAGCTTAGTGCGGGAGGCTGCGAGGCAGACAGGACGAAAGCGGCGAGCGCGGCACTCGCTTCCGGTAATGGCCTTGCGAACGCAATCGCGGCCTGGCGGCGGGCTGCAAAACCAATCTTGGGGCTGAGATTCCACGACCTTCGGCACCAGGCGATCACGGAGCTCGCGGAAGCGGGCGCACCTGACGCCACCCTCATGGCCTTGGCGGGACATCTCTCCCACGAGATGATGGAACACTACAGCCACGTTCGGATGGCGGCGAAACGGGATGCGTTAGACAAGCTCTCCGGTGGCTTGATTTCGCACCCTGCCGGTATCGCGAAACCCGCGTCGGACAGGCTCCATTAACGGGTTACGTCACAGGACGCGTCACAAAGGCCCTATTTCGGATTGGGCCTTCACTGTAAACTCTTTGAGGAATTTGGTCGGGCTGCCGGGATTTGAACCCGGGACCTCTTGCACCCCAAACCGCTTGAGCCAGAACTGACAAGAGGTCTGGTTTCAACGACTTGCAACACAATGACTTGCGCACAACCTGTTGTTCTTTGTAGATACTCGTTGAGCTTTGTTGCATCCGCCCACTACAATTTCATCTACAAGGATAATTCCACCATGGGCCGTTTCCTGTTCCCTCGGTCTCGCAACGAACGTGTCACCGTCTCCGGCATAAGCTAATCATCCCTGAAATAAATCCAACGGGAGTTGATCGGCCTCAAAAATGTGATCGATGTCCATGCGAACGATTGAGGAGAGCTGACATCGGTTGGCTGCGGTCATCTCAATCATCAATTTCCTGGCCATTTCGCCGAGCACGCGCTGCGTCTGTTCGAATCCGCGTTGCAGGACTGACGATATCTCATCGATACTCGCATCTCGCCGGCTCCAAAGTATTCGCAACGCAAGTATTTCATCCATGCTGGAAAGAGACGCGCCGCGTCTCTGCACAAATTCGCGAAAGTTGTCGCTGCGGATCATGGAAAGCCGAGCTGTGAAATGATTGTCGCAGCTCTCAAAAATCGGGACATCGAGACCGCCCTCAAGTGCCGACTCAAAGACTACATCAATGCCCTTGCCCACCTTGTCACAGAGCCCGATAAAACGCCCGGCCTCCGCCACCAGCAGATTTCGATACGCCGGAACGCCGTGCAAAAGACTACTCACATGCAAGCCCGGCAGCAACTCGCCCGGATTCTTAATTTCCAAAAGGCCATCGACCAGGCTGATCATCACTGGAGCAGCCGTACGCCAACAGCGATGGACATATGCATTCATGAGTAATTCTTGCAGCATCGGTTGAGAGAGATGCGGACAGTGGGACTTAACGGGGGAGCGTTCGGAAATTACGAGATCACGAATGGATTCGATCACGTTGCGCCGAACACGGAGGTGGCTACTAGGCCCAAGAGAAATGACAGTCTCAAAAAACGGCAGGACGCGGCTGATGGTGATTTCTTTGCCAAACATGATTACCGCAGCCAAGGTTACCTTATACTCCTTCGCACCTCCGCAGTTGACCGGCTCGACGAGGCGGGCGCGCGCCAAGAACTCAAGCGGCTCTTCGAACACGTCGCCGGTTTTAAACTTTTTTTGGTGCTGCGCCATCGCCCATTGGATCGAAGTGGTGGAAAGATCCGCTGCGGAAACGCCACGCACAAATGCACGTGTTCTGTCGTCGTCAGCAGTCGTGAAGTACGGCTTGCACTCCTTGCCGACGCGAATCTTTGAGATCCCTTTGGTGGTCACATGAGTACCAAGAAACCTACTTTGTGGCACAACGAGGCCAAACAAGTTAGCTCCGTGGGTACCCCGGATATCGGCAAGCAGCTCTGATAAGTCAACTACTTCGCACTCGACCGAAGGCACGCTGTTATCTTTGACGCGAGCCTCGATCCAGTCACAATTCACATTCGGGTAAGGACAAGCCGAGAACGAGGCCTTCTTGCCGCTAATACCGCCTAACACCATGCCGCCTTTCGCATTCGCAATGCACGATGCCGACTCGACGATCTTCTCACTAAATTCCTTCTCATCCCGGCACCAGCCCTTGATTTCAAGCCGCTCGTTCTCCACAACTTCCACAGGCTGATGAAATAGCTGAACCAAGATATTTCGGAAAGCTTCGATATTCGAGGAAATTTCCATCGATCTTCAACTGCCCCACTTATACCGCCCGGCCCCACAGTTGTCGCCAGCAATGGCTCGTCAGAAAAACGAAGATCTTAACCCTGAGCTGGCGGCTTGCGCCGGGTTCTTTTTGAAGGCTGAAGCGGC
>JBEKAQ010000079.1:0-2813 GCA_050015835.1 Bryobacteraceae bacterium | reverse complement strand
GTGCTGATCCTTTTCCTCTTTCTTCGGAACCAACTTGAGAAATGGGATTACAGGACTGGACGGTAGACTCATTCGAGCGGACAAATTCTGCGTAAGTTCCCTGAAATAAGGCCATGCATTGAAGATGGCATTCGCAGCCGAGAATGCGTTGGCTTCCTCGGGCGTGGGCTCATAACCCTTTTCAAGTTGATAAGTTACTCGGAATTCGCACTGCAGAGACAATACCTTAATTGACTCATCATTCTCGGGTACAGCAGTCAGAGCAAATTCGATCTCTGTACGGAGTAGCCCGTCCTCAACGGATACTGAAGTCGATTTGTGACCGAGGCTTACGGTAATCTCTTCAAAGTCACGTGCCCGGGAATCTGACTCGATAAATGCGCGGCAGAGTCGGACATCAATGATTTCAGCTCGACGTTGGACGCTGAAGGACCGCTTGACCTGATCTGGGGTTTGCTCTATGTAGACGGCCATCTAGGCTAGTTGTGCGGCTGTGGGAGGGTAAAAACTGAAAAAAAAGAAACGTTGTAAAACCTGAAGAGGGGAGGGTTTACCCCGCCCCTCTTCAGAATCTCGCCTAGCAGGAGAGTCGATCCGTACCATCTGAAGTCCGGAAACCGGCTCCGGCTTACAAACCAGGTTTTCTGCCTGAGTGATGCGTATGGAGTTGAACGTGATTCGATAACCCAAAGCAAAAGCCAAACCAGCAAGCGTGTGAACGGTCATATTCCGTGACCCCGACAGCAGTTGGGTGATATACGCTTTGCTGCTCCCCGTCCGTCTCGCCAACTCGCTCTTGCTGATGCCAGTCAACTCCATCAGCTCCGAGATTTTCTCGGTCGCTTCAAACGCAAGTTCTTCCTTAACGAACTCGCGAGCCCCCTCGTCGGTCTCGAGCAAGGCATCCACGGAACTCTTAGAGCGTCCCATTTTCAAGGCCCTTTCTGTTACTGCTTTTTGCGACTTCCGCCTTCGGAAGCAAGTTTATCTCCTTCATAGATGTTCTCCGCGCGTCTTAACTCCTCTGGATCAAGCTTGTCTTTCTTTTTTTCGCAGCCGTTGGTAAGTAACACCACTCCTCCATCAATAAACCGGCAAAACAATCGGTATCGATGGCACTTGAACTCGTAGAACTCGCTCCCCTCGACTGCCTTGAACTGCTCTTTATTGAATAGCTTACCAGTATCGCCCAACTTCCGGAACGCCACTGCAAACCGTCGTTTAATTTTCTCTGGAAGGGCGTCGAAAAACTGTTTGGCAGGATGCGACCCATCGAGTGCCCTCGCGTATAGAATCAGGCGAACCGAGCCCTCGTAGGCTACGGGCCGGTCCATTCCCACCTCGAAGTTAACATAAAGCTTAACCGAGGGGCAAGATAAACTCAAGAACAGAACCTGCCCCGTCTGTTTGCATCAACCTGCAACCAGTTACGCTACATACGGTTGAGGGACTGTGAGAATTCTATCAAATTTACTGAAATTTTGGTGAACCCTGTTTTGGGTCGACACTAACCTCATTTCATTCGGAACAACATGTCAACTGTTTTCAATGGTTTAGGTGGTTTAACAGGTGACGGGACTAGACGATAGTTAATATATATGTTAACCTTGAAAAGTATCGAGGAGCCCGCTTCTGCGGAGCGAGCCCCTCAGGTGAAATCCCGTGGTTGCGGATTTGGGTTTGGTCACTCCAATCTTAGCGTGCAAGCGCTACCCCTGCAACCACCTCGTTAACCGGCTGACGGACTCGACCTATCGCGGTCGATTCGCCTTAACCCTCGCCAAAATCTGCGTGCGAGGCCAATCCAAATGAGGAGTTGTTTTCGATGAATCATATGTCGGGGAAAACTGAGCCGTCGAGAGGACGGCAGCCATTCCGGAGAGGGAGGAAACGAAATGCCTAGCTTTACTACCCGGGTGGAACTACATCAAGCAAGTTATCAGGATTACGAGCGCCTGCACGCTGTCATGGAGCGTGCCGGTTTTTCTCGCTACATCACTTCGGACAAAAGCGTAACGTACCATCTACCGACCGCGGAATACGACAAGAGCGGTAGTTTTACCAGCGCCCAGATCCTCAATCAGGCAAAAGCCGCTGCGAATTCTACAGGCCGGAAAAATGGCGTACTTGTAACCGAATCGAACGGTCGGACGTGGGACGGTTTGGATGAAGTTAAAGGAGGGAACCGCTGATATGGGATACGAGATTGACTTCCTCCCCGTAGGCGAAAGCAAGAGCGGCGATGCCATTGCCGTGCGCTTTGGCGACCTCCACGAACCGAATGTGCGGCAAAGAGTGGTCGTTATCGACGCCGGATACCCGGACACAGGCCTGGTCGTAGCTAACCATGTCCGCAGCTATTACAAGACTAATCGTATCGATCTGCTGATTTCCACGCACCCCGACCAAGATCACGTTGGCGGTATTGAGCATGTCCTGTCAGAGTGCGAAGTCGGCCAGCTTTGGATGCACCAGCCTTGGAATCATACCGATGATATTGCCAAAATGTTCGTGGATGGCCGGGTTACCGACCAGAGCATTACAGAGGCTCTCCGCGAATCGCTGGATGAGGCACGGTCGCTTGAGCGGCTGGCAATGAGGAAGGGGGTCCCGATTATCGAACCCTTCACCGGCCTCATTGACTCATCCAACACTGTTCTGGTTTTGGGGCCATCGAAAGAATACTACGAGTCCCTCTGTGCCAACATGACTGAGACATCTTGTGTGACCGCAATTAGTGAGCAGGGCGGGAAAGAGAATCAGCATGGTGACGATGAACGGTTCTGCTCGGCCCGCTGCGGATGTGACGGGAG
>JBEKAQ010000078.1:0-23104 GCA_050015835.1 Bryobacteraceae bacterium | reverse complement strand
TTCATGCGCGTAAAACCGCATGATGCGCAGCGCCGCTCCCACCATGCAGGTGTCTTCGTCCATCACCACCACGCCGCCCGAACCCAGCATCGAGTTCGCCTTTGCCAGCGTATCGAAATCCATCGCCAGATCGCATTCATCGGCCTTTAATACGGGGCACGAGGAACCGCCCGGGATCACGGCCTTCAGCTTTTTCCCGCCCCGCATGCCGCCACCCACCTCATTGATCATGCGCAGGAGGTTGAAGCCCATGGGCAGCTCATACACGCCCGGCTTGTTGATGTGGCCGGAGAGGCAGAAGAGGCGCGTCCCGCCATTGCGGGGTGTGCCGAGGCCGGCGAAATACGCGCCGCCGTTGAGAATAATCGGCGGCACGGCGCAGAACGTTTCCACGTTGTTAAGAATGGTCGGCGACTGGTATGCGCCCGCGACCGCCGGGAATGGCGGACGGATCCGCGGATTGCCGCGCTTCCCTTCGAACGATTCGAGCAGCGCCGATTCCTCGCCGCACTCATATGCGCCCGCGCCCGAATGCGATGCCAGATGGAACTTCACGCCGCGCCCCAGGATGTTGTCGCCCAGGTAGCCGCGCGCGTAAGCTTCGTCTATGGCGCGATCCATAATTCCGATCAGATAGCGGTATTCGCCGCGGATGTAAACATAGCCCTGCTGCGCGCCCACCGCGAGGCCGGCGATCAGGATGCCTTCGATCAGCTGATGCGGATCGTATTCGATCAGCAGCCGGTCCTTGCAGGTGCCCGGTTCCGACTCGTCCGCATTGACCATGATGTACTTGGGCTTCGACGACTGCTTCGGTACAAAGCCCCACTTCATCCCGGTGGGGAACCCGGCGCCGCCGCGCCCACGCAATCCCGAGGCCTTCACCTCGCCGATGATCTCGTCCTGCGACATGCCGAGGGCTTTTTCAAACGCCTTGTAGCCGTCGGTCGCGAGGTAGGTGTCGAGGGTGTGGGAATCGGGCAATCCGAAGCGGCGCGAGAGAACCCGGACCTCGAGCGCATTGGGTTGGTTGTAAAGCATCAGCTGTTGACCTTCTGCACTTCCGCGATCTCTTCCGGCCGCTTCCCCGCCTTCAGCCCATCGAGCAGCTTATCGAGCTGTTGCGGCGTCACATCGTGATAGAAATCGTAGTTCACCTGAACGGCCGGCGCCCATGAGCACGCGCCCATGCATTCCACTTCTTCGAGCGAGACGCGCCCGTCGGACGTCACCTGCTTGTGGCCGATTCCAAGCTTGTGGCAGGCCTGCTCCCAGAGTTCCACGCCGCCCACCAGCAGGCAGGAAATATTGGTGCACACCTGCACGTGATATTTGCCCATCGGCTTGCGATGGAGCATGGAATAAAAGCCCACCACCTCGTTCACCTGCAAAGGGTCCACGCCGACACGCCGGGCGACCTCCGCCACCAACTCGTCGGTAATCGAACCGACCTCATCCTGAGCGTAGATGAGCATCGGAATCATCGCCGAACGTTTGCGGTCCGCCGGGTACTTATTCAGGAATTTTTCGAAGCGCGCTTCGAGTTCGGGTGAGAACGTCATCTTCTTTTTGTGTTATCGATCCGTGTCTCCCAGCACGAAGTCCATACTGCCGAGCGCCGCGATCACGTCGGCGATCAGGGTGCCTTCAATCATCCTCGGCGTGCATTGCAGGTTACCGAAGCTGGGGCCGCGCCAGTGAACGCGATACGGCTTCTGCGTTCCATCGCTCACCATGTAACAGCCCACCTCGCCGCGCGGCGATTCGATGGCCTGATAAACTTCGCCTTCCGGCACGCGGAAGCCTTCGGTCACGATCTTGAAATGGTAGATGAGCGCTTCCATCTGCGTCTTCATCTTTTCGCGATCCGGCAGCACGATCCCCGGCGCATCCGCCTGATGCTCGCCCGAGGGCATGCCCTCCAGCGCCTGTTTGATAATTCGATTCGACTGGCGCATCTCCTCGACGCGCAGCTGATAGCGCGCGAAGACGTCGTTCTCGGTCCGGGTGGGCACATTGAAATCGAACTTCTCGTAGCTGGAGTAGGGCGCGTCTTTGCGCACATCGAGCGGCAACCCGGCGGCGCGCAGCATGGGCCCGGTCACACCCAGGTCGAGCATGTCTTCGAGAGAAATGTAACCGATGCCCTTGGTGCGGCCGGTCCAGATGCGATTGCCGGTGAGCAGTTCCTCGTATTCGTCGATGCGCGAGGGGAAGATATCGACAAAGTCCTTCACGCGCTTCTGCCAGCCCCGCGGATGCGGCAGCGCCAGTCCGCCGATACGGAAGTAGCTGGTCATCATGCGCTGGCCGGAGAACATTTCGAAGATGCGCAGGATTTCTTCGCGCTCGCGGAAGCAGTAAAGGAAGACGCTCATCGCGCCGATGTCGATGGCGTGCGTGCCGAGCCATACCAGATGGCTGTTCAGGCGGGTGAACTCCGCCAGCATCACGCGCGTCCACTGGGCCAGCGGCGGGATGTCCAGGCCCAGCAGTTTCTCCGCGGCGAGGCAGTAGACCAGATTATTCGAAAGCGGGGCCAGGTAATCGATGCGATCCGTCAGCGTGACGCTCTGCTGATACGTCTTGACCTCAAACTCCTTTTCAATGCCGGTGTGCAGGTAGCCGATGTCGGGCGCGGCTTTCAGAATCGTCTCGCCGTCCAGTTCGAGCAGCAGGCGCAGAACGCCGTGGGTGGAAGGATGCTGCGGCCCCATGTTGAGGACCATGGTGCGTGTGGCGCCGCGCGTGTGTTCGTGCTTTTCGTAATCGCGTTCGACGTCGAGTTCGCTCGTGACCGTATCCGCACTCATATCAAACCTGCCGCCATGCTCAATACCGCGTACCCGTCACCGGGTAGTCCTTCCTCAACGGATATCCTTCCCAATCCTCGGGGAGCATGATGCGGGTGAGATTCGGATGGTTCAGGAAGCGTACGCCGAAGAAATCGAACGTCTCGCGTTCGTACCAGTCGGCCGAGCGATAGATGGGCACGGCCGATTCGATCTCAGGATTCTCGCCCGATAGCCGTGCCTTCACGCGCAGGCGTTCTTTCCCGGCAATCGATTGCAGGTGATAGACGACTTCGAAGCGCGGTTCGGCGGGAAAGCGATCCACTCCGGTGACCGTGCTGAGGCGCTCGAAATGCAGATCGTGCTTCAGACGGTTGAGCGCGGCGAGGATGTTTTCCGGCGCGACTTCAACCGTCACCTCGCCGAATTCAAACTTGCCGCCGGTAGCCAGATCGGCCAGCGCCGCGGCGGTGGGATGACCGCTCAGGCTCTCAGGCAGCATGTTGTCCCTTTTCGAGATCGGCCTTTTCGATATGGGCCCAGTCGAGCACGCCTTTCTTCCAGATGAAAAAGAATCCCGCGAGAATCAGAATCACGAAGACCAGCATCTCGAGGAAGGCGAACATTTTGAGTTGCTTGTAGACGACGGCCCAGGGGTAGAGAAAGATGGCCTCGATATCGAACAGGATGAAGAGCATGGCCACCAGGTAAAACTTTACGGTGAAGCGTCCGCGCGCATCTCCCGTGGGCACGATTCCGCACTCGTAGGGCTGGTCCTTGACGCGATTTTTGACGCGGTGGCCGATGGCATAGGAAAGGGCCACCAGCGCCGCCGCGATGACGATCGCGAGCACCACCTGCATCAGTACGGGAGACCATTGTTCAACCGGATTAGTGGGCATGGGAGTGACGATTCTTTATAATAATCCACGGGCACTCGTGGCAAAACAAAATCAGGTTACAGTCAACGGGGAGAGCCGGAATTTTCCCGACACGGCGAATCTTTCGGACGTGGTTCGCGCGCTTCAGCTGGAGCCGGAGCGCGTGGCGGTGGAATTGAACCGCGCCATTGTGAGACGGGAATTGTGGGCCTCCACGGAGGTCGGCGACGGGGCCGAAATCGAGATTGTTCAGTTCGTGGGCGGCGGGTAGGAGAGCTCATCTTCATACTGAACCGCGACCGTCAGGGAGTGGCACCGCTTCAAACACCTCCACCGGATCGCCCTGGCCGTCGATAACATATCTGATCGCGGCGTTGATGCTCTCCCGGTTCCACAGCCACTTCGTGCTGCCGTGACGAGTCCAGCGTTTTCGCCCTTGTTCGTCCACTCCGCTTTCATTCAAGCGTCGACTGGCGTAACTCTTCAGAGTGTTCATAACTTTTTCGGGCTTGTCCCCGGCTTCGAGAATCGCGTGGACATGGTTGGTCCTTACGTGCGCGGCAAACAGGTCCAACCCCGATGCGAGCAGACGTTCCGGATTGTCTGGAGCACCACGATCCGGCGGCGATTACCCATGAGGTATGCCGGCTGGTCCATCAATTCATGGACCTTGGCGACGCGCTCGGCATCGGGTTCGACCAGCCTGCCGCCTGGGAAATTGTGGTTCCTGTCGATCAAGCCTTCCTCACCATGGAGACGATATCCGTAGCAGGCGAAGGTGATGAGGTAGGTCAGAGGATCCACTCCCTTACGGTCGCGGTTTGGTAGGCGGCGGCCGGGCAGAAAAAAAGCCGGGTCCGCCACGTGGCAGGCCCGGCCCCTCGGTGGAACTAAACGAAACTGCGGATGGCGTGCGCTTCGTCCTCGTGGACGTCGAACACGGTGTACAGCTTCGTAATCTGCAGAAGGTCCTTCACACGCTTGGTCAAGCCCAGCAGCTTAAGCGTGCCGCCCTGGTTTGCCACGGAAGTAAAGCCCGAAACCAGCTCGCCGATCCCGGAGCTGTCGATGTACGATACGTCGCTCAGGTTCAGCAGGATCTTCTTATTGCCCTTGGCCGTCAGGTCCCGCAGGACGTCGCGCAGTGCGCTCGATCCTTCCCCGAGAGTAATCCGGCCGGAAACATCAATTACCGTAATATCACCCACCTGGCGGGTGCTGATTTTAACGCTCACTTCGGCTTGCCTCCTCGCATGATTCCATTCAAAAAACCTTCACGCCGACGGTCCCACCTTCTTGCTCAGCGTGACTTCCGTACCCGACGGCGCCACTTTGCGCACCTTCACGTCGTCCATGAAAGCGCCCATCAGGAACAAACCGCGCCCGGAGTGCCGCAACAAATTGTTGTCGTGCAAAGGATCGGGCACTCCTTCCAGTTCGAATCCCTCACCCTGATCGGTAATCCGGACGGTGAACGTATCGTCGGCCTTTACGACGCTCACGCGAACCTGTTTGTTCCGGTTATAGCGATTGCCGTGCACCACCGCATTCACCATGCACTCCCGCACGGCCATGCCGATTCGATGCTGGTCGTCTTCGTCGAAACCCGCCTCGGCCGCCGCCTTCAGGATTTCCACTTCAGCCTGATCCACGCTTTCGAGCGTCGAGGGATAGTTTTGATCGAGCAGTTCTTTTTCGCCGGTATCCACTTGTTCTCGGGGTTGCTGCACAATCAAATGAGCGGCTAAGAAGAAACGCTATCATAAAATGCCAGCGTCCCGAAAGTCCAGGCGATTTTTTTGGCGCGCCGGGCCTGTCCCGCCCGGTTTAGGGTACCATGAAGGGCGATGACACCCCAGACCCGGATTGTTCTCGAGAAAGCGCCCGATTACCGCGAAGGCTATGCCAACAGCGTGCAGATCCGGGTTAATCTGTGGGACTTCTTTCTCATGTTCGGCAACATCAACCAGACCTCGCCCGACAACGTGCAGATCCAGAACTTTCAGGGTATTTACGTGAGCCCGCAGCAGGCCAAGGCGTTGCTGGGTGTTTTGCAGCAGAACGTCAGCCAGTACGAATCGGCTTTTGGCGAGATCCGGCTCGAGCCGCGGGCAGGCGCCGGCTTTGTCCAATAGCGCCGCGGCTTTATACAATAGCGCCGGCTGCGTCCGATGATGCCGGCGCGGCGGTCCGTACGGCTGCAATCCTACTTTCTCACTTACGTCCTGATCGCTTTCGTTCTGCTGCTGCTCCACGAACCCCTGCTGCAGGTTCCTTATTACTGGGATGAGCTGGGCCAGTTCATTCCCGCCGCGCTCGATCTCTACCAGACCGGCGCCTGGATCCCGCACAGCACCTTGCCCAACGTTCATCCGCCCGGCGTGATGGCCTGGCTGGCGCTGTTCTGGCACGTATTTGGATATTCGATCGGCGCCACCCGCGTGGCCATGCTGCTGATCGCGTCGCTGGGGGTTCTGTTCACCTTTCTGCTGGCCATCGAACTGGCGAGGGGCGGCCCGGGCGCTCCGGCCTTCGCGGCACTGGCTCTTCTTTGCGTCTCGCCGCTGTTCTTCGCCCAAGCCATGCTGGCCCAGCTGGACATGCCGGCCATGTGCCTGACGACGCTGGCTCTGCTGCTGTTCCTGCAAAACCGCTTCCGCGCCTCCGCCCTGGCCTCGGTGGCGCTGGTGCTGGTGAAGGAGACCGGCGTGATCGCGCCCGCCCTGTTCGGATGCTGGCTGCTGGCGGAACGGCGCGCGCGCCAGGCGCTTTGGTACACCCTGCCGCTGGCGGCGCTCGGCATCTGGCTCATCACGCTGAAACAGGGAACCGGCCATTGGTTCGGCAATCGCGCCTTCACCCAGTACAACGTCTTCTATCCGCTCGAACCCGTGCGCTTCGCCTTTGCCCTGCTGCGGCGGATCTACTACCTCTTCATCGGCAGCGGGCATTTCATCGGCACCGGCGCCCTGGTGTGGGCGGTGCGCCGCATGCCGTTGTTTCACGGCCGCGCGTGGCGTGTGGCCGCCGTATTTACCGCCCTGCACGTCCTCGCCATGAGCGTGCTGGGTGGCGCGGTGCTCGAGCGCTACCTCCTGCCCGTGGTGCCGATCCTCTATATTGCGTTCGCGATCGCGCTGCGAGCTTTGTTGCCCCGCATCCGTCGATGGACGCTGATCGCGCTCTTTATCTGCCTGATCGTGGCCAATTTCATCAATCCCGTTTATCCGTTCCCTTTTGAGAACAATCTGGCGTTTGTCGCCTTTGTAGATCTGCAGACGGAAGCCGCCGCCGCCGTCGACGTCAGGCCCGGCATCGTCGCCACCACGTTTCCCATGGCCGACGCGCTGCGCCGCCCGGAATACGGCTACGTGTCGCACCACCGCGAGGTTGTGGAACTCGATGGTTTCCGTCCTTCCGACATCGCCCCGTTACTGCATCACCGTCCCGACACGATGATCGTCTATGACACCGTTTGGGATCCATTGCATATAGTACGCGGCCGCGCCTCCCGATGGCTGCTCCGGAACTACTATGGATACCAGCCCGCGATGAGCCCGGACGCCATTGCCGCGGCCCTCTCCATGCGGGTGCTGGAACGGTGGGAACGCCGGGGTCTGTCGATGGCGCTGCTGGTGCGGGGCGGGCCGCCGCCAGAATACCGATCGGATGTAAACCGGGGCGCGGACAGGCGGAAGCGCCTGTCCCACAAACTATGATTTCTTTCTCCGGTATCAATAAGCAGTACGGCAAGCAGTTGATCTTCGTTGACGCGTCGTTTCAATTGAACCCCGGCGAGAAGGTCGGCCTGGTGGGACCCAACGGCTCCGGTAAAACGACGCTTTTCCGCATGGTGGTCGGCGAAGAAGATCCCGACGAAGGCGAAGTCTCGGTGCCGAAGAAGCTCTCGATCGGCTACTTCCGCCAGGACGTCGAGGAGATGACAGGCCGCTCCGTGCTCGACGAGGCCATCGCGGGCAGCGGACGCGCGGGCGATCTCCATCACGAGCTCGAATCCCTCCAGCACGCCATGGAAGATCCAGCGCAGGCGGACGATATGGACCGCATTCTCGCGCGCTTCGGCGATGTGCAGGAGGAGTACGAGCATCTGGGCGGCTACACCCTCGAAGCCCAGGCGCGCGAGGTGCTGCATGGCCTCGGTTTCGAGGACGATCAGATCGATGGCGACGTGGGCGCGCTCTCCGGCGGATGGAAGATGCGCGTGGCCCTGGCGCGCGTGCTGCTCGGCCGGCCCGACGTGCTGCTGATGGACGAGCCGACCAACCACCTCGACATCGAATCCATCATCTGGCTCGAGCAGTTCCTGAAATCCTACGGCGGCGCTCTGCTGATGACATCGCACGATCGCGAATTCATGAATCGGATCGTTTCGAAGATCGCCGAAATCGACGAGGGCGAGATTGTCGTGTACTCCGGCAACTACGATTTCTACGATCGGGAGCGCGCCATCCGCGAGACGAACCAGCAGGCGGCCTTCGCGCGGCAGCAATCCATGCTGGCCAAGGAGCAGCGGTTTATCGAGCGCTTCAAGACGCACACGGCCAAGGCGGCGCAGGTGCAGAGCCGCATCAAGGCGCTCGACAAGATCGATAAGATCGAGCTGCCGAAGAAACGCCATGTGGTGAAGTTCGAGTTCCGCACGCCGCCGCGCTCGGGCGATCAGGTGGCCGTGATTGAGGATCTGTATAAGAGCTACGGCGCCCGAAAGATCTATCAGGGCTTCAATCTCAACATCCGCCGCGGCGAGCGCTGGGCAGTGATGGGGAGAAACGGCGCGGGCAAGACCACTCTGCTCAGGATGATCGCCGGCGCCAGCGCGCCCGACGCCGGCAGCGTGCGCCTCGGCGCGAGCCTGAACATGGGCTACTTCGCGCAGCAATCCCTCGATGTGCTCAATGCCGATCTCACCGTGCTCGAACAGCTGCAGCAGGATTTCCCGCAGGACGGCATCGGGTCGCTGCGTTCGCTGGCCGGGGCGTTCCAGTTCTCGGGAGAGGATGTGGATAAGAAGATCAGGTCGCTCTCGGGCGGCGAAAAATCGCGGCTTGCGATGGCGCGGATGCTTTATAACCCGCCTAATTTTCTGGTGCTCGACGAGCCTACTAACCATCTGGACCTTGCCACCAAAGAGATGCTGGTTGAGGCCCTTAAAGATTTCGAAGGGACGATGATTTTCGTCTCTCACGACCGCACGTTTTTGCGCGGATTAGGCTCGCGGGTGCTGGAATTGGGAGGGACTCCGCTGGTTTATCCCGGATCGTATATCGAATACGTGCGCACGCTGGGGCATGAGGCGCCCGGCATTTACAGCTGATGCCGGAATGGACAGGCGACAGCGCCTGTCCCACATCAGGCGAGCATCGCCTTCCACGACTGCTCGTCGTGTCCGGCGCTCAGCCGGTTACCCGCGCGGACCAGCGGCAGGCGGAGCAATCCGGCATCCCGTTCGATCCGCGTGAGCATCTCCGCATCGGAAACTTTGAGGTATTTCAGCCCCGCGTCCGCCCAGGACTTCCCCTCCTTATCGAGCACTCCCGCCAGGCCGAAGCGCGCGACAAATCTCCCGATCTCCGCCGGAGCCATGGGCTTCTTCTTCAGATCGACGAAATGAATTTCCACCCGCCGCTCCTTGAAGAAGCGTTCCGCCGCGCGCGTCGCCTGGGAGTTTTTGAGGCCGAAGATCTGGACATTCGCCATGTGCGCGAAGTCAGGCCTGCGGCTCGCGGGCTTCGAGGAGGCTCTCCAGCTCGGGAAGACCGGCCAGATCCTTCTCACGGCCCGCGGCCCTTTTTGCCTGAATCAGCCCCGGAAGGTCAAGCGTCGCGATCCGGCGGTCGAAGGCTTCCACGGTAATCGACTGCTTCATGACTTCGGCAAAAGCGCCCAAACCTGCGACCTCCGCCAGCAGATCGATTTCACCCACGTCGGTCTGCAGCGTGAAAACGGTCCCGTTACGCAGAGTTCCTTCATCCCAAACGAACGGCACACCGGCGGGAAACCCCCTCGGCCGCGGATGGAACGGAGCCAGTGCCGCGGCGAGCCGGCGCAGGTTGGCAGAGGCCCGGGAGTAGCAAATGTCCAGGTCGTAAGTCAGGCGCGCGCTGCCGTGGAAGGCAGCTGAAAGGCCGCCGATTACGACGAAATCGACTCCTGCGTCGCAAAGTGTCTGAACCGCCGTTTCGAATTGCATCAGGGACGCCTGCGCGCGGTTCCACGCACTCCCTCGAGCGCCATTGAAGCCATCTCCAGTTTCCTCGCCCGTTCGGCAGGCGTCAATCGTAGCTGTTCGACAAGCAGCGTTAGATCCAGGCCATAGTTCTTTGCCGCTTCGATTCGGCTGCCGCGTGCCGGGTGAAGCAGACGATCTTCCGCGATTGCCAACTGCTCCGGCGTCAGCGGGCGAAGCGTTTTCATGATTTGATCTTAGCGTCGCGCTGCCGGCGCCGGACTTATTTGCCCGCTGGGAAGCGGCGGCGGAGTTCGTCGGAGAAGTTAAGCAGGAAGACGACCTGGTTCTGCGCGTGCTCGGTTTCCGGTGCGGCGGCGGGCATGAGCGCCGCGAAACGCTTGCCGTCGGGCGCAAGCGTGACATTCCTGGCGGTGCCGACGCCTCCGACGGCTCCGAGCTTTCTGTCCGACCACAGCAGCGGCTTATCGGCGGCGAAGGAATCGCCTTTCACCGTATACCGCGCCAGCATGATCCGACCATCCATGGTCTCGAAAAACAGCTCATGCCCGTTGCGCGACCACATCGGATATGTGCCGCCGCCGCTCGAAATCTGCCATTTGCCGCCCTTGTCCGGGAAGGCCCGTACATAAACCTGGAATGTGCCCGACTCGTCGGAAGAATAGGCGAGCCAGCGTCCGTCCGGAGACAGAGCCGGGTGCCGCTCACTGGCCGGCGTTTGCAGGAAAACCACGGGCGTTCCGGCGCGCAGCCCCGCGCCATCGCTCTCGATGGGCACGGTCCACAAATCATATCCGCTTTTCGAACTCCGATCCTGAAACGCCAGTTGCCTTCCGTCCGGGGTGAAGGACCAGGGAGATTGTTGGTCTGTGCTCCGGGTCAATGGCTGCGGCTGGCCCGCTCCGTCGGAGCGGGCCGCAAACATGCCCTGTGCCGACGACCCCCACGCGATGTAGCGCCCGTCCGGGCTCCATATGGGACTGAAGGCCGTGCCGGTGAATGAAAGGCGCGTCATCGTGTCCCGCTTCCAGTCGTAGACCCAGATGTCCTGGCCCGATGCCTCCGTAACATCCACTGCCAGCCGCTGGCCGTCCGGGGACAGCTCTGGGCGGTCATAGAGGCCTGGCTTCGCTAACAGGGGCTCGGTTTTTCCGGCGCCTTCGATCCAGGTCACGGTCAGCAGTCCCGTGTCGCCGCCGCCTCTTCGATAGACCAGGGCGCCTGTCCGGGAAATCTCCAGATGGGCAGACCCGACTGGCGAATGGGCAACATCGTCCAGCATGGGTGCCGCTGTCCCGCGCGTTTCAAGCTTATCCGGATCGAACGGGACCGCGAACAGTGTTGCGCGGTTGGTATAGAGCAGATAACCGGCCCCGTTTTGCGTGGCCAGATACCTTGGGGATGTGCCGCCCTGGACCACGACCTTCCTGTGGTGGTCTGCAAGTATCAGGGCCTGGACGCTCGCCGTGTCGGCGCTCCGAGTCGCGTAACTCGCAAACAAGATGGCCTTGCCTCCAGGCAGAATCTGCGGGGAAGCGAGAGCGTATTCGCCCTTGAGCACATCCACCACCATCTGGGGCGGACCTCCGCCGGCGGGGACCCGCACCAGGCCCTTCCTCGCGTCGGACACCAGAATGTTGCCATCCTCGCCCCAGCTCGCGCCGCCGAAACCGATCACATCCGCCAGCGGGACCACGGCGCCGCCTTCCACGGAAATCTTGTTCAGCTTGCCGCCTAAGGAGAATCCGACCCACTGCCCATCCGGCGAGAAGAACGGTCCGGCTGCCCCCTGTGTTCCGGGGAGCTCAGTGGCTTTCGCCTGGTCGAGCCGGCGAGTGAACAGCCTCGCGGGAGTGCCGGAGGCGTATACCAGCCGCGTTCCATCGGGTGAGATCGCGAGGGGGTTCGCTGCGTTGGCGGCCGGCACCGAAACGTCCGCGCCCAAATCGACGTCGAGGCGGATCAGCGGCCGATCAACGGGCTTCTGCGCGCGCCACGGCGCCCAGAGGGCGACCACCGCGACAACCGCCAGCGCGCCCGCCGCAATCCAACCCAAGCCCATACCGAGCCGCGACTGTGAAGGAGCGGACGATACCGCTCCACTCCCCAGCAATGCCCAGGCATCCCCGATATCCCGCAGCCGGTTATTCGGATCTTTTTCGAGACACCGGTTCAGCAGCGGCAACACCTGCGCGGGAACGCCGCTCAGGTCGGGCTTTTCCTTCACCACCGACGCCATGGTTTCGGTCACATCCTCGCCCTGGAAGAGCCGCCTGCCGGTGAGCATCTCGTACAGGACCACGCCGAAGGCCCAGATATCCGCCCGTTTATCGACCTTTTTGCCGCGCGCCTGTTCCGGACTCATATATCCGGCGGTTCCCAGAATCACGCCCACGTGCGTTCCCGGCATCATGGTCGGCGAATCGGGAGTCACCTCGACTTCCTCAACCGCCGTCGCCAGGCCGAAGTCGAGCACCTTGACCGAACCGTCGGGCCGGATCTTGACGTTGGCCGGCTTCAGATCGCGATGCACGATGGGTTTCTCGTGCGCGGCTTCGAGCGCGGCGGCAATCTGCTTCGCGTACCCCAGCGCTTCGTCAAGCGGAATCGGCCCTTCGGCGATGCGATCCGCCAGCGTCGGCCCCTCGATGAACTCCATGACGAGGTAATTCGGACCGACGTCGTAGAGCGTGCAGATGTTGGTATGGTTCAGCGCGGCGATGGCGTGGGCTTCGCGATCGAAGCGGTCGGTGAACTGTTGCGCCGAGACTTTGATCGCGACGTCGCGATTGAGCCTGGGATCGTGCGCCTTCCACACCTCGCCCATCCCGCCGTTGCCGATCAGCGCGAGGATTTCGTAGCGGTCGAGTTTGTCACCGGTGGCGAGCGGCATAGGGGCGATTCAGCTTAGTTTAGCGGAAATGACGCGGCTATCGCCGCATGTCCCGGAAGCTTCTACTTCCCGTATTGCTTGACTGCCTTGGCGATGGAGGGAGCGGCCTTGGCGAGATCCGCCGGGGTCATGACCGGGCGCAAAGAAACTTTGGCGTTGAAGGCCAGAAACCAGGGCTCGGCAACGCCCGGAATTTGCGATGGGTCCTTCATGTCGAAGACGACCGAGCAGCACCGCTGGCCGTCGTCGTCCGCATAGCAATAGACCGCTTCGGGTTTGAGGGCGGCCAGAATTGCCTCCATCGCAGACCCTAAAGTTCCATCCTTGGCGGCGGCGTTGCCGGCCTCCACGGGAATCGACGCTCTCAGTAACATGCGCATAAGTTTATCCTCCACGTTTCCTGGCTAGTACACGGATAATGAATATCATGCGTATGACTCTGTTCCTTGTTCTGACCGTTCTCGCCGCCGCGCAGCAAACGCGCCACGAGAAATTAAATCCCTCCGCCAATCCGGTTGATGACACCAAGCCCAACAGCGATAAAGTGCCGGATGTCTACGCAGTCGACGGCCAGTTCGATCGCGTCACGGTGCTGCGCTTTAAGTTCGGCGCCGATCTGTTGGCGGGGATCGAGAAAGTAGTCGCGCAGGAGAAGATTAAGAACGCCGTGATTCTGGCGGGAGCCGGTTCCGTGCGCGGGTATCAGGTCCATCAGGTCAGTAATCGCGACCTGCCGTCAAAGAATATGTTCGTGAAAGACCCTACCGCGCCCGCCGATTTGATTGGCATGAATGGCTATGTCATCAACGGCAAGATTCATTGCCATATGACTTTGGCCAACGCGGAGCATGCGTTTGGCGGCCATCTTGAGCCTGGGACAGAAGTCTTCACTTTTGCCATTGTGACTCTGGGCGTCATGAAAGACGGCGCGGATTTCACCCATCTGGATGATAAGGGTTACCGGTGATTTGCCCAACTATAGGTAGATCGGTTCGAGCGTCTTGACCACATAGGCTCCGCAGCGCTCGTAACTCACGCGCGGGCCCTTGCGGGCGGTATCGAGATCCACGCAGATCCAGCCCTTGTAATTCATGGATTTCAACACGCGGTGGCAGGCGGGGAAATCGACTTCGCCGTCGCCCAGATCGTAAATATCGTCGGTGAAGCGGGCGGAGCCGGCCTTTTTCGCGTCCTTGTAATCCATCATCATGAGCCGGCTCTTGTGCCTGGCAAGGCATTTGGCGGAATCGATGCCCGCAAGGTGCAGATGCGCGGTATCGGGCGAGAACCAGAACAGTTTGGGATCCGTCATGGCCATGCAGCGGTCGACTTCTTCCTCGGTCTGCACCATCTGGCCCATGTGATTATGGAGGCCCGCGCGGAAGCCCATCTCGCCCGCGATTTCGCCCAGCTGGTTGTAGGTTTCGCACATGGTCTTGAAGCTCGCGTCGGTAAGATCTCTGCGGCCCGGGGAGAACACCACCAGCAGATTGGCATCGAAGTTCTTCAGGAAATTCATGGCCTGGCGCGCATCGGCGAACACTTTGGGGCGCTGCTCCGCATCCTGTGCGGGGCCGTTGAAAGAGATCGTGATCACGTGCAGACCGCGCTTGTCGACCTCCTGGCGCAGCTGCTCGGTCGTAATGTTGTAGGTCTGCAGGATCTGCGGGAACTGGGTCACGCGGACGCCGATGAAGCCGGTGTCCTTCATGATGTCGAGGATGTCGGTGAAGGCGACTCTCGGCTTGAAGAAGTTCCAGAGGTTCGAGCCGAGCGCCCATTTGACGTTTTTGTTGGCGGGGAGACGATCGGCCGCGCGGGCGAGGGTGGCGGCGCAGAGTGCGAGGGCTTGTCGACGGGTCACGTGGTAGAGCTTACTACTTGTTGGGATGAAACTCAAACGGCGGTTAGTGCTGCGAAGATTCTTCGAGATGCCTGAGGCGCGCGTCCATAACCTGTTCGACGCGGAAGAATTCGGATCTCAACAGGTCTCGCAAATCGAACAGTCGCTGCTCGGTGCGTTTGTCCATCTCTGCAAATCGCTGATCCATGCGCCTATCCAGATCCACAAACCGCTGGTCCACCTCCACAAACCGCTGGTCCATACGCTTCTCAAAATCGGAGAGGCGCTGGTTATTGAGAAGGATGCCGACCAGAACGGTTAGCGTTGGTAGCCCGGCGGTGACGGCCGCGGCTATGATTTGAGCGAGGGGGCTCATGATGCTGGTGCCCCGATCATAGCATCCACCTTAACCCAGGGGGGCGATCAGGCCTGTCTCGATGTAGTCGAGCATAGCCGCCGGGCTGCTCATGGCATCCACCGGCAAACGCAGCACTCCCGCCGGGGTAAACTGCGCTCCTCGCGTGTTACTGACCAGTGTCAGCAGCTTCTGCGCTTCCACGCGCGTCTGGTCGTGGAACTTCACGTTGATCACGGAGTGCCGGCGGTCGATCGCCTCAATGCCGATCTTCTCAGCCGCGGTCTTGATGGCGGAATATTTCAGCAGATAGCGCACATCGTCCGGCACCGGCCCATAGCGGTCGGCGAATTCCTGCTCGACTTTGTCGCGCTCCGAAGCGTCGACGGCCTGAGCGATCCGTTTGTACGCACGCAGGCGCTGGTTTTCGTCGGCGATGTACGAGGAGGGGATGCGCAGATCCAAACCAAGATTCACGGATGAATGAATCTCCGGGGCTACTTCTTCGCCACGCAGCTCGCGCACGGTTTCCTCGAGCATCCGGATGTACATATCGAATCCGATGGCGTTGATGTGGCCGTGCTGCTCGCCGCCCAGCAGATTGCCGGCGCCGCGCAGTTCCAGATCGAGCGCGGCAATTTTGAAGCCCGCGCCCAGATCGCTGAACTCCTTGAGCGCCGCTAATCGCTTGCGCGCGATTTCCGTAAGCTCTGAGTCCGGTTCGACCAGCAGGTAGCAGTAGGCGCGACGGTTCGACCGCCCCACGCGGCCGCGCAGCTGGTAAAGCTCCGAGAGCCCATAGCGCTCGGCGTGCTCGATGATCATGGTGTTGGCCAGCGGAATGTCGAGGCCGTTTTCGACGATGGTGGTCGAGACAAAGACGTCGAACTCATGGTTCATGAACTGGAGCATCACTTTCTCCAACTGGGCTTCCGGCATCTGCCCATGGCCCACGCCGATGCGGATGGAGGGAAACATCTCCTGCACCATGGCGGCGCGATGCCAGATGGAATCCACGCGGTTGTGTACGAAGTAAATCTGCCCGCCGCGCGCCAGCTCCAGTTCGATGGCGGGCTTGATCAGATCGGGGCCGAAGGGCGCGACTACGGTGTGGATGGAGAGCCGGTCCTTGGGCGGAGTTTCAATCACCGACATGTCGCGCAGCCCCAGCAGCGACATGTGCAACGTGCGCGGAATGGGCGTGGCGCTCATGGTCACGACGTCCACGCTCGTGCGCAGTTCCTTCAGGCGTTCCTTGTGTTTGACGCCGAAACGCTGCTCTTCATCGATGATGACCAGGCCGAGATCCTTCCAGATCACGTCCTTCGAAAACATGCGATGCGTTCCGACCACCAGATCGACTTTTCCCTCGGCGAGATCGTCGAGCACCGCCTTCGTATCCTTCGCGGAACGAAAACGGCTGAGCATCTCGATGCGCACGGGAAACGGCTGGAAGCGCTTCCTGAAAGTATTGAAATGCTGGAAGCACAACACAGTAGTGGGCGAAAGGACGGCGACCTGGCGGCCGTCGCCGAGGGCCTTGAAAGCCGCGCGCATCACGACTTCGGTCTTGCCGTAGCCCACGTCGCCGCAAAGAAGCCGGTCCATCGGCAGCGGGCTTTCCATGTCGCGTTTGATGTCCTCGATGGCGGTTTTCTGGTCGCGCGTTTCGGTGAATTCGAAGGCGTCTTCGAACTCTCGCTGCCAGTTGCTGTCGGCCGAGAAGGCGAAGCCGGGGGCCAGTTTGCGCGCGGCGTAGAGCTTGAGCAACTCTTCGGCCATGTCGCGCATTTTTGTCTTGATACGCGTTTTAGTACGGGTCCAGGTCGCGCCACCCATCTTGTCGAGCGACGGTTTAGCCTCGCCCTCGCCGCGAAAGCGCTGCACCAGATCCATGCGCGCCAGCGGCACATAGAGCTTGTTGCCGCCGGCATATTCGATGAGCATGTAGTCGCCTTTGGCATCGCCCTGGGCGATTTCGCGAACGCCGTGGAACTGCCCGACGCCATGCTCCACATGAACCACGTAATCGCCCGGTTTGAGATCGAATTGATCCGCCGAGAATTTGCCGAGGTGCGCAATGCCGGGTTTGGCGACGGTCTCGGAAGCTTCGAAGAGATCTTCGGAGCCGAAGATGGTCAGCCCGGCTTCCTGGAAAACCGTGCCGCGGGCCACCTCGCCGCGAATCAGAGCCACCGCGCTGCCGCCCGATTGCGCCCGCTCCCGCAGATATTCCGGTGCACGGTCGCCCGACAGTTCCACCTGGTACGGCACGGCATACTCGCTGAAGATGTCGGCCAGGCGCTCGATCTCACCCGTGGTAGGCGCGAAAAACGCCAGCTTGCCACCCGCCTCGATCAGCGTCTTCGCTTCCCGAATGGCGACCTGCAGATTGCCGTGGAACGCCATGGAAGGGCGGGTCGGGATGTAAAAGCTTTGCGCGTCGGCCACCCCGACATCCAGTTGCCGGATCTCGAGCACGCTGTGTTTCACGGCCAGTTCCCGGAACTCGTCCCACTCGAGCGCGCCCGCTTCCGGCTTGAGGAAGGCGGCGGCAGGCGCATCCTGAAGCCTGCCCCAGAAGCGCTCCGCGGCGGCCCTGGTCATCTCGGGTTCATCGATCACAACGAGTGGCTGCTCGAAGAAGCCGAGGATCGAGGATTCGGGCGGGGCGACGGCGGCGACGAGCAGTTCCCAGCCCGCGAAGGGCTCGCCGTCCACGGGGAGTTCTCGCGTGCGCATGCCCGATTCGCGCAGAACTTCCGCCAGCCGGGAGAGCAACTGGCGGGACTTGCGAAATTCCGTGAACGGCGCCAAAATGCACTCGGTCAGCTTGTGGATGGAACGCTGCGACTCGGGGTCGAAACGCCGGATGGATTCGATCTCATCGCCGAAGAATTCGATGCGGACGGGCTGCTCCTGGTCGGGCGGAAAGACATCCAGAATGCCGCCGCGAATGGAGTATTCGCCCACCATTTCGACCGGATCGCGGCGCTCATAGCCGATGCTTTCGAGATGCGCGGAGAGATCGTCGAGCGCGATCTCTTCGTGGATCCGCAGCGTGAGGGTGAGCTGCCGGTAATAATGCGGTGGCGAGATTCGTGCCAGCGCGGCGGCCACCGGCATCACGACGATCCCCGCCTTTCCGTGCGCCAGCCGATCCAGCGCGGCGGCGCGCGTGGCCAGAATCTCGGCGTGCGGCGACATGCCTTGTCCCGGCAGAACGTCGAGCGCGGGCAGAAGCAGCGGGGTGGTTCCGGCATCGAGAAGGTCGCAGAAGGTTCTGAGCAGCGGGTAGAGCGCTTCGGCCTGCTTGTTGCCGTCGGCAATCAGGATCTGGGGACGTTTGGTTTCGCGATACAACAGCGCGGCGTAGACCGCTTTGGCGGTCAGGGTCAGGCCGGAGAGGCGAAGAACATCGTTAAAAGAACAGGAGGGGGAGAAAACACGAGTGGCCAGTCCGGCGAATCCGGGGCTGTGAGTGAGGCCCGAAAGCAGATCTTCTGTTTGCGGATTACGCAATCTACCCCGGATACCGGTCGCGGCATTCAGCCGAGCAGAAGTGAATCACCCGCCCGCCCACAATTTTCTTCAATGAAGTATCGACGGCCACGTAGGTGCCGCAAACGGGATCCTGTTGGAGCATGGTTGTCGCCGCGCCGGAGCCGCCGCCGAGGGGCGGACGAGGCACGGATCGCTGCTGCTGCTGCGCGCCGTACCAAAGCCTTTGAACGAAGCTGACCACCGACCTGATCACGGTAATCGCGACCACCAGAGTGATCAGTAGTCTGAGAAAAGAAAGCATGAAGCGCCAGTTGCAGTGACGCTCGCGTCACCATAACAGGGACGCCGTTCCGCATCCCTCGTTTCACCCCGCGTTATACCCGGAAACCCAGGCTATTTCTTCTTGCCCTTGGCGCTGGGATTCTGGAAGGTTGTGGCGACGGAACCGCCGAGCGCGGCGATCATCTCCTTCGCCGACTGGGCGTTCACTCCATCGGGCTTGAGCTCGAGGTACTTCTGGAGCTCCTCGATGGTCCCGGGTACCGGGGTCACGGCGCCGGTTTTCGGATCCGCTCCGGCTTTGGCCGCAAGGGACATTCCCAGTTGAAAGTGGGCGTCCGCATAGGTGGGATCGGCCGCGATCGACTTCCTGAAGTTCTCGGTCGCCGCCTCACCCTGCCCGCTGTTCACCAGCAAAGCGCCCAGATTGTAATAGTATTTGCCGGCGCCCGGAGGATCCAGCTCCACCGCCTTGGCGAGGTTGGCGCTGGCCTCGTCCAGCTTCTTGTCTTTCGCCAGCGCCAGGGCGTAGTTGTTGTAGAGTCCGGCGTCGGGTTTGAGCTCGATCGCCTTCTTGAAGGCGTCGAACGCCTTGTCATAATTCGCGGCGGCCTCGGGCGGCGTCGCCTGGGCCTTTCCCACATAGGCGTCGGCCAGACTGGTCCAGACCGCGGGCTGCGTGGCATCGAGTTCCGCGGCCTTGTTCAGGTTTTCGACGGCCGCGTCCCATTGCTTCGCGTCGATGGCGTTCTTACCGGCCGTATACGCGTCGTTCAATGCCTTGTTCTTGGCCAACTGAGCTTCACGAGCCTTGGCGTTCTTCTCAAACGCTTCCTTCTGCTCCTTGGTCATGCCGCGCGCCTGTTCTTCGGTGAGGGTTCCGGACGCCGCCGCCTGGGCCAGCGCCGCCTGCTGCGCCGCCGACTGTTTGAGATCGAAATTCAACGTCTTGGTATCGCCGGGGGTGGTACGGTAGTTACTTGCCGTGTCCCGCACCTGGCCGTCGATAGTGCACGTAATCACATACGTTCCCATCGGGAGACCGTAGTGGCCATAATGACCCTTCTTGTCGGTCTTAACCGTATAGTGACCCTTGATGTCGCTACGCTCAAAGGTAACGATTGCGCCTACGACGGGCTTGCCGTCCGAATCTTTTACGACGCCCTCAACTGCCGTAACCTGGGAGAAAGCGGGGAGCGAAACGAACAGGAACGCGCAAGCGGCAAACAACAGCGATTTCAAACGGAAGGACATGTCAAGCGTACCTCAACAGGGATAAAGTAGGGGACCAGAGGACCAGCATACTACACAGAGACGACGGCGGCACGGCGGAGGATACAGGTCCCGCCGAGTTTAGTCTGAATCGCCATGTGGCGGGCGTTTTGTCCAGCTGGCGCGCAGATAATCCCGATTCATCCGGGCAATCGCGTCCAGCCGGATCTCCTTGGGGCAGACGGCCTCGCATTCGCCGATGTTGGTGCAGGTTCCGAACCGCTCCAGATTGTACTGCGCGACCATCCGCAAGGCGCGGCGCGACCGCTCCGCCTGTCCCTGCGGCAGCAGCCCGAGGTGGGAAATCTTGGCTCCGGTGAACAGGGCGGCGGAGGCGTTCGGGCAAGCCGCCACGCAGGCGCCGCAGCCGATGCAGGCCGCCGCATCCATGGCGCGATCCGCATCCTCCTTGGGGACCGGCAAGGTGTTGCCGTCGGGACCGCTGCCGGTGCGCGCCGTGATGTAGCCGCCGGACATGATGATGCGGTCGAAGGCGCTGCGATCGACGATCAGATCTTTGATCACCGGGAAGGCCCGCGCGCGCCAGGGCTCCAGATACAACTCGTCGCCATCCTTGAAATGGCGCATATGCAGCTGGCAAACCGTGGTGCCGCGCTGGGGGCCATGGGCGATGCCGTTGATCATGAAACCGCAGGATCCGCAGATGCCCTCGCGGCAATCGTGCTCGAACGCGATGGGTTCCCGGCCTTCCGCGATCAGCTTCTCGTTGACCACGTCGAGCATCTCGAGGAACGACATGTCGCCACTGACATCCTTCGCCTCGTAACGTTCCATGGCGCCTTTGCCGGAAGCGTTCTTCTGCCGCCAGATGTGCAGGATCAGGTTCACTTGTAGCTCCGTTGGGCGGGGTGGACGTAGTCGAATTCCAGCGGCTCCCGGTGCAGCCGCGGCGGCGCCTCCGGGCCCTTGTATTCCCAGGCGGCGGCATATTGATAATGCTCGTCGTCGCGCAGCGCTTCTCCGTCTTCGGTCTGAAATTCCTCGCGGAAGTGGCCGCCGCAGCTCTCGTTTCGATCAAGGGCGTCGATGCACATCAGCTCCGCCAGCTCGAAGAAATCGGCCACGCGGCCGGCGCCTTCCAGTTGCTGATTGAGGTCTGCGCCGGAGCCGGGCACGTTGAGGTCGCTCCAGTATTGTTCCCGCAGCGCGCGGATCTGGCCGATGGCCGCTCTGAGCCCATCGGCATTTCGCGACATCCCACAGCGATCCCACACGATTTTGCCGAGTTCGCGATGGAACGACGCGACGGTGCGTTTGCCTTTGATCGACAGCAGCCGCTTTACGCGATTTTCCACTTCATCGGTTGCCTGCAGGAACTCGGGGCGCCGGGCGTCGATTTTTTCGAGCTTCTCCGACCCCAGGTAATTGCCCAGCGTGTAGGGAATCACGAAGTAGCCGTCGGACAGACCCTGCATAAGCGCGCTGGCGCCCAGCCGGTTGGCGCCGTGATCGGAAAAATTCGCTTCGCCGAGCACGAAGAGGCCGGGGATGGTGCTCATCAGCTGGTAATCCACCCAAAGGCCGCCCATGGTGTAGTGGATGGCCGGGTAAATGCGCATGGGCGTCTGGTAAGGGCTGTCGCCGGTGATCCGCTCATACATCTCGAAGAGGTTGCCGTAGCGCTCCTCGATGATCCGGCGGCCGCAGCGCTCGATGGATTCGGCGAAATCGAGATAGACGCCGAGGCCGGTCTCGCCCACGCCGCGGCCTTCGTCGCAAACGGCTTTGGCGGCGCGCGAAGCCACGTCGCGGGGAACCAGATTGCCGAAGCTGGGGTAGCGGCGCTCAAGGTAATAATCGCGCTCGCTTTCGGGGATCTGGCTGGGGGCGCGCTTGTCTTTAGCTTCGCGGGGCACCCAGATGCGCCCGTCGTTGCGCAGCGATTCGCTCATCAGGGTGAGCTTCGACTGATAGTCGCCCGACACCGGGATGCACGTCGGGTGGATCTGCGTGAAACAGGGATTGGCGAAGGCCGCGCCGCGCTTATATGCCCGCCAGATCGCGGTGCAGTTCGAACCCTTGGCGTTAGTCGAAAGATAAAAAACATTGCCGTAGCCGCCGGTGGCGAGGATCACCGCGTCGGCCACGTGCGATTCGATCTTGCCGGTCACAAGATTGCGTGTAATAATGCCGCGGGCTTTGCCGTTGACGACCACCAGATCGAGCATCTCGGTGCGCGGAATCATGTGGACGCGCCCGGCATCCACCTGAGCTTCGAGGGCCTGATATGCGCCCAGCAGCAGCTGCTGCCCGGTCTGCCCGCGGGCGTAGAAAGTGCGCGAAACCTGCGCGCCGCCGAAGGAGCGATTGGCCAGCAGACCGCCATACTCGCGAGCGAACGGAACCCCCTGGGCGACGCATTGATCGATGATATTCACGCTGATCTGCGCCAGCCGGTAAACGTTGTATTCGCGGGCGCGGAAGTCGCCGCCTTTCACCGTGTCGTAGAAGAGCCGATAGACGCTGTCGCCGTCGTTTTGATAATTTTTCGCGGCGTTAATGCCGCCCTGGGCCGCAATCGAATGGGCGCGGCGCGGGCTGTCCTGGAAGCAGAAGCACTTCACGTTGTAGCCCAGCTCGCCCAGCGACGCGGCGGCGGAGCCACCCGCCAGCCCCGACCCGACCACGAGCACGTTGAACTTCCGCTTGTTCGCCGGGTTCACCAGCCTCATCTCGAAACGAGCCTTTTCCCAGGCTTGTTCGATCGGTCCAGAGGGAACTCGGGAGTTTAATTCCATCTTTGGCCTATAGGTGTACGATGCCGGTCAGGACGGCGGCCGGGATGGAAACGTATCCGACGAAGAAGAGGACGGAGATGACGCGGGCGGCGGCCTTGATGCGCGGCGTGTAGTGCGGGTGCGTCAGGCCGAGCGACTGAAACATGCTGTAGATGCCGTGATTGAGATGCAGGCAGAGCAGGCCGATCGCCACCGCATAGGCGAGCGATACGGGCCATTGCTGAAATCCGTAGACTACGTTGGCATAGACGTCATGCTCCGAAAAATCCGGATGCACGGTGCCGAGGGTGAGATGCAGCAGGTGGTAGACGACGAAGG